>JAGNYI010000044.1 GCA_017985015.1 Giesbergeria sp. | reverse complement strand
TGCCAACACTTCACAATCATGATATTGCCACTACAGAAAATTACAAAACCTGCTTCTATGTGCTTGATTCAAATGAGACCGACATCGAGAAATCGGCTCAAACCGCGATTTGGTGTCGAACTCGGGGTGCTTGTCTCTGTTCCAGAGATCGTGAACCAATGCGACCGATAAGTCACTGTCGATGAGCCGGTCTCCAGGAGATGCGATGCTTTGGGTCACGCACCATTCCTTCAAGTGATCCTTCAATGAAGCCACGTTCGCAACCAGCGTCGCCAACACATTCTCCATTTCCGCCGCGGACCTTCCGTCTGTAAATTCAACGGAGAAGGTCCCAGCCCCGACCAAACGCGGTGACTGAAACACCGGGATTTCCAATGTGGAGGTCGAGGCCAATGAAGCGTGCAGTCGACGGAGGCGCGCCTGCAATTGGTCGAGACTTGCCGAAGTGCTATGCATGCCGTCTAACGTTGGAAATCAGCGGCACCGGTACGGTGTCCGCTGGATTGACTTGTTAGGTCCTTTCGTAAGCCATGTCAATCCCAGCAATCGCAATCTGCTCCACACCCTCCAGGCATATAGCAAGCTGAATCAACGGGAGGAGAGCTTAAATCATTTGCTTGGTATGGATTTCGCGGCGCTCCAGATAGAAACTGCTTGTTCTCCCATGAATATATGACGCCGATATCTCTTTCGGAGCAGTGGTAGCTATACATTTCCCAGCTATATTTTTCATAGAGAAAATCATGGACAACCTGCCTCATTTCCAAAGGTTTGGCGTAAAACCACTCTGAAAGCCTGCCGGAGGTTATATGGTTTATGCGATTATAGTAATGACTCAGATAGTTAATAATGCTCACTTCAATTTCACTAACTTTTACAGCCGCTACTCCTTCCTTAATTTTGAAAGCACAAAGCAAAGCATAAAAAGGATTTTGGCTTCCACTTGCTCTTGTGCCAAGCTGGCCTGTTGTTAGTCCAATTTTGGCCATGTTGTTATAGCGAGTATCAAGGCCGACATATATCCATCCATTAATGGAGTTCTCCTGTCGCAGTCTTTCCTGCTCGCACCACGCCATCTTATAGTCGTCATGGTCGTTAAAATCGAAGTTATCTTCCAAAGTTCGATTCATAATTTTTTGCCTCCCGAGAACCTAACGTGATGTATCCCGCAAAACCTGCGGGATAAACTGGACCGTACGGGATATTCTGGACACTGATTTCTCCTGGAAGTGGATTGCAGCATAGGTTTTCAGGGATAGCCTGTTCAAACATCCAGGTCTAAAAACTCTGCGAAACCCGGCACGCGTCAACTCAGCAAACTATAGCTTGCCAGTAGGCAGAGACAGGGATTTCCAACAGCACGTTTGGGACTGTGAGCCAGCGGGCAGCAAATCAATGGCGGCTTCCGGGTGGCGCTTCTCAACGGCGGCTCCGGGTCGAAACCAGTCACCCGCGCGTTGAGGACAAAGTTTCACCCCTCCAACCCAAGCTGCCCCAGCAACCGCTCCAGCGCCGCCGTCCTCTGCTTGCCCCGCCGCAGCACGCAAAAGCACTGGCGCTGAATGGGCGGCAACGGGGTGATCAGCTCCACCAGCCGCCCCTCGCGCAGAAAGTCCTGCACCACCCAGCGCGAGAGGCAGGCAATGCCCAGGCCGGCGGCGGCGGCCTGCTGGATGGCCTCCGAGCTGCCCAGTTCGATCACGCGGCGGTAGGCGTGCAGTTGGGGCAGGATGGCAAGGTCGCCGGTTTCGCGCGTGCCCGAGCCGCTCTCGCGCAGCAGCCAGACGGCTGCGCGCAATTGCTCCAGGCTGGTGGGTTCGCGCGGGTCCAGCCCTTGGGCACCGCCGGGCGCGGCGACGAGCACCAGTTCGTCGTGCAACCAGGGCTGCGCGGCAAGCTGCGGGTGGTGGCAGTGGCCTTCGACGAGGCCGATATCGAGGGAAAAGGCGGCTACTTGCGCGCAGATGTCTTCGGTGTTGCCAATGGCCACGCTGGATTGCCAGTGCGGCGCCGCTGCCGGGCTGCTGCCGAAGAACCGGGCCAGCAGGGCGGGCAGCACGTGGTTGCCCAAGGTGGTGCTGGCACCGATGCGCAGCGACTGCAACTGCTGGTCCGCATCGCGCGCCATGCGCTCGATCTCGGACGCGTCTTCGAGCATGCGCAGCGCGCGCGGCAGCAGCGCGCGGCCGTTGTCGTTGAGCAGCAGGCGCCGGCCGGTGCGGTCAAAGAGCTGCAGCGAGAGCATGCGTTCGAGCTCGTTGACGGCCGCACTGGTAGCAGATTGCGAGAGCGCAATGGCTTCGCTGGCGGCGCTGGTGCTGCCGCTCTGGGCAACGGCGACAAAGATTTGCAGCTGGCGCAGGCTCAGGCGCAGAAGGTCCATAAGGGCGTATTACCTGGTTGTCAGGTAAATCATACACAAACAACCTGTTGGACGGGTCACGTCAGGAAGCTCAGACTGCATTCATGGCCTATCGCTCCGAATCCCGACTGCTTCCTGGCGCGCCGTGGAGCGCCTCGGCCCGCTCCCTGGTTCGCCCTGGCCGCCTTGGCTCCGCACGGCGGCTGTTGCCAGGACTGTGCCTGAGCGCGGCTCTGGCCGCCGCCGCCATGGCGCTCGGCCGCTTCGACTGGCTGGCGGCGCACGGGCTGAGCGCGCTGACGCTGGCCATTGTGCTGGGCATGCTGGTGGGCAATACCGTCTATCCCCGTTTTGCCGCCGCCAGCGGCCCGGGGGTGCAGGTGTCCAAGCAGCAACTGCTGCGCCTGGGCATCGTCCTGTACGGGCTGCGGCTGACCACGCAGGACATGGGCCAGATGGGCTGGACGGGTGTTGTGGTGGACGCCTTGGTGCTGTGCTCCACCTTTGGCCTGGCGTGCTGGATCGGCATGCGCTGGCTGGGGCTGGAGCGCGAAACCGCAATGCTGATTGGCGCCGGCAGCTCGATCTGCGGCGCCGCTGCGGTGCTGGCGACCGAGCCGGTGGTCAAAGCGCGGGCCGAACAGGTGACCGTGGCCGTGGCGACGGTGGTGGTGTTTGGCACGCTGTCGATCTTTCTCTACCCGGTGCTGTTCCAGCTGAACCAGGCCTGGGGCGTGATCCCCGGCGGCGCCAAGGGCTTTGGCCAGTACGCGGGCTCTACCATTCACGAGGTGGCGCAGGTGGTGGCTGCCGCGCGCTCCATTGGCCCCGAGGCGGCTGACGCGGCAGTGATTGCCAAGATGGTGCGGGTGATGATGCTGGCGCCGTTCCTGCTGCTGCTTTCGGCCTGGATGGCCCGCAGTGGCGGGGCGCGCGCCGCGACGGGCGCAGGCGGTGCGAGAAGCAAGCGCAAGATCACGGTGCCATGGTTTGCGTTCGGTTTTCTGGCGGTGGTGCTGCTCCATTCACAGCAGTGGCTTCCTGCGCCTTTCGTCCACTTTGTCACCGAGATCGACACCGGCCTGCTGGCCATGGCCATGGCCGCGCTGGGCCTGTCTACGCACTTTGGCGCCATTCGCAAGGCCGGTGCCAAGCCGCTGCTGCTGGCGCTGATTTTGTTTGGCTGGCTGCTGGCGGGCGGCGCCTTGATCAACCACTGGGTGCCGGTGGTGTTGGGTTGACTGCAGGTGGCGCAGGTATGGCTACGGCGTGGTAAGGCTTTCAAGCCGGGACAAAAAAACCATCGCCTGCCTGCGGTTGTCGCCGCACATGTCGGCTTGCGGTTGCAGGCTGGCGCACACGGCAGGGCGGTCTGGGTGGCCGAAAATCAGGCAGCGCTCGTCAGCCCCCAATTGCACACAACGCACGCCAGCCGGTTTGCCTTGCGGCATGCCGGGGATGGCGCTGGAAATGGAAGGGGCGGTGCAACAGGCGCCGCAGCCGGGGCGGCAATCCATGAATTTATTCGACTATCATTTTGATAGCTGTTGATGTTTGTGCAGTAAGCGCCAGAGGCTCATTTTGTTTGAATTTTTCAGCGTGGCTCGGCTTGCAGCCGCTCTGTAGCCCAGAGCACCTGATCGACCACGCCTTGTACGCTCGCCCGGTGCTCTGCCTGTGTCAGCACGCCGTCCGCGTCGAACGCGCTGGCGGCGCCAGCCAGTGCATAAGCGCGCGGCGCCAGCCAGCATTCGAGCAGGAGCAGCAAAGGCGCCAAGTGGCTTTGGGAGCGCAGGCCGCCCAGGCGCCCATTGGATGCGCTGAGTATGCCCACCACTTTGCCGCGAAACGGCTTGACGCCATCTTTCCATTCGGGGTCTGCCGCCACGGGGCTCGACGCCCAGTCGATGGTGTTCTTGAGCAGCGCGGTGTAGCTGCCGTTGTATTCGGGCGAGCAGATGATCCAGCCCGGGTGCTCCCACATCAGCCGCTTGAGGCGAAGCACGTCGGGCGGTGTGCCGCGGGCTTCGAGATCGGCGTTGTACATCGGGATGTCGAGGTCGCCCAGTTCCAGCAGAGTGACTCTGGCGCCGGCAGCGCGGGCCATGCCCGCAGCTTGCTGCGCCAGGCGCCGGTTGAACGATTGTTGGCGGGTGCTGCCCGCGAAGATCAGGAGGGAGGGCGAAGAAGAGGTACTGGGCATGGTTGCGATTGAAGCACAGACGTACGGCAGGATTCCTGCACAAACAATGCGCAAATCGTGCGGTGCCTGGCGGCAAGCCCATAGACTTGCGCGCACAAGTACATGATGAATAGGAACAAGCAATGCAGTCTGTGAGAACCTGGATGCGGACCAATCGGCGTCTATTTCTATCGACACTGGGTGTGTGGGCCGCATCGGGGCTGGTCGGCTGTGGGGGTGGTTCCAGCGAAACGCCCTCGGCCAAAGAGACCAAACCCATGGGAACATGGATGGCGGTATTGAGTGATCTTCAAGAGGACGTGCGTTTCCTGGATATCCCGCCACCTGTCAGCACCAGCTTCAGGGACCAGACCCTCAGGCAAATTGCGCACTTGTCCATGGGCGGTGACCAGCTGCGCATCAAATTCGGCAACCTGTATGGCAAAGCGCCATTGCCCCTGGCGCGGGTTCGTGCGGCGCTGAGCACGGGCGGCGGGGCAGTGGACATGGCGACGGATGTCGCCGTGACGTTCCAGGGCGGCGATTCGGTGTCCATCCCTCCTGGCGCTGAAGTCTGGAGCGACAAAGTGTCGCTTCGGGTGCCTGACGGCGGGGATGTGGCAGTCAGTGTGTATGTGAGGGAGGCGGCCGATTCCACCTCGTAACACCGGTATGCGAACGCGATCCACTACGTCGCTTCCGGTGATTTGAGCAGCGCGGCTGCCATGCCGTCGTCCCCCGCGAATCGGCTCACTTCTTCTTATTGGATGAGTGCGATGGATGTGTACAGGGCGCGGCCGGCCCGTGTCGTAGTCGCTTTCGGGGATTCGTTGACCGACGGCAATGGCTCCAGCATGGGCGCCAACCAAAGGTATCCCGACCTGTTGTCCATGCGGTTGCTCAAGACAGGCGGGGGCTCCCCGGTTTCTGTGGTCAATGCAGGCTTGGGGGGCAATCGTTGGTTGCATGACCGGTTTGGCTTGAGAGGGGTCGAGCGCTTCCGGCGGGATGCGCTGGGTGTAGCGGGTGTGACGCATGCCATTTTGCAAATGGGCATCAACGATATCGGGTTTCAATTGGCCTGGACGCCCAATGAAAAAGCAACTGCTGCAGACCTGATCAACAGCATCGCCAGTGCCGTTGCTGCGGCCAAGGCGATGGGGATTCAGGTGTACCTAACGACGATGACGCCCTTCAAAGGGCATGTGTATTTTTCCGACCCGGGCGAGCAGATACGGCAAGAGGTGAATGCCTGGATTCGCACGAACACCGAAGTATCAGGTGTCTTTGACTTTGACGCGGCGGTGCGAGATCCTGCCGAGCCAGCGCGCATCCTCGCAGCGTATCGGGGCGCGGACAGCCTGCACCTCAATGACTTGGGGTACCTGCGGGTGACAGAGAGTATTGATCTCGACAAATTGCGGTAGGCAGGGCGGCGCCACTCTCTCTGCCGTTGGTTCCACGTGAAACATCGCGGGGGGGTGGCGCAGCGCGCCGAGCAACTGGGTTGGAGAGAGGGTGAGAAGCGTGAAAACAGACGATGCCAGCGCAAAGTGGGAAAATTGCAGATTGCTTGCTGAGGCGCCGGGTGCATGTGGCATGGGCGTTTGGGGAGCAGGGCCGGTGTACGGCGCCTCTGGGCGTCGCTGCGTGAGCCGGGTTTTCTGATTTTCGTGCCCCCGGGCCCCGGAGCGTGTTTCCATGTTGTATCCCCAGGAATTTGATGTGATCGTGGTGGGCGGTGGCCACGCCGGCACCGAGGCCGCACTGGCTGCGGCGCGCATGGGCGCGCGCACGCTGCTGCTCACGCACAACATCGAGACGCTGGGGCAAATGAGCTGCAACCCCTCGATTGGCGGCATCGGCAAGGGCCACCTGGTGAAAGAGGTGGATGCGCTGGGCGGCGCCATGGCGCTGGCTACGGACGAGGCCGGTATCCAGTTCCGCATTCTCAATTCCAGCAAAGGCCCTGCCGTGCGCGCCACGCGCGCACAAGCGGACCGCGTGCTCTACAAAGCGGCCATCCGCCGGATGATCGAGAACCAGCCGAACCTGTGGTTGTTCCAGCAGGCGGTGGACGATTTGATGGTGGAGGGCGACCGCGTGGTGGGGGCCGTGACGCAGGTGGGCGTGAAGTTCCGCGGCCGCACGGTGGTGCTGACGGCGGGAACTTTCCTCGACGGAAAAATCCATGTGGGGCTTTCCAACTACGCCGCCGGCCGCGCGGGCGATCCGCCGGCCGTGAGTCTCTCGGGCCGGCTCAAGGAACTGCAATTGCCGCAGGCGCGGCTCAAGACCGGTACGCCGCCGCGCATTGATGGGCGCAGCATCGATTTTTCGAAATGCCAGGAGCAGCCCGGTGACGGCATGCCTGGCGGTGTGAACGAAGGCCGCGTGCCGGTCTTCAGCTTCATGGCGTACGCCCATGGCGGTGCGGCCATGCACCCGCGCCAATTGCCTTGCTGGGTCACCCATACCAATCTGCGCACGCACGAAATCATCCGCAGCGGCTTTGACCGCAGCCCCATGTTCACCGGCAAGATCGAAGGCGTGGGGCCGCGTTATTGCCCGAGTGTGGAAGACAAGATCAATCGCTTTGCCGGCAAGGACAGCCACCAGATTTTCCTGGAACCCGAGGGGCTGACCACGAACGAGTTTTACCCCAACGGCATCAGCACCAGCCTGCCGTTTGACATCCAGCTGGCCTTGGTGCGCAGCATGGAGGGGCTGGAGAACGCGCACATTCTGCGCCCCGGCTACGCCATCGAATACGACTACTTTGACCCGCGCTCACTCAAGAGCAGCTTTGAAACGCAGCAGATCGCGGGCCTGTATTTTGCCGGCCAGATCAACGGCACCACGGGCTACGAAGAAGCTGCCGCGCAGGGCTTGTTTGTCGGGGTCAACGCTGCGCTGGCCTGCCGGGGCGACGCGCCCTGGCTGCCTGCGCGCGACCAGGCCTACCTGGGTGTGCTGGTGGACGACCTGATTACCCAAGGCGTGACCGAGCCCTACCGCATGTTCACCAGCCGGGCCGAGTTCCGCCTGCAACTGCGAGAGGACAACGCCGACATGCGTTTGACCGAGGCGGGCCGCCAGATGGGTCTGGTCGACGATGCGCGTTGGGAGTCCTTCAGCCGCAAACGCGAAGCCGTGGTGCGCGAGACGCAGCGACTCAAGGACACCTGGGTCAATCCGCGCAACCTGCTGGCGAGTGAATCGGAGCGCGTGCTGGGCAAGAGCATCGAGCACGAACACAACCTGTTCGAGCTGCTGCGCCGGCCCAATGTGGGCTATGCAAGCTTGGTTGACATGGATGGCGGGCGCTTTGCCGCGGCCGACGTTTCACGTGAAACACTGGGCGATCTGAGCGAGGCGGTGGTGGAGCAGGTGGAGATTGCCGCCAAATATTCTGGCTACATCGAGCGCCAGCAGGGCGAAGTGCAGCGCGCTGCCCACTTTGAGCACCTGCGTCTGCCCGACTCCATCGACTACCTGCAGGTCACGGCGCTGAGTATCGAAGCGCGGCAGAAACTGGCGCGCCACCGGCCCGAGACGCTGGGACAGGCGTCGCGCATTGCCGGCATCACGCCGGCCAGCATTTCATTGCTGCTGGTGCACTTGAAGAAGGGCGGGCTCAAGAGCATGGCCGTGAGCGACACCGAGGCAAAAGCGTGACGCAGCCGCTGCATGCTGCGTTGGCTGCAGGCGCTCACTCGCTGGGTTTGAATCTGAGCGAGGTGCAGATCGGCCAGTTGCTGGATTTTCTGGCGCTGCTGCAAAAATGGAATCGGGTCTACAACCTGACTGCGGTGCGGGAGCCCGGCGACATGCTGACCCACCACCTGCTCGACAGCCTGGCCGCCGTGCCAGCACTGCAGCGCCAATTGGCTGTGCAGGCGCAAGCGGGCCAGGGCGCGTCCACCTTGCTGGATGTGGGTTCGGGCGGCGGTTTGCCCGGGGTGGTGTTTGCCATCTGCATGCCTGCACTCGCCGTGCAGTGTGTCGACACGGTGGCCAAGAAAGCGGCCTTTGTGCAGCAGGTGGCGGTCAGCTTGCGTCTGCCCAACTTGCGCGGGGTGCACGCACGCGTTGAATCGCTCGCCGGGCCGTTCGACATCGTCAGCAGCCGGGCCTTTGCTTCGCTCGCTGACTTCAGTACCTGGTCCCGGGGTGCGTTGGCGCCCGGCGGTGTCTGGCTGGCCATGAAGGGCAAGCGCCCGACGGAGGAATTGGCCGCGTTGCCATCCACCGTGGAAGTGTTTCACGTGGAACCTCTGAGCGTGCCGGGCCTGGAGGCTGAGCGCTGCATCGTCTGGATGCGTCCTGCGGCTCACTCTGTCGGCGCCAACCATGCCCTCACGTAAACTCATGCCCTTAGCCACTTGCGGGGAAGCCATGTTCGGCATTGCAAAATTCTGCTCGGTTGCCGCTCTGCCGGCCCCTTTGCATGGCGCGGTCCGCGCAATCCACGCGGGGATGGTTCTCTGATGGCGCGCATTTTTTGCATCGCCAACCAAAAGGGCGGGGTGGGCAAGACCACCACTTCGGTCAACCTGGCGGCAGGCTTGGCGCGCATTGGCCAGCGCGTGCTCCTGGTCGATCTGGACCCGCAGGGCAACGCCACCATGGGCTCGGGCGTGGACAAGCGCAAGCTCGAGCTCACGGTGTACGACGTGCTGCTGGAATCGGCCTCGGTGCGCGAGGCGGCGGTGTCTGCAGAAAAGTGCGGCTACCAATTGCTGGGAGCCAACCGCGAACTGGCCGGCGCCGAGGTGGAGTTGGTAGACATCGAGCGGCGCGAGAAGCGCCTCAAGACGGCCCTGGCCGAAGTGGAGGCCGACTACGACTTCGTGCTCATCGATTGCCCGCCTTCTCTGTCCATGCTCACGCTCAACGGCCTGTGCAGCGCACACGGCGTCATCGTGCCCATGCAGTGCGAATACTTTGCGTTGGAAGGGCTGACCGATCTGGTCAACACCATCAAGCAGGTGCACGCCAATCTCAATCCGGACCTGCAAATCATCGGCCTGCTGCGCGTGATGTTCGATCCACGCATCACGCTGCAAAGCCAGGTCAGCGAGCAATTGCGCGGCCACTTTGGCGACAAGGTGTTCGACACCGTGATTCCGCGCAATGTGCGTCTGGCCGAAGCGCCCAGCTACGGCCTGCCCGGCGTCGTGTTTGATCCGAACGCCAAGGGCAGCATCGCCTTTGTCGACTTCGCCCGCGAGATGGTCGAGCGCGTGCAGCGCATGGCGCCGGCCGACAAGTCAAAAATACAAGCAAAATCGGCCTCCAGCGCTTGATGCGCAAGCGCAAGTAGCTATTGAAAAAAGAGCATATGTCGCCCGACAACGTTCTGATCCTGCCGGGCTGGCAAAGCTCTGATGCAGGGCATTGGCAGACCCTGTGGGAAGCGAGCCACGGCTACCGGCGGGTGGAGCAACACGACTGGATGCGCCCGCTGCGCGGCGACTGGAGCGCACGGCTCGATGAGGTGGTGGTGGATGCCCCCGGGCCGGTCGTGCTGGTGGCGCACAGCCTGGGTTGCATCCTGACGGCCTGGTGGGCCGCGCATTCGCAGCACACGGGCAAGGTGCGCGGCGCGCTGCTGGTGGCACCGGGCGACGTGGAGCGGGCCGAGCTGGCTGCGCAGCTGCCGGGCTGGGCGCCCATTTCCAGCCAGGCCCTGCCGTTTCCTGCCGTGCTGGTGGCCAGCCGCAACGACCCCTATTGCCGCTTTGAGCGTGCCACCCAGTTGGCGCAGGCATGGGGTGCGCGCGTGGTCGACTGTGGCGAGCGCGGCCACATCAACGCCGAATCGGGCCTGGGCGATTGGCCCGAAGGCCAGGCCCTGCTGCACACACTCATGAAGGACTGAGAGACCATGGTTACCAAGAAACCCAAGGGCCTGGGCCGCGGCCTCGAAGCGCTGCTCGGACCGAAAGTGGCAGAACGCGTCAACACCGAGCCGACCGACGGCGCGCCCAGCAGTCTGCCGCTGTCGGCACTGGTGCCCGGCGCGTACCAGCCGCGCACGCGCATGGACGAAGGCGCGCTGTATGAGCTGGCCGAGTCCATCAAGGCGCAGGGCATCATGCAGCCGGTGCTGGTGCGGCGCCTGACCAGCGGCGAGAACACCGGCCAATACGAAATCATTGCCGGCGAGCGGCGCTTTCGTGCGGCCCGCCTGGCGGGGCTCGACAGCATTCCCGTGCTGGTGCGGGACGTTCCCGACGAGGCCGCTGCTGCCATGGCGCTCATTGAGAACATCCAGCGCGAAGACCTCAACCCGCTCGAAGAAGCGCAAGGCCTCTCGCGCCTGGTGCGCGAATTTGGTCTGACGCACGAGCAAGCGGCGCAGGCGGTGGGGCGTTCGCGCAGCGCGGCCAGCAACCTGCTGCGCCTGTTGAATCTGGCCGAGCCTGTACAGACCATGCTGATGGCCGGCGACATCGACATGGGCCATGCGCGCGCACTGCTTGCGCTGGACCGCGCCACGCAGATCACGGCCGCCAGCCAGATTGCGGCCAAGAAGCTCTCGGTGCGTGAGGCCGAGTCGCTGGTCCGGCGTATTGGCGCCGATTTCAACCTGGTGCCGCAAAAGCCGAAAAAAGAAAAATCGCGGGACCTCAAGCGCGTCGAAGAAGAGCTCTCCGACCTGCTGATGGCCGAAGTCGAGGTGCGTGTGAAAAAACGCATCAAGCGCGCCGGACGTGTGGAGGACATGGGCGAGCTGGCCATCCAGTTCGGCTCGCTCGACGCGCTCAATGGCCTGATCGAGCGCCTGCGCGGGCACTGAGCCCCGCCGTGGATCACCGGCCATGCCCCAAGTCGGCAGCGCGTGACATTGCGCACGCCCGCCGCCGTGGCGTGCAATATTCTGGGTGAAAAATGGCCGGCGCAGGCCTACACTGGGCAGCAGGCTACCTGCCCCGACAGGTCCACACGGCGCGCCGCGCATGCGGCGGCAACACCGGTGTGGCGTGGCTGTCCCATGCAGGTGCTTTTTCCCCTACTGGAGCGACCCATGACCCCCTTACGCACTTTCGTTCGCCCCACCGTGCTGGCCGCCAGCCTGTGCCTGCTCGGCCTGGCTGCCAGCGCGCAGACCGACAAGGCCCCCAAGACGCAGCTGTGGATTGACCTGTCCACCGGCAGCATGGCCGGCATGCCCGAGTTGGACATGCCCATGGGCGGCGGCCTCATGGGCATGGTGGGTGGCGGCCGTCCGGGCATGGGCAGCAACACCCACTACGGCATGGCGCGCACCATGGGCATCATGCCGCCGCGCGTGATCGACATCGCCCTGCACAACAGCCTGCGCCCGGGCGTGGAGGCGCGCCAGGCCATCCCGCCCGGCATGCGCATGGGCGAGAGCCTGCCGCTGCTGCCGCCCAAGGCCCAGCCCACGGCGCCCAGTGAACCCGGTGAGCTGCCGCAGGAATACGAGCAGCAAAAACCCAAGGGCCGCATCCTGGTTTACTGGGGCTGCGGCAGCGAGGTGCGTGCGGGCCAGCCACGCGTGATCGATCTGGCGCGCGCCAAACCCACCGACTTCGCCGTGGCCTTTGCCGGCCGGGCCGTGCCCGACCAGGGCGCGCGCGTGGGACCGTCGCATGCGCTGTACCCGAACGAGCGCAACCAGGTGCAGCTTGCGCGGGATAGCTCGCTCGTGGGCGAGCACCAGGTGATCGGCGAGGGCGTGCCGGCCTCGATGCGCTTCACGCTCGGCAGCGCGCAGGACCTGATGCCTGCCATCGACCTGCGCACCACCGGCAAGCCGCAGGACAGCATGGGTACAACCTGGCAGCCGGTGCGCAACGCGCGTGCCTACTACCTGCATGGCATGTCGCAGAACGGCGACGACATGGTGATGTGGTCCAGCGCCGAGACGCCCGACACCGGCATGGGCCTGTTCGACTACCTGCCCAATGCCACCATCGACCGCTGGCTGAAAGAGCGCGTGCTGCTGCCGGCCGAGGCCACGCAGTGCGCCATCCCCCGGGGCATCTTCGCCGCTGGCGCCGGCCGGGAATCCACCCCCATGCTGCGCATGATGGCCTACGGCGGCGAGAGCCACATCGTGCACCCTCCGCGCCCGGCCGACCCCAAGGCGCCCTGGGCGCCCGAGTGGGCGGTGCGTGTGCGCGTGAAGGCCCACACCATGGCGATGCTGGGCGAGGAGCAGGGTGGCAGCGCCATGCGCGGCGCGGGCAGCAGCGACCTGCCGGAGCCCGCCGAGCGCGAGGAGGGGCGGGCGGCCCAGCCGGCCAATACCGTGAGTCCCATCAACCTGCTGCGGGGCATCCTGGGCCGTTGATTTCATGGGCTGGATCGCCCGCGTTCCCTGGCCCCTGCCCGCGCTGCTCGCGTGGGGCGGGGCCTGGCTGCTGTTCGCCAGCCTGCAGGGCGTTACCACACCGGTGTGGGCGCTGCTGCTGGCCTGCGCGCTGGCGGCAGCGGCCAGTGTGATGGGCAGCAACTGGTGGCGGCGCGCGCTGATCGCAGCGGGCTTTCCGCTGGCACTGGCACTCACGGGTGTGGCGGGCGTGCCCGCCTGGGCCTGGCTGGTGCCGCTGGCCTTGCTGCTGGGTGTCTATCCCCTGAATGCCTGGCGCGACGCGCCTTTGTTCCCTACGCCGCATGGCGCTCTGGCTGACCTGAAAACGGCTGTGGCATTGCCCGTCGGAGCGCGCTTGCTCGACGCCGGTTGTGGCCTGGGCGATGGGCTGATTGCCCTGCGCCAGGCCTATCCGGAGGCGCACTTTGAGGGAATCGAGCGCAGCCGATTGCTGCAGTTGCTGTGCGCCTGGCGCTGCCCCTGGGCGTATGTGCGCCGGGGCGATATCTGGGCGGCCGACTGGGCCAGCTATGCGCTGGTCTATCTGTTCCAGCGCCCCGAGAGCATGGCGCGCGCGCTGGCCAAGGCCCGGGCAGAGATGGAAGCCGGCTCCTGGCTCGTCAGCCTGGAGTTTGCGGTACCTGAGGTGCCGCCCGATGCCACCCTAAAACTCCCAGGCGATCGCGCGGTGTGGCTTTACCGCATCGAACGGCGTGAAAAACGACACGCTATTCCACCAGATTTAGCGCCGGAACAAGCTGCAGGCCACCGCGCACGCGGATACTTCGGACATTGACCCCGGCATTTGCTACATTCTCGCGCTTGGCCGCGCAGAGGCATTTCTGGGCCAAAAAATCGGAGAGCGCGCAAGCAAGCGCGCCGCAAGAAGGAGGAGGAAGACCATGCCCGCAGTGCTGCCGTGGAGGACCTCTGGACTGACAACGAAACCTGAGAAAACCATGGCCTTTTCAAGAATTTCTCGCATACGCGCCTTGGCGCCGTTGGCGCTCGCCCTGGCGCTGGCCGGCTGCGCCAACATGCAAAGCCACGACAAGCTGGCGACCGAAATGCAGAGCGCCGGCAGCAACGGCGGCGTGCCGGCGGCGATCGCGCGCCTGGAAGCTTCTGCCACCACCGAAGCCGAGCGCACCGAGCTGCTCTACAACCTGGAGCGCGGCGAATTGCTGCGCATGGACAAGCGCTACGAAGACAGCACCAACGCCTTCCTGCTCGCCGACATTCGGGTCAAGGCCTGGGAGGAGTCGGCCAAGACCGACCCGCAGAAACTCATGGGTACGGTGGGCGCAGCGCTGATCAGCGAGCGCCTCAAGGTCTATGAAGGCCAGGACTACGAAAAAGTCTGGCTCACCACCACGCTGGCGCTCAATCGCGTGGCCGTGGGCGATCTGGAGAATGCGCGTGTCGACATCAAGCGCACGCACGAGCGCGAAGCGGTGATTGCCGAGTTCCGCGCCAAGGAAACGCTCGCTGCCGAAGAAGAGGCCAAGGCCAAGGGCGCCAGCTCGGCGGGCAAGGAGCTCAATGGCTACCCGGTGGAAACGCTCAACGATCCCGAAGTGCTGGCGCTCAAGAACGGGTACTCCAACGCGCTCTCGCACTACCTTGCCGGTTATTTGTACGAAGTGCTGGGCGAGTCTGGACTGGCCGCGCCCGGCTATCGCAAGGCGATTGAACTCAAGCCCGAAACGGGTGTGCTCGAGGAAGGCCTGCGCGGTCTGGACAGCCGCACCAGCTTCACCTGGAAGCGCCGCCAGCGCATGACCGACGTCCTGTTCCTGGTGGAAGCGGGCGACGCTCCGGCGCGCAAACCCAAGGCTTTCACGCTGCCGGTGCCTACCGGGCGTGGCATGGTCACGGTGAGCATTTCCTACCCGGTCATCGAACCCTCAACCGATGCTGCACTGGGTCAGATTTCCGCTGCCGGCTACGATTTCAAGCTCGAAAAAATCGTCGACGTGAACGTGATGGCGCGCCGCGCCCTAAAGGACGAAATGCCCGGCATGGTGCTGCGTGGGTTCACCCGCGCCGTCGCCAAAGGCGTGCTGCAAGACCAGCTGCAAAAGCATGGCGGTCTGCTTGGCGGCCTGATCGGCGCAGCGGCTTCCGTGTCCACCGAGCAGGCCGACGACCGCATGTGGCGCATGCTGCCCGGCCGCGTCTATGTGGCGCGTGGCTACCTGCCGCCGGGCACGCACCAGCTGAGCGTGAACGGCCGCCCCTTGCCTGAGCCGGTGCAGATCGACGGCCAGTACGCGCTGGTGCCCATGCGCCTGTACAACAACAGCGTGCTGATGGGCAAGGTGGCCACCATTGGCAGCCTGGCCGCCGTGTCGGCTGCTCCGCCGAAGCCTGCTGCCGCAGCTCCTGCGAATGAAGCGCCCAGCAAGCCGCAGAAAACGCAGAAGCGCCGCACCAGCAAACCCGCAGCCGCCAGCGCCGCGCAGTAACTGGTCATGCGAGTTTTCACTACACAACAACCCCAAGGAGCCCGCGCCATGCACGCACGCACCCTTCTTGCCGCCAGCGCGGCCTTCCTGGCGCTGTCCGGCGCCGTCCACGCCCAGATGCACGACCCGGCCACACCGATTGCCGTGGCCTCCAAAGTGGCGCTGCGCGGCGAAGCCAACAACATCGCCGTGCGCGAGATCCGCATTGTGCGCAAGAACGATGTGCTCGTCGTGCAGGCCGACATGGCCAACATGGGCCGCAGCGACCGCACCGTGTTCTACCGCTTCCGCTGGCTCGACAACGTCGGCAACCAGGTGGGCGACGGCGAATCGTGGAAGCAAATGGCCGTGCTGGGCCTGGGCCAGCAGACCGTGAAAAGCGTGGCCCCGACCAGCGCCGCGCAGGATTTCCGCATCGAGATGAACGTAGAAACGCGTTGAACGCAGCGCCTTGCAGGAGAAACACTATGACCGCATTTTTCAACCGCCACCTTGCCCTGGGTCTGGCCGCCGCCACGTTGCTGCTGGCCGGTTGCCAGAACCTCTCGTCCCCCGTGATCCGTTTTGACCGCCAGGTCAACTACGGCGACGCCAAGGGCGTGGAGCTGGTGACCAACGAGTTCGGTTCGTCCGACCTGCAGATGATTGCCGAGAAGATGACCGGCAGCCTGCTGGAAACCGGCATCTTCCAGGGCCGCCCCACGGTGACCATCTCCACGGTAAAGAACAAGACCAGTGAGTACATCGACACCACCAACGTGATGAACTCCATCCAGACCGCACTGGTCAAGTCGGGCAAAGTGCGCTTTGTGCGCTCCATCAAGGAAATGCAGTCCGGCGTGGATGAGCTGCAGCGCCAGAACCAGAGCGGTCTGTACAAGCAAAACAGCACCGCCAAGATCGGCAACATGACTGCGGCCAAATACAGCATGGAAGGCGAGCTGACCAGCATCGTCAAGCAGAGCGCCTCCACCAAGGACGTGTTTTACAAGTTCACGCTCAAGCTCTTCGACGTGGAAGAGGGCACCATCGAATGGCAGGACGAAAAGGAAATTCGCAAAACGAGCCAGAGGTGACACCCCCCTGCGGCGCTGCGCGCCTTCCCCCCGCGCTCGCTCCGCTTCGCTGCGCGGGCAGGGGGACGCCGCCAGCGCGGCGGGGCGGCCCTTGCGCGGCGGCCGCTGGTGTGGGCCGCGCCAGGTTTAAGCGCTGCTGGCAGTGAGCAGCGCAACAGATTATTGAAAACCGCTCACAAGGAGCCATACCATGCAACGCAGAACCACTTTGAACGCAGCGCTGTCCGTGCTGGCCGCCACGGCCCTGGCCTGGGGCGCAACCGCCCAGGCCCAGAACGCGGCGCCGCGCATTGCGGTCACCGATCTGGCCTACGCCCAGCAAGTGTCCGAGTATTTCATGGCCGGCCAGTACCAACGCAGCAGCCAGATGAGCGCGCAGGGCAGCCAGGGCGGTGGCTACAGCCACGGGCCCTACGGCGGCTCGGGCTCGTACTCGGGCCAGCAGTCCATGCAGGCGTCCGAGCAGGCCAGCGGCACCTATGTGGCCGGGCGCTACAGCTACATCGAGATGCGCGAGCTGGGCGGCTATACCAACGACATCAAGGGCGCCATTCTGCAGGGCACTTACTTCAAGCTGGTGCAGGGCCGGGGCTTTGATGCTGGCGCGCCGCAAAACTCGAAAGCCGAGCAGGTGCTGAACCAGTTGCAGGGCGGCAAGATGGCCAAACCCGTGCGCCAGAACGACGTCACCGACGTGATCGCCCGCCTCAAGAAGGGCGAGTTCAAGGGCGCCGACTATGTGCTGTTCGGCGTGGTCTCCAGCATCGAGTTCACCGACGCGCTCTCGCCCCTGCAAGGCACCAGCAGCGCCACGCGCCAATACGGCCTGCAATTGTTGGCTGATTTTTCGTTGATCGACACCAAGACCTACGAGATCAAAGCAGCGTTCTCGGCCCAGGGCGCGGGCAACGACACCAAGATTCTGTCGAACCGTGGGGACATTGCGCCGCCCAATCGCTCCAAGGTCATGAAGGAAACTTCCATGAGCTTGGCGAACGACGTATACCAGCAGCTGGCCGGGCAGCTGGGCTACACCGACGCGAACTTGTCGCGTGGCGTGCGCCGGGGCCAGCCCATGCCCATGCAGCAGGGCGGCGAGCCGGTGCGGGAAGCACCGCCGGAGCAGGTCATCATTCTGAGGTGATGGGCGAGTGCCTGAAATCGACGGCATGAGCGCGTCGACCGCCGCTCCCCGGGCCCGCCTCGTGCGGGCCTTTGTTCGTGTCGGCTGGGCGGCGTTTGCCTTGGCCAGTGCCACCCTGTGGGGTTGCGCCGTGTCAGCAGCTGAGCGTGCGGATGGCCCCTCGCCCGCTGCCGTGGAAACTGCCATCGCAGAAGCATTTCGCGCCCGGCAACGGCCCGCGGCCGATGGCCTCACGCTCACGGCCCTGGAGCGCCCCGCACGCGCCGCGCCAGCGCGCTACCGCGTCATCGTGGTGCCTGGTTCCGGCTGCGCCGGTATGGCGCCGTTCGCTGACCGCTACTTTGCCGGCCTGCTCCACGCCGAGGTGCTGGTGCTGCACAAGCCTTGGGTAAACGCGTACGCCAGCACACCGGCCGATCGGTGTTCTGCCGCCTTCGTGCAGGCCGATACCCTGGGCGCCTGGCTTGCCCATGCCCTCGCCGCGCTGCGGGCAGACGCCCGCGATCGGGAAGGTGCGACGCCTTTGCCGCAGTGGCTGGTGGGCATTTCGGAAGGCGCAGAGCTCTTGCCTGCGCTGGCGCCCGCAGTCCCCCATCTGGCCGGCCTGGTTTTGATTGGCTCCAGCGGCCTCGATCCCCGCGAAGCCATGGCGCTTCAAGGGGAACGGCAAGGGGCCACCGCTCAGCTGCAGGCGCTGGAGCAGGCCCAAGCCGGACGGCTGCCCGACACCGCCGTGCGCGAGGGCCGCAGCCTGCGCTATTGGCGCGAATTCTGGCAATGGCCCCTGGCGCGCCCCTTGCTCGACGCGCCCTGGCCGTTGCTGCAGGTATGGGGAGCGGAAGATGCGCTGGTGCCGCAGGCGGCGTATCAGCGCTTTCGCACACTGGCGCAGGACCGTGCGGCACCCTACTGCGCCCGCCAACTGCCCGGCGCCGACCACGGCCTGCAACGCCCTGGGCACGACGGTGTGCAGCAGGTGTGGGCCTGGCTGGAACTGTGGGCGCGTGCGCCAGGCAAGGGGCTGTGTACGGGTGTGGCAGTGCCAGAGTGAGCGTCCTTTACCGGGGCCGCTTCATGCGAAAGAGCTGCTCTTTGCCAATCGAAAAATAATCTGCTGCTCCGCCGCCTCGCAGGATGGGCTGGGCCGCTGCCGTGTCGTACACGCCGCCCGGCAGCAGGGCCTCGTCGATGTGCACCGCCACCACTTCACCCAGCACCAGCCAAGTGTTTACGGCCTCACCCAGCGCCGACTGCAGTTGCACGATCTGGCTGACGCGGCACTCGAAATGCACCGGCGACAGTGCCACGCGCGGCGCGCCCACCAACCGCGAGGGCAGGCTATCGAGCCCCGCCAGGGAGAATTCGTCCACCTCGGGTGGCACCGAGGCACTGCTCGCGTTCATCGCCTCGGCCAGCGGCCGGGTCGCCAGGTTCCAGACGAACTCGCCCGTGGCGCGCACGTTGCGCAGCGTGTCCTTTTCTTCAATGCTGGCAAAGCCGACGATGGGCGGCGTGTAGTTGAAGGCGTTGAAGAAACTGTAGGGCGCGAGGTTGACGGCGCCATTGGCCGCGCAGCTCGATATCCAGCCGATGGGCCGCGGCCCAACGATGGCGTTGAAGGGGTCGTGCGCCAAGCCGTGGCCCAGGCGCGGTTCGTAGAAGTGGATGGGGCGATGCATGCTGCCACCACCATAGCTGCTTTGCGGTCCAGTCCGCAGGCCACAGCAGCAAAATTACTATGAAATAAGGAGCTGTATACCATTACCCTGCAAGCGCTAGAGGGTAAAAACACTTGAAATCTATCGAGGGCTTGCCCGGTGGCGCTCAGCGCAGTGCCCGCACCCGTGCCGCCACCGGAGCACGGTCCTCACCCGTGCCCAGCTTGAACACGCGCACGGCGGCCAGCAGTTGTCCTGCGTGCTCGCTCAAGCTGTCGGCCGCGGCGGAAGATTCCTCCACCAGCGCGGCGTTCTGCTGCGTCACCTGGTCCAGCTGGTCCACGGCCGCGCTCATTTGTGCGATGCCCAGTGTCTGCTCGGCCGTGGCCTGGCTGATGCCGCTGATCAACTGCGTCACCTGCTGCACCTGCGCAACGATTTCTCCAATGGTCACGCCGGCCTGCTGCACCAGCTGGCCACCCGCATCGACTTTCTGTACGCTGTCCATGATCAGGGCCTTGATCTCCTTGGCCGCGTTGGCGCTGCGACCGGCGAGGCTGCGCACCTCGCTGGCCACCACAGCAAATCCGCGGCCCTGCTCGCCGGCCCGGGCCGCTTCCACGGCAGCGTTGAGCGCCAGGATGTTGGTCTGGAAGGCAATGCCGTCGATCACGCCAATGATGTCGCCGATGCGGCGCGAAGCCGTGTTGATTTCCGCCATGGTGCTCACCACCTCGCTGACGACTGCGCCGCCCCGCGCCGCCACTTCGCTTGCCGAACCCGCCAGTTGCGCCGCCTGGCGCGCCACGTCGGCGTTGCTCTGCACGGTGCTGGAGAGCTGCTCCATGGAGGCCGCTGTCTGCTCCAGGTTGCTGGCCTGCTCTTCGGTGCGCTGCGACAGGTCGAGGCTGCCTGCAGCCACTTGGCTGGCCCCCGTGGCAATCGTCTCGCTGCTGCTGCGCACGGCGCCGACAATGCCGTGCAAGCTGGCGTTCATGGTGGCCAGCGCGGCCAGCATTTGTCCCATTTCGTCCTTGCCTGCGGGCGGCATTTCGCGGCTGAGGTCGCCTTCGGCAATGCTGCGCGCCAGCCCGAGCGCCAGCCCAGCGGCACGTGTGGTGCCACGGGTCACCAACACCAGCATGGCTACTGCAATGGCGGCCAGAATGCCTGAGAGCGCGCAGATCAGAAGCAATTGATTGCGCACGCTGGCCACGCGGCCCGCCACTTCGGCCGACATGACCTGCATGGCCTTGTCCAGCAGCGCGATTTGCGCGTCGATCTGGGCGGTGAGAGCGCCGAAGTACTCCTTGGACGGCATGTCCAGCGCAGCGGCCTGAACGATCTTGCCTTCCACCAGGGCCAGGCCGGCCTGTGCCGCCTTGTGGGCTTGTTCTGCCGGCGCGGCCAGGGCGGTTTTTGCGTCCACACTGTCGGCCATGGCCAGGACGAGCGCCGCTTGCGCATGCCGTTCGGCAGAGTACGCGGCCTCCACCAGACCGGCCACGCGGGCTTGGCCGCCAGGGTCGGCCTGGCCGCCGTTGAGCAGTGTCACGCCGACGGCGCGGGCCTGGCCCAGGCTTTCGCTCAGGCGCGGCAAATGGTCGAGCGCCGCCATCACCAGGTAGTAGCCGCTCGCGTTTGGATACAGCGCCAGGCCGGAGCGGTCCACGAAACCGCGAATGATGTCGAGTTGCTCTGCAATCACGCCAGACTGTCGCTGGAAGCTTTCGGCGGTGGAGAGCCCGCGCTGGCCCACCGCCTGCGCCAATTGCGTCCAGTCTTTCTGAACTGTGCGCACACGCGCGGTCAGCACTGCGTCGCCAAAGCGCTCGGCCGCATCAAGCTGCTCCTGTAGCGCCTTGCCAGAACTCGCTTCCAGAGCGGCGCGCGGCGCAGCTGCAGACGCATTGCCCGAGAGAAAATTGGCCGATTGACCGCGGTGCTGCTGCATCAACTGGACCGTGTGCGCCACGCGGACCGAAGGGTCCACGCCGCGCAGCGCCGCTTGCGACTGGGCCATGCTGGACCAGCCATCGGACACCACGCGCCACATCGGCAAGGCGAGCATGGCCAGCGCCAAGAGGCCTACCAGCAGAAATTTGTGCGATAGGCGCAGGTTGTCGATCAACTTTTGCATGGAACGTCCTGAGGCAATCTGTTTCAGATTGTTAAGACGCGATTATTTTCCCTTCACCAAAATCGGCCGTGACCTAAGTCAAGACATTCGGCCACTGCTTGGCAGGCCGCAGAGCTGTCCCGCGAAGGCGGCGCAAGGCCGCTGGGGTGCGGCTACTTGTTGTCCCGAGGCTCCTCGTTCATCTTCTTGCGAAGTACAACGCCGAAAGCGATGATGCCCACCAGCATCATGGCAATGCCCACGATGCTCATGAGTCCGTAATCGGTGGAAAAAAGATCGGTCAGCGCTTTCATGGAATTCCCCTCTTCAAACACACAAAATATTTAAGGTTATTGTGCTTGTGTGGGTATTTTCGAGTTTGACCCCGGTCAAGTTGCGAGGAGGCGGGCGGCCGTGCCCGCAAGGGCGCTTGCAGGCCGTCCAACACTGCGTCTCCCTGGCGCCGAAGGCGCTGGGGCTGTAGCTTCACTTCGTAGCCATAAGCACTAACATCCTGGCCATGGATCCCATTGCACCCCGCGCCGGCGCCGCCGTTGCGCTGCGCCAGGACGCGCGCACCATCGGCCTGATTGGCATGGCGCACGCCACTTCGCACTTCTTCCACATGCTGCTGCCGCCGCTGTTTCCGTGGCTGATCAGCGACTTCTCGCTCAACTATTCCGAACTGGGCCTGCTGGTGTCGATCTTTTTCGTCATCTCGGCGCTCGGCCAGGCGTCGGCCGGTTTCCTGGTCGACAAGGTGGGCGCCCGCCCCGTGCTGTTTTTTGCGGTGGGCTGTTTTGCCGCCGCCGCCTTGGCAGCGGCGCTGGCGCCCGGGTACTTCGGCCTGGCCGTCGCGGCGGCGCTGGCGGGACTGGGGAACGCCTCGTTCCACCCGGTGGACTTCACCATCATGAACAAGCGTGTGTCGCCGGCTCGCCTGGGCCATGCTTTTTCGGTGCACGGCATTACCGGCAACCTGGGCTGGGCCGCAGCGCCCGTGTTCATGGCCGGCATTGCCACCGCCACGGGCTCATGGCGCACGGCCTGTTTTGCCGCCTGTGGCGTGGCGCTGCTGGTGCTGGCCGTGCTCTGGTGGAACCGCGACGCCGTGGACGACAGCCAGGGCGAATGGGCGCATGCCGCGCCTTCCGCCGGGCCGCAGGTCCAACCCGAGCACCCGATGGCGTTCCTGCGTCTGCCCTCGGTGTGGCTGTGCTTCTCCTTCTTCTTTTTCAGTACCTGTGCCCTTGCCGCCATGCAAAGCTTTGCCAGCCCGGCGCTGGGCAGCATGTACGGCCTGCCGCTGAATCTCACGGCCTTGGTCATCACGGGCTACATGCTGTTTGGTGCGGCCGGCATGGTGGTGGGGGGTTTTTTGGTCTCGCGGGTTGAGCGGCTGGAGCGCACCATCGCGATAGCCATGTGCGCCGGGGCAGCCCTGTTGGCGCTGGTGGGCACGGGCCTTCTGCCAGGAATGGCCGCGCTGTGGGTGGCGGCGATTGCCGGCGCCGGGACGGGCGTCGCCGGCCCGTCGCGCGACATGCTGATCAAGCGCGCCGCGCCGCCGGGCGCCACCGGCCGGGTGTACGGTACGGTGTATTCGGGCCTGGATCTGGGGTTTTCGGTGGCTGCGCCGGTGTTCGGTGCACTGCTTGATCGGGGCATGACAAGCACCGTCTTCTATGGCGCCGCGCTGGCCCTGGTGCTGGGGGTGATGTCGGCGGGCATGGTCGGTGCAGGCGTGGCGGCACGCTCGGCGCGTACGCCGGTAGTGGCCTGAAGCGCTTCGGCGATCCTCCACTCGGGGAACAGGCGCCCAATGTGGCGGATCTGCCGGCGGCGCTGCAGGCGCTCAATCGCGCGGGGGCGGCGGGGCGGGCGGAGCGGCGGGTTTGGGGTGGCGATCCGCAGTCCAGCTCTGGGTCCAGGCGGGCAGGGACCCGGCGGGCATGGGCCGTGCAATTCCATAGCCCTGCGCAAGCTCGCAACCGAGCGCCAGCAGCACTTGGCCATGCTCCAAGGTTTCCACGCCCTCGGCAATGACTTCGCGCCGAAAAGCCTTGGCCAGGCCGATGACGCCTTGCACAATGGCCAGATCGTCGGCGTCGCTCAGAAGGTCGCGGACAAAGCTCTGATCGATTTTGATCACTTCTGCGGGCAGGCGCCGCATGTAGGTGAGCGAGGAAAAACCGGTGCCAAAGTCGTCCAGGGCAAAGCGCACACCCAGTGCCTGGCAGCGGCGCATCAGCTCGGAGACCTGCGCCATGTCTTCCAGCGCGCTGCTCTCCAGAATCTCCAGCTCCAGGCAGTCGGGGGGCACGTCCGGTTGGCCAGCCAGCAAGGCTTCGAGCCGCTGCGCGAAATCGGTGTCGAGCAACTGGCGCGCGCCCACGTTGACGCTGACCTTCATCTTGAGCCCTGCGCCATGCCATTGCGACATCTGGCGCAGTGCGGTGGCAATGACCCATTCGTCCACCAGGGTGCTGAGCACGTGGTTTTCAATGATGGGCAGAAACTCGCCGGGCGGCACCAGCCCGCGCTGGGGATGCTGCCAGCGGATCAAGGCCTCGGCACCCACCACTTCGCCCGTCTGCAGGTTGACCTTGGGCTGGTAATACAGCACGAACTGGTTCTGCTCATGCGCCGCGCGGATGTCCGCCAGGTTCTGGCGCTGGCTGGCCTGGGCCGCGTCGTGCGCTACGTCGAACACCGCAATGCGGTTCTTGCCCGCCTGCTTGGCCTGGTACATCGCATGATCGGCGTGACGCAGCAATTGTTCGGCGTCGGCGAAGTCGTGCGGAAAAAGCGTCACGCCAATGCTGGCCGAGACCTGCAGCGTGTGGCGCCCCAGCGCCACGGGGGTAGCTGCCGCGCTCAAGAGGCGCTCCACAATGGGCTGGTAGTCGTCGCTGCGTTCCAGATCCACCAGCACGGCCACGAACTCGTCGCCGCCGATGCGTGCCAGCGTATCGCCTTCGCGCAGCGCTTCGCCCATGCGGCGCGAGAGGGCAATCAGCAACTGGTCGCCCAGCGCGTGACC
>JAGNYI010000043.1 GCA_017985015.1 Giesbergeria sp. | reverse complement strand
TCCCCCCGAGATGCTGCGCGCGCAGATCGACGCCGTGGTGGAAGACATCGGCGTCGATGCCGTGAAGATCGGCATGCTGCATTCGCCGGAAATCGTCGCCGTGGTCGCCGACGCCGTGCGCCGCCACGGCCTGCCGCATGTGGTACTCGACCCGGTGATGGTCGCCACCAGCGGCGACCGCCTGATGGCGGCCGAGACGGTGCAGGTGCTGGTGCGCGAGCTGTTCCCGCTGGCCGAGGTGATCACCCCCAACCTGGACGAAGCAGCGCTGCTGCTGGGCCACGCCATCGGCGGCCCCGAGTCGCTTGATGCTGCTGCGCGCGAGTTGCTCGCCCTGGGCGCGCCGGCGGTGCTTCTCAAGGGTGGGCACCTGGCGGGCGACGCGGTGATCGACGTGCTCATCGAAACCGGCGGGCGCCTGACGCGGCTGGAAGCCGCCCGCATCGCCACCCGCAACGGCCATGGCACGGGCTGCACCTTGTCGTCGGCGGTTGCCGCGCAGCTCGCGCTGGGCCTGCCGCTGGCGCAGGCAGTGCGAGCGGCGCGCGCCTACATCCTGGGCGCGATTGCGGCCGGCGCCGAGGTGCGCACCGGGCAGGGCGCCGGGCCGCTGAACCATGGCTATGCACCCCTGACCCAGCGCGTGCGGCAGTAAAGTTTTGGCCTTTTTAAGGCTCTAGCGCTTATCTATAAAGCGCGTAAAGCTATTAAAAAAGGAGTAGTCAGGCGCTGCGCGTGCGCGTCACACGCGCAAGCACAAAGCTCAGCGCCAGCGTCGGCAGGGCCGATCCCAGCGCCGTGCTGTACTGCGGCAGCAGGTGGTAGAAGGCGATGCCGCCGATCCAGATGGCAATCGGCGCGCCATGCGCTGCACGTGCGCCTGCGACTTGGTCCGCCACGTCGCTGCGCCCGGCCAGGCACCCCAGAATCACGCCAAACAGCGGCACGAAGACCGAGCTGAGCGTCAACAAAAACGGCTCCAGGCTGTGCATGGGCAGCACCAGCGCCATGCCGGTGCACAGCAGTGCGATCAGCAGGCCCCACTGGCGCACGCTCCAGCGCGGCAGCAGGCTGTGGGTCGAGACAGCGCCTGAGTATGCATCGCCGTAGGCGTTGTCGACCTCGTCGATCAGGATGAGCGAGAGCGCGATCAGCCCGCCTTGCGCCAGCAGCAGCGCCGTCACCAGATCGGCGCTGGGCAGCACCAGTGCCACCAGCACGCCCAGCGCGTAGCACCAGATATTGGCCAGCGCATAGCCCGCCCAGGTGCCGCGCAGCGCCGCGCTGCCGCTCTTGCCATGGCGGGCGTAGTCGGCCACCAGGGGCAGCCAGGAAATCGGCATGGCGATCACCAGATCCAGCGCCGGCAGCACGCCCATGCCGCCTTCGCCGCGCCGCTGCCAAAGTGCTTCGAGCCCTTGCGCCTGCGCCATACCCAGAAACTTCCAGGTCAGCCACAGCAAGGACAGCACCACCAGCGGCAGCGCCACGCGCGAGACGATGCGGCGCACCAGCTGCACCATCGAGCCGCTGATCAAGAGCGTAATCACCCCCCCCCACAGCAGCGTTGCCAGCACCGGCCAATAGCCCGCGAGCATGCTGCCCGACTGGCGGCCAATCGCCACGGTCGCGTCGCGCATGATCACCAGTTCAAACGTGCCCCAGCCCAGCAGCTGCACGATGTTCAAGACGATGGGCAGCCGGGCAAAGCTGCGGCCATACACCGCGTGCATCAGCCCGGCGCTCGCCAGGCCGCTGTCGCAGCCAATCCTGGCCACCCAGCCCAGCATGCCGGCGCCAATCAGCGAGCCGCCGACGATGGCAAGCAAGGCCTCCTTCGTGCCCAGCGCCGGCATCAGGTAGGCGCCCACCTGCATCACCAGGAGGCCCACGCCCAGACTGAACCACAGCGAAGCGTGGTCGCGCAGGCCGAAGACGCGCCGGTCGGGCGCGATAGGCGCCAGCGCTTCGTTGGCGGGGAGGGTAGGTGTCGTCATGGCAGCTCCGTAAAGACCTGCGCGGGAGCTGCTGGCGTGCTGTGCCGCTGGCAATGCGGCTTGGCGTGGCGTTCCGGCTTCCCTGCGCGAGGATGACCTCAATCAGGTTCAAAGGGACTCTCTCAGCCCACGCCGCTTGCGCAGCAGGGCACCCCTAGCGAATGCACCGGGTGAGCGGTGCGCAGCGGATTCTAGCGGCGAGGCACAAAGCCGTCCGGGTAGTGTGCCGAGGCCCTAACCGTTGACGGAAACGACTTCTTCGGTAATGAAACCTGCGGGCAGCACAATTTCGAGCATCTCAATGTCCGGGCTGTGGCCCAGCTCGCGGTGGCGGATGCCGGGCGGCTGGTATACGCAGGAGCCCGCCTCCAGGCGCACTGCGCCCTGGCCCTCGTACTCGAATTCAATCCAGCCCTTGAGGATGTAGACAAGCTGAAATTCAGTGTGGTGCAAATGCGGCTGGCTGGAAAATTCCTGCCCTGCCGCCGCTGCTGTCCTTTATCTCCCCTAAACCCTGCTAAAGCGCTCGCGCAGGGGGTAGTTTGCGAAACCTTCCACGAAAGCCCCCATGCCCGATTCGGTGCTGTTTGGCCGCTTCGCTTTGCTGCTTGACCAGCGCCGGCTTCTGGAAAACGATGCGCCGATCAGCCTTGGAGCGCGGGCGTTTGACCTGCTGGCCACGCTGGTGCAGCACCGTGATCGCGTGGTGTCCAAGGATGAACTGCTCACGCTGGTGTGGCGCGACGCGGTGGTGGAAGAGAACAACCTCAGCGTGCAAATCTCCACCTTGCGCAAGGTGCTGGGTGCCGACGCGCTGCAAACCGTGGTGGGCCAGGGCTACCGCTTCACGCTTGCAGTCAGTGCAGCGCCAGCTGGTTCCTTTGAGGGCGACATGGTGCTTGGCCTGCCTGACAAGCCGTCGATCGCGGTGCTGCCCTTTGACTGCGTCGGCAATGGGTGGACCGGCATGCACCTTGTCGACACGATGGGTGACGACCTCATCGACGCGCTTTCGCGTCTGCATTCCATCTTTGTCATCTCGCGCCACAGCGTGCAAAGCTACCGCGGGCGCGCCGTTCACCCACGCGAGGTCGCGCGAGAACTCGGCGTGCGCTACGTGCTCGAAGGCAGCGTGCGCCGCCTGGAGGGTGAACTGCGGATCGCTGCAGCGCTGATTGATGCGCTGACAGGCCAGCAAATCTGGAGCGAAGGCTATGCATGGGGCTGGGGCGATGGCTCCGCGCCGCAGCACGCAATCGTCCGCGCCATCGTGATCGCCATGGTGCCGCACATCGAGCACTCCGAGATTGAGCGTGCCCGCCTGCTGCGGCCGCAGAGCAGCAGCGCCTACGCGCTGGCACAGCGCGCGTGGGCCCAGTCGCGCGAAGGCCTTTCGCGTTCCAACCGGGGCGCGCGGGACGCCGCCATTGCGCTGGCGCGCGAGGCGCTGGCCATCGATCCGCGCTGCAGCGCCGCACTCAACGCCATCGTCGATACGCTCTCGTGGCACATGTATTTCGACACCGCTCCGCCCTCGGCCCTGGCAGACGCACTCGACGCCACCGCGTGCGCCCTGGCCATCGACAGCAACGACGCCCTGGCCTGGCGTGGCCGGGGCTGGCTGATGCTGGTGAGCGGCAGGCTGCAGGAAGCGGTGGTGGACTTCCGGCGCTCGCTGGAACTGAACCCGAACGACGCCGTCACCCTGGCACGGCTGGGCATCTCCGAGGCCGTCTCCGGCGACCCGGCGGGCGGCGTGGCCCGCTGCATGCAGGCGATTCGTCTGAGCCCGCGCGACCCGGCACGTTTTCACCTGCTGGACAACCTGGTGTGGGCGCAATTTGCCGCGCAGGCCTACGGCGACGCCATCCACACCGCAGAGCAATCGCTGCGCGAGGCCGATTTTGCGGGCACGCGGCTGTGCCTGGTGCTGTGCCTGGTGGGCGCAGGGCAGTTGGACCGTGCGGCTGCGCAATTGAGCGCGCTCAAGACACTGGCGCCGGATATGGTCGCCGCGCGGCTGCAGGGGGTGTGGCTGGCGACCGACCCCGAGGTCTGCGGGCGCGAGGTGGCGTTCCTTGCGGCAGCGGTGCGGCGGATGGATGAAGGATGAGCGATTCGGCTGCTGGGGCCGCACAGGGCACGGGTGCCGCACTGCATTCAAGGCAAAAGTGGGCTTCAGCGCAGATGCACAAAGGGCTTGCAGCTATCAAAACAAGAGAGCTGTGGGCCGGCTCTCAGCCCTTGTCGCCGCCGATCTCCACGCTGGAGGCGCTTAGGGGCGGGTACTCGGGCCGCGCGAAAACTGCAGGCGATGGGCAGCTGCCTGGGGCAGGCAGGTCGGGGCTACTTCTTCGCTCCCAGATCCGACAGCAGTTCGATCTGCAGCTCCTGTATGCGTACCAGACGCTCCCACTGGTGCGACAGCAGGTGGTCCATCTTTTCATGCAGGTGCCGAATTTCCAGCTCGGCCTTCAGGTTGATCTGGTAGTCGTGCCCGGAGCGAATGCGGTCTTTCGCTTCTTGCCGGTTCTGGCTCATCATGATGACGGGGGCCTGGATGGCGGTAAGGCAGGAAAGAATGAGGTTGAGAAAGATAAAGGGGTAAGGGTCCAGCGGTTTCCACAGCAGCACCAGTGAATTCATGGATACCCAGGCCACGAGAAAAAGGCCAAAGGCAATCAGAAACGCCCAGCTGCCCCCAAATGCGGCGATTCTGTCGGCCAGTCGCTCGCCGAAATTCCATTTCTTTTCAAATCTGGCGTCGATGTTGGTCGACAGTATTTCGTGCTCCTGCAGGCTGCGAATCACTTCATGTTCAAGCGACGACAGCTCGCCGCGCTCGGATTCAAGAATCGAGTGCACGTAGGCGCCTCGAATCTTGGCAAGATCCGCGCGGCAGATATACGCTTGAGCTGACCTTGAGGGATCGATCTTGCAGATTTCTTGCGCCATCGCTTTGCCGATGACCTCCCCCGAAATGAGATCGGGTCGCTGGAAAGCCTGGTTGCAAATCGCGCAACGGGGCTTCTCGGTAGCTTTGTCGGTCATGGCTTGGCCTCTATCGCAATCGGGTCGCCGCAGAATCGCCGATGGCCGCAAGCGGGCCATGGGGCGGTTGGTTCGCATACCCCATTGTGTGCGCTTGGTGCGCTTGAGCGCCCGGAGGGCTCCGCGCCCAGGCGCCGCTGCAGTTGTGCGCTGCTTGGTGTATTCAAGCAGTATTTTCTAGCCACCTGCGACGATTTAAGCGGGAATCCCCTGCAGCGCAGACACATAGTCTGCGCCTCTGGCCTCGGCAAACACATCCAGCGCCAGCGTAAAGGCTGCTTGCAAGACCAGGCCAATGCCAATACCTGCTGCCATGTCGTGGTGCTGCAAAAAGGCAATCATGCCAACACCGACGATCAGCAGCACCATTTCGATCGCCTTGTAGATCGAAAAGTTTTTCATGACTTTCTGCATTCGGGTGGTTTCGTCCGCCTTCAACGCCGCAGGATTTGCGTTTAGCTGAGCGTTCAAGGCGGACAACTGCGTGTCGGTGCGGAGGTAGACGGAAGCACCCACCACCATCTGCATCAGCGCAATGGCCACCAGTGGGTAGGCCATGGATTTCAGCCGATGACCGTTCATCCAGAGCCAAATGCTGATGCCAATGGCCAAAAGGCCAACGGCAATAAAAATCAAGCTCTCCTGCTTCTCTGCGCTGAAGTAGCTGCTCATGTGGTTGAACATGGTGCGGTCCTTATGCGAGTGGTCTGGTCAAGGTTTTGACAAGCTTCGTTGCCAGGTTGCGAGGCGTGATGCGCATGCCTTGCGCCATGGCCCAATTCATGAAGCCAGGGATGTACACCCGTTGCCCGCGTTGCATGGCGCGGTAGCCCAATGCGGCAACTTCTTCTGAGGTGGGCAGTTTCTTTCCCTTGACCAGTGCCGAGCTACCCAGATCGGCCTTGTCCTGAAAGCCCGAGGCCGTAGGGCCTGGACAAAGCGCCGTCACGGTTACACCGGTGTCTTCCAGCTCGGACGCAATGGCCTCCGAGAAACTCAGCACAAATGACTTGGTGGCGTAGTACACCGCCATGTAGGGGCCTGGCTGAAATGCCGCCGTGGATGCCGTGTTCAAAATCTTGCCGCGCGTCGCCAACAAATCGGGCATAAAGAGCTTGGTCAGCACCACGACGGTGTTCATGTTGAGTTGCATCATGGCCAGATCTGACGCCAGCGCCGAGTCTTTGAACTCGCCAAACGCCCCGTAACCGGCGTTGTTGACCAAGGCGCTCAGGGTGATGCCGCGCGCTTTGATGTTGGCGTGCAGTTGCGCAGCGCCGTCATTGGTTTCCAGGTCTGCGCCAATGACAGTGACGGCAACCTTGAATTGTCTTTGCAACTCATCGGCCAAGGCCTGCATCTTTGCCTCGCCTCGGGCCGCCAGCACGAGCTGGTAGCCGTCTTGCGCAAAGTGGTAGGCCAGCGCTTTGCCAATGCCTGACGATGCACCGGTGACAAGTGCTGTTTTCTGAGAGATAGGGGTTGTGGTCAAGGTGAAGCTCTGGTGTGATGGTGTCGATGGAGGCATTCAAAACCCGGCACTAAGGTGCCATGTCAAGCCCTTGTGGTGTATTTTGTGTGCCTGTTCGAAACCACTTGACTCGGCACCTTGGTGCCAGGTTTAACATGTGGCGCCGCCCCGCAAAAAGAAATGAAATCCGTCATCACCGTCGATTCCTTCAAGACCTTGCAGACCACAAGCGGCTTGTGCAGGGCTGCCAAGGTAACCCGCGGTCAATTGCGCTTGTATGAAGACGAGGGTCTGATTGCGCCACAGAGCCGGACGGAAGCCGGCTACCGCCAATATGGTCCCGATACGCAGGACCGGCTCAAAGCCATCATGCATTTGAAGGAACTCGGCTTCACGCTGGCCGAAATTGCCCTGCTGCTATCCGATCGCGATAACGGCGACATCGACGGGCAAGCCATGGTTCGGCTGGCTGGAGAGGTGCTGTCAAAAATTGATGAGCGGATTGCAGGTCTGCAAGTGATACGTGGCTATGTGGCACCGGTTGCGGTGGGTGATATGAGCGTACTGCAAGAGGAAGACTGCAACTTCGTCTATGAATTCATGACGGCTTTAGCTGCTGAGAAGGCCAAGCGACGCGCTTGATGGCTGGTGTGTTTTATCTGCCGAACGAATGTGTCTGTGAGAGCCATGCGTGCACCTTTAACGGTATCTCGAATCGAACCTCTCCGAGATACCGTCATAGATACCGTACGTTTGACGGTATCTCATGGCACGCAATGACACAGCCTGACGCAACAAAAAACCCGCAACGCTAGGAAGCGTGCGGGTTTTGAGAGGGTGTGAGGCGGTATGAATCGCTCATTTGGCCTGCCCGGAGGGACTTGAACCCCCGACCTACAGCTTAGAAGGCTGTTGCTCTATCCAGTTGAGCTACGGGCAGATGGATGCGGCAGGTGCCTGCCCAGAGCGGGCGATCATACCTGTGCGATTTGCTTGGGTCTCGCGGCGGGGCATAGGCGAATGCAAGCAAAAATTAGATAAAAATAGGGCTCCAGCGCTTATGCAGTATGCTCTGGACGCTATCAAAACAATAGTAGTCACTTGTGCGTGCCTATGCCTGCATCGCAGCCCCGTGTGCGCGCCAGCTGTCGAATGCTTTGGCGCATGGCCCGGCACTTTCTCAGTTCGATTCCTCAAACACCAGAGAAGGGGTCGAGACGATGCGCGCCACTTCGCTCACGTCGTCGATGACGCCTCTGGCAACATAGCCGGCGGCGCTGTCGGGTTCGAGAGCGGCAACGGCCACTTGTGCAAGAGGTTGATTGAGGGGTACGTAGTAGCTGCCCACGGGAGCGTCAATGGTGTTGCGGCGCAGTGCTGCGCCGGGGCCCGCGCGCTCGTAGCTGTCGGCCAGCAAGGAGCCCCCTTCGGCCACACGCAACACCTGGATGCCCATGAGCTTGAGCCGATCAACCACGTTGTCGGCCCGAGCCGCCAGCCAGTAGCCGCAAGGGCGCGAGCGTGAGGTCACTGTGCGCAGCTTGAGGGGCGAATCCCAGCTCACATGCTGGATGCGCTCGGCGCCTGTCTGTGCGTCGAGCAGTGCGATGTCGCGTTGCGCTGGCGTGGGCACGGCCTCAATGACCGCCTGAGAGCGGCAGGCCAGGGCGCTGGTGTCGCGCGCGACGAAGCTACGCACCTGTTCCAGGCTGGAAGAACGCTCTGCCGTGCTGCGCAGAGCGCTTGCCATGGCCGTTACCTGCGTGTGCACGCGGCGCTGGATCTGGGCGCGTCCCAGGCCGACGCCGCGGCTCGCCACCGCGAAGCCCACGGCATTTTTGAGGCCGCTGACATTGCGCAGCGTGTCGGGCAGGACGCTGCCGCCGGCGACGCGCGCAATGCCCGCACCCGCCACCGGTCCGAAGAACCAGTCGCTGCGCAGGTGCTCGGACTTGAGCGACGCTGCCATGGGTTCGTAGTACCACTCGCGCGCGGCTTTGGTAATGAAGTCCGGCACGTTGGCTGCCGTGCCGTACTGCAGCAGCGCGTCGTAGCTGGGCTCGGCGCCCAATGCATCGCGCAAAGCGCCTGCAGCCGGAAATTCGCGTGCGTCCAGCACCAGGACGGGCCGGTATTCACGCACCAATTCGGCCAGCGCCCGTGCTTCGGGCGTGGAAAGCACCAGATGGTCGCTCACCATGTCGACACCGGCTGCAGTCTCTGGCGTGCCGGCGTCGGCGCCGTCGGGGTTGGCGCGGGGCACCAGCACCACGTTGATGCGATCCAGCAGCGGCTCCAGCAGCCCGCCTGCCAGTTCCTGGGCGAGCGCCAGCAAGGCCTCGGCACCTGCAGGTTCGTCGCCGTGCTGCTGACCCACCAGCAGCACGGTGGGGCGGCGCGAGGCCTCCAGGGCATCCGGGGTGGTACCCGCAGCGCGCGTGAGCACCAGCGCAAAAATGGGTTCGCCTTGCTGCGACGGGCCAAGGCGCAGCAGTTGCGTTCGGGTTCCGGCCCCTTGCTGCCCTGTGGCGATGGCACCCAGCCAATCGGACAACTCCGCATTGGTGGTGAATGCGCGCCGCCCATCGCTCAGGCCCGGCGTACGGTAGCGCACGATGGGGTCAGGAAAATACGCAGCGACAGCCGGATTCAATGCCGGACCTACAGGTGCCGGCGCTGCGCCTTGGGTCCAGGGCGGCGGGATCGCCGCGCCTGGCACGGGTGTGGCTTGTGCGGGTTGCACAGGCGCAGGGTAGGCCGGGGCCACCACGCGGCCGCGCTCGGCAGGGGGCTGCGGCGCCTTGGCAGGCCAGGGTGGCAAAGGTGTGCTGGCGCAGCCTGCCAGCAAAACTGGCACGAGGGCGAAGGCCAGAACTTGGGGAACTGCGCAGCGGTGCGCTGCAGCGCGAACATTTCGGGAGAAAAACTGCAAGAGCATGGTGCGATCAGCCGTTCGAAAAAGGGTGGTGAGCGGGCGCGTGGCGCGAATGGTAAACGTCGGCGCGGCAGGAACGGTGTCAGTGTGCACGCCGTTTCTTGCGCGCAACCGCAAGGCGCTTGCCCTTCGCAGGCTTCTGAATACTCCTAAAAAAATAGCTGCCAGTGCTTGTACATCAAGCGCTGGCAGCCAATTTCATGGGTATTTTCGCCTGGTCTCAGGCACGCAGGCTCAGAAGAGCTTCAATAGCCGCCGCGCCGGCCACCGCCACCGCCACCGCCGCTGCGGGGACCGCCGCCACCGCCACCGCCGCCGCCGCTTCGCCCACCACCGTAGCCGCCGCCACCACCACCGCCGCCGCTGCGATAACCACCGCCACCGCGTCGGCCACCGGCCATGCTGTCCACGCTGGTACGCATGGGGTCGGGCTGGCCGGCTGCACCGTGGCCCGCGCCACGGGGCGGGGCCATGCTGGTGCCTGCCTGGGTGCCAAGGTGCGCGTTTTCACGCGCTGGCTGCCAGTCGTCCGTGTGGCGTGCTGCCGCCGGGGCCGAGCGGGGCGCGCCGCGTGGGCCGCCAGGAGCTGGGCCGCCGCGTGGTGCATTGCGGCCAGCGCCACCACCACGGTGGCCTCCGCCGCCATTGCTTGCACCGCCGCCGTTACCGCCATTGCCACCACCGCCACCACCGCTAGCGGCCCTGCCGCCCCGGCTGCCCTGGCCGGGTGCCTTGCCTGCGCGCATGCGTTCCATCATTTCGCCACGTGCAGCCTTGGCGGCTGCCTGCATCACGTCGCGGCTGGGTGGACGGCCTGCGCCGCCCCAAATGGTCTGGCGGCCCATGGCGATGGGTTCGGCTTTTTCACCGTCATCAGGCCCGAAGCCTTCAATGAGCTGCACGGGAATCGTTTGCTTGGTGAAGCGCTCGATCTCCATCATGAAGCCTTCCTCGTCCATGCACACCAGGCTCACCGCTTCACCGCTGGCACCCGCGCGGCCGGTGCGGCCGATGCGGTGCACGTAGTCTTCGGGGACGTTGGGGATTTCGTAGTTCACCACGTGTGGCAGATCGTCGATATCAATGCCGCGCGCGGCAATGTCGGTGGCTACCAGCGCGCGAATGTCGCCGCTTTTGAAGCCGGCGAGGGCCTGGGTTCGGGCGCTCTGGCTCTTGTTGCCGTGCAGTGCCATGGCGTTGATGCCGTGCTTGGTAAGAAACTCGGCCACGTTGTTGGCGCCAAACTTGGTGCGCGTGAACACCAGCACCTGGCTCCAGCTGTGCTCGTTGATGATGTGCACCAGCACCTGCTTCTTCTTGCCGCGGCCCACAGGGTGGATCACCTGCGAGATGCGCTGCACCGTGGTGTTGCTGGGCGTCACCTGGATGCTCAGAGGATCCTTGAGCAGCGTGGCGGCCAGTTCGCGAATTTCGTCGCTGAAAGTGGCCGAGAACAGCAGGCTTTGCTTGTCCTTGGGCACCAGCGCCAGAATTTTCTTCACGTCGTGGATGAAGCCCATGTCGAGCATGCGATCGGCTTCATCAAGAATCAGCACCTGGACGGTGGAGAGGTCGAGAAAACCTTGCTGCTGCAGGTCGAGCAGGCGGCCTGGGGTGGCCACCAGCACATCAACGCCGCGCTTGATGCGGTCGATTTGCGGGTTCATGCCGACACCGCCAAAGACCACGGTGGAGTTCAGATCCAGGTGTTTGCCGTACTGGCGCACGGATTCCTCGACTTGCGCTGCGAGTTCGCGCGTCGGGGTCAGCACGAGTGCGCGCAGACCCTTGCCACCGAATTTGTTTTTCGGCGCTTCTTCGCGCGAGAGGCGGTCCAGCAGCGGCAGCACAAAAGCTGCCGTCTTGCCAGTGCCGGTCTGCGCGCCAGCGAGCAGATCGTGCCCGGCCAGTACGGCCGGAATGGCCTGTGCCTGGATGGGCGTGGGGATTTCATAGCCTTGCTCGCGCACGGCTTTCATGATGGCCGGAGCCAGATTCAGATCGTCAAAAGTCATTGAGTAGATGCACCCATCCGGGCGCCGGGTATCGGCCTGTCGAGGCGCCTTGCGATGGGCGCCGAGCCAGTGTTAGGCTGATAAGGTTCAACAGTGGGCGCCAGCAAGCAGTGTTGCTTCGTCCCCAGCAGTTTGCTGATATCGCGCACAGCTGGAGTGCACGACAGGCGCTATTGTCGCATGGGTCGATAATTGATCTCGTACGCCGGGCACGATGCCCGCTCTTTTTTTGCACAGCAGGACCGACCTTCTACCGATGGCCCAATACGTTTACTCCATGAACCGCGTCAGCAAGACGGTGCCCCCGAAGCGCCAGCTCTTGAAGGACATTTCGCTCTCATTTTTCCCAGGCGCCAAAATTGGCGTGCTGGGCCTCAATGGCTCCGGCAAGTCCACCTTGCTCAAGATCATGGCCGGCGTGGACAAGGAGTTCGAAGGCGAAGCGCTGCCCATGCCAGGGCTGACCATTGGCTACCTGGAGCAGGAACCCAAGCTCAACCCCGAGCACACGGTGCGCGAATCGGTCGAGGAATCGATGGGTGCGGTCTTTGCCGCCAAGGCACGCCTGGAAGAGGTCTACATCGCCTACGGCGCCGAAGACGCCGACTTTGACGCGCTGGCTGCCGAGCAGGCCCAGCTCGAAGCCATCATTGCAACGGCCGGCACCGACTCCGAGCACCAGCTTGAGATCGCCGCCGACGCGCTGCGCCTGCCGCCGTGGGACGCCAAGATCGGCCTGCTGTCCGGTGGCGAAAAGCGCCGCGTGGCGCTGTGCCGCCTGCTGCTGTCCAAGCCCGATATGCTGCTGCTCGACGAACCCACCAACCACCTGGACGCCGAGTCGGTCGAGTGGCTGGAAGTGTTTCTCAAGCGCTTTCCCGGTACTGTCGTGGCGATCACCCACGACCGCTACTTCCTGGACAACGCCGCCGAATGGATTCTGGAAATGGACCGCGGCCGCGGCATTCCGTGGAAGGGCAACTACAGCACCTGGCTGGAGCAAAAGGGCGATCGCCTGGCGCAAGAGCAAAAGAGCGAAGAAGCCCACGCCAAGGCCTTGAAGAAGGAACTGGAATGGTCGCGCCAGAACCCCAAGGCCCGCCAGGCCAAGAGCAAATCGCGCCTCGCCCGCTTCGAAGAGCTGAGCGACATGGAATACCAGAAGCGCAACGAGACCATGGAAATCTTCATTCCAGTGGCCGAGCGTCTGGGCCAGCAGGTGTTTGAGTTCCATAACGTCAGCAAGTCGTTTGGCGACCGCATGCTGATCGACGACCTGAGCTTCACCATTCCGCCCGGCGCCATCGTCGGCATCATCGGCCCCAACGGCGCCGGAAAATCGACGCTGTTCAAGCTGCTGGCCGGCAAGGAGCAGCCCGACAGTGGGACCGTGGTCATCGGCTCGACCGTCAACATGGCCTTTGTCGACCAGCACCGCGACGTGCTGGAAAACGACAAAACCGTCTGGGAAGATGTCTCGGGCGGGCTCGACATTCTGAACGTCGGCAAGTTCCAGATGGCCAGCCGGGCGTATTGCGGGCGCTTCAATTTCAACGGTGCCGACCAGCAAAAGCGTGTGGGCAGCCTCTCGGGCGGTGAGCGCGGGCGCCTGCACCTGGCCAAGACCCTGATTGCTGGCGGCAACGTGTTGCTGCTGGACGAGCCATCGAACGACCTGGATGTGGAAACCCTGCGCGCCCTGGAAGACGCGCTGCTGGAGTTTGCGGGCACAGTGTTGGTTATCAGCCACGACCGCTGGTTCCTTGACCGCATCGCAACGCATATCCTTGCGGCCGAAGGCGACAGCCAATGGACCTTCTTTGATGGCAACTACCAGGAGTACGAAGCCGACAAGAAGAAGCGCTTGGGCGAAGAAGGTGCGCGTCCGCATCGCATGCGCTTCAAGGCGCTGAAGTAGGATCCGAAAAGCCCGATCTATTCTTTGCCTCTGCCATGCCATGACCTTGTCTGCAGTTCGTTCAAGAGCGGTGTTTCGGGCCTGCGTGGTAAGCGCAGTACGCGAGGGCGAGTTGCTCATGGAGCAGCTCGTCATGTACACCTTGGATGCGCTTGGCAAGCTGGAATCCGAAAGCCGCGTGATTGCCAAGCGCGATATGGCCAGCGAGGCCTCGCGCCTGTTGCGCCAGCACCAGGCGGGGCTGGTCAAGGCCTACCCGATGGCCTTGCTGGAAATGTTTGCCGATGGCCCCGCAGCGCCGGCGGTCAAGTCGGCCCAGGCGGCCTCGCTGGATTTTGGTGAGCTGAGCCTGGTGGACGATGACGAGGTGCAGGCCCAGGTTGAACTCTCCCGCGCACAGCAAATGGCCCTGCACACGACGGAAGAAGTCCTGTCCGAGCTCAATGGCCTGGTCAGTTCGGCGCAGGGTCTGCCGCGTGTGCAGCCAGAGCGCAATCCCATGCGGCCCGAGAACTACATCCGCGCTTTGCAGCGCGTAGTCGCCGACACCCAGGTGATCGCGCCAGTGCGCGAAGCATGGATGCAGCACATGCGCGAATTGCTGGGCCAGCAACTGCTCGATGTATACAAACGCGCCGCCAAAGGGCTGCGCGAGCATGGGATCGAACAGGTCGGATGGGGTGCGCGTGCGGGTGCGCAGGCGGATTTTCGCCAAAGTGCTCAGGGCGCAGGCTGGTCGGGCTCAGTCCACGGGCCGGCCGGCGCGGGGGGGGCATCGGGTTGGGCGCGCGGTTCGTCGTGGTCGGGTGGGGCAGGTTCACCGTCCGGGTATTCCCATTCTTCGCACTCAGGCCTGGCGCCGCAGGTGGAAGAAGCGCTGCTGACGGTAGGCATCCTTCGCCAGATGTTGGCGGGAGGGGGCGATCCCTATCTGGAGATGCAGTCGGTGCCTGGTGTGGCCTACGCGGCCCAACCCAGCGGCCAAGCCCCCATGCGGCCGAGCCCCGGCGGGGGGGCAGCTTACGGCAACGTTGGCGTAGCCGACGCCATGGACGAGATTGCGCAGCTCGAGCGTCTGGTCGGGCGCCTTGCCAACAGCCAGCCGGCCTACCTGCACAGCGGCCAGGGCCCAGTTCGCGCCAGCCCGGGCTCGCTCCACGCGGCGGGCGAGTCGGCACCCATGGGGGCCGAAGTGGTGGCGCGCATGGTGGAAAACATCTCGCAGGATTCCCGCTTGCTGCCCCCGGTACAAAAGGCAGTGCAAGATCTGGAGCCCGCGATTCGCAAGCTCATTCGCCACGACCCGCGTTTTTTCAGCGACGCCAACCACCCGGCGCGCCGCCTGCTCGATGAGCTGACCCAGCGCAGCTTGGCCTACACCGATGTGGAGGCGCCGGGCTTCAGCCGCTTCATGCGCCTGGTAGACCAGGCCGTCTCGCACCTGGCCCGGGTCGAGATCACCAGCGCTGCACCTTTTGAAACCGTGCGCCGCGCGCTTCAGGCGGCCTGGGAGGCGCAGCAGAAAAAAATGGAGGCCCGCCAAGAGCGCGAAAAACACGCCCTGATGCTGGCCGAAGAGCGCGAAATGCGTGCTGAGCGCATCGCCGACGAGATTGGCGCCCTGCCCGAGCTGGCCGGAGCTCCCCAGGACATTGCCGACTTTGTCACCGGCCCCTGGGTCGAACTGGTCGCTGGCATGCCTGCCGATGCCCAAGGGGCACTTGGCCACGAGGCCCGCGATGCCATCGCGCTCGCTGGGCTGTTGCTGTGGAGCGTGCAGCCGGAGCTGGCCAAGCACGATCCGGACCGCCAGGACGAGGCGGCAGTGCTGCTGCCCGCACGCCTGAGGGCTGCACTCGAAGGCGCGCAGCGCCCAGCGGAGGAAGTTGATCGCCTTCTGGAGCGCCTGGCCGAGCTGCACCAGGCCGCCATGCTGGCGCGCGCACCCGACATCGAGTTGCCAGACGATTCGGCCGACGTTTTGCTGGCGCAGGCCAGCGACATCGACGAAGAGAGCGATTCGGTTCTATACGACCCCGAAGCGGCGGATGAACCCCCCGTGCAGCCGCAGACCGAGCCCGCGCCAGCGCCTGCGCCGCCCGAGAGCGACGGTTTCGTCATTGGCGCCTGGTTCGACCTGCTGACTTCCGGCAGGCGCTTGCGCACCCAGCTTACCTGGTGCAGTCCGCACAACACCTTGTTCTTGTTCACGGCCCCGGACAGCAGCACGCAGTCCATGACGCGGCGCATGCGCGATAAGCTTTTGGCTGAAGGCGCCCTGAAAGTGGTGTCCGCACAATCGATGGTTGGTAAAGCCATCGACAGCCTGACACAGTCCACGCGCAGCAGCGCAACGAACAAACGCTGATCAGACCTGCGGCAGCTTCTGGCGCACCAGGTGAATGTGGTTGCGCAGCGCGTACAGCTCGTCGGCGTACGACAGCGGCACGATCACCTTCTCCACCTGGATTTCGAGCTGGTCCAGGGCCTGCGCCAAAGCCGCGTGGGGCAATTGCCCACGCTCCATGTCGTTTTCGATTTCGCGCAGCCGTCCGTACCAGCGAAACACCCGTGAACGCACACGGAACTGGTAGAGCGGCGGCACAACGCGCGAGAGCGGCAGCAGGGCTGCCAGCAGAATGCCCAGCACCAGCCACATGCGTTCGATCAGGTTGGCCAGCCAGAACGGCAGGTAGCGCTGCAGCAGCGGCACGGGCTCATTGATGGCCCGGTCGGCCTCGGCGGCAATGGGCAATTCGCTGTGCCGCGTATTGGGAAACTCGCGCGCCCGGTTGAACCAGCCCGCGCCGCCATGCAACACCTGCCCGGCCTGGGCAAACAATTGGAGCAAGGCCGGATGCGTGCTGCTGCGCGCCAGCAGGGCGGTGGTAGAGGCCACCAGGCGTACATCTTCGGGCGGCACATTGCCCGCCAGATCGACGACGCCGCGCGGCAATGTCACAGGGCTCAGAAAGGGAAAGCGCCGGCCATAGGCTTCATTCTGCGCAAAATCCATGAGCTGCACGCCAGGGGTTTGCAACAGCATTTGCACCATCAGCGACTCCGGTGCCGAAGCAAACACCAGCACGTCGAGCTTGCCCGCCAAAAACCGAACCGTGGCCTCCGTCTGCCCGAGCTGCGAAAGCTTCAGGTCGCTGGGCTTCATGCGATTGGCGTCCAGCAGCTTTTCCATCAGCGTGGGCACGCCGCTGCCGGCCGTGCCTACATTCACGCGCAGGCCGCGCAGTTGCGGCAGGGTGTCCAGCCGGTCCGTCTTCCTGAGCCTGGGAGTGCCTTGCGTTCGATAGAACAGCCACAGCGGCTCGACAAACAGGCTGCCCAGAGACTGCAAGTCCTCCTGATCGCTCGGCTGCAGTTCGGCAGTTCCCCCCTGGACAAAAGCCAGATCGGCACGGCCATCCCGCAGCAATTGCAGATTGGCCGACGAGCCCTCGCTGGGCACCAGCACCACTTCGATGCCCTCGGCAGCCAGCGCTTTCTGGTAGCGCATGCCGAAGGCTTCATAAGCGCTTTGCGCTGGGCCCGTCGCCAGTGTCACTTGGTGAGGTGGAGTCGGGTTGAGCCACCAGTACGCCAGCGCCAGCAGACCCACGGCAAGAAAAGCCAGCGGCCCGGCGGAGAGCAGCAGGTCGCGCAGCGACAGCAGGGTGGAGCGAAAAGCCTGGGGCATGGAGGGGCAGCGAAAGGTGGGGTTCAAGCCAGATCCGCCATGGATGGCAGATGCAGGCCTTCGGAAGTGGTGATGGAGCGTGCCGCCTGCACCGCGCGCAAGGTGGCGCGCGCGGTCACTTCGGCGGCCAGGGCGGCAAGCAGCAGCAGGCTGGCCTGCTTGCCCGAGGCGCCGGTGCCCAAGGCAAACAGGGTGTCACCGTCGAGTTGGGTATGGGCCGGAAAAATGCCGCGGGCCAAGCCGTCGTGCGCTGCCAGAGCCAGGCGCTGCGCCTGGGCCTTGGTGAGCCGGGCATCGGTGGCGATGACGCCAATCGTGGTGTTGGTGCCAGGCAGCAACGCCTGGGGCAGCTCGCCGCGCAGCAGGGCGCGTCGACTGTTCAGCAGGCGCAGGCCATCGGCCGTGCGCGCGCCCGCCACCACCTGGGCGGTGTCCGCATCGATCACGTCACCCACCGCATTGCAGGCGATCAGCGCGCCCACCGTGATGTCGCCCACCGTCACCGAGGCGGACCCAATGCCGCCCTTCATGGCGCGCTGCATGCCAAACAATTTGCCCACCGCGGCCCCCGCGCCCGCGCCGACGTTGCCTTCCTCCGGGTCGTTCGCCGAGGCGGCAGCGCAGGCGGCATAGCCGGCTGCGGCGTCCGGGCGGATGGCGGGGTCGCCCACCATCAGGTCAAACAGCACGGCGGCGGGGACGATGGGTACGTGGGCGACGCCGACATCCAGGCCAATGGAATGCTCCTCCAACCAGCGCATGGCGCCGCCGGCTGCGTCCAGGCCAAACGCGCTACCGCCCGAGAGCACGATCGCATGGATCTGCTCCACCAGGTTGCCTGGGGCAAGAAGATCGGTCTCGCGCGTGCCCGGTGCTGCGCCGCGCACGTCCACGCCCGCCACCGCGCCTGCGCGGGCCAGGATGGCGGTGCAGCCCGTGGGGCGGCGCGCGTCGGTGAAATGGCCGACTTCAATGCCGGCCACGCGGGTGATGCTGCCGGGGTCGGCGTGCGGGGGTTTCATGCGCGCCGATTATGGGCGCGAGCGACCAGCGCAAGCGTTCAGGCAAAGGTATCGAGCCGCGTACCCAGTGGGCCTAGGTTCACGGACGGCGGCTGCGGGATGGCTTCAAGCAGGGTGGCGGCGGCGCTGGCTTGAAGGTTGAGCGCTTTCTTCAAAACGGTCACTTCCACGGCTTGGGAGGTTTCGGCCTGGCTGTTGGCACTGGCGACGCGCAGCAGCGAATTGGTGAGGGCGATGTCCATAGGTTGTTTTCGGCAGGTGAGCCAAAGAATGAAGGGCTATTCCAGTGCCGGCGCTCCCAGCGGTGCGCAATGCGCCAGGTCGGAGGCTGGGCGGCCAGGGAGTTTGCGCGAGATTTCGCGCAACGCAGTGCGCAGGCCTTCTTCCAGCACCGGGTGGTAGATGGGCATGGTCAGCAGGTCGTGCACGCTCAGGCCGCGCGACAGGGCGAGGCCCAGCAAGTGCGCCAAGTGCTCGCCCGCCGGCGCGCACAGTTCGGCGCCCAGGAGCTTGCCGTCCGCACGATCGGCGTACAGGACGATGCGGCCCGCGTTGCGCTGGCCGGCGCGCGCGCGCCCCTGGTTGGCGAAACTGGCGCTGCCCACCTCGAACTCCTTGCCCGCCAGTTCCTCGGCGCTCGCGCCCACCATGGCCACCTGCGGTTCGGTGAAGGCGATGGCCAGACTGCTGCGGCGCTCAAAGCAGCGCACTTCATCGGCCAGCGCATTCATGCCCGCAATGTGGCCTTCGTCCGCGGCCTCGTGCAGCAGCGGTCGGTCGCCGTTGACATCGCCGGCAATGAAGACGCGCAGATGGCCCACCTGGCTGCTGCCGGGGTGGAATGCGGGCATGCCGTGCTTGTCGAGGGGTACGCCCAATGTCTCGAGCCCCAGGCCGGCCACGTTGGGGCGCCGCCCGACGGCCGCCAGCACCTGGTCAACGACAGTGCGGGTGGTTCCGCTGACGATGGCGATACCGTCCGGGTCTGCTTCCAGCACCACGTCGTGGCCCAGATGCAGCTGCATTTCGGACTCCAGAGTATCCCGCAGCACCGCAAGGGTGTCGGGATCGGCGAGGCCGGCAATGGTGTTGCTCTTGGCGAAAGCGCTGACCCGAACTCCCAGGCGCGCCAGGGCCTGCGCAAGTTCTGCACCCACCGGTCCGAGCCCGACGACGCCCAGGCGTGGGCCGATCTGGCGCTGCTCGAACAGCGTGTCGGTGGTCAGAATGCGCTCGCCAAATGCCTTCCAGGCCGGCGGCACAAACGGGTGCGAGCCGGTAGCCAGGATGATGGCGCGGGCGCCCAGGCGCTCGCCATTCACCTCGACGGTATCGGGCCCGAGCAGGCGGGCATGGCCTGCCAGGCTGCGCTCGCCCAAGGCTTCGGTCACCTTCACGGTGCCAGCGACGAAGTCGTCGCGCAGCGCGCGCAGGCGTTCCATCACCGCTGGGAAATCCACCGACAGCGCCTCACTGCCCCGAATGCCGAAGGCATCGAACGTGAGGCGCCGGTGGTAGGCGTTGGCCGCTTCGATCAGCAGCTTGGAGGGCATGCAGCCCACGCGTGCGCAGGTCGTGCCATAGGGGCCAGCGTTGACGATGAGAAAGTGGTCGGTGCGTTTGCGTACTTCGCTCAACGCGGCCAAGCCGGCGGTGCCAGCGCCAATGATGATGGCGTCGTAGTGCTTGTGCATGCTCAGGATCCTCCAAATGCAGACAACCCACTGTGCCATGCCACCGGGCCGACACCTGTAGGCCAAAGCGGAGAAAAAAAGCAATAAAAATAGCCGCTAGCGCTTATTGGGTAAACGTTAGTAGCTATCAAAAGAATAGTTTTTGCCCAAGGATGGCTCGGCGCTGTCCCATACCAGGCTGCCGTGTGAGGCATCGGCCAGGCGCTCCGCCAGCGCCTGCGCCTCGGCCTCGGGCAGAGCGAAGGCCAGGCAGACCAGGCTGGCGTGCTCGGCAGCCAGCAGTTGCGCACCCGCCGCTTGCAGTTCGCGCCGAACGGCGCCTTCAAAGGCATAGGGAAAACGGCAGGCGAGCTGCACGCTGCGCTGCAGAGTGACTTTTTCAGCATCTTTCAGCGCCTGCGCCACGCAGTCGGTGTAGGCGCGCAGCAGGCCACCCGCGCCGAGCTTGACGCCGCCGAAATAGCGCACCACCGTGGCCAGCACACCTTCGAGATCCTGGTGGCGCAGCACTTCCAGCATGGGCCGGCCGGCGGTGCCGCCGGGTTCGCCGTCGTCTACGGCCGCCGAGTGGCCCCCCGCCAGCAGGGCCCAGCAGATGTGGGTGGCGCCGGGGTGCTGCTTCCAGAGGGCGTCTACCGCCGCCTGGGCGCTGGCGCGGTCTTGCATGGGCTGCACGCAGCCGATGAAGCGGCTCTTCTTGATGGAGAGATCGCTGTGGACGGCGCCGGCCAGGGTCTGGGCCATCTCGTCACCAGCTCGCCGCTATTTCGCCGGCCTGCCGTCCAGCATGGAGCGCACCAGCGCGCGGCTGTGAACACCAAAGTGCCCGAGCAGTTCGGCGATGGTGGTGTCCAGATGGGCGCGCTGGGCCGGATCGATGGCGGCGAGTTCTTTGATCAGGTCGATCTTGGCCGACTGCACGCCAAAATCGAAGCCCGGGTCAGACACGTAGCGCGCCGGCAGCGTATTGACCAGCGAGCGGTCGGTGGCTGCGCCGGCGTCGTAGGCCTCCTTGCTGACCACATCGCGCACGTAGCGGTCGGTCCAGGCAGGGTAGTGCGGGTCCAGGCTGGTATCATGCAGCGTGGCGCCCAGAACGCTGGGTGTGCGCGTTTTGGCCGCCGAGCGAATCAGGGCGCTTTCGTAGTTTTCCATGGCCAGGTGGCGGTTCGACAGCAGCACGATCATTTCGTTTTTCCACTTCGGCAGACCCACCATGGCCAGCGCATTGATGCCGATCAGCCGCGCGGCGCTGTTGCCGGGCGAGACGCTGGCGTGGTAGGGCTGGGTCAGGTCTTGCACATAGTGCATGGCCAGGCCCGTGAAACGCCAGCCCCAGTAGGGGTGACCGGTGTCAAAGGCCAGGCGCGCCAGGCTGGTGTACTGGTGCACGCGCAGCAGCGGGTAGGTGCGTTTGAGGAAGGGCGCAGCCTTGTACATGATGGACGGCTCATGGAAGAACCCCATGTGGAACGGCGCCTGCGTGGCAAAGCTCAGCGTCGGATTGCCAAAGGGAATGGGGCCAAAGCCGTAGTTTTTGCCTGCTTCTGAGGGGCTGTCGCTCCAGAGATTCAGATCCATGCCGTAGTCCGGCTCGTCGCTGGCTGAGGCCACCACAGCCAGCGCCGACACCATGTCGCCTGGTGCAATGCGCACGAAAACATGTCGTGCCTCTTCCGACTTGTCGAGCGCATTCACAGCGGTGGCCGGCAGCAGGCGGGCCGGGTCGGGGGCCGGGCCCCAGGGGTCTGGCTGAACGTAGAGCGCGAGCCGGCTCTCGGGCGAGACGCGCAACGCGGCCAAAAATTCCTTGCGGCGCTGGGCATCGCTCTTGGCCGGATCGGCACGGTAGGCGAGCGCTGCGGGCAGCGGGGGATACGTATCCACCGCTTTACTGGCCCAGTCTTCGTCGTCCCTGAGCAGCGCCTCAATGGCCTTGTCTTCGTTCTTCAGAAACGCTTCGAGCGGCTCGGCCGCCACCTGCACGCTCAGTTCCGGCATGCGCTCAAGCGCACGGTAGCTGACCATGGCGTGGTTGCTCCAGGCAAAGGCGGTGCCAGTGAAACCGGTCAGCGCAGCAACAATCAGGACATAACGGGTGGTACGCATGGACTTGCTGTAGGTCGAAGTGGGCGGGAGCGCCAATGCCATTGTCAATCCTGTGAAGGGTAGCCGGTAATCGCGCGGATCTCCTGGTACAGCGGCTGCAGCCGTCGGTACATGCGGCAATACACACGCCGGTAGAGCTGATCGTAAGTGTGTGCGTGCTGCGGCTCGGGCTCGAATCGGTCGCCCATGCGTGCCATCGCGGCCACGGCCGCAGCGTAGTCGGGGTGCAGGCCCAGGCCCACGGCGGCAATCATGGCGGCACCCAGGCCGCTGGTTTCGTACAAATGCGGGCGCTCGCAGGGCAGGTTGAAGATGTTGGCGGTGATCTGCATGGCGGCGTCGCTTTGCGAGCCGCCACCCGAGACGCGCACCAGGGTGATGGGCGCGCCGCCACGGCGCTCGATCCGCTCCTTGGCCTCGCGCAGCGCGTAGGCCAAGCCTTCGAGGATGGCGCGGTACAGGTGGGCGCGGGTGTGCACGTCGCCAAAACCGATGACCGCGCCCTTGGCCTCGGGGCCGGGCACCTTGATGCCGGGGTTCCAGAAGGGCTGCAGCATGAGGCCCTGGGCGCCGGGCGGTACGCGGCCGACCAAGGCGTCGAACAGGCTCTCGGGCGTCACGCCGTCCTGCACGGCTTGCTGCTGCTCGTGCAGGCCGAACTGCTCCTTGAACCAGTTGACCATCCAGAACCCGCGCGTGATCTGCACCTCGGTGTTGTAGTGGCCCGGCACGGCGGCCTGGTAGGGCGGGATGAAAGGCGTGGCCTCCAGGTAGCGCGGCGTGGTGGTGTTGATGGTGGCCGCGGTGCCGTACGAGAGGCAGGCGATGTCGGGCGTGAGGCACCCGGCGCCCAGCACCTCGCAGGCCTTGTCGGCTGCGCCTGCCAGCACCCTCAATCCCGCGGGGATGCCGGTGTCCTGCGCCGCTTGCGCGCTCACCTGGCCAATGACGGTGCCCGCCGCCACCAGCTCGGGCAGCATGTCGGGTGTGATGGGCAGGGCCTGCCACTTCCAGTCGTGCGGCGGTGCCCAGCGGCCTTTTTTGTAGTCGAAGGGCACGTAGCCCACTTGCGAGGCAATCGAATCGACCAGGCGCCCGGTGAAGCGGTAGTTGAGATAGCCCGAGAGCAGCAAATAGGTGCGGGTGCGTGCCCACAGTGCGGGCTGGTGCTGGGCAATCCAGTTGGCTTCGGCTTCCTTCTGGAAGTGGCGCACGGTGCCGCGCATGCCCATGGCGCGAAAGGCCGCCTCCCACCACCAGGCCAGGCGTGGCGCGTGTTCGGTGCGGCGCTGGTCGAGCCAGACCATGGCGGGGCGCAGCGGCTGGCCGTGCTCGTCCAGTGCCAGCGTGGTGCCGCGCTGGGTGGTGATGACGAGGCCAGCGATGTCGCTCTTGTTGACGCTGGTGGTTTGCCACAGTTGCTGGCAGGCCTGGCACAGGGCTTGCCAGAATACGTCGGCTTCCGCTTCCATCCAGCCAGGTTCGGGCGACTGGTAGGTGATCGCTACCTGGGCCTTGTCCACCAGATTGCCCTGCAGGTCGAACAGCAGGGCGCGCACGCTTTGCGTGCCGTTGTCGATGGCGAGCAGGTAGGGGGCGGGCATGGCGTCTCCGGTGTACTTCTGTTTTGATAGCTGCTTGCGCTTACTGGATATGCGCTAGAGGCCAATTTCATTCATATTTTTATGCTGCAGCGCTTGGCGGTTGGTAGTGTGCGGCGATCAGTGCGCGGTAGCGCTCCGCCTCATCCGCCCAGCGCGCCGCTTCCCAAGCCAGGTGCGGCGCGCACAGCGCCTGGATACGTGGCAGGTGGTCCAGGCCGCCGCGTGGCAACAAAAGCCCGAGCCGGGTGCGGCGCAGCAGCAGGTCGTCCAGGTGGTGTACCGCTTCGTATCGGGCGGCGACGGCCAGCTCCAGCCACAGGGTCTGCGTGCCGGGGATGGTGTGCAAATCGCCGTCTTGCGCGTCTGCGCACCAGTCGGCCGCGTGCACACCGTAGCGCGCGGTGAGGCGCTGGCGCACGGCCGGGCTCCAGTGGGCTTTGAGTGGCGGTGCGGGTGTGAACAGGGGCGCATCGTCTTTCGCAAACGCTTTGCCTGCATGCGGCGCCGCCAGCGCCAGCGCGTCCTGCGCCATCAGTCGAAAGGTGGTGAGCTTGCCGCCGGCCAGTGTGACCAGGCCCGATTCGTCGCGCACCACATGGTCGCGCGTGGCTTTGGACGCATCCTGCTGGCCGTCGTCAATGACAGGCCGCACGCCGGCATAGCAGGCGCTGACGTCAGTGGACGCGATGTGTGCGGTGGGGAATTGGTCGTTCACGGCGTCGAGCAAATACGCCACCTCGGCAGGGGTAATGCTTGCCTCAACATCCAGGTCCAAGCGGTGGTCCAGGTCCGTAGTACCCACCAGCACGGCGCCTTCCCACGGGTAGAAGAACACCGGCCGGCCATCCTTGGAATGCATGAAGCTGATGCTTTGCGCCACCGGCAGGCGCCAGAACGGCAGCACCAGGTGGCTGCCGCGCAGCGGGCGCAGCAGCGGCGCGGCGCCGACGCCGGCGCGCAGGCGGTCGGCCCATGCGCCGGTGGCGTTGACGATGGTGCGGGCCTGCACGGTGTGGGTCTGGCCGGTCAGGCTGTCTTTGCTCACCACGCCGGTGACCTGTCCGTTTGCCGTTTGCAGGCTTTCAACGGCCATGTAGTTGAGCAGCGTGGCGCCATCGCGCTGCGCTTCGAGCAGCACGCGCCAGACCAGGCGGGCGTCGTCGGTCTTGGCGTCCGGGAACACCAGGGCACCGCGCAGGCCCGGCGGTGCCAGGCCCGGCGCCAAGGCCTGCGTGGTGGCCAAGTCAGCGTAGTAGTGGCTTTGCTGCCCGGCCATCAGGTCGTACACCCATAACCCTGCTTGCATCAGCCAGCGCCCAGGCTTGCGGCCTGGGCAGTCGGCAAACAGAAAGCTTTGCGGCTCCACCAGGCCCGGGGCTTCATGCAGCAGGCGCTGGCGTTCGCGCACCGAGTGCAGGGTGGTCTTGAGGTCGCCTTCCTTGAGGTAGCGCAGTCCGCCGTGCACTAATTTTGACGAGCGGCTGGACGTGCCCCAGGCAAAGTCGCGCTGCTCCAGCAGCAGCACGCTCCAGCCGCGCCGCGCGGCTTGCTGCGCCACGCCCGCGCCGCTGATGCCGCCGCCGATGACGACGAGGTCCCAGGTCTGCGCGGGCAGGCGCGCAAGCGCGTCAGCGCGCGTCGGGAAGAGGTTCACACGGTTTTGCATTCGGTCGGTTCACTAGACGCAAGCCCAAGACAGTGCTGTTGTACGACGAGGCGCACCAACGACGT
>JAGNYI010000042.1 GCA_017985015.1 Giesbergeria sp. | reverse complement strand
CGGTGCCATGGTGCAGGATGTACGGCGCCACGATGCCCGAGTGCAGCGAGCCACCAAAGCCTGAAAGCCCCGCCGCGCCCTGGGCCAGGATCAGCACGGCTTCGTGGCCGAAGTCGCCACCCGCGCCCCCGTATTCCTCGGGCATGGACGCACACAGAAAACCATTGGCCCCCGCCTCTTCCCAGGCCTTGCGGTCCATCATGCCGGCCTCACGCCAGCCTGCGTCTTTGGGCGCCCATTGCTCCTTGAAGAAGCGACTGGCCGAGTCTTGGAGCATTTGATGCTCTTCGGTCATCCAGGCGGCGGGGAAATTTTGAATGGCCACTTGGCCTCCTTTCGCGGTAGGTTCAAAAAGACATCTGAGTCAGCCGCAACAAACCAAGGAAATTAAAATTACCGTAGGGGAGTGGCTCATCAGAAACATGGAAAAAGGAATTCTGGCGCCTGCCACGATCCTTTTCCCGATCAGAAAAAGATGTCGCAAGAGTTGTCATGTTGACCAGTGCGACATGCAAAAGCAAGATGCCGCAATAGCTTTGCGCTGCCGAATCCACATTTGGTAATATTGATTTCCATGCCGGAAAGCGTTCTCCCAGCAGCCTCTGCCAAAGCGCCCACGAAGCGCCCGCTCGCGCCCCTTGCCGGCATGCGCGGCGACACCCTGGCTCGGCTGGAAAAAGCCGTGCTGGAGCTCTTCTCCAGCCGCGACTTCCATGAAGTGAGCCTGCAGGACGTGGCGCGCCGTGCCAATGTTTCGCTGCAGACAATCTACAAGTACTTTGGCAGCAAAGAGGCGCTGGTGTACACCATGCTGGACACCCTGCTGGGGCGCCTGGCCGAACGCATGATCGACCACCTGCAAGGCATCGACGATGCCCGCGAACGCCTGCGCAAAACCTGCTGGGTCACGCTGGACTATATGGACAAGCACCCTGCCGTGATGCTGCTGATGTTCACCGCCGTGCCCGTATCACGCCACAAGAACATCGACATCTACGAAAGCCCCGAACTGATGGGTGCTTTCCTGGGCGTCCTCAAAGACGGTCAGGCGCGTGGCGTGCTCAACAGCCAAGTGTCGTCCAAGGTCTTGCTGGACGTTTTCATGGGCATGGTGGGGCGCGTGGTGCTGATGCACATCGTGCGTGGAGAGCAAACGCCCTTGACCGATCAGTTCAACGAACTGTTCCATATCTTGTGGCGTGCCCTGTCGGCGGATTGATGCATCAGCCGTGTGGCCACGGCACTGAGTCCGGACCTCGTCAGGCTGGTCCTTTCATCAAGCCCAGCTCTCGCCCAGCGCCTCAGCCTGCTGCAAGACCAGTTCCACCGCGGCGTCCTGCAAATCTGGCGGGTACTTGTATTTGCGCAAGATGCGCTTGACCATCAGCCGCAGATTGGCGCGCACACTCTCGCGCTGGCTCCAGTCCACCGTCATGCTTTTGCGCAGGTTGTCGGTGAGTTCGTGGGCGATTCTCTTCAGCGTTTCGTCGGTCAGCTCTTTCACGGCCGACTCGTTGTTGGCCAGGGCGTCGTAAAAGCGCACCTCGTCTTCAGACAGGCCCAGCGCCTCGCCCCGGCTCGCGGCCTGGCGGAACTTTTTGGCCATGTCCACCAGCTCTTCCATCACCTGCGCCGTTTCGATGCTGCGGTTCTGGTAGCGGGCAATCACGCTGGTCAGCAGGTCTGAAAATTTGCGCTGCTGCACCACGTTGGTGGCAAATTTGGCCTTGATTTCGCCCTCCAGCAGGCGCTCCAGCAGTTCCACGGCCAGGTTGCGCTCGGGCAGGTTTTTCACCTGCGCCAGAAACTCGTCGTCGAGCAGGCCGATGTTGGGCTTGTCCAGCCCCACGGCGTCAAAAATGTCCACCACGCGCTCGCTCACCACCGCCTGGCTGATGATCTGGCGAATGGCAGCGTCGCGCTGCTCGTCGGTCCGTTTCTGCGCCGTCACATCGCGCTTGGTCAAAATCACTTTCACGGCCTGGAAGAACGCCACCTCTTCGCGCAGCGCCTTGGCCTCGTCGAGCGTGCAGCACAGGCTGAACGCTTGGCCCATGGCCACCGCCGCGTCGGCAAAGCGGCGTTTGCCATCTTGTTGGCTGTCTTTGTTGGCCGCGCGAATGCCCAGCACATGGTTGGCTGCCCCGGCCAGCGCCTTGTGCCCGCCCGTCAAAAAGTACGACCAGTCGTAGCCGTGCAGCAGGGTGCGCAGCACGTCCATTTTTTCGAGCAACAAGGAGAGCGCCTCGTGCGCGTCCACCGTGGGCTTGCCTCGGCCCTGGCTCGCGGTGTATTCCTTCATCGCGGCTTTGAGCTCGTTGCCGATGCCGATGTAGTCCACCACCAGGCCGCCCTGCTTGTCCTTGAACACACGATTCACGCGGGCAATGGCCTGCATCAGGTTGTGGCCCTTCATGGGTTTGTCCACGTACATGGTGTGCACGCAGGGCGCGTCAAACCCCGTGAGCCACATGTCGCGCACGATGACCATGCGCAGCGGGTCAGCCGGGTCCTTGAAGCGCTTTTCCAGCCGCTTCTTGACCTGGCCGCTGTAGATGTGCGCTCGCAATAAAGCCTTGTCGCTGGCACTGCCGGTCATCACCACCTTGATGGCGCCCTGCTCCGGGTCTGCGCTGTGCCAGTCGGGGCGCAGGCGCACGATTTCGTCGTACAGGTGCACGCAGATGTCGCGGCTCATGGCCACCACCATGGCCTTGCCGTCCTGGGCTTTATTGCGCTCTTCAAAGTGCGCCACCAGGTCGGCCGCCACGCTGGCAATGCGCGGCGTGGCGCCCACCACCTTTTCGAGCGCCGCCCAGCGGCTTTTGAGCTGGGCCTGCGTGCTTTCTTCTTCGTCCTCGGCCAGCTCGTCCACTTCGTCGTCGAGCAGGGCCAGGTCGTCGTCTTTCAGTCGCAACTTGGCCAGGCGGCTTTCGTAATAGATGGCCACGGTGGCGCCGTCTTCCTTGGCCTGCTGCATGTCATAGACATGGATGTAGTCGCCAAACACGGCGCGCGTGTCGCGGTCCTGGCTGCTGACCGGCGTGCCGGTGAACGCCACGAAGGTGGCGTTGGGCAGCGCATCGCGCAGGTGCTCGGCGTAGCCCGCCTGGTAGTGGGTGGTGTATTCGGGCGAAGCAAACTCGGCATGCACGGCGCTGCTGCCGGCGTCGCTGGTCACTATGCTTTTGGTAGCTGCTTGCGCTTGTCCATCAAGCGCTAGAGGCACATTTGGCTTGAAATTTTGCTTGCGCGTCTTGAGCTTGGCCTCAAACCCGTACTGCGTGCGGTGCGCCTCGTCGGCAATCACCACGATGTTGTGGCGGTCTGAGAGCACCGGGAACACATCCTCGTCCTCGCCCGGCATGAACTTTTGAATCGTCGCAAACACAATGCCCCCCGAGGGCCGATGGGCCAGCAGCTGGCGCAGGGCCGGGCGCGTGCTGGCTTGCACCGGCTGCTCGCGCAGCAGGTCAGCGCCCAGGCTGAACACGCCAAACAGCTGGCCGTCGAGGTCGTTGCGGTCGGTGATGACGACGATGGTCGGGTTCTCCATCGCCGGCTCCTGCATCACGCGGGCGGCAAAGCAGGTCATGGTGATGCTTTTGCCGCTGCCCTGCGTGTGCCACACCACGCCGCCCTTGCCGCGCTGATTGGTGGCAAGCCCCTCGCGCGATGCAGCCACCACATGCTCTATGGCAGCGCGCACCGCATGGAACTGGTGGTAGCCGGCAATCTTCTTGATGAGCTGGCCGTCGTCCTCAAACAGCACAAAAAAGCGCAGATAGTCGAGCAGGTAGCGCGGCGCCAGCACGCCGCGCACCAGCGTTTCCAGCTCGTTGAACTGGCCCAGGGGGTCGAGCTGCACACCGTCAATCGTGCGCCACTGCATGAAGCGCTCGGCGTTGGCCGAGAGCGACCCCAGCCGCGCCTCGCTGCCGTCCGCAATCACCAGCACCTCGTTGAACTGAAACAGGTCGGGGATTTGCTCTTTGTAGGTCTGAATCTGGTCGTAGGCCTTCCAGATGCTGGCCTCCTGGTCGGCCGGGTTCTTCAACTCCAGCAGCACCAGCGGCAGTCCGTTGAGGAACAGCACAATGTCGGGCCGGCGCGTGTGGTGCGGGCCTTTGAGGGTGAACTGGTTGACAGCCCAGAACTCGTTGCTGGCAGGGTTGCCCCAATCCACCAACCGCACAAAGTCGCCCCGCGTTTCACCGCCCTGCTGGTACTGCACCGGCACGCCGCCCACCAGCAGCTTGTGAAACACCCGGTTGGCCGCGAGTTGCGCGGGCAGCCCCAGGTTTTGCACCTGCTGCACGGCGTCTTCTCGCGCGGCGGCAGGAATGGCGGGATTCAGCCGCACAATGGCTTCGCGCAGGCGGCCTAGCAGCAGCACCTCGCGGTAATTCGCCCGCTGTGGGTTCGGGCCATCGGGGGCGATGTCGAAGCCGCTGCGCACCGCGTAGCCCAAGTCTTGCAGCCAGGCCAGGGTTTCTTGTTCGAGTTGGTCTTCGGTCATGGCGCCCCTCCCTCATGTCGACGCCATCGACATGAGGCCCTTGATATGTTTATATTTACGCAAAAAATCGACACATTTTCCGCACGTGTCGATTTCATGGTCATTTCACCAACTCGGCAAACAGCGCGTCGTTTCACAGTTTTCCCGTCTTGTAAGCCTGTTGTTCATGGGTGGGCTTGGATGGGAAGGCTAGCTGCAACATACCGCTGCGAACCATCGGGCTGATGTGCGTCTGACGCAAGGCATCGGGGCTGCGGTCGAGCAATCGAGCCAGCACCGCACGCGTGACATAGTGTCCTTCGCACACGGCGCAGATCACCGCCTGCATCTGGTCCATGCCCAAGCGCCCTGATCGCGCAGGCGCTGCCAGAGCTTGCAGCTGCGCCAGAAAACCAGGAGCCAGCACACCCAGATCGTCCAGCACGGGCCTGTCCAGCAGAGGCGACAGCAGCCGCCCCTCAGCATCGCGCAGGTCCTGGCGTGCCTTCGAATATTCGGAGCTGGGCTGCGAATGTTCGGAGCTGGGCTGCGAATGTTCGGAGCCCCCCACAGGCAAGCGCCCCGGAAGCGAGTCCGCGCTGTCAATGGTTGAGGCAATGCCTTCTGCCGGAAGCAGTGGCCCACTGAACACATCCTCCGGCGTGGGCAGCGCAGCGCCCGCCAAGTAGTAAACCGTGCCCCTGGCACGCCCATCTGACACCAGCATGCCCTGGCGAACCAGGCGGGCCAGCAATACGCTCAGATCGTGGGAATGTGCATCGCAAAGCTCCAATAAACGGCTGTGGCTTACGGTGCGCTCCATGGCGGCTGTGGCCAAAATCAAGCGGGAATACGCATCCAGTGCTTCAAAACGCGCGCCCCACCGGGCTCGCAGCGCCTGCACCACCTCGTCCGGCAACAAATCCGCCATGTGCAGGGCCAGCAGCGTCTGCTCAGGCTCCGCCTTCTCTGAAAGCAAAGGCGGCCGCCAGTGCTGGCTGCGCCAGCCGCCATAAATGCGCGGCATACCTGAACCGCCCCGTTCGCCCAGGCCGATGAGCAAAAACATCTGGTGCAGGATGCGGTTGCGGCAATCGCTTTCGCCCCCGCGAATCACCTGCTCGATGGGCAAACGCAGGCCACCGGGGTTGCGAAAACCAAACATGTCTGGGCGCTTCACCACCAGCACCGATACGCGCCCCGTGTAGTCGGCATGCACCAGCGCATTCACCAGCGCCTCGCGCAAGGCCTTGTGCACCGGCGTATCGTCCTGCCGTTGCCCATCTTTCACCGCAAAAGGCACCTTCAAGTCCGCCACCAGCTTGCGGTAAACCCTGCGGTAAAACTCGAACAGATTGCCCGTCCATGAGCCATCAGGTACCAGCCGGTCGATCCAGGTCGGTTCGGCCCGGGCTTCGGGACGCTCTTGGTAATCCACAAAGTAGTGCGGTGCGGCCTCCTGGATGGCCGCCCAGGTGCCAAACATCAGCAGGCCCGCCAACGTCAATCCCTCCTGGCCCGTCTGGCGGTCACGCCGCCAGCCGCGCAGACTGGTCATAAAGTCAAAATCATCCTGCTCCAGGTATGGATGCCCGGGCCGCTCGTCCTTGAGCATCTGGCGGTAGATGCGCAGGCTCTCGCCATCAATGTCCCCCATGCCAAAACCGGGCAGGATGCGGGCATCGCGCTCATCCTCCACCTGCTCGGCCAGCATGCGCTTAACCGTCTCTTCATCACACAACCGGTCTCCGTCGTTGAGCCGCTTGTACGTATGGCCGAGTGGCTGGCCGTTGAGGAACACCGGCCTTTGCTTGCGCGTAGCCTGCGGAATGCGCACCAGCAACATCGTCTGGCCTTGCAGTGCCAACTCCTGCACATCGGCATCGGTCAGCAGATTGCCGCTGACCTTGCCCGGGTTGTTCAGGTTGTTGAACAGGTCTGCCCGCACCTTGGCCGGGTTGGGAATGCCTGCAATGGAAAACACCCCATCCTTCTCGCGCACCCCCAGCAGCACCACGCCCCCATGGGCGTTGGCCATGGCCGAATAGGTGGGCCAGAAGTCTTTGGGCACCTCGCCCTGGCCGTTCTGGCCTTGGGCCAGCTTGCATTCCAGCTCTACCGTTTCGCGCAGCAGGGCCAGGTCTTCGAGGGAGGTGGGTGAGAACATCACACGGGTCCTGGAGCAGAGTTTTAAGCCAAATTGAACGCTAGCGCTTTATACATAAGCGCAAGCAGCTATAAAAATAAGAGCAATCATGCCGGCAGCGCGTCGCTCAGGGCGGCTTCGGTGGCGGCCTCGGCTTCGGGCAAGCGCAACTGGCCGGATATCAGGCGGGGGAGCAGGGTGTCGCGGAGGGTGGAGAGGGTTTGGGCTTGCAACCGGTTTTCAACAACGCGGTTAACCAACGGCTCCAGCAGCTCATTGCCCATGTTCAGCACTTCCAATGACGGGACGGATACTTTCGCGGCTGACAGATGCGACCGCTGAATGTGTCCCATGGTGGTGGCTTTACTTGCAGCGACTTGGCGGAAGTGTTCCAGATGGTGGCGAGTCCAAAAGTAGTAAAACCATTTTGGATATCGCGAGGAGGTCACCTTGAACAAGTGCTGGTTCAGCGCGCCTTCGCCTCCGCACCATATTTCGACCTCAAGGCTTCCAGACCACGAGAACAAAACGTCGCCATTCTGTATGACGTAGTCCTGCTTCAAGCTCCGTGCCGCGCGGTCCGCACCGGCCGTATCACCTTTGCGAAGCTGCGCGATTTTTATGACTGGCAGGTCATCAGTACCAGTCGGAGGAAATTTTTGCAGTGCGAGCCCATTGAGGTAAGTCGCGATTTCGTCCAAAGCGCAAATCTGCCACCCCTTCGGTACCCACCCCAATTCCGACTCCTCCAGCGCATCGGGAAACAGCGCGGCGGTGGCTTCGTCCATGCCTTCGGGGGCGCGGCCTTCCATCTTGGCGCGCACGGGGTCGAAATCGACAAACCACGACTTGAACAGCGCCTGGGCGATGGCTTCCAGAGTGGCGTTGGTTTCGCGCAGGAGAAATATGCGATTCTCCAAAGCGTTGAGAACTGAAGTTATGTTCCTTTGTGAAGTGATGGGGGGAATACTAATTTCCGCTTTTTTGAAGTCGCGCAATACAACTCTCGGTATGGCAGCGCCAGAAATGAATGTGCTTTTGAGGTAGTCAATTACGTCAGTCGACGATAAGTAGAACTTAAGAAAGTCCGTATCAATTTTTGCAGGGTCAGGCCGCAAAATAGCCACGGAGGACAAGAGAACAGCATCCAATAGACTACTGACGCTGCAAACCGTATCGAGTGCGCTGTTGCCATCCTTGGCAATGAGCACATCACCCACTTCCGGTCTGCACCCTTGCTTCACCAGGTTCTCAAAATCCTCTACTGAAATGAGGCGTGCTGAGGAAAGATCAACGCCGAATCTGGTTAGGTCCTTGACCGAAGCCATCGGCTTTCCAGTTACAACAGTTTTGGGGCTGGCGTGTGCTCCATCAGTAATTTTGAGGCAAACGTCACCGAGAGTCGTTTGCGTCCACTCAGAACTCATACCCCAGCCTCCCCAGCTTCTGCCGAATCACCGCATCCAGCTCGGCGCCCTTGGCCATCTGCTCCCCCAGCTTCTCAGTCAGCTTCTGCATCTTGTCGGCAAAGGCTTCGTCGTCGTCTTCCACTTCCTCGGCACCGACGTAGCGGCCGGGGGTGAGCACATGGCCGTGCTGGGCGATCTCGGCCAGGGGCACGCTGCGGCAGAAGCCGGGAATGTCTTCGTACGGGGCGGCGTTGGCGCCTGCGGGTGCCTCGCCGCGCCAGGCGGCCACGGTAGCGGCGATGCGGTCGATGACTTCGTCCGTCAACTCGCCCTGCACGCGGCTGATCATGGTGGCGAGTTTGCGGGCGTCGATGAACAGCACTTGGCCTTTGCGCTGTTTCTGCTTGACCAAAAACCACAGGCAGGCAGGGATTTGGGTGTTGAAGAACAGCTGGCCGGGCAAGGCAATCATCACTTCGACCACGTCGGCCTCGACCATCGCGGCGCGGATTTGGCCCTCGCTGTTCTGGCTGCTGCTCATGCTGCCATTGGCCAGCACGATGCCCGCGCGCCCGCTGGGTTTGAGGTGGTGCAGCATGTGCTGCAGCCAGGCGGTGTTGGCGTTGCCCTGGGGTGGGTCGCCATACACCCAGCGCGGGTCGCCTTCGAGGCTGCCGTGCCACCAGTCGCTCACGTTGAAGGGCGGGTTGGCCAGGATGAAGTCGGCGCGCAAGTCGGGGTGCTGGTTGCGCACAAAGGTGTCGGCGGGTTCGCGCCCCAGGTTGAAGTCGATGCCGCGAATGGCCAAGTTCATGGCGGCCAGGCGCCAGGTGGTGGGGTTGCTTTCTTGCCCGTAGATGGACACATCGTTGATCTTGCCGCCGTGCGCTTCGATGAACTTCTCAGACTGCACAAACATGCCGCCCGAGCCGCAGCACGGGTCGTACACCTTGCCGGTATGCGGGTTGAGCACGGCGACCAGGGTTTTGACGATGCTGGCGGGCGTGTAGAACTGCCCGCCGCGCTTGCCCTCGGCGCTGGCGAACATGCCCAGAAAATATTCGTACACCTGGCCCAGGGTGTCGCGCGCCACGTCGGGCGTGGCGCCAAAGCCTATTGTTGATACCAAGTCCACCAGCTCACCCAGCTTGCCGTCGGGCAGTTGGGCGCGGGCAAAGCGTTTGTCCAGAATGCCTTTGAGCTTGGGGTTGTCGCCCTCGATCAGCGCCAGCGCGTCGTCGATGTGTTTGCCAATGCCCGGCTGCTTGGCCTGGGCGCGCAGCTGCTCCCAGCGCGCGCCTTCGGGCACCCAGAACACGTTGCCCGAGGTGTAGTAGTCGCGGTCGTCCAGCTCGGCGGCCAGGTCTTCAGGGTCGGCCTCGCCGTAGTAGTACTCGTCGTCTGGGTCGCTCAGGCGCACGGCCACTTCGGCGCGGCGGGCGGCAAAGGTGTCGCTGATGTATTTGAGGAAGATGAGGCCGAGCACCAGGTGCTTGTATTCGGCCGCGTCCATGTTGGCGCGCAGCTTGTCGGCGGTGGCCCAGAGTGTTTTTTTGATGTCGTCGAGCATGGGGCGATCAGGGGGCTTTTCTATTGGCGGCTGCCATCGTCTGGACGAAGCCGTCTTTGCGGGCCTGGGGGGCGCAGGACTTGAGGTCGAGCTTGTGCATATTTTTGTGGTCGAAAGTGGCTCTAGCGCTTATTCAGCATACGCAACCAGCTACTATTTTTATAGTATTTGAGCTTACCTACGCGGGGATGACCCAGTTCTCTACCGCCAGGCCATCGACGCGGCGGAACTCGCGCTCGTTGTTGGTTACCAGCACCCAGCCCTCGGCACGCGCGTGGGCGGCTATCCAGAGGTCGTTGTTGCCAATGGACTGACCCGCACGCTCCAGCGCACTGCGGATCTGGCCGTAGTGCTGGCCTGCCGCGAGGCTCAATGGCATCACCTGGATGGCGCTTTGCAGCTGCTGCAGCACTGCAAGGGCTTTGGCCCGGGCCTGGCTTTTTTCTGCGCCGTGCTGCAGCTCGCCCAGGGTGACGACGGACATGACCAAGGCGTCTGCCCTCTGCTGCTCAAAACGCGCCCGCACGGCGGGCGGGTTGTGTTTGGCGATGTAAATGCAAATGTTGGTGTCGAGCAGGTAGCGGATGGCCATTCAGAAGGCCTCGCGCTCTTGGGGCGGCGTGTCGGTGCGGCCGGCTTCCATGAAGTCGGCAGGCAGGCGGGCCAAGGCATCAAAGATGGCAGCGGCATTGGTGGGGCGTTCACGCAGGACGATGTCATTGCCCTGCCGAAAAATCTCCACTTGCTCGGCATCGAAGCGGAATTCTTTGGGCAGGCGCACGGCCTGGCTGTTGCCGGACTGGAAAACGCGGGCGTAGGTCATGTGCATCTCCCCCATGAAATATATACAAAAAGTATATACATATTGCATGCGATGTCAATGTGCCGCAGGCCGCGTGTGGGGTGAGTGCCTCCAAAAAGCCAATCTAAGCACCTTCTAGACCTCACCAATAAAAAAGCACCTAGCGTTTCCGCTAAGTGCTTGATTCAACCTGATGTTCTGGTGGGCGATGCAAGTTTCGAACTTGCGACCCCTGCAGTGTGAATGCAGTGCTCTACCCCTGAGCTAATCGCCCTATTGCGTTTGCAACAGCCCGCTATTATTGCACAGTTTTTTAGGCGTTTTCGGCAATGGGCCAGATGGTTTTGCCTCCGCTGGCTTTGTCGATGTCGCGCAGCAGGGCGGCATGCGCTTGCTGCTCGGCTTCGCTGGCAGGCAGCACGCGCAGGCTGAGTGTGCGCAGGTCCAGGCTGGGTGCGCTCCCCTCGGCGCCGCCCGGGCCGGTTTCCTCGGCGATCAGCAAGGCGTCCTGCCCGCGCGTGAGGTTGATGTACACGTCGGCCAGCAGCTCGGCGTCAAGCAGCGCGCCGTGCAGGGTGCGGCTGGAGTTGTCCACGCCCAGGCGATCGCACAGGGCGTCAAGCGAGTTGCGTTTGCCGGGGTACAGCTCCTTGGCCATGGCCAGGGTGTCGGTGACGCGCTCGACGTGCGCGGCGAACGGCGGCAGGCCGGCGAGTTCGAGCTCCTTGTTCAGGAAACTGACGTCAAACGCCGCGTTGTGGATGATGACTTCGGCACCCTGCACGTAGTCAATAAATTCCGCAGCCACGGCCTCAAAGCGCGGTTTGTCGCGCAAAAACTCGTTGCTGATGCCGTGGACCTTGAGTGCGTCTTCGTGGCTGTCGCGGCCGGGGTTCAGGTAATAGTGGAAATGGCGCCCCGTGAGCTTGCGGTTGAACAGCTCTACGCATCCGATCTCGATGACACGGTCGCCCGCGCTGGCCGACAGGCCCGTGGTTTCGGTGTCCAGGATGATTTGCCGGCTCATGGTTGCGCCCTCGCCCGGTCCATCAGTGGTTTTCCTTGGCGTGGTTGATGGAGTATTTGGGAATCTCGACCGTCACGTCCTTGCCCGCCAGAATGGCCTGGCAGGACAGGCGCGACTGTGGCTCCAGGCCCCAGGCGCGGTCGAGCAGGTCTTCTTCCTCTTCCTCGGCCTCGTTGAGTGAGCCGCCGCCTTCGCGCACGATGACATGGCAGGTGGTGCAGGCGCAGCTCATGTCGCAGGCATGCTCGATGTTGATGTGGTTCTCCAGCAGCGCTTCGCAGATGCTGGTGCCAGCGGGCGCCGTGATCTCGGCGCCGTTCGGGCAATATTCCGGGTGCGGCAGGACTTTGATGACGGGCATGAATCGGGTCTCGGTGGTCAAAGGGTGTCGATGCGCTTGCCGGCCAGCGCATCGTGGATGCTGCGGTTCATGCGCTCAGCGGCAAAGGCCTCGGTGCTTGCGGCCAGGGCCTGGGTGGCGGCTTCGATGGCTGCGGCATCACTGCCTGTGCGGGCGGTGTCGAGCTGGCGCATACAGGCGTCGATGTTGGCGCGCTCGGGCGGCTCCAGCAGATCACCGTCCGCAGCGAGTGCGCTGGCCGTGGCCGCCAGCAGGCGTTCGGCGTCCACCCGCGCCTCGGCGACGGCGCGGGCGCGCATGTCCTCGGACGCCGTGGCAAAACCTTCTTGCAGCATGCGGGTGATTTCTTCGTCGCTGAGGCCGTACGAGGGCTTGACGTCGATGCGCGCTTCGACCCCGCTGGTCTGCTCGCGTGCGTTCACGCTCAGCAAGCCGTCGGCGTCCACGGTGAAGGTGACGCGGATGCGCGCGGCGCCGGCCGTCATGGGCGGAATGCCGCGCAGTTCAAAGCGCGCCAGGCTGCGGCAATCCTGCACCAGGTCGCGCTCGCCCTGCACGACGTGAATCGCCAGCGCGGTCTGTCCGTCCTTGAAGGTGGTGAAGTCCTGTGCCTTGGCGGTGGGAATGGTTTCGTTTCGCGAAATGATGCGCTCGACCAGGCCGCCCATGGTCTCCAGGCCCAGGGACAGTGGGATCACGTCGAGCAGCAGCAGGTCTTCGGCGCCCGCGTTTCCGGCAAGCTGGTTCGCCTGCACGGCGGCGCCCAGCGCCACCACTTCGTCAGGGTTCAGATTGGTCAGCGGCTGCTGGCCAAAGAAATCGGCCACCGCACGCTGCACCTGGGGCATGCGCGTGGCGCCGCCGACCATGACGACCCCCTTGATTTCGGCGGGGGTGAGCCGCGCGTCGCGCAGCACGCGGCGGACCACGGCCAGGCTGCGGGCGGTGAGCGGCGCAGTGGCCGCGTCAAAATCCGAAAGTTTGACGTCAAAATGAACGCTAGCGCTTGATAGGTCTGCATTGAATGCTGCAGTTTCGCTAGCAGTCAGGGCCTCTTTGCACTGCCGGGCTGCCACACGGGCGGCGCCTTTGTCTGAAGGGTTGGCCAGCAAGGTGCCGGTCTGCGCCAACACCCAATCGGCCAGGGCGGCGTCGTAGTCGTCGCCGCCCAGGGCCGAATCGCCGCCGGTGGCCAGTACTTCGAACACGCCTTGGGCTAGGTGAAGAATCGAAATGTCAAAGGTGCCGCCGCCCAGGTCGTACACCGCGTACACGCCCTCGCTGGCGTTGTCGAGGCCGTAGGCAATGGCTGCCGCCGTGGGTTCGTTGATGAGGCGCAGCACATCGATGCCAGCCAGGCGCGCGGCATCTTTGGTGGCCTGGCGCTGCGCGTCGTCGAAGTAGGCAGGCACGGTGATGACCGCGCCGTACAGCTCGTCGTCAAAGCTGTCTTCGGCACGCTGGCGCAGCGTGGCCAGGATTTCCGCGCTCACCTCCACGGGCGACTTGGCACCCTGGGCGGTGGCAATGCGCAGCATGCCGGCAGTACTGCCATGCGCTTCGAGGTCTTCGCCGTGCTCCAGCGCATAGGGCAACTTGTCCGCCGCGGCAATATCGCCCCGGCCGCGCCCCATGAAGCGCTTGACCGAGGCAATGGTGTTGGCGGCATCCTGCTGCAGATAGGGGACGGCGTCGTAGCCAATCTGGCGTCCGCCGCCTTGGGGATAGCGCACGACAGAGGGCAGCAGCACCCTGCCCTGCGCGTCGGGCAGGCATTCGGCCACACCATTGCGCACCGCGGCCACCAGAGAATGCGTGGTGCCCAGGTCAATACCTACCGCCAAGCGCCGTTGGTGGGGCTTGGGGGATTGGCCGGGTTCGGAGATCTGCAGCAGCGCCATGGAATCCTGTCGTGTTCTAGAACGCCGGGGCCACCGCGATCGAAGCGGCCTGCCGGGCAACCGCCTATTGTCCCAGTTGATCGGCGCGTTGCTCCACGCTGCGCGCAAAACGCGCAAGGAACATGAGGGCTCTGACCTGCTGCGCGGCCCCGGCATGGTCGTGCGCTTCGTCGAGCAAGGCGGCGCACTGTGCCAACGCATCGCGCTCGGCATTCTTGACCACCAGGCCCAGGGCATCGATCTGCTGCGCGTCGTGGGCGTCGTCCAGTGCCTCGCGCCACTCCATCTGCTGCATCAGGAATTGCGTCGGCATCGACGTGTTGTCCTCGGCCCGCACCGGCGCCCCACCGAGTTCGCACAGATAGGCGGCGCGGGCGAGCGGATCCTTGAGCCGCTGGTACGCCTCGTTGATGCGCACCGACCACTGCATGGCCACGCGCTGCGCGGCAGCGCCCTCGGACGCGAAGCGGTCCGGGTGGGCCTGGCGCTGCAGTTCCTTCCAGCGCGCGTCGAGTTGCGCCCGGTCCTGGGTGAAGCGGCGCGCCACGCCAAACAGTTCGAAATCGTCGGATTGGAGGTTCATGCCCGCGTATTGCTGTGTTCGTATGGGTCGCTGGCCAACGCCTGGGGCGTGACCCCCAACCAGCGACCACCGCGCAAGGGCCGCCCCGCAGCGCCGGTGGTGTCCCCCTTCCCGGCGAAGCCGAGAGAAGGGGGAAGCGGCAAAGCCGCTCAGGGGGTTGTCCGAATCAAACTCTGAAGCTCTCGCCGCAGCCGCAGCGGTCGCGCTCGTTGGGGTTGCTGAATTTGAAGCCTTCGTTCAGGCCTTCGCGGACGAAATCGAGTTCGGTGCCGTCCAGGTAGGCCAGGCTCTTGGGGTCGATCAGCAGCTTGACGCCATGGTTTTCAAACACCACGTCTTCGGGCGCCGCTTCATCGACGTATTCGAGCTGGTAGGCCAGGCCCGAGCAGCCGCTGGTCTTCACGCCCAGGCGAACGCCCAGCCCTTTGCCGCGTCGCTCCATATAGCGGCTCACGTGGCGGGCCGCTGCTTCGGTAAGGGTGATGGCCATGGCGTTCTCAGGCATTTGCGGCAGCGGCCACGCCGTGCTTGGCCTTGTAGTCGCTGACGGCGGCCTTGATGGCATCTTCGGCCAGGATGGAACAGTGAATCTTCACAGGTGGCAATGCCAGCTCCTGCGCGATTTCGCTGTTCTTGAGCGCCGCCGCTTCGTCCAGCGTCTTGCCCTTGACCCACTCGGTCACAAGCGACGACGAGGCAATGGCGGAGCCGCAGCCGTAGGTTTTGAAGCGTGCGTCTTCAATCACGCCGGTGTCGGGGTTGACCTTGATCTGCAGCTTCATCACGTCGCCGCAGGCCGGGGCGCCAACCATGCCGGTACCCACCGATTCGTCGCCCTTGTCGAACGAGCCCACGTTGCGCGGGTTTTCGTAATGGTCGATTACTTTTTCTGAATAAGCCATGGTGTGCTCCTTGCAAAGTCCGGTTTCAGTGGGCAGCCCACTGGATGGTGCTGATGTCGATGCCGTCCTGGTACATCTCCCAGAGCGGGCTGAGTTCACGCAGGCGCGCCACGTTTTCGCGAATGGTCGAGATCGCGTAGTCGATTTCTTCTTCGGTGGTGAAGCGCCCAATGGTCATGCGCAGGCTGCTGTGCGCCAATTCGTCGCTGCGGCCCAGAGCCCGCAGCACGTAGCTCGGCTCCAGGCTGGCAGAGGTGCATGCCGAGCCCGACGACACGGCCAAGCCTTTGATTCCCATGATCAGCGACTCGCCTTCGACGTAGTTGAAACTGATGTTCAGGTTCTGCGGCACGCGGTGTTCGAGGCTGCCGTTGATGAAGACCTGTTCAATATCTTTCAGGCCGTCGAGCAGGCGTTTCTGCAGCTCGCGGGCCTTGGCGTTCACCTCGTCCATCTCAAGCTTGATGATGCGAAAAGCTTCGCCCATGCCGACGATCTGGTGCGTGGGCAAGGTGCCTGAGCGCATGCCGCGCTCGTGACCGCCGCCGTGAATCTGCGCTTCCAGGCGCACGCGGGGCTTGCGGCGCACGTACAAAGCGCCCACGCCCTTGGGGCCGTAGGTTTTGTGGGCCGTCATGCTCATCAGATCGACGGGCAGGTTTTTCACGTCGATTTCGACCCGCCCCGTGGCCTGCGCCGCATCGACATGCAACAGGGTTCCGTTCTCACGGCAGATCGCGCCAATGGCTGCCACATCTTGAATGACGCCGATTTCGTTGTTCACGAACAGCACGCTCACCAGCACGGTGTCGGGCCGCAGCGCGGCCTTGAAGGCATCGAGGTTGACGAGGCCATCTTCCTGTACGTCGAGGTAAGTGACCTCAAAGCCCTGGCGTTCCAGCTCGCGCATGGTGTCGAGCACGGCCTTGTGCTCGGTTTTCCAGGTGATGAGGTGCTTGCCCTTGCCTTTGTAGAACTGTGCAGCACCCTTGAGCGCCAGATTGGTTGACTCCGTCGCGCCGCTGGTCCAGACGATTTCGCGCGGATCCGCGCCAATCAGGTCGGCCACCTGGCCGCGGGCACGCTCCACCGCTTCTTCTGCTTCCCAGCCCCAGGCGTGGCTGCGGGACGCGGCATTGCCGAAATGCTCGCGCAGCCACGGGATCATGGCGTCGACCACGCGCGGGTCCACCGGGGTGGTGGCGCCGTAGTCAAGGTATATCGGGAAGTGCGGGGTCATTTCCATGGCTGGCTCGTTCAATGGGGCGGGCTGGCGGGTAGTTCGACGTGGCGAGCTTGCAGCAAAAAGCTGGCGCGCGCCTTGCAGCGCGCTGCCACCCATGCCGCATCAGGGTCTTCAGGATTTGGCGAACACGTTGCCCAGGGCAAATACCGAATTGGGCGCATTCACGCGAATCGGCTTGATCACCGGCTGGGTGGAGATGGCGCGCCGCAAAACGGGCTTGTCCTCAATCTGCAGGCCCTTGGCGAGCTGCTCATCCACCAACTTTTGCAAATTGACCGAAGCCAGAAAATCCACCATGCGCTGGTTCAGCGTGGCCCACAGATCGTGCGTCATGCAGCGGCCGGCCTCACCCAGACAGTTTTCCTTTCCACCGCACTGCGTGGCGTCCATGGGTTCGTCCACGGAAACAATGATGTCAGCCACGGTGATATCGGCTGCATTGCGCGCCAGGGTGTAGCCGCCGCCGGGGCCACGCGTCGATTCGACGAGCTCGTGGCGGCGAAGCTTGCCAAACAGTTGCTCCAGGTAGGAAAGCGAAATGCGCTGGCGCTGACTGATGGCGGCCAGGGTCACGGGACCATTGCCCTGGCGCAGGGCCAGATCGATCATGGCGGTTACAGCAAACCGGCCCTTGGTGGTAAGACGCATCGCAAGCTCCTTGTGCTTTTGGTTCCGTGCCGAGCCGCACTCAGTGCAAATCGTCACCCGTTCTCCGTCCTGGCTGCCTGGAAATAAGGCGCTTTTGTCGGCGACAGAGAAAACCCGACTAAGTTGTACAAGTATAGCACAAAGTCAGATCAAATTCGTCGGATATTCGAACGAACAGTCACGAGACAGTCGAACACGTCTCAATAGCCCTCTATGCCGCAGGGAAAGGCACGAGGTGATCACCGCCGTGTGCACCAAAGGCTGCGTCCTTGAGCCTTGCCAACTGGTCGCGCGCCCGCGCTGCCTGCTCGAACTCCAGATTGCGAGCGTGTTCCAACATCTGTTTCTCCAGGCGCTTGATCTCGCGCGCAATGTCCTTCTCGCTCATGTCCTCAATGCGCGCTTTCTCGACCGCGCCCTGTTCCAGACGCTCGGCTTCCTTGCCTGATTTTTCGCTGTAGACGCCATCGATCAAATCGCGCACCTGCTTGACGATGCTGCGCGGCGTGATGCCGCGCTCCAGGTTGTGCGCCACCTGTTTCTCGCGCCGGCGCTGGGTTTCGCCCATGGCGCGCGCCATGGAATCGGTCACCCGGTCGGCGTACAAAATGGCCGTCCCAGCCACATTGCGTGCGGCGCGGCCAATGGTCTGGATAAGGCTGCGCTCGGATCGCAAAAAACCCTCCTTGTCCGCGTCAAGAATGGCCACCAGAGATACCTCGGGGATATCCAGCCCCTCGCGCAGCAGGTTGATGCCCACCAGCACATCGAACGCGCCCAGGCGCAGGTCGCGAATGATCTCCACACGCTCCACCGTGTCCACGTCGGAGTGCAGGTAACGCACCTTCACGCCGTTGTCGCTCAGATAGTCGGTCAGTTGCTCGGCCATGCGCTTGGTGAGCGTCGTGATAAGCACCCGCTCGTTCTTCTGCACGCGAATGTGAATTTCCTGCAGCACATCGTCCACCTGGTTCGTGGCCGGGCGCACCTGCACCTCGGGGTCCACGAGGCCGGTGGGCCGCACCAACTGCTCGACCACCTGGCCGGCATGCTGCTTTTCATAGTCGGCCGGTGTGGCCGAAACGAAAATGGCCTGGCGCATGCGGCGCTCGAATTCCTCAAACTTCAGTGGCCGGTTGTCGAGCGCGCTGGGCAGGCGAAAGCCGTACTCCACCAGCGTCGTCTTGCGGGAGCGGTCCCCGTTGTACATGGCGTTGAGCTGGCCGATCATCTGGTGGCTCTCGTCCAGAAACATCAGCGCGTCCGCCGGCATGTAATCCGTCAGCGTGCTGGGCGGGTCGCCCGGCTTGGATCCCGAGAGGTGGCGCGAGTAGTTCTCGATGCCCTTGCAGTGCCCGACTTCGCTCAGCATCTCCAGATCAAAGCGGGTGCGCTGCTCCAGCCGCTGCGCTTCTACCAGCTTGCCGTCGCCCACGAACTCCTTCAGGCGTTCCGACAGCTCGAACTTGATCGCCTCCACCGCCGCCAGCACCTGATCGCGCGGCGTCACGTAGTGGCTGCTGGGGTAGACCGTGAAGCGCGGAATGTTCTGGCGCACGCGGCCGGTGAGCGGGTCAAAGAGCTGCAGACTCTCCACCTCGTCGTCAAACAGCTCAATGCGAATGGCCAGTTCGGAATGCTCGGCCGGAAACACGTCAATGGTGTCGCCGCGTACCCGAAACGTGCCGCGTGAAAAATCGGTGTCGTTGCGCTGGTACTGCATGCGCACCAGTTGGGCGATGGCGTCGCGCTGGCCCAGCTTGTCGCCCGCGCGCAGCGTCATCACCATGCGGTGGTAGCTCTCGGGGTTGCCGATGCCGTAGATGGCCGATACCGTGGCGACGATGACCACGTCGCGCCGCTCCAGAATGCTCTTGGTGCACGAGAGCCGCATCTGCTCGATGTGCTCGTTGATGGCGCTGTCCTTTTCGATGAAAAGGTCGCGCTGCGGCACATAGGCCTCGGGCTGGTAGTAGTCGTAATAGCTGACGAAATACTCCACCGCGTTGTGCGGAAAGAACTCGCGAAACTCCGAATACAGCTGCGCTGCCAGCGTCTTGTTGGGCGCAAACACGATGGCGGGCCTGCCCATGCGTGCGATCACGTTCGCCATGGTGAATGTCTTGCCTGAGCCCGTCACGCCCAGCAACGTCTGGAACACTTCGCCGTCGCGCAGCCCTTCCACCAATTTGTCGATGGCTTCGGGCTGGTCACCCGCCGGCGGGTACGGCTGGTACAGCTCGAACGGCGAGCCGGGGAAGCGCAAAAACTCGCCCTTGGCGGGCTCAGAAGTAACTTCGTGCATAGGGTGAGCGTAGGGTGTGGGCCACTGGAGCAAGAACAGGTTCTAAAATTCGGGTTTGCCCGCAGTCAAGCGTAGCCGAGACCGTCAGTTGAGGCCGGGCAGCCGAATATCCACCCTTCGAGGACTTTTCATGTCTCTGTTTTCCGCTGTCGAAATGGCGCCCCGCGACCCAATTCTGGGTCTGAACGAACAATTCAACGCCGATACCAACCCCAAAAAGGTCAATCTGGGCGTCGGCGTGTACTTCGACGACAACGGCAAACTTCCGCTCCTGCAATGCGTGCAAGCGGCCGAGCAGAAGATGATGGCCAAGCCCACGGCGCGCGGCTACCTGCCTATCGACGGCATCGTGGCATACGACAATGCCGTTAAGGCACTGGTGTTCGGGGCGGACAGCGAGCCCGTGAAAAGCGGCCGCGTGGCCACCGTGCAGGCCATTGGCGGCACCGGCGGCCTGAAGATCGGCGCCGACTTCCTGAAGAAGCTCAGCCCGAATGCCAAGGTGCTCATCTCGGATCCGAGCTGGGAAAACCACCGCGCCCTGTTCACCAACGCCGGTTTCGAAGTCGGCAGCTATGCCTACTACGACGCTGAAAAACGTGGCGTCAACTTCAACGGCATGCTCGCCAGCCTGAAGGCTGCCGCCCCAGGCACCATCGTCGTGCTGCACGCCTGCTGCCACAACCCCACGGGCTACGACATCACCGCCGCGCAGTGGGACCAGGTCATCGAAGTGCTCAAGGCCGGCAAACTCACCCCCTTCCTCGACATGGCCTACCAGGGCTTTGGCCACGGCATCCAGGAGGACGGCGCGGTGATCGGCAAGTTCGTGGCCTCGGGCATGAACTTCTTTGTCTCCACCTCGTTCTCCAAGAGCTTCAGCCTGTACGGCGAACGCGTCGGCGGCCTCTCGGTGCTGTGCCAGGACAAGGAAGAAGCTGGCCGGGTACTCAGCCAGCTGAAAATCGTCATTCGCACCAACTACAGCAACCCGCCCACACACGGCGGCGCCGTGGTGGCCGCCGTGCTGGGCGACCCCGAACTGCGCGCCCAGTGGGAAAAGGAGCTGGGCGAAATGCGCGTACGCATCAAGGCCATGCGCCAGAAGTTGGTTGACGGCCTGAAGGCGGCGGGCGTGAAGCAGGACATGTCCTTCATCACCAGCCAGATCGGCATGTTCAGCTACTCGGGCCTGTCCAAAGACCAGATGGTCCGCCTGCGCAGCGAGTTCGGCGTCTACGGCACGGACACCGGCCGCATGTGCGTGGCCGCGCTCAACAGCAAGAACATCGACTATGTCTGCGAGTCGATTGCCAAGGTGGTGTGATGCCTTCCGGAGGTGCACAGCGCCGCAGGATTTACCAGCCGCCTACGGGCGGCTTTTTGTTGTGATTGCCAGACTATTCAGGTGCCTCAGACACGCCCTCAAAGCAAAGGTTAGAGCGCGGTTTTGATACGTTCGCGCTTCTTGGCATAGGTCGGGTGCCGGGGTATGCGCCCGGCAGCGCAGTAACTTTCTGTGCGACAGAAAGTCACCAAAGAACGCCAGCCCTACTGTCCGTGTCCCCGTGCTGCGCACGGGGCAGCCTGTGGTGCTCACGCGCGGGACGTGCCGCAGAACTCACTTCGCGCTGCGCGCTGCGTTCAAACAACTGCGGCAAGTCAGAGGTTGAAGTTGGGGGTGTCCTGCGGCACCCCCAACCGTCCCGCGCGCTGCGCTCCTCGGCACGGACACAAGGGCCTTGGACAGCCGGAAACCAAACAGCCACGCGGGCCATCGCTGCGCTCGGCCCGGTGTTGGCACCTTCCCCGCCGGGGGAAGGCTGGAATGGGGCGCCCACCGGCGGCCGAACGCAGCGATGGCCCGTGTGGTTCCCAAAGCCTTTGTGGATGCGCCTGCGTCGGGGTGTTTGCGGGGTGGCATGAGCGCAGGTGCGCTCATGCTTCGTTAACTGACTCGCCGCGGTTGTCCGAACGGAGTTGCGCAGCAGCGAAGTGAGTTCGGCGGCGCACCCCGCAAATGCCCCGACGCAGGTTGCCCCTTCGCGCAGCGAAGGGGTCGCAGACAGCAGGGAGAGCCTTTTTTGGTGACTTTTTTTGGCCAAAAAAAGTTACTGCGCTGCCGGGCGCATACCCCGGCACCCGACCTATGCCACGAGGCACGAACGAAGCAACCGCCACGTCTCCACCTTTTGATTCAGGCTGTTCTGACACAACCAAATTTTCATGCCAAATTGGCCCCTAGCGCATGATTGAGTAGCGCTTTCAGCTATCATTTAGATAGTAATCTTGCGATACTCTTCGCACAAAGACCCATACCCGGAACAAGCGCCAACACATGACCAAGCAAGGCTCCATCATCCGCTGGGACGCCACACGCGCGTTTGGCTTCATACGCAGCGCGGATTGCGCTGGCGATGTCTTCTTTCATTTGCGCGATTACCGCGGCAGCACACCCCCGCGCGAAGGCCTTACCGTGGTGTTTGAAGAAATTCACGTCGGCGGCAAAGGCCCGCGTGCGATGGCGGTGCGCCCGGCTTCCGATCCGCACGGCGCCGCACAGGACACCCGCAGCCTCGACGGCCGGCGCACCCACCGCCCGGCACAAGCCCGGCGCGCAGCCCCCGCCAGCCGCAGCCCACGCCAGGGCAAAGCGCCCTCGCCCACCACCGGGGCTTCCCTGGCCTATGGCCTGATGGCGGCTTGGGCTGTCCTGCTGGCCTGGGGCGTGTGGATGCAGCGCCTGCCGCTCTGGTCGCTGGCGGCGCTGGCAGCCTTGAATATCGTCACGCTGTGGATGTACGCCGCCGACAAGAACGCGGCGCGCGCCGGCCGCTGGCGCATTCCCGAGTCCAATTTGCACCTGCTGTCTCTGCTCGGCGGCTGGCCCGCTGCCTGGCTGGCCCAGCAGAACATGCGACACAAGTCCAGCAAGACGGAATTTCGCGCGGTGTACTGGCTCACGATCGTGCTGCACTGCGGCGCGCTGGCGTGGTTGGTGCTTGCGAAAACCGGGTCTGCTTTGCTGTTTTAAGAGACTGCCCGCAGCACTCGCGGTCGATCAAGCGCTTGTCGCAGACAGAGCTGGGCGCAGGCTTCAGGTACTCAACCCAAAGCGCTGGCGCATCGCACCCATCAGCGCTTCGTCCCCAATGTCCTTTCGCGCCTGCATCAGCGCCGTGGCGTCGTCGCCGACCACGTAGCGCACTTGCCCGCTGCCATCCGTGGCGGCGTCGTACAGCGCTTGCGCCAGTTGTTCGGCTGTCGAGGCATTGCTGGTGCCGCGATTGGCCGCAAATACGGCCATCACCTTGCGAATCGAGTCTGCGTAGGGGCCGCCGTCGCCTTCAAAAGTGCGCGCCAACGAACGCCCCGAAAAGTCGGTCGCCACGGCGCCGGGCGCAAACACCTTCACGCGGATGCCCAGCGGCGCCAGTTCGTGGCTGAGCGACTCCGAAAAACCCACCACCGCGAACTTCGACGCCGCATACAGCGAGTACAGCGGCATCGCCACCAGGCCCGTGAGCGACGCCACATTGATGATGACGCCGCCGGCGCGCTCGCGCATGTGCGGCAGCACGGCGCGCGTGACCGCAAACACGCCGAACACGTTGGTCTGGAACTGGCGCTCGATCACCTCTTGCGTGGCGGTCTCGAACGGGCCAAACAGGCCGTAGCCGGCGTTGTTGATCAGCACATCGATGTGGCCGAAGCGCTCAACCGCCTGGGCCACCGCCGCGTCCACCGACTGCGGGTCCGTCACGTCGAGCGCAAAGCTCGCCACCTTGCCCGCGCTGTCCTCGAAATGGGCGGCGGCCGGGTCGCGCAGCGTCGCGGCGACGTTCCAGCCCTGCGCGGCAAAGTGCCGCACCGTGGCAGCGCCGATACCCGAGGAACAGCCTGTGATCAAAACCGTGGAAGTCATGGGCGAATCTCCGACTTGGTGTGAGGGATCTGAAAAGCGGCGGTCAGTATGCGCGTGTCGGGCGTGCGCTGCACGCTGGCTTTCTTTCCAAAATCTGAGCTCATGGCATGTGACGGCACAAACCCTCATTCTTGGGATTGCGCAAAGGTCCAGATCGGTTTTCGACTGCTACCGGCCAGTGGTTCCCAGAAAGCCGTTTTCCCAGATGACCGTTTTGAAACTGACCGTTCAGCGGTTGAATTCAGGGCTCGCTGAAGTCTGTGCGCTGGACTGACCGCAAGCCTTTGCCAAGGGCGGGTGCCGGGATGTGCGCCCGGCGGCGCAGTAAGTTGTCTCTTGCGTCGCCACCGGTCGCCGGCCGAGAGAAAGTCACCAAAGAGAAGGCGACCCCGCTGTCCGTGTCCCCTGCGCTGCGCTGCGGGGCAGGGGACACGGACAGCGGGGATGGGGACCATGCGTTGACGCAGTGGGCTCATGGTTTTGCTCCTGATGGTCCGGGGAACATTCCTCAGGCCTCAGGCTGCGCAAAACACTTCCTTTTGCAAGCCCTGCAACGTGCAAAAACGCGGTGGCAGTACTTGAGCACCAGCCACCGCGTCAGCGGTTTAGTTCAATGTTGGCGCTCCGCTTGAGCGAGGGGTTAGGCCGCGCCTTACGACTCTTCAAAGTAGTCAGAGTCGATTCGCTTCACCACGTACGTTGCTGCCGGGGCGACGCCCACGTCAAAGTCAATCATCAGCCCAGCAAGTTGCTTTCCGTCGATGAGTACGACCTTCGTGTCAATCCGAGTGGCGTAGTCAGCGGCTTCCGCCGTGTAGCTTGACGTGGTTATGAATACTCCCTTCTTGGCGCGCTGACCTTGCAGAGCGCCAACGAACTTCTGAACTTCCGGCCTTCCGACAGAGCCTTGCCATCGCTTTGCCTGGATAAAGATCGTGTCGAGGCCGAGCCGATCCTCTTTGATGATCCCATCGATGCCGCCGTCTCCGGTTTGACCGATTCGTTCACCCGCGTCGCGTCGGGATCCGCCATAGCCCATCTTCACGAGTAGTTCAACGACGAGTTGCTCAAAGAAGGTGGGTGAGCATCCAAGAATGCGGCTGAGAAGCTCAGCGGCAAGTTGCTCGCGCAGACCCTGGTGAGCAAGCTCGATTGCCTCTTCTGGCGTCGTCTTTGTCTGCGGTAGCTCGACCGTGGCCGCGACACCGTTTTCGGGTTTAGAGGCCTCGCGGAACTCTATGAACTCCGGAAATTGATCCAGAAACTTGACGTCAATCCTTGACGGCTTTGACGCCAAGATTTTCGAGCCACGATCCGTGATCTTGAAGACTGCCCGCTTCGGCGACTCAAGCAGCGCAGCCTTCTTCAGATATGTGCGGGCCCAGCCGATTCGATTCTTGAAGATGCCTTGTTGCCCGGAAGGCAGGAGTTCAGCGCGCTCCGCTGGTGTCAGCTTGAAGTGTTCGGCCAGACTCTCTTCGGCGTCGCGTAGCGTGTGTTCAGCCCCATCCGCCAGATGCTGGAGGAATGGGAGCATGCAGGTCTGGTAGTCGGGGATTGCCATGCAGTGGAGGATAGCCGACGGTGGTGCCTGCGATGCCTGACGAATTTGGACCACAACACCTGCGGGATAAACTGGCCGATGCGGGATATTCTGGACACGGCTTCCTCCTGGAACAGGCTTGCAGCCTAGGTTTTCAGCGACCTTGCTGTGTAAACGTCCAGGTATAAATTCCATGAAACCCGGCAGGCTTGCACCGGGGAAACTATAGCTTGCGAAGAGGTGAAATCTGGGCTCTCACCGGGCAAGTTCTGGCTGCGCGAGCGCTGGGCACCGCGAGCCTGTCCTGATTTTTGTGTTTGAGGCATAACCATGACCTACAGGATCATTTATGCCAAGCAGAACGAAGTTGAAGAACGCAGCCATTGCCGCCCGGAGCGCGGCGCTGCCGAAGATTCCCAA
>JAGNYI010000011.1 GCA_017985015.1 Giesbergeria sp. | reverse complement strand
GGCCGGTGGGGGTAGCGGTGATCGGGGGGGATTATTTCACTCTCGGGCGTCTTGCGCCCGAGCAACGCCCTATGCCGGCCAGGTCATTGCGGGTTTGCACCTCCTCAAAGCCTTGGGTACGCAAGAGCGTTTGCACGGCCTCGGCCTGGTCCCAGCCGTGCTCCAGCAGCAGCCAGCCGCCGGGCACAAGGTGGGTGGGCGCTGCCGCGGCGATGGTGCTCAGATCGCGCAGGCCGTCGGCGCCCGCCACCAGAGCGGCCAGGGGTTCGTGCCGCAAAGCGGGCAGGTGGGGGTCGCGTTCGGCAATGTAGGGCGGGTTCGAGACGATGAGATCAAAAGGGCCTGGCACCGCGCTGAACCAGTCGGACTGGGCGAACTGCACCGGCAGGCGCAGCCGCTCGGCGTTGGCGCGGGCCACGGCCAGGGCGTCTGCGCTCGCGTCCACTGCGAGCACGGTGGCATCTGGGCGCGCATGCGCGAGCGCCAGGGCGATGGCGCCGCTGCCCGTGCCCAGGTCCAGCACGCGGGGCGCGGGGTGCCCGGCCAGGCGCTCCAGCGCCCAGTCCACCAGGGTTTCGGTGTCGGGCCGGGGGTCGAGCACGCGTGCGTCCACCTGCAAGTTGAGGCCGTAGAAGCCCTTCTGGCCGGTGAGGTAGGCCACCGGCTCGTCAGCAGCGCGGCGGGCGCACAAGGCAGAGAAATGCTCGTATAGCGTGCCGGTCAGCGTATCGCCCCCATGCGCGATCAGCCAGGCCCGCCCTGCGTCCGGCTGGCCCAGCACGTGTAGCAGCAGCCATTGGGCGTCGATGCGCTCCAGGCCCTGCGCCTGCGCCCAGGTCAGCGCGGAAGTGACAGTATTCGCTATATTTTGCATAGCTGTTAGCGCTTATTGGTAAAGCGCTAGAGCCCTATTTCATTCAAATTTCCAGTGCCGAACACCCGTTGCGGGTCTACAGCGCGCCGATCTCGAATTCTTCCAGCAGCTCGGCCTCGCGGGCGTGCGCCAGCGCCTGCAGCACGTCGCCCAGATCGCCCTCCATCACCGCCAGCAGCTTGTACAGCGTGAGGTTGATGCGGTGGTCGGTCAAGCGCCCTTGCGGGAAGTTGTAGGTGCGGATGCGATCGCTCCGGTCGCCACTGCCGATCAGGCCCTTGCGCTCGGCGGCCTCCTTGGCGGCGCGCTCGCTGCGCTCTTTTTCCTGGATGCGTGCCTGCAGCACCTGCAGCGCCTTGGCCTTGTTGGCGTGCTGGCTGCGGCCGTCCTGGCATTCGGCCACGATGCCGGTGGGCAGGTGCACCACGCGCACGGCCGAATCGGTCTTGTTGATGTGCTGGCCCCCGGCGCCGCTGGCGCGGAAGGTGTCGATGCGCAGGTCTGCCGGGTTGAGTTTGACGGCCTCATGCTCGTCCGGCTCGGGCATTACGGCCACCGTGCAGGCGCTGGTGTGGATGCGGCCCTGGGTTTCGGTGGCAGGCACGCGCTGCACGCGGTGGCCGCCGGATTCAAAGCGCAGCGTGCCGTACACGCCCGCGCCGCCGGGGCCGCTGCCGCCTTCGCCTTCGATGCGCAGCACGATTTCCTTGTAGCCGCCGAGTTCTGACGGGCTCTCGCTGACCACTTCGACGCGCCAGCCCACATTCGCGGCGTAGCGCGAGTACATGCGTGCCAGGTCGCCGGCAAACAGTGCCGATTCGTCGCCGCCGGCGCCGGCGCGTATTTCAAGGAAGGCGTTGCGCGCATCCTGCGGGTCTTTGGGCAGCAGCAGGCGTTGCAGTTCCGCCTCCAACGCAGGCATTTCGGCCTCGGCAGCGGCAATCTCGTCCTGCGCCAGTTCGGCCATGTCGGGGTCGTCCAGCAGGCCGCGTGCCGATGCCAGATCGGCCTCGCACTGGCGGTAGCGGGCAAAGCGGCCGGCAATCTGCGTGACTTCGGCGTGCTCACGCGAGAGCGTGCGGTACTGGCCCATGTCGGCCATGATGTCCTCGCGCGAAAGCAGGAAGTCGAGCTCCTCCATGCGCCGGGCATAGCGTTCGAGCTGGTTCCTGAGAAATGTTTGCATGCGCGAAAGATCGTTTAGCTACCAGAAAAGTAGCTATAAGCGTAGGCCCAATAAGCGCTACAAGGGGGTTTTGCTTTGAGAGCGCAAAAACAGGCGCGAAGCGGTGCGCGCTGTTTGATCGCGCGCCTCGGCATCGCTGGCGCGCAGCTCAGCCATGGTGCCGTGCAGCATTTTGCGCGAAAGCCCGCGCGAGAGCGCCTCCAGCACCGCGTCCACGTCCTCGCCCCGGGCCAGCCGGCGGCGGGCGCGGGCCAGTTCGATGGCGCGCCACTGGTCGGTCTGCTCCTGAATCTGCCGGATCAGTGGCACCACGCCATGCTGCGGGTCGCGCTGGTCCATCCAGTGCATGAAGCTTTGCACGCCGGCGTCGATGATCACTTCGGCCTGCTCGACGGCGGCCTGGCGGCTGGCCTGCGCCGTTTGCACCACGCTGGCCAGGTCGTCCACGGTGTAGAGGTAGACGTCGCGCAGCGCTTTGACTTCGGGTTCGATGTCGCGCGGCACCGCCAAATCGACCATGAACATGGGGCGGTGGCGGCGTTTCTTGAGTGCCCGCTCGACAGCGCCCAGGCCGACGATGGGCAGCGTGCTGGCGGTGCAGCTGACGACGATGTCGAATTCGTGCAGGCGCTCGGGCAGGTCGGCCAGGCGCAGTACCTCGGCGCCAAAGCGCGCGGCCAGGCGCTCGCCGCGCTCGAGCGTGCGGTTGGCGATGGCGATGGACTGCGGGTTGCGCGCAGCGAAATGCGTGGCGGTGAGCTCGACCATTTCGCCGGCGCCGACAAAAAGCACCTTGGTTTTGCCCAGGTCTTCAAAAATCTGGCTGGCCAGGCGCACGGCGGCGGCGGCCATGCTGATGCTGTGGGCGCCGATTTCGGTCGAGGTGCGCACTTCCTTGGCGACGGCAAAGCTGCGCTGGAAAAGCTGGTTGAGCGTCGAGCCCAGGGCGCCCGCGCTCTCGGCAGCGCGCACGGCATCTTTCATCTGCCCCAGGATCTGCGGCTCGCCCAGCACCATGGAATCGAGCCCGCTGGCCACGCGGAAGGCGTGGCGGGCGGCCGGGCCGTCTTCCAGCACGTACGAGTGCGAGCGCAGCAGGTCGGTGCTGACGCCGCCGCTTTGCGCCAGCCAGCCCAGCGCGTGGTCCAGTGCAATCTGGTCTCCGGCGCAATACACCTCGGTGCGGTTGCAGGTGGAAATGATGGCCGATTCAATGCCGCGATGCGGATTGGCAGCCCCCAGGGCGGTGCGCAAACCGTGCAGCGTGGGGGCAATCTGGTCGAGCGCAAACGCAAAACGACCGCGCAAATCGATTGGCGCGGTGTTGTGGTTGATGCCCAAGGCCCAGACAGACATAGCGAGATTATAAAATCTTGTGCTGTGCAGGCCTATTGCTCCCTGCAAGAGTCTTGACTTGCGTCATTTTTATGGACTTTTTGTCGGCCCTAAACCACCTTCTCAACTTCGTCGCTCCTGCGCTGGGCCTGCCGTTGTTGCTGTGGTTGCCTGCGCGGCTGGCGCTGGGTCGGCCCGCCGGTGCGCCGCCTTGGTGGATGCAGTGGTTGGTGCAGGCGGGCGTCGGTACAGGCGTGCTCGTGGCTGGCTTGGTGCTGTTTGGGCGCGACGGCAAGATGCTGAGCTACGCCGCCCTGGTGCTTTCGTGCGCGAGCTGCCAATGGGGCCTGCAGCGCGGTTGGCGGCGCTGATCGGGCTCGGCGTCAGGCCAGGCGTCAGGCCGCTGGGCTGAACAGGTCCACGCGGTCGGTGATGATGCCGTCGGTGCCCAGCGCCAGCAGCGCATCGGCCGCCGTCGCGTCGTTCACCGTGTAGCTCAGCGCGCGCAGCCCCAGGGCGTGCGCCTGCGCCACGAGTCCAGCGTCCCAGAGCGTGTAGCGGCAGATCAGCGCCACACAACCGAGCTCCTGGGCTTGGTCGAAGCAGCCCTCCCTCAGGCTGTCGAGCAGCAGGGCGCGGGGCAGCTTGGGCGCTGCGGCCATGGCACCGGCCAGCGATTCGGTGCGGAAGGACGAGAGCAGTGGCGCGCAGGCCGCATCTTTCCAGAGTCGCTCGGCATGCTCGGCCACCACGCGGCCGGTCTCTTCCTCTTGCCCCGGCGTGGGCTTGATCTCGATGTTCAGATGCAGTTGGTTGGCAAGGCAAAAGCGCGCCACGTTTTCCAGCGTGGGCAGGGGCTCACCGGCCCAGGCACGCCCCAGCCAACTGCCGGCGTCGAGCTGCCCGAGCTGAGCGAAGTCCTGCTCGCCCGCCATGCCGCTGCCGTTGGTAGTGCGCTCGAGCGTGCTGTCGTGCAGCAGGAAAGGCAGGCCGTCGAGGCTTAGTTTGGCGTCGCACTCGAACATGCGGTAGCCGTACTGCGCACCCAGGCGGAATGCCGCCAGGGTGTTTTCAGGTGCCAGTTTGCCTGCGCCGCGGTGCGCGATCCAGCGCGGGTAGGGCCAGGGTGTCGTCATCTTGGTGCTGCTTTCATTTGTTGCTCTGCCGGCTTACTTTGAAACTGGGGCGGCCGATGCCAGTAGCCGCCGCCCAAGGGCCGCCCCGCCGCGCTGGCGGCGTCCCCCTTCCCGGCGAAGCCGAGAGAAGGGGGAAGGCGCGAAGCGCCTCAGGGGGGGTGTCACTTTCTCTTCCCGCTGGCACCATCGAAGGCGTGGATGCGGCCCGCGCGCGGGGTGATGTGGATGCGGCTTCCGGGCGCGGGCGCGTGGCTGCCTTCTTCGACGCGCACGATCAGCCCTTCGCCGTTCAGGCGCCCGTAAATCAGGCGCTCGGCGCCCAGCAGCTCCACGGTCTCGACTTCCACGTCCCATCCGCCCTCGGATGTGACATCCAGGTGCTCGGGACGGATCCCCAGCAGCGTGCCTTCTCGAACACCCGGCGCCTTGGTCAAAAGGTTCATCGGCGGCGAGCCGATAAAGCTCGCCACAAAGGTGCTGGCTGGGCGGTGGTAGACCTCTTCGGGCGTGCCGAACTGCTCCATGTTGCCCGCGTTCATGACGATCATGCGCTGCGCCAGCGTCATGGCCTCGACCTGGTCGTGCGTGACGAACAGGCTGGTGATGCCCAGCTCGCGGTGCAATTTCTGAATCTCAAGCCGGGTCTGCGCGCGCAGCTTGGCGTCCAGGTTGGAGAGCGGCTCGTCAAACAAGAACACCTGCGGCTGGCGCACGATGGCGCGGCCCATGGCGACGCGCTGGCGTTGGCCGCCGGAGAGTTCGCGGGGCTTCCTCTCCAGCAGGTGGCCGAGTTCGAGAATTTTCGCCGCCTTGTCGACGCGGGCCTTGATCTCGTCCTTGGGCACCTTGGCGATCTTGAGGCCGTAGGCCATGTTGTCAAACACGCTCATGTGCGGGTACAGGGCGTAGTTCTGGAACACCATGGCGATGTCGCGCTTGGCGGGTTCCAGGTTGTTGACCACCTTGTCGCCAATGAGAATTTCGCCGCCGGTGACTTCTTCCAGCCCGGCCACCATGCGCAGCAGCGTGGATTTGCCGCAGCCCGATGGCCCCACGATGACGACGAATTCGTGGTCTTGGATTTCGGCGTTGACTCCGTGGATCACCTCGTTTGCTTTGGGCCCGATGCCGTAGCGTTTGACAATATTTCGGAGCGTAATAGAAGCCATTTTGCTATTGTGTTGGTAGCTGTTAACGCTTACGGGTAAAGCGCTGGAGGCCGATTTGATCTTATTTTTCAGTATCGACCAAGCCCTTGACGAACCACTTCTGCATCAGCACCACCACGAAGGTGGGCGGCAGCATGGCAAGGATGGCGGTGGCCATGGCGATGTTCCAGTCAATGGCCGCGTCGCCGCCACCGGCCACCATGCGCTTGATGCCGATCACCACCGGGTACATGTCTTCACTGGTGGTCATGAGCAGCGGCCACAGGTACTGGTTCCAGCCGTAGATGAACTGGATGACGAACAGCGCCGCGATCGAGGTTTTGGAGAGCGGAACCAGCACGTCCCAGAAGAAACGCATGGGGCCCGCGCCGTCCATGCGCGCCGCTTCCACCAACTCATCGGGCACCGTCAGGAAGAACTGGCGGAACAAAAAGGTGGCGGTGGCGGACGCAATCAGCGGCAGCGTGAGGCCCGCGTAGCTGTTGAGCATGCCCAGATCCGCCACCACTTTGTACGTGGGCAGGATGCGCACTTCCACTGGCAGCATCAGCGTGACGAAGATGGCCCAGAAGCAGAGCATCTTGAACGGGAAGCGGAAGAACACGATGGCAAACGCGGACAGCAGCGAAATCGCAATCTTCCCCACCGTGATCACCATGGCCGTGACAAAGCTCACCCACATCATGTGCGCCACCGTGGTGTTGGAGCCCAGCTTGCCGGAGCCGAGCAGCGCTGCCCGATAGCTCTCCCACATATTGCTGCCCGGCAGCAATGGCATGGGTGCCTGCACGATTTCCTGCGCGGTGTGGGTGGAGGCAATGAAGGCCAGATAGAGAGGAAACGCGACGATCAGCACGCCGATCAGCATGACCGCGTGCGAGAGCACAGTGAGCCAGGGGCGGCGGTCGATCATCAGTACTGCACCTTTTTCTCTACGTAGCGGAACTGCACCACCGTCAAGGTCACCACGATGACCATCAGAATCACCGATTGCGCCGCTGAGCCGCCCAGGTCGAGCGCCTTGAAGCCATCCTGGTACACCTTGTAGACCAGGATCGAGGTCGATTGACCCGGGCCACCCTCGGTGGTGGCGTCGATGATGCCGAAGGTGTCGAAGAAGGCGTAGACGATGTTGATCACCAGCAGGAAGAAGGTGGTGGGCGAGAGCAGCGGCAGCTGAATATTCCAGAACCTGCGCAGCGGGCCGGCGCCGTCGATGGCGGCCGCCTCGATGAGCGATTTGGGAATGGACTGCAACCCCGCCAGAAAAAACAGAAAGTTGTAGGAAATTTGCTTCCACACGGAGGCCATGATGATCAGCGCCATCGCCTGACTGCCGTCCATCTGGTAGTTCCAGTCAATACCCAAAGCGCGCAAGCCAAACGTGGCGACGCCAATCGACGGCGAGAAGATGAACACCCACAGCACGCCCGCAATCACCGGCGCCACGGCGTACGGCATGATCAAAAGCGTTTTGTAGACCATGGCACCGCGCACGATACGGTCGGCAAAAATGGCCAGCACCAGCGAGATGCTGATGCCCAGCCCTGCCACCATTACCGAGAACCAGGCCGTGGTTTTGAACGAGGCCAAATAGGTGGGGTCATTCCACAGTTGAATGAAATTCTGAAAACCCACCCATTCGGTGGACAGCCCAAACGCGTCTTGCACCTGCAGGGACTGCAGGACGGCCTGGCTTGCAGGCCAAAAGAAGAACACGCCAATGATGACCAGCTGGGGCAGCATCAGCGCCCAGGGCAGCCATGCGGATCGGAAAAGAACACGTTTTTCCATGGGCACTCAGAAAAAAGAGACGCCCACCGAGGCTTGTACGCCTGCGGTGGGCCGACCGAAAAAGTAGAGGGGCGGCCCGCTGCAGGGGCCGCTCCGCAGTTCGCGCGCCGAGCGGGCGCAGCGGCTTATTTTCCTTTATTGGCTTTCTCGAAACGAATCAGCTGCTCATCGCCGCGGCTCACCATATTGGAGAGGGCCTGTTTGGCCGTCTGCTTGCCTGACCAGACGTTCTCGAACTCTTCGTCCTCGATGGTGCGAATCTGCACATAGTTGCCCAGGCGAATACCGCGCGACTTGTCGGTGGTTTTGCGAATCATCTGCTGCACGGCCACGTCGGTGCCGGGGTGGTCCTTGTAGAAGCCCGACTTTTCGGTCAGGTCGTACGCCGCCAGAGTGATAGGCAGATAACCGGTGCGCTGGTGGCTGGCTGCCTGCACCTTGGTTTGCGACAGGAAGTCGAAGAACTTGGCAACACCCTTGTACTTTTCGGGCGTCTTGCCGGCCATGACCCACAGGCTGGCGCCACCAATCACGGTGTTCTGTGGCGCGCCCTTCACGTCGGGGTAGTAGGGCAGGGGGGCCAGGCCGTAGGCGAACTTGGCGTTCTTGGCCACGTCGCCGTAGAAGCCAGAGGAGGTCTGGATCATGGCGCACTCACCTGCGGTAAACGACGCCTGGGCCTTGGAGCCGCGGCCTTTGTACACAAACTCACCGTCTGCCGCTGCTTTGGCCAAGTTCTCGATATGGCGCACGTGCAAGGGCGAATCAATCTTCATGCGGGCATCCATGCCAGACATTCCGTTGTTCCTGGTGGCGAACTCCACGTTGTGCCAGGTGGAAAAGCTCTCCAGCTGGGTCCAGCCCATCCAGGCCAGCGTCATGGGGCAGCTGTGGCCGCTGGCTTTGAGCTTTTTGGCTGCTGCAAACACTTCAGGCCAGGTGGCAGGTGCTTTGTCGGGGTTCAGACCGGCCGCTTTGAAAGCGTCCTTGTTGTAATAAAAAACGGTGGTGGAGCTGTTGAACGGGAAGCTCAGCATCTGGCCATTGGGCGCGGTGTAGTAACCGGCCACTGCGGGAATGAAGGATTTGGGATCAAACGCCAAGCCGGCGTCGCTCATGACCTTGCCCACCGGCACGATGGCGCCCTTGCTGGCCATCATGGTGGCGGTGCCCACTTCAAACACTTGGAGGATGTCTGGCGCATTGCCCGAACGGAACGCGGCGATGGCGGCCGTCATGTTCTCGTCGTAGGTGCCTTTGAAGGTCGGAATCACCTTGTATTCGCTTTGGCTGGCGTTGAATTGGCTGGCCAAATCGTTGACCCATTCATTGTTCACGGCGGTCATCGCGTGCCACCATTGAATTTCGGTCTGGGCGAGGGCCGCAGAGCTGCCTATCAGGGCCAAAACGGCGGCGGCGAGCGATCGGAATTTCATGAAATGGGCTCCTTGCTGAAGTGAAAACGCTGATCCTGGCTTGCATTTGTGACCGCTGTGTGTCGCAACCCGGGAGCACATTGCTTTTTAACCAGCGTTTGCTTGTTGGAATAAGCGGGTTAACCCCGTGCGGCTGTCTCGAATATTCCCAGGATGCAGGTAGTGCCAGCCGCGCAAGGACTTTGATGTTGCGCCGCAACATGGTACGGTTCGAGCTTCTTTTCACTCGCCGGCCCGATCCGTTGACCCATGAGCGCTGTTGCCCCTACTTCCCTCGACAAAAGCAAGATCAAGTTTCTGTTGCTCGAAGGCCTGCATCCTTCCGCACTGGAAGTGCTGCGCAGGGCCGGCTACGAGCAGATCGACGCGGTGTCGGGCGCCTTGCCGCAGGACCAGTTGATTGAGCGTATCCGTGACGTGCATTTCATCGGCATTCGCTCGCGCACGCAGCTGACGGCCGAGGTGTTGTCGCACGCCAACAAGCTCGTTGCCATTGGGTGCTTTTGCATCGGCACCAACCAGGTGGACCTGAACGCGGCGCGCGAGCGCGGCATTGCGGTGTTCAACGCGCCGTATTCCAACACCCGCTCGGTGGCCGAGCTGGTGCTGGCCGAGGCCATTTTGCTGCTGCGCGGCATTCCGGCGCGCAATGCGGCCGCGCACCGGGGCGGCTGGCTCAAGTCGGCCGACAACGCGTTCGAGACGCGCGGCAAGACGCTGGGCATCGTCGGCTACGGCGCCATTGGCTCGCAGCTCTCGGTGCTGGCCGAGTCGCTCGGCATGCACGTGATCTTCCACGACGTGATCGCCAAGCTGCCGCTGGGCAATGCACGCCAGGTTGGCAGCTTGCACGAGCTGCTGGGCGCGAGCGATGTGGTGAGCCTGCACGTGCCCGAACTGCCGTCGACCAAATGGATGATTGGCGCCGCCGAGATCGCAGCGCTCAAGCCTGGCGCAATCTTCATCAATGCTGCGCGCGGCACGGTGGTCGAGATCGAACCCCTGGCCGAGGCGTTGCGCGCCGGCCGCTTGCTGGGCGCGGCGGTCGACGTGTTCCCGGTCGAGCCGCGCAGCAACAAGGACGAATTCGTCAGCCCGCTGCGCGGCCTGGACAACGTGATCCTCACGCCCCACATCGGCGGCTCCACGCTGGAGGCGCAGGCCAACATCGGAGTCGAGGTGGCGGAAAAGCTGGTGCGCTACAGCGACAACGGCACCTCGATCAGCTCGGTCAACTTCCCCGAGGTGGCGCTGCCGGCCCAAAAGGGCACGCACCGCATCCTTCACGTGCACCGCAACGTGCCGGGGGTCATGTCCGAGATCAACCGCGTATTTGCCGAGAACCACATCAACGTCGCCGCCCAGTACCTGCAGACCAACGAAGCCATTGGCTACGTGGTGATGGATATTGATGCGGCATCGTCCGAGCTGGCGCTGCAAAAGCTCCAGCAGGTGCCCAACACGCTGCGCTGCCGCGTGCTGTTCTGAAGCTCTGGGCGAAGGGACGCGCCGAGAGCTGACTCTAAAGGGATTGGGCGCAGAAGGCGCCGACCGGCGCCGCGTCTCTAAAATCGCGGGTTCCCGGGCGCCTGTGTGCCCACAGGCTGCCACCCATCCCAGGTTCCCCCGAATGAATGCTCCCACCGCGCTGGCCAACTTGATGGCGCAACCCCCTCAGCCCGTGCGCCTGCGCGAGATCCCCTACAACTACACCAGCTTCTCCGACCGCGAGATCGTCATCCGCCTGCTGGGCAGCCGCGCCTGGGACACGCTGTTGCAACTGCGGCGCGAGCGCGACACCGGCCGCTCGGCGCGAATGCTCTATGAGGTGCTGGGCGATATGTGGGTGGTGCAGCGCAACCCCTACCTGCAAGACGACCTGCTGGGCAGCCGCGAGCGACGCAAGCAACTGGTGCAGGCGCTCGACCACCGCCTCTCTGAAGTGCACAAGCGCCGCCAGCCCGATGCCGGGCCGGAGCGCGACGCGCTGGTGGGCGAGCTGCTCGCTGCGGCCACCGCCGCGGTGCGCCGGTTTGACGCCTCGTTTGACGCCGCAGCCCAGCTGCGCCGCGCCACCCGGCGCACGCTCTCGCGGCTGACGGCCAAGGACAATATCAAGTTCGATGCGCTCTCGCGCGTCAGCCATGTGACGGATGCGACCGACTGGCGCGTCGAGTACCCCTTTGTCGTGCTCACCCCCGACACCGAGGCCGAAATGGCCGGCCTGGTCAAGGGCTGCATCGAGCTGGGCCTGACCATCATTGCGCGCGGCGGCGGCACCGGCTACACCGGCGGCGCGATTCCGCTGACCGACAAAAGCGCCGTCATCAACACCGAAAAACTCGAAGCCATGACGGCAGTGGAAATGCGCCAGCTGCCGGACGTCGAGGGCACGGTGGCGACGGTCTGGACCGAGGCCGGCGTGGTGACCCAGCGCGTGGCCGACGCCGCCGAAGCCGCCGGCTTTGTGTTTGCCGTGGACCCGACCAGCGCCGAAGCCTCCTGCGTGGGTGGCAACGTCGCCATGAACGCTGGCGGCAAGAAGGCCGTGCTCTGGGGCACGGCGCTCGACAACCTGGCCAGCTGGCGCATGGTGACGCCCGACGCGCAGTGGCTGGAAGTGACGCGCGTGGGCCACAACCTGGGCAAGATTCACGACGCTGAAGTGGCCAGCTTCGAGCTGAAATACTTCGAGGCTGATGGCAAGACGCCCGTGCGCAGCGAGCGCCTGGACATCCCCGGCAAGCGCTTTCGCACCGAGGGCCTGGGCAAGGACGTGACCGACAAGTTCCTCGCCGGCCTGCCGGGCATCCAGAAAGAGGGCTGCGACGGCCTGATCACCAGCTGCAGCTGGATCGTGCACCGCATGCCGGTGCACACGCGCACGGTCTGCCTGGAGTTCTTTGGCAACGCCAAGGATGCCGTGCCCAGCATCGTCGAGATCAAGGATTTCATGTTTGCCGAGCAAAAGCGCTCGGGCGTGGTGTTGGCCGGCCTGGAGCACCTGGATGACCGCTACCTCAAGGCGGTGGGCTACGCCACCAAATCCAAGCGCGCTGGCCTGCCCAAGATGGCGCTGTTTGGCGACATTGCCGGCGACGACGCGGATGCCGTGGCGCGCGTCACCAGCGAGGTCGTGCGCTTAGCCAACTCACGCAGTGGCGAAGGCTTCATCGCCATCAGCCCCGAGGCGCGCAAGAAGTTCTGGGCCGACCGCAAGCGCACCGCAGCCATCAGCCGGCACACCAACGCCTTCAAGATCAACGAAGACGTGGTGATCCCGCTGCCGCGCATGGCCGAGTACACCGACGGCATTGAGCGCATCAACATCGAGCTCTCGCTGCAGAACAAGCTGGCGCTGTGCGATGCGCTGGAGGACTTCTTTGCCCGCGGCCAACTGCCGCTGGGTGCAGCCGGCCAGGACGCGGGCGATGCGCTCTCGCCCGAGATGCTGCAGGAGCGCGTGAACGAGGCGCTCGATGTGGTGCAGCAAGCGCGCACGCTGTGGAGCCAGTGGTTGCAGGGGGTGGAGGCGCTGTTCCCGCAGTTGCAGGACCACAGCTTGCGGGCGAGCTGGAAGACGCAGATCCTCGCGCCCCTGCGCGGCATCTTTTCCGGCGATGCCTTGGCCCCCATCCTGGCCGAGTGCATTGCCATTCACCAGCGCGTACTCAAGGGGCGCGTGTGGGTGGCCTTGCACATGCACGCGGGCGACGGCAACGTGCACACCAACATTCCCGTCAACAGCGACGACTACGCCATGCTGCAGACCGCGCACGCTGCCGTGGGCCGCATCATGCGGCTGGCGCGCAGCCTGGGCGGGGTGATTTCGGGCGAGCACGGCATTGGCATCACCAAGCTCGAATACCTGAGCGACGAAGAGCTCGCGCCCTTTGCCGACTACAAGCAGCGCGTGGACCCACAGGGCCACTTCAACAAAGGCAAGTTGCTACGAAATAAAGAGCTGGTAGCGAAATCAGGACAAGCGCTGGAGGCCGATTTTGCATCCAATGTGCGCCACGCCGACCTGAGCCATGCCTACACGCCCAGCTTTGGCCTGATGGGGCACGAATCGCTCATCATGCAGCAGAGCGACATCGGCGCCATTGCCGATTCGGTCAAGGATTGCCTGCGTTGCGGCAAGTGCAAACCGGTGTGCGCCACGCATGTGCCGCGCGCCAATCTGCTCTATTCGCCGCGCAACAAGATCCTTGCCACCTCGCTGTTGGTGGAGGCCTTTCTATACGAAGAACAGACCCGCCGCGGCATCAGCATCCGCCACTGGCAAGAGTTCGAAGATGTGGCCGACCACTGCACTGTCTGCCACAAATGCCTCTCGCCCTGCCCGGTGAAGATCGACTTTGGCGACGTCACCATGAACATGCGCAACCTGTTGCGCAAGATGGGCAAGAAAAGCTGGCGCCCGGGCAACGCGCTGGCCATGACCATGCTCAACGCCACCAGCCCCGAGAAAATCAAGCTGCTGCGCGCCGGCATGGTGGGCGTCGGCTTCAAGGCGCAGCGCATCGCCGTCGATCTGCTGCGCAAGGTCAGCCGCAAGCAGACCGCGCACCCGCCCGCCACCGTCGGCCCGGCGCCGATCAAGGAGCAGGTGATTCACTTCATCAACAAGAAGCTGCCCGGCGGCCTGCCGAACAAGACGGCGCGGGCGCTGCTCGACATCGAAGACAAGGACTACGTCCCCATCATCCGCGACCCGCAGGCCACCACGGCCAGCAGCGAGGCGGTGTTCTACTTCCCCGGCTGCGGCTCCGAGCGGCTGTTCAGCCAGGTGGGGCTGGCCACGCAGGCCATGCTCTGGCACGCCGGCGTGCAGACCGTGCTGCCACCGGGCTACCTGTGCTGCGGCTACCCGCAGCGCGGCAGCGGCCAGTTCGACAAAGCCGAGAAGATGATTACCGACAACCGGGTGCTGTTCCACCGCGTGGCGACCACGTTGAACTACCTGGACATCCAGACGGTGGTGGTCAGCTGCGGCACCTGCTACGACCAGCTCCAGGGCTACGAATTCGACAAGATCTTCCCTGGCAGCCGCATCATCGACATCCACGAATACCTGCTGGAAAAGGGCATTACCTTGCCGGCCGGGCAGGGCGGCTACCTGTACCACGAGCCCTGCCACAACCCCATGAAGCTGGGCGACTCGATGAAGACCGTCAAGGCGCTGGTAGGCGACAACGTCATCAAAAGCGATCGCTGCTGCGGCGAATCGGGCACGCTGGGCGTCACCCGCCCCGACATCTCGACCCAGGTGCGCTTTCGCAAGGAAGAAGAAATCAAGAAGGGCGAGGCACTGCTGCGCGCCAACGGCAGCGTGGCGCCGCAGGCCAATGTGAAGATTCTCACCAGTTGCCCAAGCTGCCTGCAAGGCCTTAAACGCTACGAGGACGACTTGCAGAACGGCCTGCTGGAGGCCGACTACATCGTCATTGAAATGGCCAAACAGATTCTGGGCGAGCACTGGCTGCCCGAGTACGTGCAGCGCGCCAACAGCGGCGGTATCGAAAGGGTGTTGGTATGAGCCAATCGTCTTTTGGCTGTGCGCTGTGCGCGCAAGACGGCGGCGCCCTGGTGTGGCACAGCGCCAAGCTGCGGGTGGTGCACGTCGGCGAAGACGGCTTCCCCGGCTATTACCGCGTGATCTGGAATGCGCATGTCGCCGAACTCTCCCAGCTGTCCGACGAAGAACGCACCGAGTGCATGGACGCGGTGGTCTGCGTCGAACGTGCGCTCATCGAACACCTGGCGCCCGCCAAGGTCAACCTCGCAGCCCTCGGGAACCAGGTGCCGCACCTGCACTGGCACGTGATTGCGCGGTTTGAATGGGACACGCACTTCCCGAACGCCTTCTGGGGCGAACCCCAGCGCGCCAGAGACCAAGACAAGGAGGCGGCGGTTCGCACGCACCTCGACGCCGTCAACGCGCAGATACGGGGGTATTTGGCAAAGGGTGAGGCGCCGCAAGCGGATTGACCGGCAGCGCGGGCGCTTACGGTGGTGCGACGGCCATATGCAGGCACGACAGGGTTGATTGCGCAATTGCTGTATGACACGGGCATGCGTTTGCTCGAAGCGCTGGGCTTGCGTGTCAAAGACGTGGAGTTTGCGCGGCGTGAAATTGTGATTCGGGAAGGCAAGGGCTACAAAGACAGGGTGACGGTGCTGCCCGAAAACCTGATCGGCCCCTTGCAGCGGCAATTGCAGAAGGTCAAGGCGCTGCATAAAAATGACCTCGAAGCCGGTTTTGGCCGCGTGTATTTGCCGCATGCGCTGGCTGTGAAATTCCCCTATGGGACGTCCGGATCGCCGCTGGGCGTGGCAATACCTGTTTCCTTCCTCGGTTCACGCGGTGGATCCGCGTCCCGATGCCACCACTGGCGCGCAGATCGAGCGCCGCCAACCCATCTACCCAGAGTCGGTGCAGCGTGCCGTGCATGAGGCGGCGAAGCTCACGCAGATCGACAAGCCGGTGAGCCCGCATGTCCTGCGCCATTCGTTTGCCACGCATTTGCTGCAAGCGGGCTACGACATTCGCACGGTGCAAGAGCTGCTGGGCCATGCCGATGTGAGCACCACCATGGTCTACACCCATATGCTGAACAAAGGCGGGCGCGGCATTTTGAGCCCGCTGGGTGCTTTGTAACCACCGGAGCACAAGGGTTCCTGTGCCCAGTGCGTGCAGGCCGCCACAGGGGGGATGGGACAATGGCGGCCCGTTTTGACAATTGTTTTCCCACAGGACTTACGCAAAATCGTTCCAGCGGCGTTGCTCTTCCTTGCCGTGCGCTTGCACTGTCTGCGTCAGAGCGCCTTGCTGGGACAATTTTGCGTAAGCCCTTTCCCATAAGGAAATCTCCATGGCAGGCCTCAAACCCGGCGCCCCCACACCCGATTCCATCACCGTCCACAGCCAGTCCCGCGTGTTGGAAGTGGAGTTTTCCGACGGCGCGCACTTTCGCCTGCCGTTTGAGCTGCTGCGCGTGTACTCGCCCTCGGCCGAGGTCATGGGCCATGGCCATGGGCAGGAGGTGCTGCAGACCGGCAAGCGCGATGTCGTGGTGTTGGAGCTGGCCCCGGTGGGCAATTACGCCGTGCAGCCGAGCTTTTCCGATGGTCATGCCAGTGGCATCTTTTCGTGGGATTACCTCTATGAACTTGGCGCGCGCCAGGCTGAACTGTGGGCCGATTACGAGGCCAGGCTGGCAGCGGCAGGGGTGGACCGCGATACCCCCATGGCCCCCAAAAGCGCGTCCAAGGGCGTGAGCAAGACGAAGACCAAGAGCACCCAGGGCTGCGGCGGGCACTGATTCGCGCCCGGTTGGTGGCAGATTTGCCACTGTTTCACTATCGTTTTAGAAGCTGCTAGCGCAATATCCATAAGCGCTAGAGCGTGGTTTCGCTTAAATATCCGATATCCCACGCATTTAGAGGGTTGCCCTGCAAGCGGCTAGCATTCCCACCATGAGCACTACACATTTTGGTTTCGAGTCGGTGGACGAGCGCGACAAGGCGCGCCGCGTGCGCGGTGTGTTCGATTCGGTGGCGTCCAAATACGACGTGATGAACGACCTGATGTCGGGTGGCCTGCACCGCGCGTGGAAGGCCTACACGGTGTTGGTCGCCAACCTGCAAGAGGGTCAGCGCGTGCTGGATATTGCCGGCGGCACGGGCGATCTGGCGCTGGCTTTTTCCAAGAAGGTGGGCGAGCGCGGCCAGGTGGTGCACACCGACATCAACGAAGCCATGCTGCGCACCGGGCGCGACCGGCTGATCGACGCGGGGGTGGTCCTGCCGACCACCGTCTGCGACGCTGAGCAACTGCCGTTCCCTGACGCGCATTTCGATCTGGTCAGCGTGGCCTTCGGTCTGCGCAACATGACGCACAAGGACGCCGCTCTGGCCGAGATGTGCCGCGTGCTCAAGCCGGGAGGCAAGCTGCTGGTACTGGAATTTTCCAAGGTGGCCAAGCCGCTGTCCAAGGTGTACGACTGGTACTCCTTCAACATCCTGCCGCGCATCGGCCAACTGGTGACGGGCGACGCCGACAGTTACCGGTATCTGGCCGAGTCCATCCGCATGCACCCGGACCAGCAGGCGCTCAAGGCGCTGATGCACAAGGCCGGGTTTGGCCATGTCGATTGCCACAACATGACAGCCGGCGTGGTGGCCCTGCATGTCGGAATCAAATGTTGATAAGTACGAGTTTTAAGGAGATAGCCATGAAGAAATTCCTCCCGGCCCTGATGGCCCTGTTGCTGCTCCTGTCGTTTTCCGAGGCGGAAGCCCGGCGCATGGGGGGCGGCAAGTCCTTTGGCCGCCAATCGAGCAACGTGACGCAGCGCCAGGCGACACCGCCGGCGGCAGCGCCCGGTGCCCCGGCTCAGAACGCCAACGCCGCCGCCCGCCCTGGCACGCCGCCGGCCGCCGCAGCTGCGCCTAAGCGTCCCTGGGGCGCCATGCTGGGCGGTCTGGCCGCAGGTCTGGGGCTGGCCTGGCTGGCCAGTTCGCTTGGCCTGGGTGCCGGCTTTGGCCAGGTCCTGATGTTTCTGCTGTTCGGCCTGGCGGCGTTTGCGCTGTTTCGCGTGCTGCGCTCGCGCGGCAAAAGTGCAGCCTCGCCCTTTGCTTTCCAGGGTGCGGGGGGTGCCACCCCGGCCAGTGCGCCGCTGGCGCGCGAATACAGCCCCGACAAGGTAGGTAACGACGCGTCGGCGCGCCCGTGGGAGCGCAGCAGCATGGCGTTTGACGCCCAGCGCAATGCGGCCAGCGGCAACGGCTCGATCATTGGATCGGCGCTGGCGGGCTCGCAGAACTGGGGTGTGCCCGAAGGCTTTGACACGGCGGGTTTTCTGGAGGCTGCCAAGCGCAACTTCATCACGCTGCAGTCGGCTTGGGACCGCTCCGACATCGCCACGCTGCGCTCGATGATGACCGACGGCATGGTCGACGAAATACGCGGCCAGCTCACCGAGCGCGAAACACACCGCGGCGACCAGCCCAACCACACCGATGTGGTGATGCTCGAAGCCCAGCTTCTGGGTATCGAAGAACTGGGCGACGCCTACATGGCCAGCGTGGAATTCTCCGGAATGATCCGTGAGGAGCCCTCGGCCGGCCCCAGCCCGTTCCGCGAGGTCTGGAACATGACCAAGCCCCGCAGCGGCGGGAGCGGCTGGCTGGTGGCGGGCGTACAGGCGCTGCAATAGGGCGCAATGGTGGCGTGGGGCGTTGCCCCCGCCGGCACATTGCCATAATCAGCGGCTATGGTTACACAGTCTCCCTTTTCCTTTCTTGACGGCGTTTTCGCGCGCATCGCGCAGGGGCCGCAGCCCCCGCAGTGGCTGGTGCAGGAGGCGCAGCAGCGCCTTGTGCTGCTGATCAACCATGTGCTGATGCAGGAGCGCGCCGCTACGGAGCGCCTGGTGCCGCGCAGCGGCCGCGTGGTGCGCGTGCAATGGCGCCAGTTTTTCGTGGCGCTACAGGTTACGCCGGCCGGATTGTTCGATCTGGCCGCGCCCTCGGCCACGCCCGACTTGCACTTTGAAGTCACAGAGGCTTCGCCCCTGGGCCTGGCGCAGTCCGCGCTGCGCGGCGAGCGCCCGCCAGTGCGCATTGACGGCGCCGTCGATTTTGCGAGTGACCTGCAGTGGCTGGCGGACAACCTGCGCTGGGACATCGAGGACGATATGGCGCGCGTGATCGGCGATGTGCCGGCGCACACGCTGGTCAGCGTGGCACGCAGCGCTGCACAGGCGCTGCGCGGCTTTGTGCGCAGCGGCGCGCGCGGCGCGAACGCCGTGGCGCCCTGGTCGGGCACCGGTCCGCTGCCATGAAGCGGTTTTTCCGCGGGGCCACCATCGTCTGGGTGGTGCTGCGCTACGGGCTCGACGAACTGGTTCTCACCAGTTTCCAGAAGCCCTGGCTGCGCCTGGTGGCGCGCATCGTCTCGATCGGTCGCGACCTGCGCGCGCCGCGCGGCCAGCGCCTGCGGGAAGCCCTGGAGCGCCTGGGGCCGATCTTTGTCAAGTTTGGTCAGGTGCTCTCGACGCGGCGCGACCTGATGCCGCCCGACATCGCCGATGAATTGGCCATGCTGCAGGACCGGGTGCCCCCGTTCGACAGCGACATCGCAATTGCCACCATTGAGCGGGCGTTCCGGCGCCCGGTGGACGAGGTCTTTGTCAGTTTTGATCGCGTGCCCGTGGCCAGCGCGTCCATTGCGCAGGTGCACTTCGCCACACTGCGTGCGCGCGATGGCTCGCTGCACGAGGTGGCGGTCAAGGTGCTGCGGCCCGGCATGCTGGAGGTCATTGAAAAGGACCTGAGCCTGATGCGCATGATGGCCGGCTGGGTGGAGAGCCTCTCCGCCGACGGCAAGCGCCTCAAGCCGCGCGAGGTGGTGGCTGAGTTTGACAACTACCTGCACGACGAACTCGATCTGGTGCGCGAGGCGGCCAACGCCGCGCAACTGCGGCGCAATATGGAAGGTCTGGGATTGGTGGAGATTCCCGTCATATTCTGGGACTTCTGCCACCCCGAAGTGATGGTGATGGAGCGCATGAACGGCGTTCCGATCAGCCAGGTGCAGCGCCTGCGCGATGCCGGGGTCGACATTCCAAAATTGGCGCGCGATGGCGTGACCATCTTTTTCACCCAGGTGTTTCGCGACGGTTTCTTTCACGCCGACATGCACCCGGGCAATATCCAGGTGAGCCTGGAGCCCGCCACGTTCGGGCGCTACATCTCGCTCGATTTCGGCATCGTCGGCACGCTGACCGAGTCGGACAAGGAATATCTGGCGCAGAATTTTGCGGCCTTTTTCCGGCGCGACTACAAACGCGTGGCCGAACTGCACGTGGAGAGCGGCTGGGTGCCTGCGAGCACGCGCGTCAATGAGCTCGAAGGCGCCATACGCACTGTGTGCGAGCCTTACTTCGACCGGCCGCTCAAGGAAATTTCGCTCGGCATGGTGCTGATGCGCTTGTTCCAGACTTCGCGGCGATTTCAGGTGGAGATTCAGCCGCAGCTCGTGCTGCTGCAAAAGACGCTGCTCAATATCGAGGGACTCGGGCGCCAACTCGATCCCGAGCTCGACCTCTGGAGCACCGCCAAACCGTTTCTTGAGACCTGGATGCTCGAACAGGTGGGTCCGCAGCGCTTTCTGCGTGAACTGCGCGCCGAAGCGCCGCACTTTGCCAAGTTCCTTCCTGCCCTTCCGCGCTTGCTGCACGACAGTCTGCAGCGCCGCTCGCACGATGCGCAGCAGCGCGAACTGATCGCGCTGCTCAAGGAGCAACGCCACACCAACCGGCTGCTTCAGGTCATTGTCTATTGCGGTATCGGCTTTGTCCTCGGCTTGGTGGTGGTGCAGATGATCGTGCGAGTGTCGCTGTTTCACTGAGATCGTGCCAAGGCATCGGGAAAGCAGTCCCGCAAATTTTCGGATAATGCGCGGCGTTTCCCTGCCCACCGCCCATTCCCGGAGCCGCGCATGCTGCTGACCTTCATTGCTTTCTATCTGCTGGTTTCCATCGCTATCGGCCTGTACGCGGCAAGGCGTGTGCATACCACGGCGGACTACGCTGTGGCCGGGCGCAGCCTGCCGCTGCCGGTGGTGATTGCCACCACCTTTGCCACCTGGTTTGGCTCCGAGACGGTGCTGGGCGTGCCGGCGCGCTTTATCGATGGCGGGCTGGGCGCAGTGGTGGAAGATCCCTTTGGCGCGTCCATGTGCCTGGTGCTGGTAGGCCTGTTCTTTGCGTACCGGCTCTACCAGAAGAACCTCATCACCCTGGGCGACTACTACCGCCAGCGCTTCGGGCGCAACGTCGAAGTGATCTGCTCGGGCATCATCATCTTCAGCTACCTGGGCTGGGTGGCGGCGCAGATCACCGCGCTGGGGCTGGTGTTCAACCTGCTGACGCAAGGCGCGCTGTCGGTCACCGTCGGCATGGTGCTGGGCACGCTCATCGTGCTGGTCTATACGCTGTATGGGGGCATGTGGTCGGTGGCGCTCACCGACTTTGTTCAGATGATCGTCATTGCCGGGGGCCTGATCGCCATTGCCTGGTTTGCTGCTGATCTGGCGGGCGGCGCGGGGCGTGTGGTGGAGTTTGCCGCAAGGGAAGGGCGCTTCTCATTGTTTCCAAAAGGTGGCGGCGCCAAGGAATGGACCTTTTTTGTCGCTGCCGCCATTACCATGATGCTCGGCTCGATTCCGCAGCAGGACGTATTCCAGCGGGTAATGTCGTCCAACAGCGCCTCCACGGCGCAGCGCGGTCCGGTCATTGGCGGCGTGCTCTACCTGCTGTTCGCCTTTATTCCCATGTTCGTTGTTGCGGCGGCCGTGCTCATCATGCCGGAGGCGGCCGGCGCGCTGCTCAGGGACGATCCGCAAAAGCTGCTGCCGACGCTGGTGCTTGAGCGCATGCCGGTGGCGCTGCAGGTGGCGTTCTTTGGCGCACTGCTGTCGGCCATCATGTCCACGGCCTCGGCCACGCTGCTTGCGCCTTCCACCACTTTTGTCGAGAACATCCTGCGCAACCTGCGCCCCGGCATGAGCGACGCGGTCACGCTCAAGGCCATGCGCATTTCCGTGCTGATTTTCACGGTGTGCGTGCTCATCTACGCCATCACCATGCAGGGCACCTCGATCTACGAATTGGTCTCAGGCGCCTACCAGGTGCCATTGGTGGGCGCCTTCGTGCCCTTGGTGTTTGGCCTGTACTGGCGCCGCGCCAGCACCCAAGGTGCACTGCTGGCGGTGGCCCTTGGCATAGGCGTGTGGCTTCTGTTCGTCGCCAGCCCGGTGCTGTCCGAAGCGTTTCCGCAGCAACTTGCCGGACTGTTGGCGGCGGTGGTGGGCATGGTGGGAGGCTCGCTGGCGCCGCAGTTTGTTCCTGACCACAAAGGCCAAGTGCACCATTACGCTGGCACTGCGCCACAGGCAAATTGAAACGGTTTGGGGCTGCTGGTACCCCGTCTTCCATTGGGGGGCTTGTATTGGGGGCCGCCGCCTATAATTGAAGGCTTTGCACCTTCACACCCGCCAGCCCGAATCCATGCCTATCTATGCCTACAAATGCGGCGCTTGCGGCCACGCCCGAGACGTTCTGCAAAAAATGTCGGACCCGCTGCTGACGGTGTGCCCGGTTTGCGGGGCTGATGCCTTTTCCAAACAGTTGACCGCTGCCGGCTTTCAACTCAAGGGCTCGGGCTGGTACGCCACAGATTTCAAGGGCGCTGGCGCGCCGGCGTCGGAAGCTGGCAGCGAGGCAAGCACGGGCAGTGGTACCGCCAAGGACGGTGTTGCGTCGACACCATCCGCAGATGCTGGCAAGGCCAGCCCTGTTGCAGCTGCGGCTCCAGCCCCCGCTCCGGCAGCTGCCACTTCGAATCCCACCACCAAGGCGGACTAAGGTTTTGCCCCCTATGGCTGCCCTGCGCAAATGGTTCTTCACCGGTCTGCTAGTGATCGTCCCTGGGGCGATCACGCTGGCGGTGCTCAACTGGCTGGTCGGCCTGCTCGACCAGACGCTCCTGATCTTGCCCGTCGCCTGGCATCCTGACCGCCTGCTCGGTTTTCACTTGCCGGGCTTCGGCGTCTTGCTCACGCTGATGATTTTGCTGGTCGTGGGCGCCACCACCAGCAATTTCGCCGGACGCAAGTTGGTGCAGTGGGGCGACCGGCTGGTCAGCCGCATTCCGGTGGTGCGTTCCATCTATTCCAGCGTCAAGCAGGTCTCCGACACCTTGTTTTCCGAAGGCGGCAACGCTTTTCGCACCGCAGTGCTGGTGCAATGGCCACGCGAAGGCGTATGGACATTGGCTTTCGTCACTGGCGCGCCCGGTGGCGAAGTGGCGGCGCTGCTGCGGGACGAATACGTGAGCGTTTACGTGCCCACCACGCCCAACCCCACGGGCGGTTATTTCGTGATGCTTCGCAAGAGCGATTGCATCGAGCTTGATATGGGCGTCGATGCCGCCCTGCGCTACATCGTCTCCATGGGCGTCGTCGTGCCGCACGAACCGGCTGCATCTTTGCCCACCTGATTTTTCTCAATGCGCCCGCGGCGGCGCCGGAAGTTTTGCCATGGCCATGCGTTCCCACTATTGCGGTCTTGTGACCGAAGCCCTGCTGGGCCAAACCGTCACCCTTGCGGGTTGGGTGAACCGCCGACGTGACCATGGCGGTGTGATTTTTATTGACCTGCGTGACCGAGAAGGCTCGGTCCAGGTGGTCTGCGACCCCGACCGTGCGGACATGTTCGCCACCGCCGAAGACGTGCGCAACGAGTTCTGCGTGCAGGTCAAGGGCCTGGTGCGAGAGCGCCCGGCCGGCACCACCAACGACAACTTGAAGAGCGGCAAAATCGAAGTGCTGTGTCATGAGCTCAAGGTGCTCAACCCCTCCGTGACGCCCCCCTTCCAGCTCGACGAAGAGAACTTGTCGGAAACCACGCGCCTCACGCACCGCGTGCTCGACCTGCGCCGCCCGTACATGCAGAACAACCTCATGCTGCGCTACCGCGTCAGTATGGAGGTACGCAAGTTCCTCGATGCGCATGGTTTTGTGGACATCGAAACACCCATGCTCACCAAGAGCACGCCCGAGGGCGCGCGCGACTACCTGGTGCCCAGCCGTGTGCACGACGGCCACTTCTTCGCGCTGCCCCAATCCCCTCAGCTCTTCAAGCAGCTCTTGATGGTGGCGGGATTCGACCGCTATTACCAGATCACCAAGTGCTTCCGTGACGAAGATCTGCGCGCCGACCGCCAGCCCGAATTCACCCAGATCGATATCGAAACCTCGTTCATGGACGAGCAGGAAATTCGCGACCTGACGCAGGAGATGATCAAGACGGTTTTCCAGAACACACTGGGCGTCGACTTGGGCGAGTTCCCGGTCATGACCTACCAGGACGCCGCCTACCGCTTCGGCTCCGACAAGCCCGACCTGCGCGTCAAGCTCGAGTTCACCGAACTCACCGACGTCATGAAAGACGTGGATTTCAAGGTGTTCTCGGGCGCGGCCAACATGAAGAACGGCCGCGTGGTCGCGCTGCGCGTGCCCGGCGGCGCGCGTGAAACGGGTGGCCTCTCGCGTGGTGAGATCGACGGCTACACCGAGTTCGTCAAGATCTACGGCGCCAAGGGCCTGGCCTATATCAAGGTCAACGAGCTGGCCAAGGGCCGCGACGGCCTGCAAAGCCCCATCGTGAAGAACATCCACGATGCCGCCATCGCTGAAATCCTGAAGCGCACCGGCGCGCAGGACGGTGACCTGCTGTTCTTCGGTGCCGACAAGGAAAAGGTCGTCAACGACGCCATCGGCGCGCTGCGCATCAAAATCGGCCACAGTGAATTTGGCAAGAAGAACGGCCTGTTCGAAGACCGCTGGGCACCTCTGTGGGTGGTGGACTTCCCGATGTTCGAGCACGACGAGGAAAACGGCCGCTGGGTTGCCGTGCACCACCCCTTCACGGCGCCGAAAGACGGCCACGAAGACTACATGGTTACCGCGCCCGAGAAGTGCATCTCCAAGGGCTACGACATGGTCCTGAACGGCTGGGAGATGGGCGGCGGCTCGGTGCGTATCCACCGCGCCGACGTGCAGCAAAAAGTGTTCGACGCCCTCAAGATCACACCCGAAGAAGCGCAGCAAAAGTTTGGCTTCCTGCTCGACGCCCTGCAGTACGGCGCGCCGCCGCACGGGGGTCTTGCCTTTGGCCTGGACCGCATCGTCACCATGATGACGGGCGCCGAGTCGATCCGCGACGTGATCGCCTTCCCCAAGACCCAGCGCGCGCAGTGCCTGCTGACGCAGGCACCGTCGCCAGTCGATGAGAAACAACTGCGCGAGTTGCACATTCGCCTGCGCAATCTGGATGCGGTCAAGGCGGCATGAACGGATTGAACCGATTCCAAGGGAACGCTTGAATCGATGGACCCCGAGAGCGGCAGGAGCGTTTTGTTCCTGCCGCTTTTTTAATGGAAGAAGCACCCTACACATGCAAACCCGTGCAATCACCTGGCTGGCCGTGGCGCTGGTGGCCGCGCTGGCTGCCTGCGGCGAAAAGAAAACCGAACTGGGACAGGGCGGTTCGGTGGTAACGGGGTCTGCGGGCCCGCAGGGCGCGCAGAACGCAGCGCGGGAGCTGCTGCGCTGTGACGCGCCCGTGGCCACCCTGGCGCTGGCCGAAAACCCGAACGGTTATGTGATGGGGGCGGGCTACCAGTTGCCGGCGTCGCCTGTCCCCTTGATCAAGCTGCTGGCCCAGCAGAGCGGCTGCTTTCGGGTGGTGGACCGCAACGCGGGCTTGCGAGGCACGATCCAGGAGCAGGACCTGAAGGAGTCGGGCGTTCTGCGGCAGAACTCCACCCTCGCCAAAGGCAAGGGCTACGAGGCGCAGTACACCTTGACGCCCAGCCTCACGTTCAGTGAGCAGGATGCGGGGCGGGGCTTGGCGGGCGTGGTGGCCATGATTCCGGTACTGCGTGATATCGCTGGGCTGGCCGGGCTGGTGGAGCAGGTCAAGTTCAAAGAGGCGCAGACCGCGCTGCTGCTGTCGGACAACGAAACCACCGAGCAGGTGGCCGCCGCTACGGGATCGGCACGCACCACCGACCTGGGCGTAGGGGGGCTTGTGTTTGGCAAGCTCGGCGGTGCTGCGGGCGCCGGCTGGAGCAACACCAACGAGGGCAAGGTAATTGCTGCGGCGTTTCTGGATGCGCACAACCAGCTGGTGGTGCAGGTGCGCGCCCTGCAGGCAAAAGCGCTTCCGCCGCCTGTGCCCACAGTGCGCGGTACCGCTGGCTGAAACCGATGGGGGCCAATGGCGTGCAGGTTTTCAAGATACCGGAATCGGTGCTCGTGGTGATCCATACGCCTGCGTTGGACGTCCTATTGCTCTCCCGCGCAGACTGGCCGGACCACTGGCAATCGGTCACCGGCTCCAAGGATTTCGCCGCCGAATCGTTCGAAGCAACCGCGATCCGCGAGGTGTGCGAGGAAACCGGCATCGACGCAAGGCTTCCTGGCCATGTGCTGACCGACTGGCAGCACGAAAACGAATACGACATCTGGCCGCGTTGGCAACACCGCTATGCCGATGGGGTGGTGCGCAACCGCGAGCGGGTCTTTGGTCTGTGCGTACCGGCAGGCACACCCGTGGTGCTCAGCGCACGCGAGCATCTGGCGGCGCGCTGGCTGCCTTGGGCGGATGCAGCAGACGCGTGCTTTTCAAGAACCAACGCGCAAATGTGCAGAGAATTGCCAGCCCGCGTTGCCGTGCTTAAAACGCGTTCTTAGCCAACATCCGTGCCCGTTGCCGCTGGGCTGCGTGCCGGCGCAGCCGCCGGTGCCGCAGGCGTGCGAGCGCGCAGCGAGAGGCCGCCAGGGGCGCGCTCGCCCTCGCCGCCCAGCAAGGCGCGCGGTTGGGCCGTGCCGCACTGGGGGCGCAGGGTGTCGATGCGGGCTTGCAGTTGGGCGGCGTTTTCAATGCGTGCACTGTGGCGCGTGAGCACCTGTTGGGCCAGTTCGAGCAGCTTGGTATTGCGGCTGGTTTCTGCGTGGCCCAGCAGCATTTCCACCGACTCGGCGGCGCCTCCCTTGAGGCTTTGGGCAACGGCCTGCTCGGCCAATTGGTTGATGACCGGCAGGCAGGCACGCAGTTGTTCTGCAAACGCAGTATGCGAGCCGCAGGCGCTTCCAAGCAACTGGGCCAGAGCCCGTGTGTGAGCGTAGCGCATACCAATCTTTTGCATCCAGCCCTCGGCCTCTTCCAGCGTGATCGAGGTGGTGGCCAGCGTTGCGATGAGTGCCGCCAGATTGCAGGCTGCTTCGAAATCGAAATCCGGCTGTGCAATGTCGCGTGCCATGTCGCGCACCGCGTCCACCGCGTCTGAGAATTTGCGCTGAGCAATCGATTGCAGCGCAGCCGTCACGCGCACGAAGCGCTTGATGCGCAAGCTGTCGCTGTGGCGTTCGAGCGCACGCCCAAAGTCGGCCCGGCAGCGATCGAGCCCCTTGGTGTCGCCTTCGTCAAAGCAGCTGAAGGCAAACAGCACCAGCGACTGGTAGTCAAACAGCTTCGAATCAATGCCCAACTGCACGGCGCGGGAGAGCGCGCTGCGCGCTGCAGCACGTTCGCCCAAGTAGTACGACATCAGCCCGAGCTTTTGCACGCGCACCAGCGAATCGGGGGTCAGCGACACGGTCAGGCGGTAGGTTTCCAGGGCCGCCTCGAACTGGCCCTGTTCGATTTGCGCGCGGCCCAGCACGTCATAGGCGTCGGCAAAGCTCTCGTCCTCTTCGATCAGACCTTGCAGCGTTGCGGCCGCCTGCGCGTTCTGGCCGCCTTCGATCTGTGCGCGCGCGACGCCCAGTTTGGCCCAGGGCAGAGCGCGTGCGGCGATGACGGCTTCGAACATCTTCTTGGCTTGTTCGTGACGCCCCAGGCGCAGCAGCAGCTCGGTGCCGATGCGTGCTGCGTACAGCCAGTAGGGGCCGCGGTTGACAAACCGCTCCACGCACAGCCCAGCGGCCATTTCGAAGTCTTCTGCCTCGATGGCCTCGAAGATCGCGCTGAGATGCTCCTTGCGTTTGCGCGCCAGGCGCAACCGTTCAAACAGTGCCGACGGCGCAAACGGCTTGAGCAAATAGCCGTCCAGCGCCGATTCCGCAGCCTCGGCCACGCTCGCATACGAGGCCTCGCCCGTGACCATGAAGAACACGGTGGAAAAAGGCAGCAATTTCGCGCGCCGCAGATCGTCCAGCAAGGTCTGGCCGGCGTTGTCCCTGTCGCTGAACGATTGCTCGCAAAGGACGTAGTCGAACGTCATGTGCTCCAAGCGGTTGCGCGCGTCATGGATGCGGTTGCACTGCGTCACCCTGCTGATGCCATACGCCCGAAGCTGCGCCGCCAGGATGCTGCGCGAGGTGGCATTGGCGTCGATGACCAGCGCGACATAGTCGCGCGTTGCTTTGGGTGAGGCGGCAGCCATGTGGAAAGGTTTTGACGCGTGGCGCGGGTTTCCGCGTGTCGGAGTGTAAGTACAGCGGAAAAGTGGGACGATAGGTGCGGACCCGCGAGTTTCGCGCCTGCGCCACAATCGGCGCATGGATTCTCCGTCGCTGCTGCGTGTTGCCACCTACAACATCCACAAAGGGGTGCAGGGCTTTGGCCCGGCGCGCCGGCTGGAGATTCACAACCTGGGCCATGCCGTGGAGCAGCTCGACGCCGACATCGTCTGCCTTCAGGAGGTGCGCAGCCTCAACCGCAGCGAAGCAGCGTATTTCGATCGCTGGCCCAAAATACCCCAAGCGCAGTACCTGGCGCCAGAGGGCTACGAGGCGGTCTACCGTACCAACGCTTTCACCAAGCATGGCGAGCACGGCAATGCGCTGCTGACGCGCTGGCCGGTGCTGGGGCACCAGCACGAGGATATCTCCGACCACCGCTTTGAGCAGCGCGGACTGCTGCACGTGGAGATCGATCTCGGCGGTAGATCGGTGCATTCCATCGTGGTCCATTTGGGGCTGATCCCGGGCAGTCGATTGCGCCAGGTGCAGCGTTTGCGCCAGTTCATCGAGCGCGAGGTCCCGGCCGACGCGCCGCTGGTGGTGGCTGGCGACTTCAACGATTGGGGCCTGCAGGTCAAGCGCGCTCTGGCGCAGATCGGACTGTCTGAGTTCGAGCACACAGCGTTTACCTATCCGGCGCGCCTGCCCATCGTTCAGTTGGACCATATCTATGTGCGCGGCCTTACCCCGATGGGCGCGCATGTGCCGCAAGGGCGCATCTGGTGGCGCATGTCGGACCACCTGCCGCTGGTGGCGGAGTTTCGTCTTTGAGCCGTGGCACGCGCAATTGAGCTCGTTCCAGGGCACAGCGTTGCCTTGCTGCAGGGCGCGCAAGAACTGTTTCCTGCACTGGTGCAGGCCATGGACGCTGCCACGCGCAGCATCTATTTCGAAACCTACATCTGTGATTTCACAGACTCCGGGGCCCGTATCGGCGAGGCGCTGGAGCGCGCAGCCCAGCGCGGCGTGCGGGTGCAGTTGCTGGCCGATGGTTTTGGCACGGGCGAGCTCGCTCCGGTCTGGCTGGAGCGCCTGAGCCGCTCGGGCGTGCAGTACCAGGTGTTTGCGCCGCTGGGGTTCCTGGGTCTGCTGCTGCCCCAGCGCTGGCGGCGGCTGCACCGCAAGCTCTGCGTGGTGGACGACGCGCTGCTGTTCTGCGGCGGCATCAATCTGCTGGATGACTGGTACGACCCCAACCATGGCCGGCTGCAAGCGCCGCGCCTGGACTTTGCCGTGCAGGTACGCGGACCGATTGCCCAACAGGCCAGCGCGACGATGCAGATGGTCTGGTGGCGCATGCAGGCGGCCAGTGCCGCGCGCTCGCACCACCTCGACGCAGCGCGCCAGGCGTTGAAAGCGGCGCAGCGGGTCAAAAAGCAGGGGACACGACGAGACCCGGCCCAAGGCACTGCGCTGGGCGGCGTGCGCGCCGCGCTGCTGCTGCGCGACAACCTGCGCAACCGCAGTGGCATCGAGCGTGCCTACCTGCGCGCCATTGCGCAGGCGCGCGTGGAAGTCATCATTGCCAACGCCTATTTCGTTCCTGGCCGCAAACTGCGCCGCGCGCTGGTTCATGCGGCGCAGCGCGGCGTGCGCGTGCGCCTGCTGCTGCAGGGGCGCTACGAATACTTCTTGCAGTACCACGCGGCCCGGCCGGTGTACGGAGCCCTGCTCAAGACCGGTATCGAGATCCACGAATACGCGCCGAGTTTTCTGCACGCCAAGGTGGCGGTCATCGACGCCGAGGGCACGCACCCCTGGGCCACCGTGGGCTCGTCCAACCTTGATCCGCTCAGCCTGCTTTTGGCGCGCGAAGCCAATGTGGCGGTAGCGGACGGCGAATTTGCCTGCACGCTGCGCGCGCGCCTGGTGGACGCCATGGAGCATGCCGGCGAGCAGATCGACAGCGCCGCCTATGCTGCACGGCCCTGGCGCGCGCGCGTGCTCGATCGTTTGGCGTTCGTGCTGGTTCGCACGGCGCTGTGGCTTACAGGCAAGGTTTACTGAGTACAGCGCCAGATGGATAGTTTGCTATTTAAATAATAGCTGTAAGTGCATACAGATAAAGCGCTAGAGGCCAAAAAACCCTGAAATGCAGGCGCTCGACTTCGCTGGTACCATTCGCCAATGCACCGCTCCGACATTGCCGAAATCAAGCCCAATGCCCAGGATGAGGGCGTTCCCGTCTCCGTAAAGATTCGCGAACGCATCGTTGCAGCGCGCAAGCGGTTTCATGCCAACGACAACATCGCGCAGTTCATCGAGCCCGGCGAGCTGGAAGCCTTGCTCGACGAGGTCGAGATCAAGATGCAGGGCGTGCTCGACAGCATGGTGATCGACACCCACGGCGACCACAACACGCAGGCCACCGCGCGCCGGGTGGCCAAGATGTACTTGAGCGAAGTCTTCAAGGGCCGCTACGTCGAGTCGCCCTCGATCACCGAATTTCCCAATGCCGAGCATCTGAACGAGCTGATGATCGTCGGCCCGCTCACGGTGCGCAGCGCTTGCAGCCACCACCTGTGCCCGGTGATCGGCAAGATCTGGATCGGCGTCATGCCCAACGAGCACACCAACGTGATCGGCTTGTCGAAGTACGCGCGCCTGGTCGACTGGGTCATGGGCCGCCCGCAAATCCAGGAGGAAGCCGTGGTGCAGCTGGCGGACCTGATCATGGAAAAAACCCAGCCCGACGGCCTGGCCATCGTCATGGAGGCCAGCCACTTCTGCATGTCCTGGCGCGGCGTGAAAGAGATGGACAGCAAGATGCTCAACTCGGTGATGCGCGGTGTGTTCCTGAAGGACGCCTCGCTGCGCCGCGAATTCCTCTCCCTCATTCCTGGAAGGCACTGACATGTTGGTACGCCTGCTTTACGCCAGCCGCGCCGTCGACAATTCGCCCGAAGCCATCGACGCCATCCTCACGCAATCGCGCGAGCACAACCCGGGTTCCGGCATTACCGGCATCCTCTGCTACGGCGGCGGCGTGTTTCTGCAGGCCATTGAGGGCGGGCGCTCTGCGGTGAATGAGCTCTACGGCCACATCCAGCGCGATGTGCGCCACAAGGACGTGGAGCTGCTGCACTACGAGGAGATCTCCGAGCGGCGCTTTGGCGGCTGGACCATGGGCAAGGTCAACCTCAGCAAAATCAACCACTCCATCTTGCTGAAGTATTCCGAAAAGCCCGAGCTCGATCCGTACAGCGTCTCGGGCGCCGTGTCGTTTGCCCTGCTCGAAGAGCTGATGGCCACGGCGTCCATCATCGGCCGGGTGTAGAGCAACTGGTGCTGCTGATCGGCTGCGACTTCAGCAGCAGCCCGAGCCGCCGCAAGCGCATCGTGCTGGCCCTGGGCGAGCGCCGCGGCGCGGCCGTCCGGCTGCATTCGCTTGAATCTTTCGATAACTTGTCGGCCTGGGCCGCCTGGCTGGCCGAACCCCGCGCCTGGGTGGGTGGCTTTGATCTGCCTTTTGGTCTGCCGCGCGAACTGGTCTCGCATTTAGGCTGGCCGACGGACTGGTTGGCTTGCATCCAGCACTACGCCGGCTTGGGCCGGGACGAGATTCGCAACCAATTCGCTGCCTTTTGCGCTGCGCGCCCGGTGGGCGGCAAGTTCGCCCACCGCGCCACCGATGGCCCCGCAGGCTCGAGCCCGAGCATGAAATGGGTCAACCCACCCGTCGCTTTCATGCTGCACGCCGGCGTGCCGCTGCTGCTGCAACCGGGGGTGCACCTGCCGGGTCTGCACGCGGGCGACCCGGCGCGCGTGGCGCTGGAGGCCTACCCCGGTCTGTTGGCACGCGAACTCATCGGCCGGCGCAGCTACAAGAGCGACAGCCGCACCGGGCAAACGCCCGAGCGCTTGATTGCGCGCAAAGACCTGCTGACTGCGCTGGAGGCGGGCCGTACGCGCCTGGGCCTGCGCCTGCAACTGCGCCCGGCGCAGGCCGAGACCCTGGTGCAGGACGCCAGCGGCGACAGCCTGGACGCCGTGCTGTGCCTGCTGCAAGCCGCCTGGGGCGAGCGCCGCCATGCCGAAGGCGACGCGCTGTACGGCCTGCCGCCCGCGATGGACCCCTTGGAAGGCTGGATTGTCACGGCTTGAAACTTCGGTACGGCACAGCGTTCATGGGCGCTGCGCACAATCGGCGAACGTCTTTGAGGGCCACGCATGAACAGCAAGCCGAGATCCAATTGTGTCCAGTGCCTGGCGGCGCTGCTCTTTATCGCCATCGCCGGATTCGTACCTGCAGCCCACGGCGGCCCGCTGCGCGAACGGCTGCAGCAGCGCGCAACCCAGGCGCAGCCCTGGGACGACCAGGCGGACAGCCGCCGCTCACAGCCGGCACCGGTTCTGCCCGCCGGCACCCGCGTGCTGCGCGACCTCGCCTATGGGCCGGATCCGCTGCAGCGCATGGATGTGACCCTGCCAGCGCACGCCCAGGCAGCGCCGGTGCTGTTTCTGGTGCACGGCGGTGGCTGGCGGCGGGGCGACAAGACACACGACCGGCTGATCGACCACAAGCTCGCGCACTGGCTGCCGCGCGGCGTGGTGGTGGTCTCCATCAACTACCGGATGCTGCCGCAGGCCGCGCCGGACCTGCAGGCCCAGGACGTGGCGCAGGCGCTGGCCTGGGCGCAGCAGCAAGCGCCCGGCTGGGGAGCGGACGCCGGGCGCTTCGTGCTCATGGGCCATTCGGCCGGTGCGCATTTGGCGGCGCTGGTGGCAGGCGAGCCGGAGCGACTGCGCGCTGCAGGGGCGCGCGCGCCGCAGGCCCTGGTGCTGCTCGACAGCGGCGCGCTGGACGTGCCGCAGACCATGAACGAGCGCCATGCGCGCCTGTTCGATCAGGCCTTTGGCAGCGACCCGGCGTACTGGTTGCGGGTCTCGCCCCTGCAGCAGTTGCAAGCGGCCTTGCCGCCCACGCTGCTGGTCTGTTCGTCGCCGCGCCACAGTTCGTGCACGCAAGCGCAGGCGTATGCGCGCAAAAGCCTGGCGCAGGGCGGGCAGGTCGAGGTGTTGCCGCAGCCACTTTCCCACGGGCAAATCAATGCGCAATTGGGGCAGGCAGGCCCGTATACCGAGGCGGTAGACGGATTTCTGCGCCGCTTTGCCGGCTGGGCCGAGCGATGAGTCGCAGCGCGTTCCTGGCTGCGTGTTGCGCCTTGCTGCTGGCGCAGCTGGCCTGGGCCGCGCCTGCTCCCTGGTACTGGTGGCGCAGCAAGGTGGATGGCGCGCGCCTCTGCGCTCAGATATCACCGGGTACGGGCTGGGAGCGCGATGGCGGGCCGTACCAGGGCCCGGGGTGTGCGCCGAAACCGCGTGTCTTCGTCATTCCCATGCGCTGAGGCGTTCTTCGGAACAACCGTTGCGCTGCTCCACAATGGCGCTTTTACCCCGCTGATCTGCCATGCCAACCCTCGACACCCTGCTTGCCTTCTTTGGTGTTTCGCTGCTGCTGGGCATTACGCCAGGCCCCGACAACCTGTTTGTGTTGGTGCAATCGGCCCAGCGCGGCTGGCGCGCCGGCATGGCGGTGGTGGTGGGGCTGTGCGCGGGACTGGTGGTGCACACGGCAGCCGTGGCGCTGGGGCTGGCAGCGCTGTTTGCCGCTTCGGCCGAGGCGTTCACGGTGCTCAAGTACCTGGGCGCGGCCTATCTGGCGTGGCTGGCCTGGCAGTCGCTGCGACCGCGCCCTGAGGCAATGCAGAACGCGGCAGACCCCGACAGGGCACCCAGCCCCTCCGAGCGGCCCGCCGCCAGCGCCTGGCGCATGGTGGGGCGCGGCATGGTGATGAACCTGACCAACCCCAAGGTGCTGATCTTTTTCCTGGCTTTCCTGCCCCAGTTTGCCAACCCCGCTCTCGGCAGTGTGGCGCCGCAGATCATGCTGCTGGGCGTCGTCTTCATGCTGGCCACGCTGCTGGTGTTTGGCACCATTGCCGTGTTCTCGGGCACCTTTGGCACGCTGCTGCTGCGCTCGGCGCGCGCGCAGCGCTGGCTCAACCGGGCGGCGGGCGTGGTGTTTCTGGGCCTGGCCGTGCGCCTGGCGACGATCAGCCGCGCCGCGACCTGATGCTATTGGGTTGATAGCTGCTAGCGCTTATTGGAAGCGCTAGGGAGCCTCTGTACGAATCGCGTGGCAAGTGGGCGCTGCGGATCGGGATGAGCTGCAAGGCGCAAACCGCAGCGATAGCCGTAGCTATCGCGAGGATTTGCAACGCTGCAGATCGCCCGAGGCCGCAGATGCACACGGCGCGACGATTCGTGCACAGGCTCCCTAGAGCCTATTTTCATCAATATTTTCTACCCTGGCGGCTCGGGCCAGGGGCGCTGCGGCCCGCGCAACTGCTCGAAGGCCCGCGCCACCCGCAGCACGCCCAGGTCGTCAAAGCGGGCGCCGGCAATCTGGAGGCCAATGGGCAGGCCCTCGTCGCTGTAGCCGCAGTTGATGGAGGCTGCCGGCTGCTCCGACATGTTGAACGGCACGGTGAACGCAATGTGCTCCAGCGCGCGCAGCGGGTCGTCGGTCGGGCTGGCCAGCTCGGCGGCAAAGGCAGTTATGGGTGCGACGGGCGAGAGCACATAGTCGAATGCGCTGCAGGCCGCCACGGTGGCCACGCGTGTCGCGTGGAACTGATGGGCAGCGTGGAACACCTCGGTGCCCGAGAGGCCCGCAGCGCTGTCGGCCCAGGCCTGAATGAAGGGCAGCACGCGCGCTTTGCGCTCGGGCGGCAGCGCGGCCATGTCCAGGTGTGAGCGCATGCGCCAGAACTGGTCCATGCCGGCGAGCATCTCGGGCGCGAGGAAAGGCTGCATGGGCGTGACGGTGGCGCCGGCGCTCTCGAAAAGCCGGGCCGCCCGCGCGATGGCTGCGCGCACCTGCGGGTCCACGGGCAGGCCGCAGCCGGCGTCCAGCAACAAACCAATCCGCAGGCCCCGCAGGTGCTCCGGACTGCGCTCGAAGTCGCGCCAGGCAATGTCCTGCGGCGGGAGTTGCATGCTGTCGCGCGCATCGGGCCGTGAGAGCACTGCCATCATCAGCGCCGCGTCTTCCACGCTGCGCGTCATGGGGCCGGCGGCGCGGCCGGTGTAGGGCGGGTCGATGGGAATGCGCCCCAGACTGGGTTTGAGCGAGAAGATGCCGCACCACGAAGCCGGCAGGCGCAGTGACCCGCCAATGTCGGTGCCCACATGCAAGGGCCCGTAGCCGGCGGCCGCAGCGGCGCCCGCACCCGCGCTGGAGCCGCCCGGGCCTTTGCTGAGGTCCCAGGGGTTGCGGGCGAGCGCGTGAAAGCTCGACAGTCCGGAGGAGAGCATGCCGTAGTCGGGCATGGTGGTCTTGGACACCAGCACCGCGCCGGCTTCGCGCAGGCGCGCAGCGGGCGGCGCGTCGGCCAGTGCCGGGAACAGCGGCGCGGCGGCGGTGCCCAGCGGGGTCGGATCGCCCTGCGTGGCAAGGTTGTCCTTGAGCGTCATGGGCACGCCGTCCAGCGGCGAGAGCGGAACGCCGCGCTGCCAGCGCGCTTCGCTCTCGCGTGCCTGGGCCAGCGCCAGCTCGGGCCGCAGCAGCCAGGTGGCGTGCAGGTGCGGCTCCCAGCGCTCGATGCGGGCGAGCACAGCCTTGGCTACGTCGACCGGCGAAAACGCGCCAGAGGCGTAGCCCTTTGCGAGCGCTCGGGCAGACAATTCATGCAACTGGGTCACTTAGCTTCCCTCGATAAAAATGAGCGCGCTGCGGTTGATTCTGGCGCGCACTAAAGCCAGCGACCGCCGCGCAAGGGCCGCCGATGCCTTGGTGTACGGGCGCTGGCGGTGTCCCCCTTCCCAAATCGCGCAGCGAATTGAGAGAAGGGGGATGCGGCGCAGCCGCTAAGGGGGTTGTCGTTATGACGCCCAAGACAGCGCAGAGAGGTCGTTGACGAAAATCGGCATGTCCTTCCACAAGCCGCGCACGCGCTTGTTGGCCACCGTCACCCATTGCGGTTGGTACAAAAAGGCATGCACGCAGTCGGTGGCGATCAGGCGCTGCGCCTCGCCCAGCAGGCGGGCGCGCTCGGCGGGCCGGGCGGTGTGCTGGATTTTGTCGAACAGCGCGTTGAATGCGTCCGAGTGGTACTGCCAGTAGTAGTCCGGCTTGGCGAAGTTGCCCAGGTCAAAGGGCTCGACGTGCGAAATGAGCGTCAGGTCGTAGTTCTTGTTGCCGTAGGTGCCGGAGAGCCACTGCGCCCATTCCACGTTCTGCAGTTTGGCGACGATGCCCACTTGCGCCAGCTGTTCGGCGATGATTTCGCCGCCCTGGCGTGCGTAGGGCGGTGGCGGCAGCGTCATGGTGAGTTCAAGCGGTGTGCGGATGCCGGCCTCTTCCAGCAGGCTTTTCGCCTTGGCCGGGTCGTAGGGGTTGATGCCGGTGGTGTCCACATAGCCAAACGCCCCCGGAACATAGTGGCTGCCAATGGGCACGCCGTAGCCTTCGGCGGCGCCCTGGATCACGGCCTTGCGGTCGATGGCGGCGGCAATGGCGCGGCGCACGCGCACGTCGGTCAGCGGCTTGCGTGCGTTGTTCATCGCCAGAATGGTCTTGGCGCGCGAGCCGCTCACCACCACTTGGTAGCGCGGCAGGCCCTTGAACTGCGCGACGCTGCGCGGCGTGACGCGGGCAAAAACGTCCACGTCGCCCGCCAGCAGCGCCGCCACCTGCGCCGCCGGGTCGGAGATGAAGCGGAAGGTGGCGCGGGCAATCTGCACTTTCCTGGCGTCGCGGTGGCCCGGCCAGCGCTCCAGCGTCACCGAGGCGCCGCGCCGCCACTGCGCGAGCTTGTACGGACCCGTGCCGACGGGTTGGGTGGCGTTGCTGGCGGCGCTTTTGGGCTCGACCATGATGGCCGTGGCCTGGCCGAGCACGAAGAGGAAATCCGGGTCGATGTCCTCGTTGATCAGCACCACGGTGTGCTCATCGACCACATGCGTGCTCACCTTGGCATAGCTGCGCTTGTCCTTGTTGGTGCTTTTGTCGCCGCCGGCACGGTCAAGCGAGAACTTCACGCTCTCGGCGTTGAAGGGTTCGCCGTTGTGGAACTTGACGCCCTTGCGCAGCCTGAAGGTGGTGGTCTTCAGGTCGGGCGAGACCTCCCAGCTCTCGGCCAGCAGGGGCGAGACGCTGCCGTCGGCGTTGATTTTGGTGAGCGACTCGAAGACGTTGTAGTGCACCACTTCGCCAATCGACGAAGCGGCGTTGGCGGTCGGGTCGAGCCCTGGGGGTTCGAGCGTGAGGGCGAGCACCATGCGCGCGCCATCGTCCTTGGCCCAGGCGGACAGCGGGCTGGCGAGCGGTGCAGCGGCCAGCGTGACGGCCAGGGCGGTGCGGCGGTTCATCATGGGGCGTTCTCCGAGGGCGGCAAAAAGGGCTTTTGTACACCAGTTGGTGCCAGTGGCATCGCTGCCACCAGAGCGCGGGTATACGGGTGGGTCGGCGATTGAAAGAGCTGCGCGGGCGGCCCCTGTTCGACGATGCGGCCCTGGTGCAGCACGGCGACCTCGTCGCACAGGTGCTGCACCACGGCCAGGTCGTGGCTGATGAGCAGATAGGTCACGCCGAAATCACGTGCCAGTTGCTGCATCAGGTTCAGCACCTGCGCCTGCACCGACACGTCGAGCGCGCTGACGGGCTCGTCGGCCACGATGACGCGCGGCCGGGTGATGAGCGCGCGCGCAATGGCGATGCGCTGGCGCTGGCCGCCAGAAAATTCGTGCGGGTACTGGTCCAGCGCCTCGGCGCGCAGCCCCACTTGCTCCAGCACCTCGGCGGCGCGGCGGCGCTGTTCGGTGCGGGTCGTGTCGCCTTGCGCAGCCAGGGGTTCGGCGACGGTGCGGGCAATCCGCTGGCGTGGGTCCAGTGCGCCAAACGGGTCCTGAAACACCATCTGGATATGGCGGCGTGCGCGGCGCAGTTCGCCCGCGCCCATCTGCCGCGGATCCTGGCCAGCCCACAGCACGCTGCCGCTGCTGGGCACGTCGAGCGCCATTACCAGCCGCGCCAGCGTGGACTTGCCCGAACCCGAGGCGCCGACGATGCCCAGGCTCTGCCCCGCGCGCAGCGTGAGGTTGACATCTTGCAGCGCCGTGACCTGTGGCCTGGGCCCCCACAGCTGCGTGCGCGGCAGGGCGTAGTGGTGCGCCAGGTTGTGCACCTGGAGCAGCGGCACGCCGTCATTTTTATGCTCAAAATGGCCTCTAGCGCTTACTGCATAATCGCTAGCAGCTATTTTTTCAGGAGTAATCACGTTCATGGCGCATGGCCCGCCATGGCTTCTGGCCGGATGCAGCGCACGCGGTGGCCATGGCCCAAACCCACCGCTGGCGGCGGCGTGGCGTGGCAGGCGTCGAGGGTGAAGGCGCAGCGCCCGGCAAAGGGGCAACCCGGCGGCAGCGCGTGCAGCGGTGGCACGCTGCCAGCAATGGTCGGTAGGGGCGGGCGCAGCGCGGCCCGGGCGCCCGCGTTGCTGCCCAGCACTGGGCGGGCCGCGAGCAGGCCGCGCGTGTACGGGTGGGCCATGCGGGCGAAAACCTCCTGCGTCGGGCCGGCCTCGACGACGGTGCCGCCATACATCACCAGCATGTTTGTCGTGTGCTGCGCCACCACGGCCAGGTCGTGCGAAATCAGCAGCAGCGCCATGCCGCGCTCGGCCACCAGTTCAGCCAGCAGAGCGAGAATTTGCGCCTGTACTTCGGTGTCCAGCGCCGTGGTGGGCTCGTCGGCCACCAGCAGATCCGGCCCGCAGGCCAGCGCCATGGCAATGCAGATGCGCTGGCGCTGGCCGCCTGAAAACTCGTGCGGGTAGCCGTCCATGCGGCGTGCGGCGTCGGCAATGCCGACGCGTTCGAGCAGCGCGCGCGCCTCGTCCCGTGCGCGCCGCCGGCTCCAGCCGCGGTGGATGCGCAGCGGCTCGGCCACTTGGTCGCCCACACGGTGCAAGGGGTTAAGCGCGGCCATGGGCTCCTGGAACACCATGGCGATGCGGTTGCCGCGCAGGGCGCACAGGGCAGGCTCGTCCAGCCCTACCAGTTCCTGCCCGGCCAGGCGGATGCTGCCGCGCACGCTGGCGCTCTCGGGCAGCAGCCCCATCAACGCCAGCGCGGTTAGCGACTTGCCGCAGCCCGACTCGCCAATCAGGCCCAGCGTACCGCCGGCAGGCAGCGAGAAATCGATACCGCGCACGGTGTCCACCGTGCCGTACGGGGTGGCGAGGGCGATGCGCAGGTCGGTGACTTCAAGCAATGGCAGCTGCATGGTGCTCTTTTCTCGTCTCATCACCGGAGCCCGGCTTGCGCACAGCTGTGCCGAGCCAGTGGGCGCCGCGCAAGGGCCGCCCCGCCGCGCTGGCGCCGTCCCCCTTCCCGCTGCACGCAGTGCGGCGAGAGAAGGGGCTGAGCGCCGCGGCTCCAGGCCTGCCTGCGCAGGCTTGGACGTGCGCGAAGAGCAGCCGCCTCTGGCGGCCGCACGGAGCATGGCAGCCGCGCAGGGAGTTGTTCTTCATCTTGCCAAGCGCGGGTCCAGGAGGTCGCGCAGGCCGTCGCCCAGCAGGTTCAAGCCCAGCACCGCACAGGCAATGGCCGCACCGGGCCACACGGCCAGCAGCGGCGCCTGGTGCATCAAGGTTTGCGCATCAGCCAGCATACGGCCCCAGGACGGTTGCGGCGGCTGCGTGCCCAGGCCCAGATAGGACAGCGCCGCCTCGGCCAGAATCGCCAGCGCAAACTGCACGGTGGCCTGCACGATGAGGGCGGAGGCGATGTTGGGCAGCACATGCTCCAGTGTGATGCGGAGTATCCCCTTGCCGCAGGCGCGCGCCGCCAGCACGTATTCGCGCGACCACACACCGAGCGCCCCCGCGCGCGCCACGCGGGCAAACACCGGGATGTTGAAAATGCCAATGGCCACAATGGCGTTGACCAGCCCCGCGCCCCAGGCGGCGGTGAACAAGATGGCCGAGAGCACCGCCGGGAAGGCAAAGCTGAAATCGGCCAGCCGCATCACCAGTTCTTCCACCCAGCCGCGCCTGGCGGCGGCCAGCAGGCCGAGCGCGGTGCCCACCACCAGCCCGATGCCCACGGCCACCACGCCGGCCAGCAGGCTGCTGCGCGCGCCCACCAGCAGCAGCGAGGCCACGTCGCGGCCAAAGGCATCGGTGCCCAGCCAGTGGGTGCCGCCAGGCGGTGCCAGGCGCTGCGCCATGTCCATGGCGTAGGGCGACCAGGGCGTCCACCACAGCGACAAAAATGCCGCGCCCAGCACCAGCAGCGCCAGCAGGCCCCCCGCCAGAAAGCTCGGGTGGCGCAGCGCGCGCTGCCAAGGGCGGCGGGGAAGGGCGCGGCCGCTCATGCGGCGCGGCGGGCGAGCCGCGGATCGATGAACGCGGCCAGCACATCCACCGCAAAATTGACGACAACCACCATCGTGGCGAGCAGCAGCACGCAGTTGCGCACCACGATGAGGTCGCGGTTGGCGATCGACTGGAACACCAGCCGCCCCAGGCCTGGCAGGGCAAACACGTTCTCGACCACGATGGTGCCCGCCAGCAGCCCGGCAAATTGCAGGCCCATCACGGTGAGCACGGGCACCAGGGCGTTCCTCAGCACATGGCGCCACAGCGCGGCGCGGCGCGTCAATCCCTTGGCGCGCGCGGTGCGCACGAAATCCTCGCGCAGCACTTCGAGCAGTGCCGAGCGCGTGATGCGCGCCAGAATCGCTCCCTGCACCACGGCCAGCGCCACAGCGGGCAGCAGCAGAGCCCGCAGCGCGGGCCAGAAGCCGCCGCCCTCCTGGGCCTGCCAGCCCGGGAAGCCACCGGCCGGAACCCACTGCAGGCGCACCGCAAACAGCAGAATCAAAAGAATAGCCAGCCAGAAATTGGGCACTGCAATGCCCAGTTGCACCAGCGCCATCACGCCGGTGTCGCCCGCGCGGTTGTGGTGCGCGGCGGCAAACATGCCCGCGGCAAGCGCCATCGCCACAGCCAGCGCCATCGCGATCAGCGCCAGCGGCACGGTGACCGCGAGGCGCTCGGCCACCAATTCGCCCACGGGGCTGCCGTAGGCATAGCTCTCGCCCATGTCGCCGTGCAGCAGGCCTTGCACCCACGTGCGATAGCGTTGCCAGGTGGGTTGGTCCAGCCCCAGCTGGCGTGCCAGCTCGGCGACGGCCTCGGGCGCGGCGTCCGGCCCCATCATGGTTTGCGCGGCGTTGCCCGGCAGCACATCGAGCACGACGAACACCACGGCGGACGCGGCGGCGAGCGTGAGCAGCAAGGTGACAAAGCGACGCAGAAGGAACAGGCGCATGGGAAAGGTTGGGTGGGGGCAAAAACCTCCACGCCGGTCAGCTTAACGGCAAAGCCAGTACGTGCGGTAGTGCGTTGGCCTGCGCAGGATAATCAAGGCTTTGCGGGCAGTGCGATGCCCGGCATTACCCATGGAGTGCGCAATGGCCTTGAGGATCACCGACGAATGCATCAACTGTGACGTCTGCGAGCCCGAATGCCCGAACGAGGCGATCACCATGGGCGAGGAAATCTACGAGATCGATCCGCACAAGTGCACCGAGTGCGTGGGCCATTTCGACCAGCCGCAGTGCGTCGAAGTTTGCCCGGTGGCCTGCATTCCGGTGGACCCGCAGCATGTGGAGAGCCGGGAAACGCTGTGGCAGAAATTTCAGCGCTTGCAAGTAGCGCCAACCCCCTGAGCGGCTGCGCCGCTTTCCCCCTTCTCTCGAATCGCTTTGCGATTCGGGAAGGGGGACGCAGCCCGTGCGGCGGGGCGGCCCTTGCACGGCTGCCGCTGGTTTGGACCGCGCTCGTTGCAGCCAGCAAGTCCCGAAACGATGGAAACGCGCGCGGCGCAGGCATTGGGGGCGCAGTGCAACTGTCGGATCACGATGCAGCGAAGCGAAACTCGTGCTCAGACCCCAATTCCGGACCTTCAGGCGCATCGGTCGAAACCCGCCGGTGCGTTCAAATTCTTAGAAAAAATAGCCACTAGCGCTTATTCCGTAAGCGCTAGCAGCTATCAAAAATATAGTTTCAAGCGGGCTCTACCGGCCGCGGCGGTTTGGGCCTGGGCGGCTTGGTGGTGTGAATCTGCTGCGCTGCCTTGTCCATATCGGCCGCCAGCAATGCCGGCCAGGCCTTGAGCGAGTGGGCAATGCTGTCTTCAATGAGGATGCGCTGCTCCAGCGGCGGGCGTTTGAGCACCCAGCCGGCCACGTCCGCCCGGTCACCCGGATGACCAATGCCGATGCGCAGCCGCCAGTAGTCACCGCTGCCCAGTTGGGCGTGGATGTCGCGCAGTCCGTTGTGGCCCGCATGCCCGCCACCGCGCTTGAGTTTGGCCTGGCCGGGTTGCAGGTCGAGTTCGTCGTGCACCACCAGGATTTCTTCAGGCGCGATCTTGAAGAAGCGCGACAGTGCTGCTGCCGACTTGCCCGAGAGGTTCATGAACGTCTGTGGCTCCAGCAGCCACACCGGTTGGCCCTGGACCGTGGCGCGCGCCGCCAGGCCCCAGTAGCTGCGTTCGGGCACCAGTTGCACCTTGAGCTCGCGCGCCAGCGCTTCCACCCACCAGAAACCCGCGTTGTGGCGCGTGGCCTCGTATTCCGGACCAGGATTGCCCAGGCCCACCACCAGTTTGATCATGAGTGAATTATCCGTGGACCAGCAGCGCAGCCGAAAACGAAAACGGCCCACGCAAGGTGGGCCGCTCTTGGCAGCAGACCGCAGACAGCCTGCAGGCGAGAAGTGATTACTTCTTCTTGCCCTTGCCCTTGGCAGGAGCGGCGTCGGCAGGAACTGCATCGGCGGCAGGCGCTTCCTCGATGACCAGCGGAGGGATGGCCGTAACCACCACCGGGTTGTTGGCAGAACCCTTCGTCACGGCGCTCACGCCCTTGGGCAGCTTGATGCTCTTCAAGTGCAGCGACGCGCCCTTCTTCAGCTCAACCAAGTCCACGGTGATGAATTCGGGCAGGTCGGACGGCATGCAGCTTACGTCCAGCTCGGTCACCACGTGGTTCACCGTGCACTTGTCCACCTTCACGGCGGGCGATTCTTCGGCATTGGTGAAGTGCAGTGGCACCTTCATGTGCAAACGGGTCTTGGCGTCCACGCGCTGGAAGTCCACGTGCAGCACGAGTTGCTTGAAGGGGTGGTATTGCACGTCACGCAGCAGCACCTTGCTGGTGGTGCCAGCCAGTTCCATCTCGAGCACGCTCGCGTGGAAGGCTTCCTTCTTGAGGGCGTGCCACAAGGCGTTGTGGTCCAGCTCGATGGCTTGCGCCTCGGCCGTGCCACCGTAGACGATGCCGGGCGTGCGGCCCGAATTGCGCAGACGGCGGCTCGCACCCGTACCTTGCTTGGCGCGCTCAAAAGCGACGAAGTTCATAGATATCCTTGACATGAGGCGCACCGCGACCAGCGCTGCCTCCGGTTGGCAAAAAAAGGCCGCCCGACGGGCCGCCCTGCTACTTGCCTCGGCTCAGAAAAGATTTTCCTGGTCCGAGAACAAACTCATCACCGAGTCGCCGCGGGCAATCCGCTGGATCGTCTCGGCGATCAGCGGAGCCACGGAAACCTGGCGGATCTTGGAGCAGCCGCGGGCGGCTTCGCTCAAGGGAATGGTGTTGGTCACAACGACTTCGTCCAGCGACGCACCCTGGGTGATGCGTTCGATGGCCGGGCCCGAGAAAATCGGGTGCGTGCAGTAGGCGTAGACCTTTTTGGCGCCGCGCTCCTTGAGCACCTCGGCCGCCTTCACCAGCGTGCCCGCCGTATCGATCATGTCGTCCATGACGACACAGTTGCGGCCTTCGATTTCGCCAATCACATGCATCACCTCAGACACGTTCGCCTTGGGGCGGCGTTTGTCGATGATGGCCAGATCGCAATTGAGTTGCTTGGCCAGCGCACGGGCACGCACCACGCCGCCCACGTCGGGCGAGACCACGATCAGGTCGTGGTAGTCGCGCTGGCGCAGGTCGCCCAGCAGTACCGGGGAGGCGTAGATGTTGTCGACGGGGATGTCAAAGAAGCCCTGGATCTGGTCGGCGTGCAAGTCCATGGTGAGCACGCGGGCCACGCCCACGGCCTGCAGCATGTTGGCCACCACCTTGGCGCTGATCGGCACGCGCGTGGAGCGCGGGCGGCGGTCCTGCCGGGCGTAGCCGAAATAGGGGATCACCGCGCTGATGCGCTCGGCCGATGCCCGCTTGAGTGCGTCGACCATGATGAGCAGTTCCATCAAGCTGTCGTTCGTCGGGGCGCAGGTGGACTGCACGACGAAGACATCGCGTGCACGCACGTTCTGCTTGATTTCTACGGTGACTTCGCCGTCGGAGAAGCGGCCCACATGGGCAGCGCCCAGGCTGATGCCGAGATGCTGTGCAATTTCAGCGGCAAGCTGCGGATTCGCATTGCCGGTGAAGACCATGAAGTCGGGGTGGTTGGCCTGCATGAGCGTCCCAGCGATTTTGAAAAAAATGTCCTTGCGCGATCAGGACTTTGGCAGGGGAGAAAGGATTCGAACCTTTGCATGCTGGAATCAAAATCCAGTGCCTTAACCAGCTTGGCGACTCCCCTACACCGGTGTACAACCACAAGGATTGCACACCAAAAACTCATCCCGATGCCCAGCCTGCCAGAGGATGAACCATCAGGTTGTCGCAGACCTTGAGCTGCCATGCGCCGGGGGGCGCGGGCAACTCGACATCGTGCGGCAAAGCAGCAAACACAGCGCTTCCAGAACCCGTCATTCTGCCATGCAATCCGAGCGATTCAAGCCACAACAGGGCCTGCGATATCTCGGGGCACAGCACTTCGGCGATGCTCTGCAAGTCGTTTCGGCCAAAGCCAAAGTGGTCTGCAGCAAAGCCTGAGATTGTAGCATTGCCGAAATAATCCAGCGCAGACAATCGAGAAAAAATTGCGGGCGTCTGCAAGCCAGCCGTTGGTTTGAGCACCACAAAGCGCTGTTGCGGGACGCTCGCTGTGCCGGTCAACGCAGTGAGCTGCTCGCCAATGCCCTCCACCCAGGCATTCGTCCCTCCCAGAAAAAATGGCACATCGGCGCCAAGCGGCGCGGCCAGGGCCATTAGCTCCGAACGGGTCAGCCCGAGCTGCCACAGGCGGTTGAGCGCAAGCAGCGTGGTGGCCGCGTCGGACGATCCGCCACCCATGCCAGCCTGTTCGGGAATGCGTTTGACCACTCCTACGTGCGCGCCCAGCGGGCACCCGCTCGCCACTTGGAGGGCACGTGCCGCGCGAACGATCAAGTCATCCTGGGGCAGCGTGCCCGCAAGGTCTTCGCGACTGATCTGGCCATCGCGGCGACGTTCAAAGTGCAAGGTGTCGCACCAGTCAATCAGCATGAAGGCCGACTGCAGAAAGTGGTAGCCGTCGGCACGACGACCGGTGATGTGGAGAAAGAGGTTCAGCTTTGCGGGCGCGGCAACGTCGTACAGGGCTTGCATGGTGCGCTCAGCGATCCAGGGCAATGCGCAGTGTGGCGCGGGGCAGTGGCGCGGAGCGAACGGCCGTCAGTTGCCCGTCGCTCAGGCGGCTCAGGTCCGCTTGCCAGCCTGCGGCTGTAGTCGCATCGCCATGCAGCCAGGCAAACAGGGCCTGCACCGGAATGGCGCTGCCCAGCGCCTGCTCCAGCAGTTCGTCGAGCGAACTCGCCGTGCGCTCGCCCTGAGGCGAGCGAAGCTCAGCGTGGCCGGGCGCCCATTGCAGCTCAGCGAGCACGGTGCCGAGCGGGGTGCTGAGAGTGAGGCTGCCCTGCGTGCTTCTGCCTTGCAGGGCAAAGACGGCGGAAAACGATTGCCTGGCCTCGCCCTCCACCGAAAGCGCCATGCGGCCGTCCCAATGGGTGGCGGCAGGCTGCAGTACAGGCGCCCGTGGCGGCTGCGCGCAGCCGGCAAGCAGCGCAAGGAAAAAAGCGAGTAGCAGTGCTCCCGTCTTATGCAGCCCACCTGTCGCCACGACTGGCACCGAGACCGGCGTCAAGGCTGCACGCCCAGGCGCTTGAGGGTTTCGCGCAGCGTTTCGTTGTCGGCGTTGCTGCGCAGACCTTCGCGCCAGATCGCCCGAGCGCGATCGCGCTCGCCCGCGCTCCACAGCACTTCCCCATAGTGCGCCGCGATGTCCGCATCCTTGCGAACGGCAAAGGCACTTGCAAGCAATTCGAGCGCGCGTGCAGCGTTGCCTGCGCGATATTCCACCCAGGCGAGGCTGTCGGTGATGAACGGGTCGCCGGGCGCCAAGCGCAGGGCCGTCTCGATCAACTTGCGTGCTTCGTCCAGGTGAATTCCGCGTTCCGCAAACGAATAGCCGAGCGCGTTGTACGCGTGGTGGTAGTCGGGCTTGGCGGCAATGAGTTTGCGCAGCAGCCTTTCCATGGTGTCGAGATCCCCGGTTTTCTCGGCGAGCATGGCCTGGTCATAGATCAGGTCGGCGTTGTCGGGTGACTGCTTGACGAGTTCTGATTGAAGCGCGAAGGCATCGGCAAAGTGGCCGGTGTCGCGCAGCAATTGCACTTCGGCGGCCTGCTTGCGCTGCTCGGCTTCGGGCGTGGCTGCGGGGAGGCTCTGGATCAGCGCCCTGGCATGGGCGAGTCGGCCCTGACGTGCCAGCAGGGAGGCCCGGCGCACCTGTACGTCAAAGCGCGTGCTGGCGTCGTCAATGCGCGCCAGCCAGTCTTGTGCTTCGTCCAGCTTGCCGCGCTTTTCAGCGATTTCCGACTGCAGCATGTAGGTCTGTGCCGTGGCTGCACGCTGATCGGGCGAATCTGCAGCGTCGCCCGAGGCTTGGGCGTAGCGGACCAAAGACGCTTCTGCGCCGTCGAGTTCGCCGTTCTGCACTTGCAACGCAGCCCGTGCCAGCCAGGGCTGGGCGAGTTCGGGATGCTCCCGCGTCACTGACTCCAATTGGGCCAGCGCCAGGGAATAGCGCTGCAGCTCGAGCAGCACGCGTGCATACGTCATCTGTAGCTGCGGCGGCCTGGGGGTGGAAAATGCTTTTTTCACCAGATCATCGGCGCCGGCCACCTTGGCTTCGAGAAGATCAAGCGCAAAAAGGGCGGCGTCGTCTGCCGCAGGGTCCAGGACAAAAGCTTGCTGCGCCGACGCCATGGCCGCCGCGTTGTCGCCCGAGAGAAGCTGCATGCGCCCAGTGGAAATGCGCGCCGCAGGCGCCAGCGCAGGATCGGTGTAGTAAGTGCTCAGTGCCTCTGAGACCACCGAGGCAGCCAAGGCCTTGTCGCTGGCGCGCCGGTACAAAAGTGGCAGCGACAAAATTAGCGTCTGCCGTGCTTGTGGATTGGCCGTATCGAGGAACTTCCTGAGGGGGCCAGCGGTTTCTGCAGTGCGGTTGAGCGCCAGAAAAATCTGCAGCAAGTAGCGCTGGGCTTGATGCGATTCGGGCCAGGCGGCTTCCCAGGCGCGCACGGAGCTCAGCGCCGCCTCGGCCGAGCGCGACTGCAGGGCAATGTCTGCTGCCCGCTGGAACAAGGCCTCGTCGCGACCACGTCGCGCGGCTTCGAGCATGAGTGCGTATCCGGCTCCCGGGTCGCCAGCGCGAACGCTGAGTTCCCCGAGAAAGATTTCGTAGAACAGTTCGGCATCAAGCTCTGAGCTGCGCGCTTCCTGTGGGCTCGCGGTGGCTTCGGGCAGGAGTGCGACGGGAGCGACGCTCTGCGCCTGCACGGCACCAGCTGTCAGTGAGAGGGCCAGCAGCGGGGCCGCCAAGAGGCGTGGAGAAAGGAGCATCGGGTCATAATAATCCATGCAAAACCTTTGCTCACGCACGCGCATTCATGCCTGAGTTGCCCGAGGTGGAAGTCACGCGGCGCAGCTTTTCTGCGCGCATCTCCGGGGCTACCGTGCTTGGTGCCTCTTTGGGAAAACCGCTGCGCTGGCCGCTGGGCTGCCAGCCTGCCAGCTTGGAGGGGCGTCTGGTTACCGATGTGGAGCGCAGAGGCAAATACCTGCTGCTTCATTTCGATCGGGGACTGCTGCTGCTGCATCTTGGCATGTCCGGCAGTCTTTCCTTCGCACTGGAACTCCCCGCCATGGGGCCACACGATCACTTCGATTTGCATACCGATCGCGGTCATCTGCGTTTGCACGATCCACGCCGTTTCGGCGCTGTGGTGTGGGCGCCCGACAACGATGCGCCGGTGCTCCATAAGTTGTTGGGGCACCTGGGGATGGAGCCGTTGTCGCAGGAATTTTCCCTTGTGCGCTTTGCAGCTGGGCTCAAGGCCAGCCGCTCGATCATCAAACAGGTGCTCCTGTCCGGCCGTCTGGTCGTGGGCGTAGGCAATATTTATGCGTCCGAAGCGCTGTTTCGGGCCGGCATCCGGCCGACTACGCTGGCAGGCCGCATCGGGCCAGTTCGTGTCGCGCGCCTGCACGCAGCCATTGTCGCGGTGCTGGAGCAGGCAGTGAGCCTGGGTGGCAGCACATTGCGTGACTTTCAGTCGGCCGATGGGAGCGCCGGGCATTTCCAACTCAGTGCAAATGTTTACGGACGCGCTGGCGCGCCCTGTCATACTTGTTCGGCACCGATCAAAATGCTGCGGCAAGGCCAACGCAGCAGCTTTTATTGCCCTGTTTGCCAGAGACCGTGACGCGAGCACGCAACGTTCCAATGAAGGAGTGCGCGCAATCAGGACGATGCACTATATTTTGACGACGCATCCCGCGTTGCAATGACACTCGGAAAACCACAGTGGGCCCCTCTTTCAACGAGCAATTCGAGCAGCACGATGCATGGCGGCGCGATTTTGCGCGCCGTTTGCGACAATTGGCCGAGTGGTTGTCGTCTCACGAGCTGATGGACGATTCCGTGCGCGAAAGACTGCAGCGGCTTGAGGAACAAGTACGCACAGACAAGATCATGGTTGCGTTTGTGGCGGAGTTCTCGCGTGGTAAATCCGAGCTGATCAACGCGATTTTTTTTGCCGGCTATGGGCGCCGCATCATGCCCGCCAGCGCAGGGCGAACCACAATGTGCCCTACCGAGTTGGGGTACGAGGCGGCGCTGCCGTCTTCGCTGCGACTTCTGCCTATTGAAACCCGATTGCTTCCCAAGGGCTTGTCCGAATGGCGCGCGACGCCCGAGCGCTGGCTGGAAATCGCACTCGACGCGAACGATGGCGAGCAAATTGCCGCAGCCATTGGCAAGGTGGCCGAGACCGAGCGAGTGAGCGTGGACGACGCGCGTGCTTTGGGCTTCTGGCACGACGAGTTGCCAGAGGAAAACCCCCCCCAGACTGCAGAGGGGCTGGTGGAAGTGCCCAAGTGGCGCCATGCCATCATCAATCTGCCGCACCCTCTGTTGCAGCATGGCCTTGTGATTCTCGATACCCCAGGGCTGAACGCCGTGGGTGCAGAGCCGGAGCTCACGGTCAACCTGATTCCCCAGGCCCACGCGGTGGTGTTCATCCTCGCTGCCGATACTGGAGTTACGCGGTCCGATCTGGCCATCTGGCGCGAACACCTCATTGATACGGCCGACAGCGCTGAAGCCCGCCTGGTGGTGCTCAACAAAATCGATACCCTGTGGGACACGCTTAGCTCGGCTCACGAAGTGCAGACCCAACTGGAGCGCCAACGCCAGAATTCTGCAGAGACGCTGGGAGTGTCCCCCGAGCAGGTTCTGCTGGTATCCGCCCAGAAGGGCTTGGTGGCCAAAATCTCCTGTGACGACATCATGCTGGAAGCCAGCGGTCTTCCCGAGTTGGAGGATGCCCTGGCCGAAGGCATCATGGGTCGACGCCAGAGCATTCTTCGCTCTGCCATCGGCGTAGCCCTGGCCGGCGTCAGTTCGGAGACTTCGCGGATGCTCAACATCCGTCGGCGTGATCTGGACGACCAGATGATCGAACTGGGGAGCCTGCGTGGAAAGAACATCGCTGTCATCTCGGCAATGCGCCAGCGCATCGAGCAGGAGAGCGAAGAGTTTGGACACTGTGCGGCCAAGATCCATGCCGTGCGTGCAGTGCACCTCAAACTGCTGCGCGAGATTTTTGAGCGCTTGGGAGCCAAGGCGCTAAAGGGGAAACTTGCTGGTTTGACGCAGGCGCTGCGGCAAAAGGGCCTGAAGCTCGGCGTCAAAAAGGCGTACGCTGAAACTTTTGAACAATTGCGCAGCGTGCTCGATCATGCGCAGGCCAGTGCTACCGAAATTCATGCGATGCTGGCGGGGACCTTTCGCCAGTTGAATGCGGAATTCGGTTTTTCGCTGCAAGTTCCGCCGGTGTTGCAACTGGATCAATTCATGCTCGATCTGGTGCGCATCGAGCGAGGGCATGTGCAGTACCTTGGCGTCGGCAATACCCTGAAGCTGGTCCAGCCTGAATTCGCCGAGCGCCTTGCACGTGCCTTGTCTACCCGCCTGCGCGCGGTGTTTGAATCTGCGGCCAACGATCTGGAATTGTGGAGCAACTCCGCCACGGCGCAGTTGGACGCGCAATTGCGCGAGCGCAAACGCAGCTTCAGCCGGCGCATTGAGGCGGTGGATCGCATCCAGGCTGCGGCATCTGGACTGGAAGAGCGCATCGCCGAGATCGAAGACGGGGAACGCTCGCTCGACAGCCTGGGCCTGCGTTTGCAAAGCCTCACCGAATCGCTGCTTACGTTCTCCGAACGCGCGCCCCACTTGGCCTTGCCCGAACCTGCATGAAGAGCGACTGGAGCGTTGCCGACGCCGTGGTGCGCTGGCAACGAGAGCACGGCCGCAGCGCCTTGCCCTGGCAAAACACGCGCGATCCTTACCGGGTGTGGCTCTCGGAGATCATGTTGCAGCAGACCCAGGTGGCTACGGTGAAGGGCTACTACGCCCGCTTTCTGGAGCGCTTTCCTGATGTGCGCGCTCTCGCCGCCGCGTCCGAGGACGCGGTCCTGGCCCTGTGGAGCGGTCTTGGCTATTACAGCCGCGCTCGCAATCTGCACAAAGCGGCGGGTGTGGTCGTCGCGCAGCACGGCGGAGCCTTTCCGCGCACGGCGGCTGAGCTTGCCCAGCTTCCCGGCGTGGGCCGCTCCACGGCAGGCGCGATTGCTGCCTTCTGCTATGGCGAGCGCGTGCCGATTCTGGATGCCAATGTCAGGCGGGTGCTGGCCCGCTTTCTTGCCTTCGAGGAGGATCTTGCCCGCGCCTTAAGCGAGCGCGTGCTGTGGAAGAGGGCCAGCGAATTGGTGCCAAAGAGCGCGCTCGACATGCCTGCCTACACGCAGGGTTTGATGGACCTGGGTGCAAGCCTGTGCACGCCGCGACGCCCCTCGTGCATAGTGTGTCCGCTTGAGCCAGCGTGCGCAGCGCGGCGCAGCGGTGAAACGGAGCGTTTTCCCATCCGCTCGCGCACGGTGCTGCGCAAGCAGGAAACCTGGTGGCTCTTGGTGCTGCGTGATCAGGCGGGGCGCACCTGGCTGCACCGCAGGCCGGCGCCGGGTATTTGGGCTGGGCTGTATTGCACACCAGTATTTGGCGACGAGGCGGCACTGGTGGAGCATGCCGCACGCCTCAATGCACACTCCTACGAGTCGCTGGCGCCCGTGCGTCATGCGCTGACCCATCGCGAGCTGGTGTTGTGCCCGGTGCGCATTTTGCTTCCCCAGTCTGTTCACCTGAGCGAAGCGGAGGGGGCGTGGTTTCAGGTTGACGAACTGCTCGCCATCGGTCTTCCTGCGCCGGTTCGAAGCCTGTTCCTGAGCGGGGTGTGAGGCGAATCTTTTGTGCTGTCGCCGTTACGCGAAATCACCGCGCGTCGAGTTCCCTGTGGCGCGTCACGATGGGCCACCGACTGGCGAAGCGCTCGGTGAGTCGTTCCACAAGATAGACAGACCGGTGTTGACCCCCCGTGCAGCCAATGGCTACGTTGACGTAGCTTCGGTGGTTCTGTACCAACGCGTCCAGCCAGTCCGTCAGAAATTTCGCGATATCACCTTCCATGCGTGCCGCTTCCGGTACGGCCCGCAGAAATTCTATGACCGCCTCGTCTTTGCCGGTCAGATCGCGCAATTCGCTTTCATAGTGGGGATTGGGCAGCATGCGAACGTCAAATACGTAGTCTGCATCCAGTGGCACGCCGCGCTTGAAGGCAAACGACTGAAATACCAGCGAAAGCGAATTCAGCGGCGCGCGCATCATGCTTTTGACATAGCCCTGAAGTTGTGCAGCCCGGATCGTGCTGGTATCGATCACCTGAGCGCTTTCCCGCAGATCGGCGAGCAGTTCGCGTTCGAGTTCGATCACCTGGACCAGGCTTAAGGGGCTCTCGCGCAGCAAGCCGTCCGTCAGTGGGTGCCTTCTGCGCGTTTCGGAAAATCTGCGCACCAGGGTGTCTGTGTCGGCATCGAGAAACACCGAATGCACCGTACACCCCTGCTCGCGCAGATCTCGCAGTTTGTCGGGCACCGTGGGAAGTGACGTGCGGCTGCGAACGTCCATGGCAATTGCCAGGCGATTGCCATGGTGGGCATGTTCCAGTGCGACGAAGCTGAGCAATAGCTCGGGAGGAAGATTGTCCACACAGTAGTAGCCGGCATCTTCGTAAGCCCGCAGCGCCACGGACTTTCCGGAGCCCGACATACCAGTGATGAGAACGATTTCGACGGCCATGTCTTACTCCGCTGCATCCTGTCGCTGGCTTTGTCCGAGCATCTCGCGCGCGTGTGCCAGACCTGCGCGTGAGGGTTTTTCCCCGCCCAGCATACGCGCCACTTCTGCGAGGCGCTCATTTCCCTGTGCAGAGAGCACGGTGCTACTCGCTCCTTGAGATGTTTTAATTTTTGACACCACCAGGTGGTGGTCTGCACAGGCCGCAACCTGGGGCAAATGGGTCACGGCAAGCACCTGCCGCGTGCGCCCGAGCTGCTGCATGAGCAAGCCGACTGTCTCTGCTACGGCGCCACCTACGCCCGCGTCCACTTCGTCAAAAATGAGGGTCTCCGCGCTGCCCATGGCACTGGTGGCAACCGCGATGGCCAGCGCGATGCGTGAGAGCTCCCCTCCCGAGGCGACTTTGCCGATGGCGCGTGGTGTTTGGCCGCTATGTCCCGCGACAAGAAAATCAATATCGTCCAGGCCCGCAGGGCCGGGCTGCGCAGAGGGTGTGATCTGCACAACAAACTGCCCGCCTTCCATTCCCAGTTCTTCCAGGGTGGAAGTCACTGCCTTTGACAATCGGGGTGCGGCTGCCTTGCGTTCCTGCGTCAGCGTCTGTGCTGCCGATGCGTAAGCAGCGTGCCTTTGGCGCTCCCGTGAACTGAGGGCTTCGATATCGTTGCCCGCATCCAGTGCCGCCAGTTGAGCCTTCCACGCTGCGAGCATTTCTGGCAAATCTTCAGGCGCGCGTTTGAAGCGGCGGGCCAGCCCCAGCCAAAGCGCCACCCGCTCGTCCAGATTTTGCAGTTGCTCAGCGTCCAGCGCATCGCGGCGCAGGTAGGCATGCAGGCCACGCAGGGCTTCGTCGGTCTGCGCAAGGCCTTCGGCCAGAAGCGCGCTGATTTCACGAAAATGTGGCTCGAGGTGCTCCAGCGCACTCAGGGCTTGCAATGCTTGTGTCAAGGCGGATCGTGCGCTCGCCTCCTCATCCTCCAGGTGGTTGGTGGCCGCCTGGGCAGCGTCCATCAAAGCCTGCGCGTGGCCCAGCCGATTGTGTTCCTCGTTGAGAGGCCCCCATTCCCCCGGTTTGGGCGCCAGCTTTTCGAGCTCGGCAATCTGCCACTGCAGGCGCTCGCGCTCCACGCCAGCCGACGCCTGCGCTTCGCGCGCCGCTTGCATCGCCTGCGCAGCTGCACGCCAGGCGGTCCAGTTCGTCTGCACGGCCTGGGTGTCAGCGTCAGCATATGCGTCAAGCAATGCGCGGACGGCACCGCTTTGCATTAAGTTCTGCCAGGCATGTTGGCCATGAATATCCAGCAAAGCCGCACCCAGTTCGCGCAGCTGGGTTGCCGTGGCCGGTATGCCGTTGATCCAGCCCCGGCTTTTTCCGGTTGTGTCCACGGTTCGGCGCAGCAGCAGTTCGCCTCCTGCGTCGAATCCACCTTCGGAAAGCCAGCTTTGCACGTCGACGGGAGGGACGAATTCAGCGCTCAGGTCAGCCCGCGCAGCACCCTCGCGGACCAGACCGGCGTCTGCGCGAGCGCCCAAGATCATCTGCAAGGCATCGATCAGAATGGATTTTCCAGCCCCCGTCTCACCCGTGAGGGCAGTAAATCCCGATTCGAAATCGATCTCCAGTGCTTCGACGATGACGAAATCGCGCAGGGTCATGCGCTGCAGCGGCATGGTCAGGAGCCTCCTTCGTTCCAGCGCAGCTTTCGTCGCAAGGTATCGAAATAATTCCAGCCACGCGGATGCAGAAACCGAACGCAATAGTCTGAGCGTCGCACCAGAATGCGGTCCCCCCGGTTAAGCGATGCAAGGGACTGCATGTCAAAGCTCGCGCTGGCGTCGCGTCCGTTCACCAGCTCAATGGCGATCTCGGAGGTATCGGAAAGAACAATGGGGCGGTTCGACAGCGTGTGCGGTGCAATGGGTACCAGCACCCACCCCGGAATGGATGGATGCAGCATCGGCCCTCCCGCCGACAGCGCGTAGGCTGTGGAACCGGTAGGCGATGCGACGATCAAACCGTCGGCCCTCTGATTGGCAACGAAGTGACCATCGACCTCGACACGCAGTTCCACCATGCCCGACGTGGCGCCGCGATTCACCACCACGTCGTTCATTGCCAGGGCGTCGAAAACGCACTCGCCATCGCGAAGCACCTGACCCTGGATCAGAGGACGCCGGTCTTCTTCGAACGCGCCATGCAGCATGGGCGTCAAGGTGGTTTCGAAATTCTCCAGCGGAATGTCGGTGACGAAGCCCAGACGCCCCTGGTTGATGCCGATCAGCGGCGTACCAAAGGGGGCCAGCTTCCGACCAATGCTCAGCATGGTGCCGTCGCCGCCCACCACCAGTCCCAGATCGCACGCGGCTCCAATACCCTGTGGGTTCAGGGCAGGGTAGCCGGAGATTCCGCTGCTTTGCGCTGTCTCGGACTCCAGCGACACCCGACACCCCTGCGATACGAGAAAAGCCGCGATCCGTTCGAGCACGTCGCGTGAGCCTGGCGCCACCGTGCCGGAGGCAGCGTGGTGGTACTTGCCGATCAACGCAACATGGCGAAATTGAGGGGTCATTATGAAATTACATCACTAAAATGATTGCATGCTCGATGCCCGTGCCAAGTTGTTGCTCAAAGCGTTGGTCGAGCGCTATATTGAAGATGGCCAACCCGTGGGATCTCGCACCCTGTCTCGTGCGAGTGGACTGGAGCTGTCGCCCGCGACCATACGCAATGTCATGGCGGACCTGGAGGATCTGGGGCTGATTGCGAGCCCGCACACATCGGCTGGACGCATCCCCACTGCCAAGGGTTACCGCTTGTTCGTGGACACCATGCTTACGGTGCAGCGCGAGCACATCACGCCGCATTCGCTCGCTGCCGAGCAACCACAGAAAGTGATTGCCAATGCCGCACATTTGCTGTCCAGTCTCTCGCAATTCGTCGGCGTGGTCATGGCGCCGCGCCGGACTTCGGTATTCCGTCACATTGAATTTCTGCGCCTGTCCGAGCGGCGGGTGCTGGTCATCATCGTCTCGCCTGAGGGGGACGTGCAAAACCGCGTCATATTCGCGCAGAGCGATTTTTCGCAGGCGCAGCTCACTGAGACGGCCAACCACCTCAATAGCCACTACAGCGGCCTTGCGATGGAACAGGTGCGCGAGCGCGTGAAGAACGAAGTGGCTTCGTTGCAGGGTGAGATTGCGCAGCTTATGCAGGCGGCCGTCAATGTCGAGGGCGAGGCGTCGCAGGAAGACGAAGTGGTCATCTCGGGCGAACGCAACCTGCTCGCCGTGAGTGATTTTTCCAAGGATATGGGCAACTTGCGACGCGCCTTTGACATGTTCGAGCAAAAGACCCAGCTGCTGCGATTGCTCGATGTGTCGTCGCAGGCAGAAGGCGTGCGCATTTTTATCGGCGGCGAGAGCCAGGTGGTTCCGTTCGAAGAGCTTTCGGTGGTGAGCGCGCCGTACGAAGTGGATGGGCAGGTGGTGGGCACGCTGGGGGTGATTGGGCCGATGCGCATGCCGTACGACAAGATGATTCAGATTGTCGATATCACCTCCCGGCTCGTCTCCAACGCCTTGAGCCACCGCACCTGAGCCCTACAATGGCGCCCGGACGAATGGGCTCATGTCCGGTTCGCGGGGGGCGTTAGCTCAGTTGGTCAGAGCAGAGGACTCATAATCCTTTGGTCGTTGGTTCAAGTCCAACACGCCCTACCACCCCGTTCTGCGGCCGGCTGCGCCGACTGCCAGGCACCCAGGTAAAATCTCACGCAAAGACCGCTGTCCCGGCGGTCTTTTGCTTTCTGCCATCGGGACCATGTAGAGGACTACCATGTACAAAAACCTCGCTGCCGCACTCGCGGCCGCTTGTTTTATTTCTCCTGTTTTTTCCCAACCGTCTGTGGCGACCAAGGCGCCCGGCGCTGAAGCCGTGAAAGTCGGTTTCGTCTATGTCTCGCCAATTACCGAGGCAGGCTGGACGAGGCAGCACGACGAAGGCCGCAAGGCCGTGGAGGCAGCGCTGGGGCAGCGTGTGAAAACCACCTATGTGGAGAATGTGCCTGAGGGCCCGGACGCCGAGCGTGTGATCCGCGATCTGGCGGCTACGGGCCACAAGATCATTTTCACGCCCAGCTTTGGCTACATGGAGCCCACGCTCAAGGTAGCGCAGGATTTTCCGGACGTGAAGTTCGAATCCATCACCGGCTACAAGCAGGCGCCCAACGTGGCGACCGCGAATGCGCGTTACTACGAAGGGCGCTATCTGGCGGGCATCGCTGCGGGCCGAATGAGCAAGACCGGGGTGGCCGGCTATGTGGCGGGTTTTCCCATTCCTGAGGTGCTGCAGGGCATCAATGCCTTCACTTTGGGCATGCGCTCGGTCCATCCGAAGGCCCTGGTGAAAGTGGTGTGGCTCAACGTCTGGTTCGATCCACCCAAAGAGCGCGAAGCAGCCATGGCGCTGTTCAATGAAGGCGTGGACGTGATCGCCTTTCATACCGGATCCACGGCAGTGATGGCGGCAGCCCAGGAGCGCGGCAAGCTGGCCGTGGCCTACCACTCCGACATGCGCCGTATCGGGCCGGACGCTCAGCTGGTGGCCGTGACACACCAATGGGGGAACTACTACACGGCGCGCGTTCGAGCTGTGTTGGACGGCAGCTGGAAGAGCGGCAATGTGTGGGGTGGCGTGCGCGAGGGGATGATCCGGGTGGGTGATTTCGGGAGCAAAGTGCCGCCGGCCGTGCAACAGGAAGTGCTGGCTCGCCAGAAAGACATTGCCGCGGGTTCGCTCCTGCCTTTTCGAGCCACCAGCGCCGCAGTGCGCGACAACGAGGGCCATGAGGTCATTCCACGCGGGCAGAGCTTGAGCGATGCGCAGATTCTGGCCATGAACTGGCTGGTTGAGGGTGTCCAGGGCAAGCTGACACGCTGACCCTACTGTCGTCAGGCCCAAAGGCTGGACTGGTCAACGGGGGCCTGCGCGATTAAAATTTTCGGCTGCGCTACCGCGCAAGAGGGGCAGCACTTCACCACCCGGACGTGCTGCTTCACCCGAAAACCATGGCGCGACACGATCGCGCGCGGAGACCGTGGATGACATCGCACACAGCGCTCAAGCTGCATGTGCCCGAGCCGACTGGGCGGCCGGGCTGCAAGACCGACTTTTCCTTTCTTCGCGTCTCGCCTGCTGGCGCAGTACGCAGGCCTTCCCCCGACTCCCCCGCTGCCGAAACCGCCGACCTGGCCAACAGTTTGGTGCGCGTGCTGGGTGATGACGGCCAGGCCGTAGGCCCCTGGGCGCCAGCCCTGCACCCCGAGCGCCTGCGCCGCGGCCTGCGGGCGATGATGAAGACGCGCATCTTTGACGCCCGCATGCTGGTGGCGCAGCGCCAGAAAAAGCTCTCGTTCTACATGCAGTGCCTGGGCGAAGAGGCGATTGCCGTGGCCCATGCGCAGGCACTCGAAGACGGCGACATGTGCTTTCCCACCTACCGCCAGCAGGGCCTGCTGCTCTCGCGCGACGACATCTCCATGGTGGAGCTGATCTGCCAGCTCATGAGCAACGAGCGCGATCCGCTCAAGGGCCGGCAGTTGCCGGTGATGTATTCGTACAAACGCGCGGGTTTCTTCTCGATCTCGGGCAACCTTGCCACCCAGGTCATCCAGGCCGTGGGCTGGGCCATGGCGTCGGCCATCAAGGGCGATACCAAAATAGCCTCGGGCTGGATTGGAGACGGTGCCACGGCCGAGGCCGACTTTCACACCGCACTCACCTTTGCCCATGTGTACCGTGCGCCGGTCATCATCAACGTGGTCAACAACCAGTGGGCCATTTCCACCTTCCAGGCCATTGCCGGCGGTGAGGGCACCACGTTTGCCCAGCGCGGCGTGGGCTGCGGCATTGCCTCGCTGCGCGTGGACGGCAACGATTTCCTGGCCATCTACGCCGCCTCGCAATGGGCGGCCGAGCGGGCCCGGTCCAACAACGGCCCCACGCTGATCGAGTGGGTGACCTACCGCGCCGGGCCGCATTCCACTTCGGACGACCCGTCCAAATACCGCCCGGCCGATGATTGGCAGCGCTTCCCGCTGGGCGACCCCATCGAGCGGCTGAAGAAACACCTGATGGGCATTGGCGAATGGACCGAAGAGCGCCACGAAGCTGCCCAGAAAGAGCTGGAAGCCGAAGTGATTGCAGCGCAAAAGGAGGCCGAGACCCATGGCACCTTGCTCGATGGCCGCGTGCCCAGTGCCGCGACCATGTTCGACGATGTGTACAAGGTCATGCCGGAGCACCTGCGCCGGCAGCGCCAGCAGTTGGGGGTTTGAGCCATGGAAATGCAAGAAAAAAACCAGGCAACCCAGACTGAAGCGGTGCCCATGACGATGATTCAGGCACTGCGCTCGGGCCTGGACGTGATGATGGAGCGTGACAGCAACGTCATCGTCTACGGGCAGGACGTGGGCTATTTCGGCGGCGTGTTCCGCGTGACCGAGGGCCTGCAGACCAAATACGGCAAATCGCGCTGCTTTGATGCGCCCATTTCGGAGGGCGGCATCGTCGGCACGGCGGTGGGCATGGGCGCTTACGGGCTGCGGCCGGTGGTGGAAATCCAGTTTGCCGATTACTTCTACCCGGCGATGGACCAAATCGTCTCCGAGGCGGCACGCCTGCGCCACCGCTCTGCGGGCGACTTCACGGCCCCCATCACCATCCGCATGCCCTGTGGCGGCGGCATCTATGGCGGGCAGACGCACAGCCAGAGCCCCGAAGCCATCTTCACGCATGTCTGTGGCGTGCGCACCGTGATGCCCAGCAACCCGTACGACGCCAAGGGCCTGCTAATTGCCTCTATTGAAAACGACGACCCGGTCATCTTCCTGGAGCCCAAGCGCATCTACAACGGCCCGTTCGATGGCCACCACGACCGGCCGGTGGTGCCCTGGTCCAAACATGAAATGGGCAAGGTGCCCGAGGGCTACTACACGCTGCCACTCGACAAGGCTGCGGTGTTTCGCCCTGGCAAGGCCGTGACGGTGCTGACCTACGGCACCATGGTCTGGGTCTCCGAGTGCGCAGCGCGCGAAACCGAAGTGGATGCCGAGATCATCGACCTGCGCACGATTTGGCCGCTGGACCTGGAGACCGTGGTGGCCTCCGTCAAGAAGACGGGCCGCTGCGTCATCGTGCACGAGGCCACGGGCACCGGCGGCTTTGGCGCCGAACTGGCGGCGCTGGTGCAGCAACATTGCTTCTACCACCTCGAAGCCCCCATCGAGCGCGTGACCGGCTGGGACACCCCCTACCCGCACGCCCAGGAATGGGCCTATTTCCCCGGGCCAGAGCGCGTAGGTGCAGCGCTCAAACGCGCAGTGGAGGCATGACCATGGGAATTTACGCAATCCGCGTGCCCGATATTGGCGAGGGCATCGCCGAAGTGGAACTGGTGACCTGGCACGTACAGCCGGGCGACATGGTGGCCGAAGACCAGTCCATCGCTGATGTGATGACGGACAAAGCCACGGTGGAGATTCCCTCGCCCGTGGCGGGCAAGGTGCTGGCATTGGGCAGCGCCGTGGGTGACACCATTGCCGTGGGCTCTGAGCTGGTGCGGCTGGAGGTGGAAGGCGCCGGAAATTTGAAGGAAAATTCGGCTCCAGCGCCCGTCCATCAAGCGCAAGTAGCTCCTGTTTCGATAGCGAAAAACAACCCGCCCGCGGCCGCACCGACCCAGCCCGTGGCTCCGGCGCAAATTGCCTCCGCGCCCTCGCGCCCAGGCGCAGCGCCGCGCAGCGCGCCTGCCGTGGCGCGTGCCGCAGGTGAGCGCCCACTCGCATCGCCTGCCGTGCGCCAGCGTGCGCTGGATATGGGCCTGGAACTGCGCTACGTGCACGGCAGTGGCCCGGCCGGGCGGATCCTGCAGGGCGACCTGGACGCCCATGCGGCCGCAGGGGGCCAGGTGCAGGCCCAAGGCCCTGCGGGTTACGCCGAGCGCCATGGCGAAGAGGCCATCCCCGTCATCGGCCTGCGCCGCAAAATTGCGCAGAAGATGCAGGAGTCCAAACGCCGCATCCCGCATTTCAGCTACGTCGAGGAAATCGACGTGACCGAGCTCGAAGCCTTGCGCGCCAAGCTCAACCAGCTGCACGGCGCCACGCGCGGCAAGCTCACGGTGCTGCCGTTCCTGGCACGCGCCATGGTGCTGGCGCTGCGCGAATTTCCGCAAATCAACGCCCGCTACGACGACGAGGCGGGCGTGGTCACACGCTACGCCGGGGTCCACCTGGGCGTGGCCACGCAGACCGAGGGCGGGCTGATGGTGCCGGTGCTGCGCCATGCAGAAAGCCTGGACTTGTGGGCCTGCGCGGCCGGTATTGCCAGCGTGGCCGAGGGCGCACGCAGTGGCAAGGCGGCGCGAGACGCGCTGTCAGGTTCCACCATCACCCTCACCAGCCTGGGGGCGCTGGGCGGCATTGCCAGCACGCCGGTCATCAACCACCCCGAGGTGGCCATCGTCGGCGTCAACCGCATGGTCGAGCGGCCCATGCTGCGGGGTGGTCAGGTGGTGGGCAGGCTGTTGATGAACCTCTCCTCCTCGTTCGACCACCGCGTGGTCGACGGCATGCACGCCGCGCAATTCATCCAGGCCATGCGCGCGCTGCTGGAAACCCCGGCCCTGTTGTTCGTGGAGTGAGGCGATGACGAAGGAAATTACAACAAAATTGCTCGTCATTGGCGGCGGCCCCGGCGGCTATGTGGCCGCCATCCGCGCCGGCCAACTGGGCATTCCCACCGTGCTGGTGGAAGGCGAGCGCCTGGGCGGTACCTGTTTGACCATTGGCTGCATTCCCTCCAAGGCGCTGATTCATGCGGCGCATGAGTTCGAACGGGCGCGGCACCAGGCGGGCGACTCGCCTCTGGGCATCCGAGTGCAGTCGCCCAGCCTCGACATCGCGCAGACCGTGCGCTGGAAGGACGGCATCGTCAACCGGCTCTCGGGCGGGGTCGGCGCGCTGCTGCGCAAGGCCGGGGTGCAGGTCATCAAAGGCTGGGCGCATATTGAAGATGGCAAGACAGTGCGGATCGAGCCTGCGGATGGTGAAGCTGTGCGCATGCACTGTGAGCATTTGCTGCTTGCCACCGGCTCGGAGCCGGTTGAGCTCCCCATGCTGCCCTTTGGCGGGCCAGTGGTGTCTTCGACGGGTGCGCTCTCACCCGAAACCCTGCCGCGCCGCCTGGTGGTGGTGGGCGCGGGCTACATCGGGCTGGAGCTCGGCATGGCCTACCGCAAGCTGGGCGCTGAGGTGGCGGTGGTCGAGGCGGCTGAACGCATCCTGCCCGGCTACGACGAAGAACTCACGCAGCCCGTGCTCGATGCGCTGGAGAAGAGCGGCGTCGTGCTGCACCTGGGCTGCAGCGTGCAGGGCTTTGATGAAAAACACGGCGTGCATGTGCGCAGCGCCCGCGCCGACGAATTCGCGCTGCCTGCTGACCGCGTGCTCGTTGCCGTGGGCCGCAGGCCGCGCAGCACCGGCTTTGGCATGGAGTCGCTGCAACTCGACATGGCGGGGCGCTTTGTCGCGGTGGATGCGCAGTGCCGCACCTCCATGCGGGGCGTCTGGGCCATTGGCGACCTTACGGGCGACCCGATGCTCGCGCACCGTGCCATGGCGCAGGGCGAGGTGGTGGCCGAAGTGATTGCGGGCAAAGCACGCCGCTTTGAGCCCATGGCCATTCCCGCCGTCTGTTTCACAGACCCCGAAGTGGTGGTGGTGGGCCGCACGCCGGGAGAGGCGCGCGCCGCCGGGTTCGATTGCATCGACGCCGCCTTCCCCTTTGCGGCCAATGGCCGCGCGATGACGCTGGAAGCCACCAAAGGCTTTGTGCGCGTGGTGGCGCGGCGCGACAACCACCTCATCGTTGGTTGGCAGGCGGTGGGGCAGGGTGTGGCGGAACTGGCGGCAGCGTTCACGCTGTCGATTGAGATGGGCGCGCGGCTGGAGGACGTGGCTGGGACCATTCACGCCCACCCCACGCTGGGCGAGGCGGTGCAGGAGGCAGCGCTGCGCGCGCTGGGGCACGCCATACATATCTGAGTGCGAGCAGTATCGGTAGGGGCTTATGGCCCCGTGCGAGGCTGGCGCTAAGCTTGTCACCCATGCACATCTACCGCTCGGCGCTGCTGCGCTTTGACGATCAGGGCGCGCCCCTGTATGACGAAGACGGCCTGCTCGCCATGGCCCCCGATGCCGAGGGCCGCCAGCGCGTGCGGGCCGCTGGTGCCTGGCAGGCACTGCACCGCCAGTTCGCCGGCCAGCGGGTCACGCACTTGCCTGGCCGCATCATCGCGCCGGGTTTCGTGGATATGCACATCCACTTCCCGCAGACCGACATCATCGGCTCGCCCGCCGAGGGCCTGCTGCCCTGGCTGGAGCAGTACACCTTTCCAGAAGAGAGCCGCTTTCACATGGACGCGCATGGCGCGCAGGTGGCTGAATTCTTCGTCGATGAACTGCTGCGCAACGGCGTGACCACCGCGCTGGCCTTTGCCACCTCGCACCCGCAGTCGGTGGATGCGCTGATGGCCGAGGCGCAGCGCCGCAGCCTGCGCCTTATCTGCGGCAAGGTGCTGCAAGACCGCCACTCGCCCGACGGCGTGCGCGACGCCACCGAGCAAAGCCTGCTGGATTCCGAAGACCTGATTCGCCGCTGGCATGGCGTGGACCGGCTGGGCTACGCCATCACGCCGCGCTTTGCGCCCACCAGCACCACCGAGCAACTGCGCGGTGCGGGCGAACTGGCGGCGCGCCACCCGGACGTGTGGATCCAGTCCCACGTGGCAGAAAATCTGGACGAAGTGCGCTGGGTGCGCGAGCTGTTCCCGCGCTCGCGCAGCTACCTGGCGGTGTACGACGACTTCGGCCTGATGCGCGAGCGGGCGGTGTACGCGCACTGCATTCATTTGGACGAAGCCGACCGTGCGCTGATGCGCGAGCGGCAGACCGCCGCCGCCGTCAGCCCGACGAGCAACCTGTTCCTCGGCAGCGGCTTCTTCGACTTTGCGCGCGCCGACGCAGCCGGTTTTCGCTACGGCCTGGCGAGCGACGTGGGCGGTGGCACGAGTTTTTCGCCCTTCCAGACCATGATGGCGGCCTACTACGTGGGGCGTGAGGGCCAGACCAAGCAGGGCGTGTCGCTGCCGCCCTCCACGCTGTGGTGGCGCCACACGGCGGGTGCGGCAGAGGCGCTGGGCCTGGGCGGCGTGATCGGCAACCTGCAGCCAGGCTGCGAGGGCGATTTCGTCGTGCTCAACCCGCAGGCCACGCCATTACTGGCGCGCCGCACGGCGCAGGCGCGCAACCTGGAAGAGCTGCTTTTCGCGATGATTGTCCTCGGCGACGACAGGCTGATTGAAAGCACAGTGATTTCTCAAGCAAAATAGGGCTCCAGCGCATGTTCCATAAGCGCATCCAGCTATCGAAACCATAGTACCTGCCAAGGACCCCAGCGATGAGCATCAAAAGCGACAAATGGATTCGCCGCATGGCGGAGCAGACCGGCATGATCGAGCCCTTCGAGCCCGGCCAGGTGCGCGAGGTGGCGGGCCAGAAAATCATCAGCTACGGCACCAGCAGCTATGGCTACGACATCCGCTGCGCCCCTGAATTCAAGGTCTTCACCAACATCCACAGCACCGTGGTGGATCCGAAAAACTTCGACGAGAAAAGCTTTGTCGATTTCCATGGCGACAGCTGCATCATCCCGCCCAACAGCTTCGCGCTGGCGCGCACCATGGAGTACTTCCGTATTCCGCGCAACGTGCTGACCATCTGCCTGGGCAAAAGCACCTATGCCCGCTGCGGCATCATCGTCAACGTCACGCCGTTTGAGCCCGAGTGGGAAGGTTACGTGACGCTGGAGTTCTCCAACACCACGCCGCTGCCGGCGCGCATCTATGCGGGCGAGGGTTGCGCCCAGGTGCTGTTCTTCGAGAGCGATCCGGACGACGTCTGCGAAGTTTCCTACAAAGACCGCGGCGGCAAGTACCAGGGCCAGGTGGGCGTCACGCTGCCCAAGGCCTGATCCCGCCATTTCTGGCGGTGGCCTTCCCGGGTGTATCAGCGCGCTGATTGCCTGGGCGGGTGGGATCGAAGAGGCGCCTGCGCTCGCGGCACTACGGGGTCATGCACACGCGGTTGCGGCCTGCTTGCTTGGCCGTGTAAAGCGCCTCATCACTGCGTTGCAGCAGGGCGGCGCGCGAGTCCTGGAGGTTGCGTAAGCTCGCCACCCCAGCGCTGAGCGTGAGTTCGCCCACGTCCGGGTCTGCCGCTGCAGCCACGGCATCGAGCAGGGCTTGCGCCACTTTCATCGCCCCTGCCGTATCCGTGCTTGGGAGCAGGGCGACAAATTCTTCACCGCCCACCCGCGCCACGATGTCGCTGGCGCGCAGATGCTCGGGCAGCAGACGCGCCAGACGCTGCAATACGGCGTCACCCACGGCGTGGCCGTAGCGGTCATTGATGCGCTTGAAATGATCGACATCCAACGTGACCACGCTCAGTGGCTGCAGATTGCGCGCGGCCAGGGCCAGTGCAAAGCCGATCTGCGCCTCAAATCCGCGGCGGTTGAGCAGTCCGGTGAGCGCATCGGTGCGTGCCTGGCGGTCCAGCTCCTGGTTGGCCTGTTCGAGTTGCTGCGTGCGCAGGCGCACCTGTTCTTCCATTTCGTCGTTGGCTTGCAGCATGCGCGCGGTCATGTGGGCCATCGCGCTGGAGAGTTCGAAGACTTCGCGGCTGCTGCCGCGCAAGGGAATGGCCGCCTCGTGCGCGCCGGCGTTCACGTTGCTTGCGGCGCGGGCCAGGTTTTGCAGGTCTTCGCTCAGGCGCCGGGCCAGCAGCCAGCTCAGCAGCGCTGCGATGCCAGCCGCAGCCAGGCCGACGAGCAGGGCGCGGCGCACCACGCCTGTACTGCGCGCATAGGCCTGTGCAATGGGTTGGCGCGCCACCACCTGCCAGCCCAGGTTGCTGACGCTGTTGTGAGTCGGGAGCTGCACGTTCGCGCTGAGCGCCCGCTCGCCGTCCAGCCAGTCAACCACCTGGGGGCTGCCCTTCGCAGCATTCGTTGCCGGAGCGCGCTGCCCGGCCTGCGAGAGCGCCTGCATGCGCTTGGCAGGCGCGTAGATCGGCGCTCCTTCGCGATCGAACACAAACACTTCCAGTCCGGCGCGCGCTGCCTCCAGCGCGATCAAGCTTTCAATCACGTCGCCGGTCCATTCCCAGCTGCCGTGCATGCCCACGACGCCGACGAGCCGCCCGTCGACACGCACCGGAGCCGAAAAATCGACAAATCGGGCCGGCTCCGCGCCGGGCGGGCGCTCCAGCAGGCTGCCAAGCAACAGCGCCTGCTGCACGTCGCCAACGAATGGGCCTTCCAGGCCCTTCTGAAACCAGGGTCTGGCGGCCACGCTTTGCCCCACCAGCAGTCCTCCTGTCGCGGCCATCACCTTGCCCTGGGTGTCGGCCATGCCCACCCATGCGGTGTGCTGCTGGCGCGCCTGCGTGCGCATCAACATATTTTGTACCTCGGGGCTGCCAAGTCCTTTGCGCCACACCATTTCAGCGTCGGCAAGAACACGCGTCTGAACGGCACGTTCGTGCAGACCATCGGCCAGGGTTCGGGCCGCATTGCCAGCGATCAGTTGCAGGGCGCGTCCGGCCTCGCGCTGGGCATCGCGCTGAATCCATTCACCAAACCCCAAGGCCACGAGAACGACCGTGGCTGCGACAAGCGCACCAAACAACAGCGCAATCTGCGTGCGAAGGCTGTATTTGGCGAGCATGGAGAGGTACATAGCGCTTCGAGGGTGTTGTGCCCTTTTAACGCGTCTGCGGAGCACTGTACACAGCGTACGCCGAACCGGCGCAGTCGGCTTACAGTCCACGGCCCGCCTTGGCACTACCATCGGCGCAGCCGGGCGTTTGCCCGCACAGGAGAAAAGCATGCGATGGGAAGGCAACAGAGAATCCGACAACGTTGAAGACCGTCGCAGCAGCAGCGGGGGCTTGGGCGGGTTTGGCGGGCGCAGCATTGGTATTGGCACGATCGTCGTTGCGCTCATCGGCGGCTGGGTACTGGGCATCAATCCCCTGACACTGCTGGGTGTGCTCAGTGGCGGCGGCGCGCCCGCGCAGGTGCAGCAGGGCCCGGCGCAGCGGCCGCCGGCCGACGACACGACGGCGCGCTTCGTCTCCACCGTGCTGGCCGATACCGAAGATGTGTGGACCGATCTATTCCGCCAGCAGGGTGGCAGCTACCGGGATCCGCACCTGGTGCTGTTTCGCGGGGCCACGCCCACGGCCTGCGGCACCGGTCAGGCGGCGATGGGGCCGTTTTACTGCCCTGGCGATCAAAAGGTCTACATCGATCTGGATTTTTACGACACCCTGCGCCGCCAGCTCGGCGCGCCGGGTGACTTTGCCCAGGCCTATGTGATCGCACACGAGGTAGGGCACCATGTGCAGAACCTGCTGGGCATCAGCGAGAAAGTCGACCAGCAGCGTTCTCGTGTGAGCCAGGCGCAATACAACCAGCTGTCGGTTCGGCTGGAGCTCCAGGCCGACTGTTTTGCGGGTGTCTGGGCGAACCACGCCCAGCAGGCGCGCCAGATTCTGGAGCAGGGCGACGTAGAAGAAGCCATGAACGCGGCAGCCAAGATTGGTGACGACGCCTTGCAGCGTTCGCGCGGCGGCGCGGTGGTGCCCGAGAGCTTCACCCACGGCACCAGCGCCCAGCGCCAGCGCTGGTTTGATGCAGGGCTGCAAAGCGGCAGCATGCAGCGCTGCGACACATTTTCCGCACGAACGCTGTGAGAAGCGGTAGGTCCACCAGCAGGACATCGGGCCGGTCCTGACACAGCGCCGCCGACCCCGGCTCATCCATGCCGAATGCACTTTCTCGCCCTTTGCGCCGCCGCCGTGCGGGGCCGGGCCATGCGGAAGCGGCGCCGCAAGGGGCAGCTCCGCCACCCTCGGGGATGGCTGCGGCCTGGTCGGCTGCGGCCGTTACCGTGCCACACGCCGTGGGGCTGGGGCTGCTGGCGTTTGCGCCCCTGGCGGGTGACTACTCTCTGGCTGCGCTGGCCCTGTGGTCGGCCGCACTCCCCGGTCTGTTGCTCACCCTGGCGGCGCCGCGTCCGGGCGTCGTGTATGCGCCCACCACCGTGGTGGCGCTGCTGTTTGCCGCTGTGCTGGCCACCGCGTATGGAGCGGCGCCCAGCTTGGGACTGAGCGCGCGCCAGGTACTCGCCGTCAGCGGGGCGACGGTGGCGCTGGCCTTCGTTTTTCAGTGGTTGCTGGGGGTCCTGCGCATGGCGTCCGTGGCGCGTTTCCTGCCGATTTCGGTCACGCACGGCTTTGCTGCCGGGGTAGGCCTGTCGATGGTGGCAGGCCAGGTGCGCAGCGGCTTTGGCAGCGGCGCGCTGGGCGATGCACGCATGGGCTGGCACGCCCTGGTGGCGTTGGCCGTGGTGGGATTGGCCTGGTGGTTGCGTGGGCGCTGGCCCCGCACGCCGGGTTTGCTGACGGCGGTGGCCGTGGTGGCGCTTTGCGTGGCGCTCGCCGGACTGTGGGGCATGGGCCTGGGTGCGGTGTTCGTTGCGGCGGCCCCGCCCAGTGCGTTTGCCGGGCCGCTGTGGCCCGACTGGAGCGGGATTCCCTGGCTGGCGCTGGCAGAGCAGCATGGCCAGGCGCTGGTGGTGCTGGCGCTGCTGATGGCGCTGGTCAATAGCCTGGAAATCATGGTCTTCAACCAGGAACTGGAGCTGGACCACGGGCTGCGCGGCAACGCCAATGCCGCGCTGCGCCGCGAGAGTCTGCTGGGCATGGTGTGCGCGCTGGCCGGCATGATCCCGGCGTCCACCAGCGCATCGCGCTCACGCATCGTGCTGGCCCAGGCCGGGCCTGTACTCCAGGCGCCTCGGGCGCACGCCGCCATCATGTTGGGCGTGGCCTTGACCGGCCCCTGGTGGCTGCACTGGGTGCCCATGGCCTGCCTGTCTGGCGGGCTGGTACTGGCCGGGATGATGCAGGTGCCGCGCCTGATGTGGTCGGTCCAGTACGCCCGCAGCTCGCGGCCTACCTGGGCGCAAAGCTGGCTGGTGGGCCTGGTGTTTGCCGTGCTGGGTGGGGTCGGAGCGCTGGTTGCCGGCTTGGTGGTGGCTACCTTTGTGCTGCTGCGCGATTCGGCCGCCAAGGTGCTGCGCCACGTGCGGCTTGATGGGGAGCTGCGCTCGCGCCGCCTGCGCCGCGCCGCCTCGGACGGTTGGGTGACCCCGCGCATGAACCAGGTGGCGGTGTTCGAGTTGCAGGGCGTCATGTCGTTTGGCGTTGCTGCGCACATGTCTGAGCAAGTGCGCCTGCGCCTGCTGCCGCGCCACCGCTGGGTGATTCTGGATGCAGGCCGGGTCCCCGCGTGGGACAGCACCGCCTTGGCGCAGCTGCGTGCCTTGCTGCGCGACCTCGAAAAGCAGGGCATCGCTGCCGCAGTGGCCGCGCTCGACGAGCTGACGGCGGCGCACGTCGGCGAGGGCGTGCGCACTTTTGCCGATCTGGACCGCGCCCTGGAATGGGCCGAGGTGGCCATTCTTGCCCAGCGCCCGATGGACCAGCGCCCCCCGCGCGGTGGCAGCGACCCCTTGGGCGAGATTGGCGAGGGCATGCACCGCCAAGCCCGTCTGGCTCTGGAAGCCTTGCTGCTGCCCCTGGCGGTTCCCGCGCAGGGCGTGGTATTCAACGCAGGTGACAGCGATCGGGATCTGCTGGTGGTTGTCTCGGGCCATATCACTTTGAGCACGCAGTGGCCACCCGAGCGCGGCCTGCGCTTGGCCACCGTGGGGCCGGGCATGGTGTTTGGCGAGATGGCTTTTCTCAATGGTGCTGCGCGCAGCGCCAGTGCGGGTGCTGAGCGCGGCACCGCGCGGCTGATGCGGCTGCCGCGCGACCACTTCGACGGCTGGGCACGCCAGTACCCTGAAGCCGGCCTGATCCTCATGGAAAACCTGGCCCAGATGGGCGCGCGGCGCCTGGCGGTGACCACGCGGCAGTTGCGCTCCGTGCTGGAGCAATAGGCAACCCAGGAGGATCGAAGCGCCCCAAAAAGCGCAGTTTCAGGAGCAGCGCAGCGTCCAGAGTCACCAGTCGGGGGCAAAAGAAACCCGTTTCGGCCTCGCAGTGCGACAATAGCAGGCTTAGGCAACGCTGAACAAGCCCCTCGCGCACGGCGCATCCCTGGCTCGGGACGGTCTGCGGCGTTGCAAATCCTCGCGATAGCTGCGGCTATCGCTGTGGTTTGCGCCTTGCGGCCCATCCCGATCCAGGGCGCGTCGCATCGCGCAGACTTATTCAGCGTCGCCTTAATGACCAGTTCCTTTTCCAATCTTTCGCTGGCCGAACCGCTGGCGCGTGCCGTGGCCGAAATGGGCTACGAGTCCATGACTCCCATCCAGGAGCAGGCCATTCCGGTGGTGCTCACGGGCCAGGATGTGATGGGCGCCGCCCAGACCGGCACCGGCAAAACCGCCGCATTCTCCCTGCCGCTTCTGCAGCGCCTGCTCAAGCACGAAAGCAGTTCCACCTCGCCCGCGCGCCATCCGGTGCGCGCCCTGGTGCTGCTGCCCACGCGCGAACTGGCCGACCAGGTGGCGCAGCAGGTGGCGCTGTACGCCAAATACACCAAGCTGCGCAGCACCGTGGTGTTTGGCGGCATGGACATGAAGCCGCAGACGCTGGAGCTGAAAAAAGGCGTCGAGATCCTGGTCGCCACGCCCGGCCGCCTGCTGGACCACATTGAAGCCAAGAACGCGGTGCTCAACCAGGTCGAATACGTGGTGCTCGACGAAGCCGACCGCATGCTCGACATCGGCTTCCTGCCTGATCTGCAGCGCATCCTGTCGTATCTGCCCAAGCAGCGCACCACGCTCTTGTTCAGCGCTACTTTCTCGCCCGAGATCAAGCGCCTGGCGGGCAGCTATCTGCAAAACCCCGTCACCATCGAAGTGGCGCGGCCCAACGAAACGGCCTCCACCGTCGAGCAGCATTTCTACAGCGCAGGCGACGACGACAAGCGCCGCGCCATCCACCAGGTGCTCAAGACGCGCGGCATCAAGCAGGCATTCATCTTTGTCAACAGCAAACTCGGTTGCGCGCGCCTGGCCCGCAGCCTGGAGCGCGAAGGTCTCAAGACCACGGCGCTGCATGGCGACAAAAGCCAGGACGAGCGCCTGAAGGCGCTCGAATCTTTCAAAAGCGGCGAAGTCGATTTGCTCGTCTGCACCGACGTGGCCGCCCGCGGCCTGGACATCAAGGACGTGCCGGCGGTCTTCAACTTTGACGTGCCCTTCAACGCCGAAGACTACGTGCACCGCATCGGCCGCACCGGGCGCGCAGGTGCATCGGGCCTTGCCGTCACGCTGGTCTCGGGCAGCGATGCGCGCCTGGTGGCCGACATCGAGAAGCTGCTCAAGACCAAGATCGAGATCGAGGCCATCGAGTACGACAACGAGCGTCCGCAGGGCCGCTTCAACGACGGCCGGCGGGTCTGGAACGAGGCCGAAGACGGTGCAGGTGCAGCGCGTGCAAGCCATGGCGAGGGCGCCGGGGCCCCACGTGCTGCGCATGGCGACCGCGCTGGGCGTTCGCGTGGCGGTTTTCGGCCCACGCCCGTCTCGCGCGACCCTTTCTTCGACAAGCCCTACGAAGCGCCGGCAGAGAGCCAAGCACCCGGCTGGGAGGCCACGGCGCGCCCGGCGCGCAGCGGCAGTTCGCCCAACATCAAGCAGCGCCGCAAGGTGGCTGCGCTCTTCAAGTCGCCACCCGCTCCTGAGCCAGTCAGCGAGAGCTGATTTCAAGGAAAAATGGCCTCTAGCGCATATCTGATAAGCGCTAGCAGCTATAGAGTTAATAGCAGTCAACCCGGCTGTTGTGCCTGCGGGCAGGCCACCTGCAGCCATTCGCGCTGCTCCAGCTGGGTGCCAAAGCGCACGGCGCTCAGACAGCCGCCCCAGACACAACCGGTATCGAGCCCCAACAGGTCGCTGCGATCAAGCTTGCCGAGCGTGGACCAATGCCCAAAGGCCACCAGCGTGCCGGCGGTGCGCCGTCCCGGCACTTCAAACCAGGGCAGCAGCCCGGGTGGCGCGGTCTCTGCCGATTCGTTGCTGGAAAAATCCATGGCTCCATCGGGCGTGCAAAAGCGCAGCCGCGTCAAGCCGTTGACGATCACGCGAAGCCGCGCGCTTCCCTGCAGTGCATCGTCCCAGCGGGTGGGGCTGTTGCCGTACATCTCGCGCAGAAACGGCACATGGCCGGCGCCGCGCAATGCGTGCTGCACTTCATCGGCCAGGGCCAGCGTCTCTGCGCTGCTCCAGCCGGGCAGCACCCCGGCGTGGACCGCAAGCACAGTCCCGCCACCGTGCCCATGGCTGCGCGCCAGCGGCTGCTCGCGCAGCCATCCCAGCAGCAACCCCCGATCGGGGGCCAGAAGCACCTCGGCCAGCGTGTCGCGCCGCGAAGGCGCGCGCACGCCGGCCGCTACCGCGAGCAGGTGCAGATCGTGGTTGCCCAGCAAACTCAGCAGGGCACCATCGGCGGCCTTGCAGCGGCGCAGCACGGCGAGCGAAGCCGGGCCGCGGTTCACCAGATCGCCCAGCAGCAGCGCGGTATCGCGGCTGGCCGAAAAATCGATCTGCTCCAGCAGGCGTTCCAGCGCCTCATCGCAGCCCTGCAGGTCGCCTATACAGTAAAGTGCCATCGTGTCCTTGCCTTCTTCGGTTCCATGAATTTTCTGATCATCGCGCTGTTAACGCTGCTTAACGGCGCTTTTGCCATGTCGGAATTGGCGCTTGCATCGAGCCGAAAGTCCAAGCTCGTGGCCATGGCGCAGGCCGGAGACAAATCCGCCCAGGCGGCGCTGGTGCTTCTTGAGAACCCTACGCAGTTTCTCTCTTCCGTGCAGGTGGGCATCACGTCGATCGGCATGATCAACGGCATTCTGGGCGAAGCCGCCTTCAGCGATTCGCTGGCGCACTCGCTGGTGCGTTGGGGCCTGCCCGATAGCGCGGCCAGCATCACGGCCACGGCGGTGGTGGTCACCATCATCACCTTCATCACCATCGTGTTTGGCGAGCTGGTGCCCAAGCGCATTGGCCAGCTGTATCCCGAATCCGTCTCCCGCCTGATGGCCCGCCCCATGACCTGGGTGGCGCGCGTGGCGCGGCCCTTTGTGCGCTTGCTCGCCCTCTCCACCCAGGGGGTGCTCAAACTGCTGCGGGTGGACAACGACGCTGGCCGTGCGGTGACAGAGGAAGAAATCAGCGCCAGCCTGGCCGAGGGGCGCGACGCGGGCGTCATTGAGCACCACGAACACCAGATGGTGCAGAACGTTTTTCGCCTGGACGACCGCAACCTCACCTCGCTCATGGTCCCGCGCAGCGACGTTCAATGGCTTGATGCCGGCCATACCGTGGCAGAAGCTTTGCAGCACGCAAGCAGCGCAGGCGAAAAGGGGGCGCATTCGTGGTATCCGGTCTGCCGGGGTTCGCTCGACGATGTCGTGGGCATGGTCGGCATTGCGCGCCTGCTCGAACTTGGATGGCAGGCGCCGGGCCTGATTGGCGAATATGTGGAGCCGGCCGCGTATTTGCCTGAAACACTCACCGGAATGGAATTGCTGGAGCAATTTCGTGCGCGCCGGGCGCGCCTCATATTTGTGGTGGACGAATATGGCGTGGTGCAGGGAATCATGACGCCGCGCGATTTGCTTGAAGCGATTACCGGCGAGCTCAAGCCCGACGCTGCCATGGACGCCTGGGCCGTGGAGCAGGCCGATGGAAGCTGGCTGCTGGAAGGCCAGATGCCGATTGAAGAATTGAAGGCGCGGCTGGATATATCCGATCTGCCGGACGAAGACCGCGGGCGCTACAACACCCTGGCCGGATTATTGATGGCCGAATGGGGCAGTTTGCCCGACGCAGGCGCCCGCATTGTCTGCGCGGGCTGGATATTCGAGGTGTTGGCGCTGGAAGGGCGGCGCATTGATCGCGTGCAGGCTTGGCGTCAGGCGGCGCAGGGCCCGGAACAGCAGTAAGCCCCCATAGGCGACCCGTCATTCCGCCAATAAGTGTCCGCGCGGGTTTTCGTGAAGAATTGTTCCAAAAGAATCCCGCAATGCACCATCTCGGTGCGTAGGGTGAAAACAAATGAATGGAAAGAATTGGCTGCAGTGTTTGCACACGGCTGAAAACTTGTTTCTATAATGGGCCTCCCCTCAACCCATCCATTCCAAAGACCATGCAAAGCTACAAAGAGCTCGTAAAGCAGCGCGAAGCGCTGGACCAACAAATCAATCAGGCGCGACAACAAGAGTTGGCCGGCGCCGTTTCTCAGGTGCGTGCGCTGGTAGCCGAATTTGGTTTGACCGCACAAGACGTATTTCCGAGCGGCCGTGCGCGCAGTTCCAGCAGTGGATCCAAAGTGGCGCCAAAATACCGCAATCCGGCCACCGGCCAAACCTGGACGGGCCGTGGCAAGGCGCCGCGCTGGATTCAGGATCAGAATCGCGATCAATTCGTCATCTAGCTTTGATTTTCACGCCATGTGGCGTGCTCACATAAGTCCGCTGCGGCGGACTTATGTATTTCTGGGCCCCGCATTGCTGTTTTGCGGGCGGGCTGCATACCCCTGTCGCCTGCGGCCTGCCGCCAGCCAATTGCACGCATGGCCCTGCACGCTGCCAGAATGGACGGGTTGTCGCTTTACACAGGAGAGTCCCATGGCCAGCACCCCACGCCCCGCACGACATGCTTTTGCTTCCACGCTCAAGCGATTCAAGACCGCATCGGGCAAGGAAGGGCAGTTCTATTCGCTGCCCGCATTGGCACGGCAGTATCCGGGAATCAAGCGCCTTCCGATGTCCATTCGCATCGTCCTTGAATCGGTGCTGCGCAATTGCGATGGTCGCAAGGTGGGCCCGGAACACGTGGCCGAGCTCGCCCAGTGGGCCCCTCAGGCGCCGCGCACCGAAGAAATCCCCTTTGTCGTCTCGCGCGTCGTTTTGCAGGATTTCACTGGCGTACCGCTGCTGGTGGATTTGGCCGCCATGCGCAGCGCCGCCGTGCAATGCGGCAAAAGCGCCCGCAAGATTCAACCACTGGTGCCGGTGGATCTGGTGGTGGACCACTCCATCATGGTCGACTACTACGGCAAGAAAAGTGCGCTTGACCTGAATATGAAGCTTGAATTCCAGCGCAACCGCGAGCGCTATGAATTCATGAAATGGGGCATGCAGGCGTTTGACACTTTGGGCGTGGTTCCGCCGGGCTTTGGCATCGTGCACCAGGTCAATCTGGAATACCTGGCGCGCGGCGTGCACAAGAACAAAGACAAGGTGTACTACCCCGACACCCTTGTCGGCACCGACAGCCACACCACCATGATCAACGGCATTGGTGTGGTGGGCTGGGGCGTGGGCGGCATCGAAGCCGAGGCGGCCATGCTGGGCCAGCCGCTTTACATGCTCACGCCCGACGTGGTGGGCGTGGAACTCACGGGGCGCCTGCGCGAAGGCGTCACCGCCACCGATCTGGTTCTCACGGTCACCGAGCTGATGCGCAGCCACAAGGTGGTGGGCAAGTTCGTCGAGTATTTTGGCGAGGGCACGCGCTCACTTTCTGTGCCTGACCGCGCCACCATCGGCAACATGTCGCCAGAATACGGCGCCACCATGGGCTTCTTCCCGGTAGATGAGAAAACCATCGACTACTTCCGCGGCACCGGCCGCACCAAGGCCGAGATCGAGGCGTTTGAAGCCTACTTCCGCGCCCAGGGCCTGTTTGGCGTACCGTTGGCGGGGGAAATCGACTATTCGGAGGTAGTGCGGCTGGACCTCTCCAGCGTCACCCCCAGCCTCGCCGGCCCCAAGCGCCCGCAGGACCGTATCGAGCTGGGCAAGGTCAGCACGCAATTTGCCGACCTCTTCAGCAAACCCAACGCCCAGGCCGGTTTCAACCGCCCGGCCGAGTTGCTGCACACGCGTTTCCATATTCACTCGGGCGAGCGATTGGGTGGCGAGCCAACGCCGCAAGAGAAGCCCACGCCTGACGGAGCCCCGCGCCATCTGCTGGAGATGGAAGCCAACAAGCCCACGCTCGCCGCTGCGCACTCGGAAACGCACACGGCGATCGCGCGCGCGCCCGACATTACTGTGGGCAATGGCGACGTGCTGATTGCCGCCATCACCAGTTGTACCAACACCTCCAACCCCAGCGTCTTGCTGGCTGCCGGCCTGCTGGCCAAGAAGGCGGTGGAGGCGGGGCTCAAGGTCAAGCCGCACATCAAGACCTCGCTGGCCCCCGGTTCGCGCATCGTGACCGAGTACCTCACCGAAACCGGTCTGTTGCCCTACCTGCAGAAGTTGGGCTTCGACGTGGTCGGCTATGGCTGCACCACCTGTATCGGCAACTCGGGGGACCTCACCTCAGAGATTAACGAGGTGATTTCACACAACGACCTGATCTGCTCTGCCGTGCTCTCAGGCAACCGCAATTTCGAGGCACGCATCCACCCCAACATCAAGGCCAACTTTTTGGCCAGCCCGCCGCTGGTGGTGGCCTACGCCATTGCCGGCACCGTGCTGACCGACCTGATGACCGAGCCCGTGGGCAAGGGCAAGGGAGGCAAGGATGTGTACCTGGGCGATATCTGGCCGACCAGCGAAGAAGTGCAGGCGCTGATGAAGTACGCCATGAAGGGCAAAGCCTTCCGCGAAAACTACGCGCGCATTGCCAGCGAGCCGGGCAAGCTCTGGGAGCGCATCAACGGCGGCACGGGCATGACCTACGAGTGGCCCAAGAGCACCTACATTGCCGAACCCCCGTTTTTCTTTGATTTCATTGCAAAAAACGGAGTGAACAAGACAGGTGCAGCAAGCGCTAGCGGCCAAAATGAGCCAAAACTTCCCAACGTGCTGGGCGCACGCATCATGGCGCTGTTTGGCGACTCCATCACCACCGACCACATCTCGCCTGCCGGCTCCATCAAGGAAAGCTCGGCGGCCGGCCAGTGGCTGCTGCAGCACGGTGTGATGAAGCAGGACTTCAACAGCTACGGCTCGCGCCGCGGCAACCACGACGTGATGATGCGCGGCACCTTTGCCAATGTGCGTATCAAGAACCTGATGGTGCCGCCCACGGCGGATGGCTCGCGCGAGGAAGGCGGCATCACGCTCTACCAGAACGACGGCCCGCTGCAGGGCTCCAAGATGTTCATCTTCGACGCCGCCATGCAGTACATGGCCGAGGACACGCCCACCGTGGTCTTTGCCGGCGAGGAATACGGCACGGGTTCCAGCCGCGACTGGGCGGCCAAGGGCACGCAGCTGCTGGGCATCAAGGCCGTGGTGGCAAAGAGCTTCGAGCGCATCCACCGCTCCAATCTGGTGGGCATGGGGGTGTTGCCGCTGCAGTTCAAGGGCAAGGACACCTGGGAGTCGCTGGGGCTGCAGGGGAACGAGCGCATCGACGTGCTGCCCGATCCCGCGCTCACGCCGCGCAGCGACACGCGCCTGGTGATCCACCGTGCCGACGGTTCGCGCAAGGAGGTGCTGGTGACGCTGCGCATCGACACCCCCATCGAAATCGACTACTACCAGGCCGGCGGCATTCTGCCCTTCGTGCTCGGCCAGCTGCTTGAAGTTTGAGGCGGTGGCTGGCACGGCAGCGGACCAGATGCCCCGAGTGCGTGAGCGCTGGCCATGAGTGAGCAGCTTCTCGTCGCGGGCGGCGGCATCGGTGGCCTGGCGGCTGCGCTGGCGGCGACCCATGCCGGCTGGGACGTGCGCTTGTACGAGCGCACGCCGGTTTTCAGCGAAGTGGGCGCCGGCATTCAGCTGGGGCCCAACAGCGTGCGCTGTCTGCAGGCCTGGGGGCTGCAAAAGCCGTTTCAGGCGGTGGCGGCGTTTCCTGAGCGGCTTCAGGTGCGCAGCGCACTCAGCGGGCAGCCGCTTGCCGAGCTGGAACTGGGCGCCGCAGCCATTGCACGCTACGGCGCTGCCTATGGCACGGTGCACCGCGCCGACCTGCACGCGTTGCTGCTCGAAGCGCTGTCGAAACGACCATCGCTGCAACTGCACACGGGTGTCGCCATCGACCGCTTCGCCGAGGCCGGCAACAGCGTGGTCCAGGTGCGCACCGCCAGAGGGCGAGAGATCGAAGGCGATGCGCTGCTCGGTGCCGACGGTTTGTGGAGCACGGTGCGTGCCCAGTTGCTGGGCGATGGGCGGCCGCGTTTTTCCGGCCACCTGGCCTACCGCGCGCTGGTGCCGCAAGGCGGGCTGCCCAAGCGCATGCGCACATCACAGGTCACCGCCTGGCTGGGGCCGCGCCTGCATGCGGTGCAGTACCCGGTGCGCCGGGGAGAGATGCAGAACCTGGTGGTCATCGTGCACGGCGAAGCACCGGACGACCTGGAAAATTGGGACCACAGCGCCAATGCAGCCGATGTGCAATCGGCCTTGGCCGGTACCTGCAGCGCGCTGCAGGACGCCTTCGGCGCAGTGGCGCACAGCCGGGGCCAGTGGCGATTGTGGCCCTTGTGCGACCGGCCACCGGTGGCGGGGCCGGCCGACATGGCACGCGGACTCGTCGCCTTGCTGGGCGACGCTGCCCACCCCATGCGCCCCTACCTGGCCCAGGGCGCCGGCATGGCCATTGAAGACGCGGCCGAGTTGCAGCGTGCGCTCGCCATGCACGACGTGGAAGTTTCCCTGCGCCTGCGCCGCTACGCTCTCAACCGCTGGCAGCGCAACGCCCGCGTGCAGGCACGCTCTGCGCGCAATGGCCACATCTTCCATGCCGCCGGGGCCATGCGCTGGGGGCGCGATGCTGCGCTGCGCACGCTGGGGCCACGCTTGCTGGACATGCCCTGGCTGTACGGCGACAGCAAGGGCTACTGATTCTGCGCGGCCAGCCAGCGCTCCAGCCGCTGCACGCCCTGCACCAACCTGCCCACGTCCTTCGAGGCAAAGCACCAGCGCAGCCAGCCCTCGGCCTCGGGGCCGAAGGCGATGCCGGGGGCCAGGCCGAGGCCCGCCTCGGCCACCAGGCGCTTGGCCAGTTGCAGCGAATCGGTGTAGCCGGCAATGCGCAAAAAGGCGTACATGCCGCCCGGCGCTGCGCTCGTCTGCACGCCGGGCACCGCTTGCAAGAGCGGCACCAGCGTGTCGCGGCAGCCTTTGAGATGCGCCACGATGCGCGGCGTGATGGCCTCGGTCTGCTCCAGCGCAGTTAAAGCGGCGCGCTGCACAAAGACCGGCGCGCACGAGGTGTTGAATTCGAGCAGTTTGCCCATCTGCGGCGTCATGGCTGCGGGCATCGTCAGCCAGCCCAGGCGCCAGCCGGTCATCAGGAAGGACTTGGAAAAGCTTTGCACCACCACCAGCCGGTCGTGCGCATCAGCAATGTCCAGAAACGACGGCGCCGCGCCCAGGGCCGTGTCCCCGGCGTAGTACAGGCGCTCGTACACCTCGTCCGAAAGAATCCAGGTACCGGTCTCGCGGCAGCGCGCCAGGATGGCCTGCTGCTCGGCGCGCGAGAGCGTCCAGCCCGTGGGATTGTTGGGCGCGTTGACCACCAGCAGCCGGGTCTGGGGCGTGATGGCCGCCAGCAGCTTGGGCAGATCCAGCGTCCAGGCTCCATCTGACTGGGGTTGAAGGGCGACGCAGCGCAGGCGTGCACCCAAAATCACCGGCTGCGCCGTCAGGTTGGGCCACACCGGGGTGACGGCCACCACTTCGTCGCCCGCGTCCAGCAGTGCCTGCATCGCCAGCATCAGCGCGTTGACCCCGCCCGAGGTGATGGCGATGCGGTCCACGGCCACCGGGCCGTGCAGGGCGCTGGCGTAGTCGGCCACCGCCTGGCGCAGCTCGGGCAGCCCCAGGTTGTGCGAATAAAAAGTCTCACCCGCCTGCAGCGATGCAATGGCCGCCGCGCGCACCGCCTCGGGCGTGCCCTCGTCGCTCTCGCCGAACCAGAATGGCAGGACGTCGCCGCGCCCCATGCCGGCGTTGGCCACTTCGCGGATTTTTGATTCTTCGAGGTTCAGAATGGCTTGGCGCATGGGAATGGCGTGCGTGTGGGTGAAAAAACCAGAGGGCCAGATCGTAGCGGGGCTGCGCCATCTGCCAGAACGACCGGGACTCGTCTCAGGCGCGCGTGCCTGCCGGCGCCGGAAGCCGCCAGAAGGCCACGGCTCCTGCCAGCAGCAGCGCCGCAAGCAGGCCGAACACCGCCCGGTACGGCTCCACACCGTGGTCTTGCGCCACTGCAGCCGCCACGCCGGTCAGCCACTGCGCCAGCGCCACGCCCAGGAACATCGCCATGGTGAACACGGCCATCGCCCGCCCGGTCAGCGCAGGCGGGTATGCCGAGCGCACGTCGGCATACTGCAGCACGATGTAGCCCGACAAGAAGCCCACCAGTAGCGCGCCGCCCACGTCCACCCAGCTGTGCTGAGTCAGCGCCATAGCGGCGAAGATGGAGCCGACCAACAGCGTCAACCCGATGATCCAGCCTCGGCGGCGCTGCGGGCCGGGGTCGGCACGCCCAAACAAGGCCGGGCCCGCCAAGGAAATCAACGACACCAGCAGCGCCACGTTGCCGCTGGCCACCAGGCTGAAGTGGTGGCGTTCGATCAGCACTGGCCCCAGCCACAGGCCGCGCAGCGTAAGAAAGCCCGCATAGGTCACCAGTGCCAGCAGCAAAATGCCCAGGGTGTGCGGTAGCAGGAACAGCGCACCATAGCTGCGCACGGCTGCAATCACTGATTCGCCGGGCGGCGCGCCATGTCCCCCTGCGCCCTCGGGTTCGTGCACCAGCCAGGCAATTAGCAGCCAGGCCAGCAATGCCAGGCCCGCCAGCACCAGAAAGCCCGCACGCCAGGACCACTGCGCCACCAGCCACGCCAGCGGTGTGCCGGTAAACAGCATGCCCAGGCCACCCAGACCCATCGCAAGGCCGGAAACGAAGGCAAACTTCCGGGGCTCGAAATAGCGCGCAACAAACACCGTGCACACCAGAAACGCCGGCGCGCAGCCCAGGCCGATCAGCACCTGGCCCAGCAGCACCGCGCCATAGTCAGGTGCCAGGGCCGACAACAGCGCGCCCACAATGGTCAGCGGAGAGGCGGCCAGCACCGTGCGGCGAACGCCATACAGGTCGATGCCGATGCCCATGAACATCTGCATGCCTCCAAAGGCAAACGCAAAGGCACCGGCAAACAGCCCCAGGGCCTGCGGCGAGAGGCCAAACTCACCCTGCAGCCCGGTAGCGATGATGGCGGTCACGGTGCGAAACGCTTGGCTGAGCGAAAACCCCGCAATCAGCGCCAGCAGCATCACCCAGCGCCGTGCCAGCGCAGGCGCCAGGGCGGGCGAAAAATCGTCTTGCAACGGTGAAGAGGATGTGTGGGGAGCGGACATGACGGTGCTTCCTTGAAGGCTACACCGTGGCATAGGCCTGAGCTGTCGCGGATGCACTACTCTTGTTTTCATAGCTTCTTACGCAATACAGATAAGCGCTAGAGGCCATTTTTGATGCTAATTTTTCGTGGAGCCATAATCCTGCGGGCCATGCCGGCGTAGCAGGGGCGAGGCCGGTAGAAAGCGAAACGCTGCGGAGCCCGATGCCAGCAGCAGTGCAATGGCCGCCATCACCGCGCGGTAGGGCTCCCATCCTTGGTTCTGTGCCCAGTCGGCCACCCAGCCGGTGAAGGTCTGCATCAGGCCTGCGCCCAGGAACATGGCCATGGTGTAAACCGACAGCGCGCGCCCGGTCAAATCGGGTGGATAGGACGAGCGCACATCGGAATACTGCAGCACTGCATACCCAGTCAGCACCGCAATGCACAGCATCAGAACCAGGTTCAGCTCTAAATGCTGGAACAGCCCTAAGGCCAGGTATAGCGCGGCAACCAGCAGTGACAGGTTGGCCACCCACGCGCGCCTGCGTGCGGGCCCAGGGTCGAAGCGGCCAAACAGCACCGGGCTGAACACAGAAATGAGCGACATGGCCACCACCATGTTGCCGGTTTCGACGAGCGTGAAGTGATAGCGCTCAATCAACATTGGCCCAATCCACAGCCCGCGCAGCGCCAGGAACGAGGCATAGCCCACCATGCCCAGCAATACGATGCCCAGGGTGTGCGGCAGCAAAAATAGCGCGCCGTAGCGGCGCACGGCCAGGCGCAAGCTGTCGCGCGGGGGCTCTGGCACGAGCGCCGCAGGCTCATGCACGCGCCACCAGATCAACCACCACGACAGGGCCGACAGCAGCGCCAGCAACCAAAACCCGCTGCGCCACCCGGTGTGCTGCACCAGCCAGGCCAACGGCGTACCGGTGAACAGCAAGCCCAGGCTGCCTACCCCCAGGCCGACACCAGACATGAAGGCAAAGCGGTGGCTTGGAAAGTGTCGTGAAATAAACACGGTGCAGGCCAGAAACGCCGGTGCACAGCCTACGCCAATCAACAGTTGCCCCAGCATCAGCCAGCGGTAATGTGGCGCCAAGGCCGACAGCGCCGCGCCAATCACCGTCAGAGGAAACGCGCTGAGCACGGTGCGCCGCAGCCCCACCACATCCATGCCAATGCCCATGACAAACTGCGTGACGCCGAACGACAGGCCAAACAACCCGGCAAACGCGCCCAGCGATGCGGCTGAAAGACCAAAGTCATGCTGCAAGCCGGTGGCCATGATGGCGGTCACTGTGCGGTAGGCTTGGCTCAGTGCGAAAGCCGAGAGTAGGCACAGCAGCATCCACCAGCGGCTCAGGCGAGGGCGGGGCGGGGCGGCGCGGCCTGGGGCAGAAGGTACGCCGTCGTTGCGCGAAGTGGATGACACGGGGAGCGTAAGGGAGAAACAGGGTGGCAGGGGCGTAGGCCTCCCTGAGGCTATCCGGTTTGCCGCCGCTGCGCAGTCGCCAAAGCGCGCTTGCGCTCTACAGCGCTGCGCGCAACTGGCTCACGCCGCCCGTGCCCGACTGGTGCGGCACCGCAATTTCATTTGCTGCGCAAGCGCTTGAGTTCCGACTCAGCGCGATCCAGTCGCACCGCGCCTTCAGCGACCAATACTTTGGCGATGCGGTCGATTTCGTCGCCCGTGGCGCCCGCCATCATCGCGATGTTGTGCGCATGCAAGGCCATGTGGCCCTTCTGCACACCGAAAGTCGCCAGCGCCTTCAGGGCCGAGAAGTTCTGCGCCAAGCCCACTGCCGCGATGATCTGCGCCAGTTCGCTGGCGGAGGCTACGTCCAGAATCTTGAGCGCGGCCTTGGCGGTCGGGTGCAACTTGGTCGCGCCGCCAATCAAGCCCACTGCCATGGGTATCTCGATGGAGCCGGCCAGGTCGCCATCGTTGGTGATTTCCCAGTTGGTGAGGCTGCCGTAATGGCCGCTGCGCGACGCATAGGCATGGGCACCGGCTTCTACTGCCCGGGTATCGTTGCCGGTGGCGAGAACCACCGCGCTGATGCCATTCATGATGCCCTTGTTGTGCGTGGCGGCGCGGTAGGGGTCGGCCTCGGCGAACTGGTAGGCCGCGAGCATGGCGTCACGCACCTCGTCGCCGCCGATGTCGGCGTTGCGCCAGACGCAGCGCGCCCGTGCCAGGCGCCGGTCGGCCAGGTTCGAGAGAATACGCAGGTTGGTGCGTCCGCCGGTCCAGGCTGCGATTTCCGGGGCGATTTTTTCGGCCATGGTGTTCACCGCGTTGGCGCCCATGGCGTCGCGCGTGTCGACGATCAGGTGGGTGATGACCATGGAGCCACCGCGCGTTTCGAGCACCCGAACTTCCAGGTCCCGGAAGCCGCCGCCGAATTTGACCAGCACCGGATCGCACGCGTCGCACATGGCGCGAATTTCTTCTTTGCGCTCCAGGATGCAGATGCGTGCGTTCTGCGGGTCGCGCACGTGGGTCAGCTGGATCTGGGCAATCATTTCGGTGCCCGACATCGAAGTGGTGAAGCCGCCTTGGTCGTAGCACTGGCGCGCCGCATTGCACACGGCGGCTACCACGGACGACTCTTCCGTGGCCATGGGGATCAGCCGGTCGCGGCCATTGATCCGCATGTTGGTGGCGATGCCGATCGGGATGTTCATCGTGCCGATGAAGTTCTCGATCAGGTGGCTCGCCAGCTCCATCGGCAGGTTGCCGGTGTTGAGCAGGTGCGCCTTGTCGGCCTCGTCAAGGCCGGCAAAACGGGCGACTGCATCGATACGGGCGGGCACGTCGAGATTGTGAAATCCGCTGATGCGGCTGCTGGGAGAGGTAGTGCTGGTGGTCATGATGATTCCTGACAGGGGTTCAACAAGAAAAAAGGAAAAGTGTGCCGGACAGGCGATTGGGGCGCACTCAGCGCGCGGCCATCAGCCTGGGCAGATAGGTGATGAGATCGGGGAAGGCGGCGCAAATCAGCAGGCCAACGAACTGCAGTCCGACAAAGGGCAGGATGCCGCGGTAGACCGGGCCCATGGTGATGTTCTTGGGCAGCGTGCCCTTGATGTAGAACAGCGTGTAGCCGAACGGTGGGCTGATGTAACCCATCTGGATGGTGACGGCGTACAGCACGCCGAACCACAGCTCGTCAAAGCCCAGCAGCCGGACAATGGGCAGGAACACCGGCACCGTCAGCAGGATGATGCCCAGCTCGTCGAGCACCGTTCCCAGGAAGATCAGCAGCAGCATCATGGCCCCGAGGATCAGCCAGCGGTTCACATCCAGCCCCTGGATGAACTGCAGCAGCGTGTCGGCGCCGCCCAGCCCGGTGAAGATCGCCACATAGGCTTTGGCGCCCAAGGTGATCCACAAAATCATGGCGCTTGCCTTGAGTGTCTCGGCACCGACCGTGCGCAGCATGGTCAAGTTGACGCTGCGCTTGAAAAGCGCCGGCAGCAAGGCACCGCCCACGCCTACGGCGGCCGATTCGGTCGGCGTGGCAATACCAAAGAAAATCGAGCCAAGGATCAGCACGATCAGCAATATCGGGAATACCAGCGTGCGCAGCGAGAGCAACTTTTCGCGCAAGGGCGCGCTGCGTATCGAGCGATCGATCGGCACCCACTCTGGCTTGAGCCACCCGACGACGACGATATAGCCGATATACAGGCTCGCGAGCAAGATGCCTGGCACGATGCCGGCGATCAGCATTTGGCCGATCGAGATCTGCGCTGTCACCGCGTAGACAATGGTCAGCACCGAGGGCGGAATCAGGATGCCCAGCGTCCCGGACGCGCAGATCGTGCCCAGCGCCAGCTCGGGCTTGTATCCGCGGCGCAGCATCTCGGGAAGCGCCAGAATGCCCATCGCCGTGACGGCAGCGCCGACCACGCCGGTCATGGCTGCCATCATCACGCAGATGATCACGGTGCCGATGGCCAAGCCGCCGCGCAGGCGCCCGAACCACAGTTCCATCGCCTTGTAGAGGTCCTCGATCACGCCCGAGCGCTGCAGGATGCAGGCCATCAGGATGAACAGCGGAATGGCCAGCAGCGCCTCCGACTTCATGGTGTCGTAGATCTGCAGCACGATCACGATGACGGCGTTGGGCTCCCACAGAGTGACGGTGAAAAGCAGCGACAGGCCGCCCAGCACGAACGCAATCGGCAGGCCGGTGAGCATGAACACGGTAAGGCCGCCGAACATCAGCAGCAGGATCATGTTGGGGCTCATGGATGCCCCTCCATCGGGACGCTGCCCGTGCTGCCGTAGGTAACGTCCGCAGGCGTGAACAGCGTATTGACGAATTCGACCACTGCCTGCAGCAGCATCAGCACCAAGGCCAGGGGCACAGTGGCCTTGAAGGGCCAGATGGGCGGATTCCAGGCCGAGAAACTCGTCTCGCGGTAGCTGAATGCACTGAGCGCTGAGGGGACGCTGAAGTACAGCAGGATGACGCAGAACATCACGATGACCGGGTAGTTCAGCAAGTCAAACCGGCGCTGCCACGCGGGGCTCATGCGTTCGCGCGCGACGTCCAGCGCCACATGGCCCTTGAGGTGCAGCAGGTAAGGGCCGCCAAGCAGAAAGTAGGGGCCGAACAGCAGCACCGCCAGTTCCATGCCCCACACCGTGGGTGCATTGAATAGGTAGCGCGCCACGACTTCGTAGAGCATGACGGGAACCACGATCGCCATCAACCACACCGTGGCCTGGAAGATCCAGCGGTTGAAGGTGGTGATCGCAGACGTGGAGAAGATCAGCCATTGAGGCATACGTGACTCCTGGAGAACAAATGGGGCCGCCGATGCAGGGGCCGCGCGCAGTCACAGGGCGGGCCTATCGGGCGGTGCGCGCGGGACAGGCGCCTGTCCCGCGCTTCAAGATCAGGCCAACAAGCCCAGTTCCTTCATGAACGCCACCTGGCTGTCCAGAATCTTGGTGGCCAGTGCGTCGCCCTTGGTCGCAGTGCGCCAGGTCGCCATGGCTTTGGGGCGAGCGGCGGCAATATCGGCCGCGCTGAAGCGGATGATTTCGCAGCCCTTGGCCTGGTACTTGGCCAGCACCGTGGCGTCATTCACCAGGATGTGCTGGCGCAGCGCGGTCGAGACTTCGCGTGCAGACACCGCCAAGGCTGCCTTGAATTCAGCGGGCAGTTTGTCGTACGCGCCCCGGTTGGCAACATAGCTGGCGGCGGTGGTGGGCTGGTGAAAGCCGGGCACGATCACGTATTTCGCCACTTCGGCCAGACCCGCTTCGAAGTTGGCCGTCAGATCGCCTCGGTCGGCCATGTCGATCACGCCCTTGTCAAGCGCGGTGTAGACCTCACCCGTGGGCAGCGGCGTGACCGCCACGCCCATGGCGCCCATCACCGCCGAGGCCAGCCCCACGAAGCGGCCCTTCTTGCCAGCCAGGTCGGCCATTTTGCGAATTGGCACTTTCGAGTGCAGTGGCTCCTGGCCATACACCGTGGGTGCAATGTAGAAAAGGCCGGCCGGCGCATAGGCCTGCCGCGCCATTTCAAGGCCCCCGCGCTCATAGAACCAGGCCTCGTATTCGTCGCTCTCCGGGAAACCGAACGGAATGGTACTGGTGAAAGCAAACGACGGAATCTTCCCTGCCTCGTAGCCGTCGAAAGTCTTCATCAGCTCGAACGCGCCACCCCGCACGGCGTCAAAGGCCTGTGCAGCGGGCACGATCTGCCCGGCAGCGAACAGGTTGATCTTGAACCGGCCACCGGTAAGCTCGGCGACGCGGGCGACAAAGCGCTCTTCAAATTTCTGTGGTGTCGTGCCGCCGTCCCACAGGGCTTGCATGCGCCAGGTCACGGTCGCCTGGGCATGACTGACCAACGGCACGGCAGCGCCCGCAGCGGCAGCTGCGGCCAGGGAGGATTTGAGGATGTTGCGTCGGTTGATGGATTGATCTGCCATGTGTGTCTCCTGTCGGTTGAAATGTCCGCCCTATTGGCGTGATGTTCTTCTGTAGCGACGCCCTTCCATGCTCGGTGCTGAAAGGGCGTAAGAAAGTATAGAACTCCTGTCGGCGCATTCATGGGTACAGTTTGGGCGCAGAAACATAAACTGTACCCATGAAACGCGGAGACACCAAAGGATGCACATGAGCCTGGAAAAGGATGTAGCGGTTTCCCAAAGCAAGGTGGTGGCCTTGGCGCAGAGCATTGAGCAGTCGATCGAGCAGGGTGGAATCGCCGTGGGCGCCCGCCTGCGCTCGATACGTGATGCCGCCGCGAAAGAGGGTGTCGGACGCAACACGGTGGTGGAAGCCTATGCGCGCCTGGCGGCACGCGGCTATGTGGAGGCGCGTGCCGGTTCGGGTTACTACGTGCGCAAGCCCCATGGCCTGCGGGCCCCGTTGCCACCGTTGCACGTGACCGAGGCGGTAGACGTGGTGTCGCTGCTGCGCGAGCAGCTTGAGCAGCACTACCAAGTGCGCGTGGGAGAAGGACGGCCGCCCGCCTCTTGGCTGGAAGGCTCGGAACTGCGTCGGCACCTGCGGCGCGCGCGCTCACACAGCATGTGCGAGATTGAGCGTGGCTACAGCACGTCCTGGGGCTATCTGCCACTGCGCACGACCATCGCGCACATGCTGTGCGAGCGCAGCATTCATGTGAATGAGCGGCAGGTGCTGCTGACGCAAGGCGCCAACCACGCGCTCGATTTGATCGTGCGCCATCTGCTGGAGGCGGGGGACGAGGTGCTGGTGGATGCGCCGGGCTATTACCCCTTGTTCGGCAAACTCAGGCTGGCCAAGGTCCAGATGTTGGGTGTTCGGCGCCAAGCCGATGGCCCCGACCTCGATGCGCTGGAAGCGATTCTGCAGACGCGCCGCCCCAAGGTGTTTTTCACGCAGTCGCTGGCTCACAACCCCACGGGCGGCTCCATCAGCCTGCCCAAGGCGCACCGGCTGATGCAGTTGGCCGCGACGCACGGCTTTCTGGTGGTAGAAGACGACCCGTTTGCCGACCTGCAGCCTGCCACGGCGCCGCGCTTGGCGGCGCTGGACCAGTTGGAGCGGGTGATCTACGTGTCCAGCTTTTCCAAGACGTTGTCGGCAGACTTGCGTGTGGGCTACATCGCGGCTGCGACGCACCGAATC
>JAGNYI010000083.1 GCA_017985015.1 Giesbergeria sp. | reverse complement strand
ACCTCGACATCGTGCACACCGTCTGCCGCCTGCTCGATGAACTGCGCCCGCGCAAGGACGGAAAGCCGTACGCGGAGCAGATCAGCTACGTGCAGGACCGCCCCGGCCACGACCGCCGCTACGCCATCGACGCACGCAAGATCGAGCGCGAATTGGGATGGAAGCCTGCCGAGACCTTCGCGTCCGGCATTCGCAAGACGGTGCAGTGGTACTTGGCAAATCCTCAATGGGTGGCCGATGTGCAGACCGGCGCTTACCGAGACTGGGTGCAGACGCAGTACGCACCGGGCGCCACGGCAGCCAACGCATGAACATCCTGCTCTTCGGCAAGGGTGGCCAGGTCGGCTGGGAACTGCAGCGCAGCCTCTCGGTGCTGGGCCACGTCACTGCGCTCGATTTCGACAGCCAGGACCATTGCGGCGACTTCTCCAACCCGGACGGCATCGCACAGGCCGTGCGCGCGCTCAATCCCGATGTGATCGTCAACGCCGCCGCCCACACCGCCGTGGACAAGGCCGAGAGCGAGCCCGAGCTGGCCCAGTTGCTGAACGCCACCACGCCCGGCGTGCTGGCCGAAGAGGCTGCGCGATTGAACGCCTGGCTGGTGCACTACAGCACCGACTACGTTTTTGACGGCAGCGGCAGCCGCCCCTGGGTGGAAACCGACCGGCCCGCACCGCTCTCCGTCTATGGCCGCACCAAGTGGGAAGGCGAGCAGCGCATCCAGCAATCGGGCGCCAAGCACCTGATCTTGCGCACCAGCTGGGTCTATGCGGCGCGCGGTGGCAACTTTGCCAAAACCATGCTGCGCCTGGCGCAGGAGCGTGAGCGCCTCACCGTGATCGACGACCAGTGGGGCGCGCCCACCGGCGCCGACCTGCTTGCCGACGTCACCGCCCACGCCATCCGCCACCTGCAGGCGCGCCCCCAGGACGGCGGCTTGTACCACTGCGTGGCAGCCGGCGAAACCAACTGGAATTTGTATGCAAAAGAGGTGCTAGCGCAGGCTGCTATTGCGCAACCAGCTATCAAATTGAAAGCAACCGAAGTGGCTCCCGTGCCCACCAGCGCGTTCCCCACGCCCGCTGCCCGGCCCCACAATTCGCGCCTGGACACCGCGCGCCTGCGGAACACCTTCGGCCTCACACTCCCGCCCTGGCAGCAGGGCGTGGCCCGCATGCTGCGCGAAATCCTTTGAAAGCTTTGACATGACGACCCCCACCCGCAAAGGCATCGTGCTCGCCGGCGGCTCCGGCACCCGCTTGCACCCTGCCACACTGGCGCTGAGCAAGCAGCTCCTGCCGGTGTACGACAAGCCCATGGTGTACTACCCGCTCGCCACCCTAATGCTCGCCGGCATCCGCGAGATCCTCCTCATCAGCACGCCGCAGGACACGCCGCGCTTTGCGCAGTTGCTCGGCGATGGCAGCCAGTGGGGACTCAAGCTCCAATACGCGGTGCAGCCCAGCCCCGACGGTCTGGCGCAGGCGTTTCTGATCGGCGAGCAATTTCTGGGCGGCCACCCCAGCGCCCTGGTGCTGGGCGACAACATCTTCTACGGCCACGACATCCACGAGCTGCTCGCCAGCGCCGGCCAGCGCCAACACGGCGCCACCGTCTTCGCCTACCACGTGCACGACCCCGAGCGCTACGGTGTGGCCGAGTTCGATGCCGCTGGCAAGGTGCTCTCCATCGAGGAGAAGCCCAAGGTTCCCAAGTCGAACTATGCGGTTACGGGCCTGTATTTCTATGACGAGCGCGTGGTGGAGCTGGCGCGCCACCTGGCGCCTTCGCCCCGCGGCGAACTGGAAATTACCGACCTCAACCGCCTCTATCTCGAACAAGACGCCTTGCACGTGGAAATCATGGGCCGGGGCTACGCCTGGCTCGATACTGGTACCCACGACAGCCTGCTCGACGCCGGCCAGTTCATCGCCACGCTGGAGCGCCGCCAGGGCCTGAAAATTGCCTGCCCCGAAGAGATCGCCTGGCGCAGCGGCTGGATCGGCGACGCCCAGCTCGAACGCCTGGCGCAGCCGCTGGCCAAGAACGGCTACGGCCAGTACCTGATGCGCCTGCTCAAAGAGAAGGTTTATTGAACGCCATGCAAGTCACGCCCCTTGCCATCTCCGACGTCCTGCTGATCGAACCCAAGGTGTTCGGTGACGCGCGCGGGTTCTTTTATGAGAGCTTCAACCAGCGCGCGTTCAATGAAGCCACCGGCAGCGACTTGCAGTTTGTGCAGGACAACCATAGCCGCTCAAGCCAGGGCGTGCTGCGCGGCCTGCACTACCAGGTGCCGCCCAGGGCGCAAGGCAAGCTGGTGCGCGTGGTGCGTGGCGCCGTGTTCGATGTTGCGGTGGACATCCGCAAAGGTTCGCCCACCTTCGGCCAATGGGCAGGCGCCGAGCTGACGGAGGGCAACCATCGCCAACTTTGGATTCCGCCCGGCCTGGCCCATGGCTTCCTGGTGCTGTCCGAGTCCGCTGATTTTCTCTACAAGACGACCGACTACTACAGCCCTGAGCACGAGCGCTGCATCGCGTGGGACGACCCACAGTTGGCCATTGCCTGGCCGGATCTGGGCAAAGCGCCGGTACTGTCGGCCAAGGACCTTGCGGGCCTGAGCCTTGCCCATGTGCAAGTCGCGGCCTGATGACGTGAATGCCACCACGCCGGATGGTGCCGCATGGGCCGCACCTGAAGGCCTCGGCGGCTCAAAGCCCGTGGTGGACAGGGGCGCCTTGCAGCCTCGCCTGCGGATCGCCCTGATAGGCACGGATGGCCTTCCTGCGCGCTACGGAGGGTTTGAAACCTGTGTCGCACAGCTTGCCCCGCGTCTGGCGGCGCTCGGGCACCAGGTTGAGGTGTTTGGGTCCTCCCGTGGGCGCAGCGCCCGGGCGGCCGATGGCCCCGGGTTGCGGCACCGCTACCTGCCCTTGCGTGCCAACGGGGCAGCGTCGGTACCTTACGACCTGCTCAGTTTCCTGCTGAGCTACCGCCGCTCTGATGCCATCGTGGTCATGGGGGTTTCGGCGGGAGTGTTCATGCCGCTCATGCGCTGGCTCGCTGGCCCGCGGCGCATCGTGGTCAACGTCGATGGCCTGGAGGCTCGGCGCAGCAAGTGGCGGGGGTTGCCGCGCGCCTTTCTGCGCCTGAGCGAACGGCTCGCCATCCGCCACGCCCACCACGTGGTCAGCGACAACCAGGGCATTGCCGACATCGTCTCCCGCACCTATGGCCGCAGCAGCACCGTCATCCCCTACGGAAACGACCATGTATTGCACCTGGAACCAACCCAGGTACAGGGCATTCTGCAGCACCGCTTTGGCCTGGAGCCTTGCAGCTACCTGCTGACTGTCGCCCGCATAGAGCCCGAAAACCAGATCGCCGAAATGATGGAGGCGGCCCTGGCTGCCGGGTCCGAGCGCTACGTCGTGGTGGGAAACTTCAGCACCACGGCCCTCGGGCAGCTGCTGCTGCAGCGCTACCACAACGAGCCGCGCATTCAGTGCATCGATTCCTTGTTCGAACCGCAGGCACTTGCAGCCCTGCGGGCCGGCTGCCGCCTGTACCTGCACGGCCACAGCGTGGGCGGAACCAACCCCTCGCTGATCGAGATGCTGCCCTACGGCCGTCCCATCCTGGCGTTCGATTGCGTCTTCAACCGCCACACGCTGGGAGGGCGCGGCGGGTACTTTGCAACCGTGTCAGAACTTGCGGAGCGCTTGCGCCAGCCTGACGCACCCGCCTGGACGCCAGATCCCCAAGGGGAGCTGTCCGATCGCTACCAGTGGGCGCGTATTGCAGCGGCTTATACCTGGCTCTGTCGGCGAGAGCGCTCGATATGACCGAGCACACGCCGGCGCGGCAACCCTCTGTCGATAGTCTGCTGGACACCCCACTGCAAGAGGCCGTGCCCCAGCGCTCGGAGTCCGTCGTGGCGGTGGTGGTGACTTTTCAGCCCGAGCTTGCGGCGCTGCTGTTGCAGATCAAGGCCCTGCGGCCGCAGGTAGCGCGCTTGGTCGTCGTGGACAACGCCTCGACTGCCGACCTGGCTGCGTGGTGCCGGGCTGCGGCTCCACAGGTCGATGCCGTCCTGCGCATGGAGCACAACCTGGGAATAGGCGGTGCCCAGAACCACGGCATCGCCTGGGCCCGAACCCAAGGCGCCAGCCATGTGCTGCTCATGGACCAGGACAGCGTGCCCGAGCCCGGCATGGTCGGGCAACTCCTCGGCGCGCTGCAGGCGCGTCCCAGCGCTGGCGCTGCTGGCCCACTGCACGCCGACCCGCGCCAACCCATCGCGCATTCCCCGTTCGTGTGGTTGGAGGGCCTGCGTTTTCGCCGGCTTAGCTGCGCACCCGACGTGGTACATGTGGTGGACCACCTGATCGCTTCCGGCTGCCTCATTCCGCTTGCCGTGCTTGATCAGGTGGGGGCCATGCGCGCCGACTGGTTCATCGACTTCGTCGATGTGGAGTGGAGCCTGCGTGCGCGTGCCGCAGGGTGGGATTTGCTGGGCGTCTGCTCTGCGCGCATGGCGCATGGCCTGGGGGGGCCGCCCATTGTGTTCATGGGGCGCCGGTTCCTGGCGTATCCGCCATGGCGGCACTACTTTCAGGTGCGCAATGCGGTGCTGCTGTACCGGCAACCCTTCGTGCCGCTGCGCTGGGCGCTGGCGTCTGCCTGGCGGCTGCTGATGAAGATCGGCTTCAACTGCGTCGCGGGGCGCAGTCGGTGGCAGCATTTCAAAGCGACGCTGCTTGGCCTCTGGCATGGCGCATGCGGCAGGGCGGGGCCTCTGTGAACCCATCGGCAAGCGCACTGACCGGGCGCCGGGCCGGTGCTTCGTGGTAAATTCCACGGTTTTTCGGGTCGGCCATTGCTGATAAAAAATAGAAACATTCATGCAGAACGTGTGATTTATTGTTTCTTTTCTCGCTAGAGAATATTTGCCACTCACAATATTCAAAAAATCAGAGATAGGCGCGGACAATGAACTCTATGACTGATGCGGGTGCTGTAGAAAGCCTGGATGCCAAGCCTTTGAAGCTTGGAGAAATTCTTTTTGCAGCGCAGAAAATATCCCGCAACGACCTCGATCGCGCGCTGGAAGTGCAGCGTTCGATGGGCGCGCGTCTGGGCCGCTTGCTTGTCAATCTGGGTATTGTCTCGGAAGTTGATGTATTTACTGCGCTGGCGCACCAATTCGATTTGCCGCTGGTGCGGCCGGAAAGTTTTCCCAAAACCAAGCCGGAAACCTCCAGCCTCAACACGAGTTTTCTTCTGGCCAATCATCTTTTGCCGCTGGGGGATATTGATCAAACCCAGGAGCCCCCTGCCTTTGCAAGCCCTGATCCGACAAGCAATTCTCTGAAAAACGCGTTGGCGCTGGTGTTTGATCGCGTACCCGATATTTACTTGGGTTTAGAGACCGAAATATCTTCACAACTCAATGCCTGGTACCTTCAGGAGTCAGACGATGAGGGCATGGGCGGTGATGGACAACCCGAGGCGGCAGAGTTTATCGAGCACCTGCGCGACATGGCGTCGGAGGCGCCCATCATCCAACGGGTGAATCAGATCATCTCGAACGCAGTGGCGTCGCAAGCATCTGATATTCACATTGAAACTTACGAAGAAAAATCGGTAGTCCGCATTCGGGTGGACGGCGAGTTGTTCCAGGTCGATGAACTGGACAACAAAGACGCACCGGCCGTGGTCTCTCGCATCAAGATTCTTTCCCAACTCGATATTGCCGAACGCCGCATGCCGCAGGACGGACGCACCAAGTTGCGTGTGCACGGCAAAGAGATGGACGCGCGGGTATCGACCATGCCGACCATGTTTGGCGAATCGGTGGTGATGCGTTTGCTGGAAAAGAATTTTGATCTGCTCTCGCTCGAGAGCCTGCAGTTCACGGCGCCCACGCTGGAAGCCTTGCGGCAAGTGCTTACTGTGCCGCACGGCATTTTTCTCGTCACCGGCCCCACCGGCTCCGGCAAATCCACCACACTGTACGCTTCGCTGCAGGAGCTTGAAGGCGCCAATCTCAAGATACTGACCGTGGAGGACCCGGTCGAATACCGATTGCAATGGCTCAATCAGGTGCAGGTCCAGCCCCAGATCGGACTGAGTTTTGCCAAGGTGCTGCGCTCCTTTCTGCGCCAGGACCCCGACGTCATCATGATCGGGGAAATGCGCGACGGAGAGACGGCAGAAATCGCTGTTCAGGCCGCGCTGACCGGGCATCTCGTGCTCTCCACCCTGCACACCAACAGCGCGCTGGGCGCTGTGGTGCGCCTCATCAACATGGGGGTGGAGCCGTATCTGATCACTGCATCGGTCATCGGCGTGCTGGCCCAGCGCCTGGTGCGCCGGCTCTGCGGCGATTGCCGGCAAGCACTTGCGCCAGAGCAGGCGCAAGCTGCGGCGGACTCCCTCGGCGTGGAGCTTGGTGCGGGCCAGACGCTCTACCGCGCGGTGGGTTGCCCGGCCTGCCGGGGCACAGGCTACCGTGGACGCCTCGCACTGCACGAGTTACTGATCATGTCTGAGGACATCAAGAAGAAAGTGCTTACCAAAGGCGCCGCCTTGGCGCAGGACGACGGCGTGTATGCGGCAGGGAACTTGCTGCAGGATGGGGCCACCAAGGTGCTTCAAGGCATGACGACTGCAGAAGAAGTGTTGCGCGTCGCTCGTCAGAATGATTGATTTTCAATACACGGGGCTG
>JAGNYI010000010.1:86538-88914 GCA_017985015.1 Giesbergeria sp. | reverse complement strand
GGAACACGTCCGGCCGCGCGTAGTGGCCGACGGGGTCGAAGTCCATCTGCGCGCGGGCGATGTCGCCGGTGTCGATCTCGGCGGTCAGCAGCACATCCTCGCCGTACACCGGCCCGGCCAGCACCTGGCCGAGCGGGCCGATGATGCAGCTTCCGCCGCGCATCAAGAGTGTGTCGTCGGCTTCGGGCAGGCGGTTGTGCATGGCGTCCATCGGGAAGTCCGTCCGCCGCAGGTGCTGGCAGCTTGACAGCACAAAGCAGCGGCCTTCCATGGCGATGTGCTGCATGCTGGCAATCCAGCTGTCGCGGTCGTCGGCCGTGGGCGCGCAGTACAGGGCCACGCGCTGCTGGTACATGGCCATGCGCATAGCCGGCATGTAATTTTCCCAGCAGATGACGGCCCCGAGCTTGCCGTAAGGTGTGTCAATGGCCTTGAGCGTCGAGCCGTCGCCATAGCCCCAGACCAGGCGTTCAAGCGCGGTCGGCATGAGCTTGCGGTGGTGGCCGAGCACCCGGCCTTCGCCCTGGGCATCCGGACCCAGATAGACGGCGGTGCAGTACAGCGTGCCCCCATCGCGCTCAATGACGCCAATGCAGACGTGGAGCTTCTGGCGCCCGGCGGTCTTGGCGAGCCGGGCGAGTTCCGGGCCGTCCAGCGCCACGGCTGCGTCAAAGTACTTTTTGAAATCCTCGCGCCCCTGGGGTGTGCGTCCGCCGATGTAGATGTGAAAGTCTGCGCCCTTGGGGTAGCCGCCCAGGAAGGCCTCAGGGAACACCAGCACCTGTGCGCCGCGCTGGGCGGCCTCGTGCATCAGGCTTTCGGCGCGCGCGACGGTGGCGGCGGTGTCGAACATGACGGTCGCGGTTTGCGCGACGGCGGCGGTCAATTGCATGGGGTCTCCTCAGGATGCGGTTGCGTCAATCCACAGTGTGCCGCAGGCGCTCATCATCAGGGGGCGAGCAGCACCCAGGCTGCGCGTGCGCGCTGCAGGTCGCGGCCCAGGCGGCGGCTGGTGGGCAGGTGGCGCAGCGCCGACAGGCGCCGGATGCTGGCCACCAGTGCAGCCTGCATCTCGGGACTCCCTTGTGCCACCCAGGTGGTCCAGAGCGGGCGCGCCTTAGTGAGGGCACCGGCCTCGTGCAACGCCAGCGCGCTGGAGTGAGCGAAGCACAGCGCATCGCGCGCATGGCACAAGCCCAGCGGGAGCACCGATCCGGGGTCGTCCTCGAAATCGATGAAACCTACATGGCCGTCACCACAGCGCACCAGGTTGCGCGCAAACGCCTGACTGAGGTAGCTTCCGCCCCGGTGCACCGCACCGATCGCCGACAGCCCCTGCTGCCACAGCGCCAGCACGGCGAGCGCGCCTGCGGGCACGGCGTCGCGCATTTCGTTGGCCAGTGAGGGCGTGGGCTGGCCCGGAACCCCGAGATGGCGCATCAGCAAGGCATCGGATTGCACCGCCAGCAAGGCGGGAACCTGCACACCGAGCGATGCCAACTCGCGCAGCCGCCGCACCTCGGTGGCAATGGCCTGTTCTCCGCCCAGGTTCGGCACCGGGGTGAGCAGCGGCAGTCGAAGCGTTCGGGCGAGCGTGCCCATCAGCCGGTAGCGCCCCATGCTGTTGCGCGCGCCGGCTTTCTTGAGCCACAACTGCTCGCCGCCGGGGTGGTAGCTGGCGATGCTTCGGGTCTGGGTGGCGGCCTGGGCGCGCAGAAAATCGGGGTAATCGGTCATGGAGCAAGCGAAAAGGCCGGCGCTACACTGGCCGCCGTGCCCGGCGCGCCCTCTGTCCTTGGCAGGCGCGGCAGCCGGGGATCATAGAAGCCTTTGCCCGTAGATCGGATATGCCATGACCCAAGCCACCCCCGAACCCGGCGCCCATCGGACGCCTGCGCTTGCACCCGAAGACCTGGAGGCGCTCGACGACTTGCTGGACGAACTGCGCACGCGCCTGGATGAAACCCCGCAGTGGGAGTTCTGCGATGGTTTTCTGACGGCCCTGGTTTGCAGCCGCCGCGCCATTCCACCCGCCGAATACCTGTCCATGCTGCTCGGCGACGGAGAAAACATCGAAGTGCCGGATGGCGAAACCCTGCCGCTGCTGCCCATGTTTTCGGGTGCAGAGCAGCAGGCGCGTTTCCTGGCACTGTGGCAGCGCCGCTGGGACGAGGTGACATTGGCGCTCGATACGCCAGTGGAAGCGCTCGACGACCCCCGCACCCTGGAGCCCGAGGTGATGGACGTGCGCGGTGCGCTGCTGGCGCTGCCCGAAGCGGATCGGCCGCCGCTGGACGACGAAGAAATCCCCTCGTTTGCGCAGGTCTGGGCGCTCGGCTTCATGTTTGCCGTGGAGAACTGGCCGGAGGACTGGGC
>JAGNYI010000010.1:0-86438 GCA_017985015.1 Giesbergeria sp. | reverse complement strand
GCGGTGCGCTGCTGGCGCTGCCCGAAGCGGATCGGCCGCCGCTGGACGACGAAGAAATCCCCTCGTTTGCGCAGGTCTGGGCGCTCGGCTTCATGTTTGCCGTGGAGAACTGGCCGGAGGACTGGGCGCCGCCACGCGAGCGCGAACACGCGCAGTGGCTGGACGATGCGCTCGACTCCATCGTCGCGCTGACCGAGGACGACACCGCGCAGGCCACCATCAACATGTATTCCGAAGACGGCGCGCCTTCGGTCAGTGAAACTCGCGTAGAGCTTTTTGGCGAGGCCATCTGGGCGGTGTACGACCTGCGCCAGCTCTGGAAAAGCCTGGGTCCGCGCGTGGAGACGGTGCGCAAGGCGCCCGAACCGGGACGCAACGATCCGTGCTGGTGCGGCAGCGGCAAGAAGTTCAAGAAGTGCCACGGCGCCTGATTTGCTATTGAATAAATAGCTTTAAACCTTTGATGGATAGGCGCTGAATGCCTATTTCTCTAATATTTTTAGCCTGGCTGCAGCAGCGCCTTCAGCCGCGCCAGCGCATGGACCACCGTGGCGGCGCGCACTGCGGCGCGGTCCCCGGGAAAGTGCTGCACCTCGCTGTGCGTACGGCCGGCCAGGCACCATCCGAACCACACCGTGCCCACCGGCTTGTCGGCGCTGCCGCCCGAGGGGCCGGCCACGCCGGTGACTGCCACGCTGGCCTGCGCGGCCGAATGCGCCAGCGCTCCTTCGGCCATGGCGCGCACCACCGGCCCGCTGACCGCGCCGTGCTGCGCGATCAGCGCCGGGTCCACGCCCAGCAGCTCGCTCTTGGCGGCGTTGGAATAGCTGACGAAGCCGCGCTCGAACCACTGGCTGGAGCCAGCGAGTGCCGTGCAGGCGGCGGCAATCAACCCGCCAGTGCAGCTCTCCGCAGTAACCAGCTTTTCGCCGCGCGCCAGAAGCTGGACAGAAATATGGGTCAAATCGGCCTCTAGCGCAGACGGTGTCTGTGCTTGCAGCTCCTGATTGATGAGCGATTCAAGGCTCACAAGAACCTCCATAGGGCCATAACCAGCAGCGTGCAAAAAGCGGCGACGAAGTCGTCGAAGAGGATGCCGAAGGCGCCGCGCGCGCCAAAGCCCTTGAACTGCGCGTCGGCCCAGGCGACGGGGCCGGGTTTTGCGGCGTCGAAATAGCGAAACAGCGCAAAAGCCACCGCCTGACCCACCAGCCCCATCGGCATGGCGAGCCAGAGAATGAGCCAGAAGGCCAGCACCTCGTCCCACACGATGCTGCCGGGGTCGGCCACGCCCAGGTTGCGCGCCGCCACGGCGCAGGCCCACCAGCCCACCAGGGTGCCGGCGGCAATCAGAAGGCCCAGTTCCGCCACGCTGAACCAGCGCGCCAGCACCAGCCAGGCCACCCAGGCCCACAGCGTGCCCACGGTGCCCGGCGCCCAGGGCGAGAGGCCCGAACCAAAGCCCAGAGCGATGAAGTGCGCCGGGTGCGCCAGCAGAAAGCGGGCGCTGGCGCGGCGCGGGGGGGGGGGCGGCGTCACTTCCATCACTGTGGGGAGCGGATCGGTCGTCATCGGCTTTCGCGCAGTGGCGCGTCCTTGGGGTAGCTCAGTACATGTTCGGCGGCAAAGGTTGCGCTTGCGCCAGCCGCCAGGCTTTGTTGCCACAGCACGGTGCCGGGCTTGTTGGCGAAGGCCAGGCTGGCCGGCTGCGGCGTGTAGCGCGAGCTGACCTCGATTCTTTCGTCGTGCGACACCGGCGCTGCGTGCAGTACTTGCAGCTCGATGGCGCCCGGGTGGCGGTTGTCCACGCGGTAGCGGCTTTGCAAGGTGCGCTCGGTGCGCGAACCTGTGAGGCCGGCTGTACCGCGCTGCTCCTGCACTGGCTCGGCGCGCACCGTGACCTGGTCGTCGCGGCCAAAGGCGAGTTCGGCGGTGGCCGTGTCGGCCGGGGCCGCAGCGAAATCGAGCCGGCCGTTGCCAACAAAGCGCGTGCCTTGCAGCAGGGCGACCGGGCCCGCCGGCCAGACACCACTGGGGCGCGCCAGCTCGGCGACCAGGTAGGCGGCCTGCTCTACGGCGGGGGCGGTGCGCGTGAGCAAACGCACCTGGGCATCGACGGCGCCCAGCGCCAGTGTCACGCGCTCACCGCTGCTGGGCACGCTGGTGCGGCCAGGCACGGCGAATTCGGTGGCGTAGGCGCCCTCTTCGGTCTGCACCTCGAAGTCGGGCGCCGGGGCCTCGGCCCGATCGGCTTCCTGGGCGCCGCGCGCAGCGGCATTGCCCTTGGCCATGGACATCACTGCCGGAGCCGGCGCGGACGGCGGCGGTGGCGGCGCGAGGTCCAGCGTCCATGGTCGCGGCAGGCTGCCTTGGCTGCTGCGTGCTGGCGCGCCGGTGGACAGGCGCAGCTGCACGCCGCTCCAGTCCTCGCCGCTGGCCTGGGCTACGATAGCCTGGCGCTCCAGGTGAAGTTTGGACGTAGCAACGTCCAGCGTGGCGCGGTAGCTGCTTTGCCAGTTCGGGCCACGCACCTGGTAGGCCAGCCGCAGGGTGGCTTCGCGCTCGCTTGCCAGTTGCACTTGCACGTTGACCACGCGCGAGCGCTGGCCCGCTGTGCGTTCGCGATCGGCCAGCAGGGGTTTGAGGCGCAGTTCCAGCGCTTCTTTCTCGCGTTGCAGCTGGTGGGCGCGCTTCTGGCCTTCCTCGGCGCTGCGGCGCAGGGCGTCTGCCGTAGCCTGAATCTGCGCAGGGCTGGCCGGGGCGGCCCGGCTGCCCTCGGCGGGCGTTCCGCCGGCCACGGTCTTGAGGTAGCTGTCGACCAGCTGCAGCGCGCTGGCGGCGGCGGCCACGTTGGCGAGATCGTCCTGCAGGCTGCGGATTTTGGCGTCCAGTGGGCTTGCGCAGGCGCTGGACAAGGCACGCTCGGTGGTCTGCACGCGCAGCTCACCGATACGCAGGCCGGCGTCGCCGATCACCTGCAGGCTTTGCGCATCCAGAGCGGCGGGCAGACAGACAAACTGCGCTTCGCGCGCCCCGGCCGGCACGCGCAGCGTGCGCTCCACGGTGGCGCTGCCCTGGTAGAGCGCGACCTTGTCGATGCGGGACGCGGTAGCGGCGGGGTCCGCTGCCTGGGCGTGCACGCCCACCGCCACGCAGGCCAGCAGCATGGCCGTGCACAGCGCGGCGATACGGGGAGTGGAATGACGCGGGCGGGGCAACATGGGCAGGGCCTTTGTGTTCGGGCTAGACCTTGCCCATGCTAGCGCATGGCTTGGGCAAGTTTCCGGTGGACGCAACAAGACTAAAGCACCTCGGGCACCGCCTCGGCCAGAAAATCGTAGACCGCCCGGATGCGCTGGCTGGTGCGTATCTCGCGGTGCACGGTGAGCCAGATGGGCAAATCGGGCAGCTTGAGCATGGGCAGCAGCGTCACCAGGTTTCGGTCGGTGCGTGCCATGTAGTCGGCAAGGAAGCCGATTCCCAGGCCGCTGCGCACCAGTTGCCAATAGGCGATGAGGTCGTCTGTGCGCAGCGCGAATTGCTCGCGCTCCACCGCAAAGCCCATGGCGGCAAAGCCGCGCGCGATGTCGCTATCGCCGTCGTTGCCGATGATGTCGTGCAGCAGCAGATCGGCCGGCTGGCGTGGTGTGCCGCGGCGGTGCAGGTAGTCGCGGTGGGCGTAGGTGCCCAGAGTGACCGTGGCTATGCGCTTGGCCACCAGGCTGGCCTGGTCAGGCCGCACCATGCGCAGCGCAATGTCGGCTTCGCGGCGCAGCAGGTTGGTGACAGCGTTGCTGGCCACCAGCTCCACCTGCACCTCGGGCAATTCCAGCCGCATGCGCGCAAGCAAGGGCGGCAGCAGCATGCAGGCGACGGGCTGGCTGGCAGTAATGCGCACCGTGCCGCTCACGCTCGCTTGCGAGCCCGAGACGCTGCGCGCCAGTTGGTCGGCTCCGGCCTCCATGGCGCGCGCTGATTCGGCCAGGCGCAGAGCGGTGGGCGTGGGCACCAGACCGCGGCCGGTGCGCTCAAACAGCACCAGCCCCAACTGCGCTTCGAGCTCGGCGATGTGGCGGCCGATGGTGGGCTGGCTGGCGTGCAGTGCGCGCGCTGCGCCGAGCAGGCTGCCGTGATCCAGCGCGGCCAGAAAGGAGGGGATGAGACGCCAGTCGAAGTTTTGTCTCATCGGGTGAGCCTGGTATTCATATTTGCATTGCTGTTATGGACAGTTAGCCAATTGTGTAATTCTCGACGCCTTTTCACAATCGCTTCATACCTTCATTTTTCAACTTCCAAGGAGCTTTATCGTGAATCCCTCGCCTGCCTCCACTGTTCTCATTTTGGGTGCCCGTGGGCGCCTGGGCCTAGCGGCGACACGGGCCTTTGCCGAAGCGGGCTGGCAGGTGTACGCCCAGATGCGTCCCGGCGCTACAGGCCCCGCGATGGCGGGTGTGCAATGGATTTCTGCCCTGGCCGAGGACACGCCGGCCCTGGCTGCCCGGTCGCAGGGTGCGCAGGTGGTGGTGCACGCCATGAACCCGGCCTACACGCACAGGGCCTGGCGCAAACATGCACAGGCGCTCATGGACGCCGCCATCGAAGTCACCCGCACGCTGGGCGCCACGCTGGTGCTGCCCGGAAGTGTGTACAACTATGGCCGCTCCATGCCCCCGGTACTGCGCGAAGACACCCCGCAGACCGCGCTGGATTTCAAAGGCCGTATGCGCATCCAACTTGAGCAGCGCCTGCAAATTGCCACGCAGGATGGGACCATGCGCGCCATCGTGCTGCGCGCGGGTGATTTCTTTGGCAGCGGTGCAGGCAGCTGGCTGGACCTGGCCATCGCCAAACACCTGATCCGTGGCCGCATTACCTGGCCCGGCCCGCTGGGCGTCAGCCGTCCTTGGGCCTACCTGCCCGACCTGGCCCGCACCCTGGTGCGGGTGGCCGAGGAGCGCCATCGGCTCTTGCCCTTCGACACCCTGCACTTTGCCGGCCAGCAGGTGACGGCCCAGCAGTGGATACAGGTGCTCACCACCGTCGCGGTCGAGCAGGGCTGGGCGGCGGATCCGGCGTCCGTGCGCGTAGGCCAACTGCCTTGGCCGCTGCTGCGCGTGGCGGGACTGGTGATGCCGACCTTCGCCGCCCTGGCCGATGTGCGCTACCTGTGGAGCACGCCGCACGGCCTGGACAACACCCGTTTGCGCGCTCTGATCGGCGAAGAGCCGCACACGCCCTTCGAGCAGGCAGTGCGCCGCGCGCTCCATGACCTGGGCTTGCTTGCCCCGGCCCATTCCCACCAGGTGATGGCATGAGCAGTCCAATGCGCCGCCGCACCTTCATTCGTCTGGCCGGTGGTGGCACCCTCGCCGCTGCTGCGCTGGCTCCCCTTGCCGCGTGCGGTGCGGGTTCCTACTTTCCCGCGCAGGCCGTGGAAGCCTGGCAGGGCCCCCTGGGCGAGACCGACGCGCGCCGCCGCGCTGTGGCGTATGCCATCACCGCACCCAATCCGCACAACCTGCAGCCCTGGGTGGTGGACCTGCGCGAGGAAGGCGCCATTACCCTGCGCACCGACCCGGAGCGCCTGCTGCCCGAGACCGACCCGCTGGGGCGCCAGATCCTGATTGGCCATGGCGCCTTCCTGGAGCTGCTGGTCATGGCCCTGGCCCAGCAGGGCGTCGCCAGCGAGGTCGTGCTGTGGCCCCAGGGCCCGCAGTCCACGCAGTTGCAAGGTTGGGACGAGCGCCCCGTGGCCCGCGTAGTGCTGCGTCCTGGTGGCCAGCCTGACCCGTTGTTTGCCCAGGTGCTGCGCCGCCGCACGCCCAAGGTAGATTTCGACACGGCCAAGCCGGTGGAGCCCGCACGGCTGCAGGCGCTGTTGGCCAGCGCGTCTCAGGAAAAAAACGGGCTGGCTGTGGGGGGCACGGTAGCCCCGGCACCGCTCCAAGCCCTGCGCGCGCTGTGTTGGCAGTCGGCCCAGGTGGAACTGCGCACGCCGCGCACCATGCTGGAGAGCATCCGCCTCATGCGCGTCGGCCCGGCCGAGATCCTGGCGCACCGCGACGGCATCGCGCTGAACACGCCCTTCGTGCGCGCCATGGACGCGCTGGGCCTGTTCGACCGCTCGGTGGCGCCACCCGAAGGCAGCGCGGGCTACAAGGCGGCCGCTGCGCGCTTCGAAGGTCACAGCCGCACGGCCATGGGGTTCGTGTGGCTGGCGGGCGGTAACACCCGTGCCGACCAGATTCGGGTCGGCCGCGCGTACGTGCGCCTGCAGCTCAAGGCCACCGAGCTGGGCGTGGGCATGCACCCCATGAGCCAGGCGCTGCAGGAGTTTGCCGAAATGGCGCCGCACTACGAGCGCGTCCACCAGCTAGTGCTCGGGCGGTCGGCGCCGCGCGAGGCCGCCGAGCCCACGGTGCAGATGCTGTGCCGCATCGGCTACCCGCCGGGCGACGTGCCTGCCACACCGCGCCGGCCAGTGGGCGCTTTGCTCCAGCTCTGAGCGGCGCGTCCGAGGCAACGAAGCCGGTTTGCTCGCGGTGCGGCGGGCTGCTACAGGCTGGCTGCGCGGGCGGCAGCAGCCTTGGCCTTGGCCTCGTCGGCCTTGCGCTGCAGTTCCTGGGCTTCTTTTTCAGCCGCCTGGGCTTCTGCGGCTTTGGCGGCCTTGGCGTCCTTCTCGGCGGGGTTCGACCCCGCCAGGGCGTTGCCGGCCATGGTGCCGGCCACGGCACCCACTGCGGCTGCGCCCATGGTGCCCATCATGCCGGGGCCGCGCGCTGCGGGCGCGGTGGCCGCTGCCGGTGCCGCCGCAGTCGGGGCGGTGGGCGCTGCCGGTGCGCTCGGGGCCTTGGGGGCCGCAGGGGCGGATGGCGCCTTGCCGATGCTGGCCGGCGCAATGGAGCGCGATTTGCCGCCGCCCAGGCGCTTGGCGTGGGCCAGTGTGGGGGAGGCGAGGGCGGCGATGGTCAGGGCGATGACCAGGGTGCTGGTGCGGGAAGTGCTTTTCATGGTGTGCTTCATTGGCAGTCAATCGTTGCTGCCGAAGCCAAACAGGCTCAGCAGGCTGGTAAAGAGGTTGAACAGCGAAACAAACAGGCCCACGGTGGCCAAAACGTAGTTGGTTTCGCCGCCGCTCACGATGCGGCCGGTCTCGAACAGGATCAACCCGGCCGACAACAGCGCCACCATTGCCGATACCGCCAGGCCGAGCGCCGGGATCTGGAAGAACATGGCCGCCAGCCCTGCCAGGATGGCAATCACCATGCCGGCGAACAGAAAACCCCCCATGAAGCTGAAGTCGCGCCGCGTCGCCAGCACCCATCCCGACAGGGCCAGGAAGGTGGTGCCTGTGGCGCCCAGTGCCAGGGCGATGGTCTGTCCGCCGCCCGGCAAGGCCAGGTGCGCCGAGAGCACCGGGCCGAGCGTGTAGCCCATGAAGCCGGTGAGCGCAAACACCGCGCCCACGGCCCAGCCGCTGTTCTGGACCTTGTGGACCAGGAACAGCAAACCGAAATAGCCTGCCAGCGTGAGGACGAGGCCCGGAGCAGGCAGGCGCAAGGCCACCGCCAGGCTGGCGACGGCGGCGCTGAACAGCAGCGTCAGGGACAGCAGGGCGTAGGTGTTGCGCAGCACCCGGTGCGTGGCCAGGGTGCTGCGCAAGCCGCTGGGGACGGTTGCAGTCCCCTGGTGAGTGGCGAGGTGGTTCATGAAAGCTCCAGAAATCAGAAGGAAATCGAAAGATAGGGCATGAATAGTTTCTAAAAAAGAAGATAAAACATGAATTTCAATTCCGTAAAATCTGCGAATGAATACTGCGTTCAACTACCGCCACCTCTACTATTTCTGGATGGTGGCCAAAGAGGGCAGCATGTCCAACGCCGCCGCGCGGCTGGACATGGCGGTCCAGACCGTGAGCACCCAGGTCCGCGAGCTTGAACGCGACCTCGGTTGCCAGTTGCTGCGCCCGGCGGGCCGGGGGCTGGCACTGACCGAGGCGGGCGTGGTGGCCTTGCGTCAGGCGGAATCCATCTTCCAGCTCGGCGAAGCCCTGCCTGAGCAGGTACGTGCCGCAGCCCAGAGCCCGTCGGTGCGGCTGGTCGTGGGCATTGCCGATGGCCTGCCCAAGCTGGAGGTGCAGCGGCTGCTCCGCCCGGTGTTGCAGGTGCAAGGCCTGCGACTGGTGTGTCTGGAGGGAGAAATGCCCGACCTGCTGGCCGAACTGGCTCTGCACAAGCTCGACGTGGTGCTGTCCGACCATCCGGCCCCTTTCCATCCGCGCCTCAAGGTGCACAACCATCCGCTGGGTACCTCGGCCATGGGTTGGTACGCGGCGCCGCAGTGGTGGGCGCAGGCGGTGGACGGTTTTCCTGCATCGCTGCAGTCCTTGCCCGTGTTGCTGCCCACCACGCATTCCATCGTTCGCCATCTCATTGACCACTGGCTGGCCCAGAAAGGCCTGCGCCCGCGGGTGGCCGGAGAGTTTGAAGACAACGCCCTGCTGGAGGCCTTCGGGGGCACGGGCCTGGGCGTGTTTCCCGGCGCGGTGGCAGCGCAGGACGAACTGCTGCAGCGTTGTCAGGTGCGGTTGGTGGGGGCCTGCGACGGGGTGCAGGAGAACTATTACGCCATCAGCACCGAGCGCAAGCTGGCGCATCCGCTGGTGCTGCAGCTGGTGCAGAGATCGGCTGGAGTGGGCGCCGCGCGGTGACCCCTTGGCAGTCAACCGCGTCGCTGACGGCAGATGCGCGGGGGTTTGTGTGATTGACCGCGCGTGCCGTGAATCCGATACTGAGAGCGTAGGAGTCTCATTCCGGGGGATCTTTCGCCTGCATCCAACCAGCATCCAACCAGCCAGCATGCAAGATCTACAGAACAAGAACACGGGACTTCGCCGGCGCGAGCTTGCCTTCCTGGGGGTTCTGCTGTGCACGGGCGTGCGCGATGCCGGCGCAGCCGACGCTGCCGACGCTGCGCTGCGCATCCTGACGGAAGAATTCCCCCCCTACAACTACACCGAAGGCGGCAAGGTCGTCGGGCTGGGCACCGAGGTAGTTCAGGCGGTGCTAGCGCAGCTCGGTCTGCAGGGGCAGATCCAGTCCATGCCCTGGGCGCGTGCCTATGAGACGGCGCGAAGCACGCCCGGTGTGCTGATCTACAGCATTGGGCGCACGCCGGAGCGCGACAAGCTGTTCAAGTGGGTGGGCGTGATTGCGCCGGCCAATTACTACCTTTTTGGGCAACCAGGCCGCGTCTACCAGATCGACTCGCTGGAAGCGGCCAAGCGCTATCGGATTGCCACGGTCAACGAGGACGTGGGCGAGCAGTTTCTTGTGGCGCAAGGTTTTGTCAAAGGACAGAACCTGCAGTCCAGCGTGAAGTACGAGCACAACTACGAAAAGCTCAAGCTCGGCCGGGTGGACCTGTGGATCATGAGCGAGTTGACGGCAAGTTACCTGGCACGCCAGGCCGGAGACGACCCGGCAAAGACACTGACCAAGGTGTACCGCATCCCCGAACTGAGCGGCGAAGGCTATTACATGGCCTTTGGCCGCCAGACGCCCGACGCCACCGTGGCCCGATTCCGGCAAGGGCTGGAGGCCATTCACCGCAACGGCGACTTTGAACGCCTGCAGAAAAAATGGCTGTAGACGACAGAGCCTTTCAGCACACGGAGCCGGTGGCTGGCGTGCTTCCGATGCTGGCGCGCCGCTCGCTCGGTGGGCGGCTGGTGCTGGCGAGCCTGCTTTTTTGTGCGGCTTTCATCCTGGTGTCGGTGGGGGTGCTGACGGTGCTGGCATGGAATGCCGGTATCGCGCGCATGGAGGCCGAGCTGGCGCAGATCGAGCAGATTTACGGCCATACCTTGTCCAAGGCGATCTGGGAACTGGACAGGGATGCGCTGCAAATGCAGGTGCAAAGTGCCAAGGGCATCCCCTCGGTAGGCAAGATCGTGGTCCGCGTGGCGCTCGCCAACCAGTCGACCGAAGTGTTTGAGGGGGCGCATGCAGGATGGACCGGTGTGGGCCGCGCTCCCACGCACCGCAAGACCTTGAGCTATGCGCCCTATGCCGGTGCGCGTGAGGAGGTGGGCGATCTGGTGTTGTATGGCGACGAAAGCGTTCTTTGGCAGCGTTTGCGCGGTGAGCTGGCGACCATCGTGATCGCGCAGCTCCTGCAGTCGCTGATGCTGGCGGGCCTGATCATGCTGATGTTCAACCGCATGGTCACGGTGCACGTGCAGCGCATTGCCTCGCATCTGGCGTCGGTGAGCCCCGGGACGCTTGGAGTGCCGTTGCGCCTTGCCCGCCGCCGCAGCCAGGACGAGCTGACTCAGCTCGAATCCGGGGTCAACCAATTGCAGGGCAGTCTGGCAAGCCACCTGGATCGCCAGCATCGCTACGAGCAGGAACTGGCCCAGCACCGCGACCGGCTGGCCCAATTGGTGCAGGAGCGCACCGCAGAACTTCAGGCGGCCAACGAGCGCCTGCAGAGCCTGGCGCGCACCGACGCCCTGACCGGCCTGCCCAACCGGCGCCATTTCGATGAAGCCAAAACCACCGAGATGCGGCGCGCCCGGCGCCATGGACACAGTCTGTCGCTGCTGATTTGCGATATCGACAGCTTCAAGGACTACAACGACCATTACGGGCACGCCATGGGTGACAGCTGCCTGAGCGCGGTAGCCCAGGCGTTGAAAAGTCAGTTGGGACGCGCGGGGGACATGGTGGCCCGGATCGGCGGCGAAGAGTTTGGCGTGCTGCTGCCCGCCACCAGCGGGCCGGCGGCCCATATGCTGGCAGAGCGCCTGCGCGAAGCCGTCGCAGCCTGCGCCATCGAGCACCTGCATTCCGCCTGCGCGCAGGTGGTCACCATCAGCATCGGGCTGGCCGTGCGAGAGGCGGGCGCAACCGAGGAGTTTGGCGCGATGTTTCAGCGCGCCGACCAGGCCCTGTACCGTGCCAAGGCGGCGGGACGCAACCAGGTGGTGGGCCCGGGGAGCCGGGGCTGGCCTGCAGAAAAAGGAGAAGCAGCATGAGTCGCTCGGCGGTGTGCATCTGGGTTCTTTGCATGGGGACCGCCGTGTGCCAGGCGCAAACCATCCAGGCCGTGACGGAAACCACCCCCTATACCTATGTCGAGGGCGGCAAGGTGACGGGTTCGGCCACCGAAGTGGTGGAGCTGACGCTGCAGCGCGCCGGGCTCACGGACTACACGCTGCGCCTGTACCCCTGGGCGCGGGCCTACGACATGGCGCTCAAAGAGCCGGGCGTGCTCATCTTTCTGATCGCCCGCACGGCGGCGCGCGAAAACCAGTTCCGCTGGGCCGGGGAGATCATGAAGATCCAGTACCACCTGTACCGGCTCAAATCGAGGCCGCTTGACATCGGCACGCTCGAATCGGCCAAGGCGTACACGATTGGCGTCATGCGTGACGACGTGCGCCAGCAGTACCTGCGCTCCAAAGGCTTCGAGCGGCTGGTGGTTTCCGCCCAGTCGCTGGACGTTTTCAAGAAGCTGCTGAGCGGCCAGGTGGATCTGGTGCCCCTGACCACCGACGACGCCGCGTCGCTGTGCCAGCAGACGCAGTTTGATTGCAAGGGCCTGGAGCGCGTGCTAACTTTGGACGAAGCCTCCACCGGCCTGTACATGGCCTACAACCTGCAGACGCCGCCGGAAGTGGTGCTTCGCACCCAGCAGGCGTTTGACAAGCTCAAAGCCGACGGGCAGGTGCAGCGCATCATGGCGGGTACGCCCTCGGCAGAAGCCAAAACCCCGGCTTCAGGCGAAATGGTCAAACGATGAGAACGCCAGCGCCAGTTCCCGCCCCGCGGCATCCACCACGCGCAGGCCGGGCGCCGCTTCGATCTGGCCGATGCGCCGTACAGCGGTGCCGGCTTGCAGCGCCGCCGCAGCCACCGCGGCGCGCGCAGCAGCGGGCGCCGTGAAGGCGAGTTCATAGTCGTCACCGCCCGACAGCACGCAATGAAGCAAAAAATCTTGGTCAAATAGGCTTCCAGCACTTATTCCATAAGAATTTGTAGCTATACATTCAATAGCATTTTCCATCTGAATGCGCGCGCCCACCCCCGAGGCGTGCAGCACATGGCCCACATCGCCCAGCAGGCCATCGCTCAGGTCAATGGCGCTGCTTGCCACACCGCGCAGCTGCTGGCCCAGGGCGACGCGTGGCGTGGGGCGTTCCAGCCGCTGGCGCGCGGCGGCCAGCAGAGGCGGAGGCAGGGCCACCCGGCCCTGCAGGGCTTCCAGCGCCAGGCGCGCGTCGCCCAGCGTCCCGCTCACGTACAAATCGTCGCCCGCCCGTGCGCCGCTGCGCAGCAGGGCCTGGCCGGTGGGCAGTTCACCAAAAACGGTGATGCAGATATTGAGCGGCCCGCGCGTGGTGTCGCCCCCCACCAGCTCGCAGCCGTGCGCGTCGGCCAAGGCAAAAAGGCCGCGCGCAAACGCCGCCAGCCAGGCGTCGTCGGCATTGGGCAGGGCGAGGGCCAGCGTGAACGCCAGGGGCTCGGCGCCACACGCCGCCAGGTCTGAGAGGTTCACGGCCAGCGCCTTGTGGCCCAGTGCCTGCGGGTCCACGTCGGCAAAGAAGTGGTGCCCCTCGACCAGCATGTCCGACGAGACGGCCAGTTGCATGCCAGGGCGCGGCGCCAGCAGGGCGCAGTCGTCGCCTACGCCCAACGCGGTGCGGCGCACCGGGCGCTTGAAATGTCTTGCTATGAGGTCGAATTCACCCATGGAGGTTTTCGGGTTCGATCATCGAGTCAAGTATGACGGGCGCAACCTGGGAAGCTCGTTGATCGCCATGCCGCAGAGCTTGAAAACGGGCTACCAGTGCCACCGCGGATCTGGCTTTGCCAGTCCGCTGGAGGCGTCCCCCTCAGGGGGAAGACGCGAAGCGGCGCAGGGGGAATCAATCCCTACCTCTAAACCGCTGCGCCGCCTGGCGGGTCACTTCGGCCAGCAATTGCTCTTCGCGCTGGCGCTCACGAAGCCAGCGCGCGTCGTTCTGTCCGGCGGCGGCTTCGCCGCGCAGCAGGTGCAGGGCGCTTGAGGCGCCATGCGCGGCGGCGTGGCCTGCAATCTGGTCAATGGTGCGCATGATGTGCTCGCGCAGCGGCATGTGGCCGCCCGTGGCCGGGTCGACGTAGACCGCGTCCATGCCGAAACGGCAGGCCTGGAAGCGGTTGTAGGTATAGACCAGGTAGTCGTCTTCCTGCGGCATGAAGGGCTGCTCTGCCAAAAACCAGGCGCCCAGCGACTGCACGAACCCGGCCAGAGCGGCGGCGCGCTCGATGGTCAGCGGGGTGTCGAAGACGCGGATTTCAATGGTGCCGAATTCGGGCTTGGGGCGAATGTCCCAGTAGAAGTCCTTCATGCTGCGCACCACGCCGGTGTGCGTCATCTTGTCGAAATAGGCCTCGAAATCCTGCCACGTCAGCGCCATGGGCGCACGGCCCGAGAGCGGAAAGGCAAACACCGAATTGAGCCGCGCCGAATCAAATGCCGTGTCCTGGCCCTGGATGTAGGGGCTCGATGCCGAGAGCGCAATGAAGTGCGGAATGAAGCGCGACATGCGGTGCAGCATGAGCAGGGCAGAATCGGCATCGGGGCAGCCAATGTGCACATGCTGGCCAAAGATGGTGAACTGCTTGGACAGGTAGCCGTACAGATCGGAGAGCTCGCGAAAGCGCGGCTTGTCGTAGATGCGCCGCTCGTGCCACTGCTGGAATGGGTGCGTGCCGCCGCCGACCACCGCAATGTTGAGCTTGTCGGCGCATTTGACCAGGGCATCGCGAATCTGCGTCAATTGCCCCAGCACTTCGCTGCTCGAATGGCAAATGCCGGTAGAAATCTCGATCATGCCGCTCGTCATCTCGGGTACCACGCTGCCCGGAAGCGGGTGCTTTTTCATCAGGCGCAGCATGTCCTCAGCGTAGGGCGCCAAGTCGTAATCGTGGGTGTTGACGAGTTGCAATTCCAGCTCGACCCCCAGGGTGAGCGGCTCGGAATGGTTGAAGGCTTCAAGACCCATGGTTGTCTCCGGCGTTTTTGCGCGTCGTGAGGGGTGCCCAGGGCTTGGAGCTCTCGCCAGCCCGGTAAATGGCCACCGTGGCAATTACGGCGCCAGCCACCTCCATCAGCAAGATCGCGGGCAGCGCAATCTGTGCGATCAGGCGGCCGGTCTGCGGTGAGGCAACGACGAACTGCGAGGCGATCAGAAGGGCGATGGACGACATCGGCGTCATCGCGCTGGCCACCCACAAGGCTTGCTGCCAGCTGGCGCCGCTCCCGACATTGCCCAGGGCCACCCCCACCACTTTGGCCACCAGGCGCACGGCGATCAAAGCCAGTACCACCCCCGCAACGCGCCCGCTCCAGTCGGCCTGCGCAGCCACGGTGGAAACCAGCACAAACATCAGCATGGTCAAAAGGGCCGAGGCATTGCCAAGCTGGTGCGGCCAGGCCCAGGGCCTGGGGTTGAGCTGCTTGAGCAGCATGGCACCCAGCAGCGCCGCCAAAGGCGCCGAGCCACCCATGTGCGCCGCCACGGCGGTGGCAGCGGCCACGAGGGTGAGCAGCATGATGGAGGTGTTCTCGCTCGTCGGGCTCATGAAGCGAAGGGCCGTGCGCAGCGTCAGTGCCAGCACCGCCGCGACCACGATGGACACTCCCAGCACCACCATCACCGGGGACACGGTGTCGATGAAGGTGATGGTGGAGCGGTTCATCAGTTCGGCGCGGGCACTGCCCAGCGTCAGGGCATACAGTGTGGACAGTGTGGACAGCACGATGGCACGCTCGGTTACCGGGCCGGCCGCGCGGTTGTCGGCCACCACGCGGGTCAAGACCGAAGGAGACGCCGCCAGGGCCACCAGAGCCAGTGGGCCGGCCACCTGGCGCTCCAATCCCAGCCAGGCCAGCGTCCAGTAGACCGCGAAATAGGTCAGTGCCGATTCCGCAATGCTTTGCACCAGCACCATGGGGTTGTGGCGGAACCAGCGCAGCGGAATGCGTCCACCCGTTTCGAACAGCACAACGGCCAGGCCCAGTTCCAGCAAAAACAGGCTGATGCCTTGCAGCGGCCAGGGTGCACCGCTGAAACCGGCCAACCCAGCCAGCGTGCCTACCAGCGTGTAGCCCACCACCTTGGGCAGACCCACGTGGCGCTGCAGCAAATGGCCGGCGATGGCCGCCACCGCCAGCAGCAAAGACCACTGTACGGTGGGAAGACCCGCCGAGGGGCGCAGCCACTGCGCCCAGAAGCTCAAGAGTTCATTCATTCGTGATTCCTTCGCCAGCAGTCACGCGCTGGGGGCCCGCTAAGGGAGTGGGGGTATCGCCCGAGCAAATATACAAGGCACCGCAGCGCCCGCCTGTCGGCGGTGCGCCCGAGTCGCTTCTCGCGTGAATGGGCCGTGGCTCAAGCGCCTGGCGCAGCGGGCGGCTGAAATGGAGCTTGCGGCGCGTCGGACGCCGTACTACTTGGGACGCTACTTGTCGCGCCGCCGCTCGGGCGCTTTGCCCCATTCTCATTGAGTTTGTCGCCCGACCACCGCAGGGCACGCGCTGCAATGGGAGGACCCACCGTCTCCAGCAGGGCGACCGCAGCCAGAACGATGGAACCAATCACCGCGCCTTTCTCTGGAAACAGATTTAGTGTGGTGTTGACCAGGCCAATGGCCAGGCCAGCCATGGGCAGCAGCAAGAGGCCAGTGCTGCCTGCCTGGCGCGGTGAGGCGCCGAGCAGCAGAGCCGAGCCTCCCACGCCCAGCCACTTCGCCGCCGCGCGCGCGCCGAGGAATGCCAGCACGGCCGGCCAGTAGTCGGCGATTTCGGCCACATGGAGGTTGGCGCCCGCGTAAACAAACAGTACGATGAAGAACAGCTCGAAAGAAGCGCCAAACTCGATGTTGGCGATCAGCTTGGCCCGCTCCATGCTGCGCACTACCATCCCCAGCACCAAGGGCGCGAAAAGCGCCGAGAGCTTGAGCGCCAGCGCGGCGCCCACGGTCATCATGACGGCGCCAATCACCAGTGCAAGTTGGTATTGCTCCGCCACTTTGGTTTTTCGCGCTGCCAGATGCAGGAGGCCGCCCATCGCCAGCCCCAGCGCGCCAGAGCCCAGCAACTGGTAGAGCGGCGCGCCTACCATCACTGCCAGCGGTGCATTGGCTTCGCCGTAGAGCGCGGGCAGCACCGCAGCAAAGGCAATGAAGGCGATCACGTTGTTGAGTGCCACCAGCAGCATGGCGCGTTCGGTCACCGGGCCCGAAGCTTCAAGCTCGTGCGCCACGTGAATCAGCACGGCGGGCGAGGACGAAATGGCAATGGTGCTGATCACCGCCGCCGTCAGACCCGAAACACCGCACATCCCCAGCGCGAAATACACTCCAGCAAAGGTCAGCGCGCTCTCCACCAGTGAGACCAGTACTACCTGGCGGTCCTGCTTGATGCGCTTGGTGTCGATCGATAGTCCGAGCCGGTACAGGATCAGCGCCAGCGCCACATCGACCACGATGCGCGATTGCGCCAGGCCAGCCTCGCTGATGACGCCCAGCACATTCGGCCCCGCCACGAAGCCCACCACCATGAATCCTGTGATGCTGGGCAGCCAACGCCAACGGTGCGCGATATAGCCCCCGAGAGCGCCGGAAAAAAGCAGAAAACCAAAAAAGAACAGGGTGTTGACCGAGAACGGCCACGCGGGCAGATATTCCATCGGTAGGCAGCGGGCGCGCGGTGCGTCAGTGGAGGACGCGATGGCCGCCGCCTTGGGCTGCATGCATCACGAAGCGGGGGATGGGCACATCGAACGCTTCGCCCACTTCGGTCACGAAGCGGTAGCTCCCTTCCATGCTGCCCGTGTCGCTGCGCAAGCGGCAACCGCTGCTGTACTCGAAGCGCTCTCCCGGCCGCAGCAGGGGTTGCTGGCCGACTACGCCAAGGCCGCGCACTTCGTCTTGCGGGCCCTGCTCGTCCTCGATTTTCCAGTGGCGCGCGATCAGTTGGGCCGGGGCATCGCTGCGGTTGACGATGGTGATGGTGTAGCTGAAGGCGAACACCTCGCGCTCGGGCGCGGACTGGTCCGCCAGGTAGGCGGTCTGGACATGGATGTCGAAGGCAGGCGATTGCATGGCCCGGATGGTAACTGCGACAATGGAGTCATGAGCCGTACCTACCGCATTGCCCCCTCCATCCTGTCCGCCGACTTTGCTCGTCTGGGGGAGGAAGTCTCTAGCGTCATCGCGGCCGGTGCCGACTGGATTCACTTTGATGTGATGGACAACCACTATGTGCCCAACCTGACTTTCGGACCCATGATCTGCCAGGCGCTCAAGCCACATGCCAAGACTGCGGCGGGTCAGGCGGTGTCGATCGACGTGCATCTGATGGTCGAGCCTGTGGATGCGCTCGCTGCGGCGTTTGCTTCGGCGGGCGCAGACACCATCAGTTTTCACGCTGATGCAGTGCAGCATGTGCACCGCAGCATTCAGGCGATTCGGGCCCAGGGCGCTCGTCCCGGCCTGGTATTTAACCCGGCTGCGTCGTTGGACGTACTGGATTGGGTCATTGACGACATCGACGTAATCCTTATCATGAGCGTCAACCCCGGTTTTGGTGGCCAGAGCTTCATTGAGTCGTCCCTGCGCAAGATCGAGGCGGTGCGCAAGCGCATAGACGCATCGGGCAAGGACATCCGGCTAGAGGTGGACGGCGGCATCAAGGAAGACAATATCCGCCGCGTCGCCGACGCCGGGGCGGATACGTTCGTCGCGGGCAGTGCCATTTTCGGGCAGCGCGACTACAAGGCTGTGATCGACGCCATGCGAACGCAACTGGCGCAGCGCTGAATTCAGCGCTCGCGCGGACGCAGCTGACCGGTTCGGGGCGTGGGCCGCAGGGGCCGTCCGCATAGTCGGCCTCTTGGCTGACAGGGCCAAGAGCCCTACCGACGTAGGATGAACTTTTGTATTGATGTGTCCGTCGATTGTGTCTCGGCGAACCACACAAGCGAGGTTCCATGCCCAACACCCACACTCCCATCCATACGTTCCCTGTCCCACAGCGCAGCATGGGGGGCGACGCCCCGCCTTCGGAAACACTGAGCCTCGAGCGACACGTGCGTCAGTGTTTGCAGGCCAATGGCGCCTGGCACAGCGTTCGCGATACCGCTAAAACAGTCGGTTCCTTTCTAAGTGGACGCGTCGTCACCGTGGTGGTGTTGGTGGCAGGCGTTCTGCTTGCCCTCAGCGTCTACTGGTAACGCGCGTCGTCACACTCCGTGGCACCGCGCGACGAGAAAGGCTTGGCCGCCAGCAGCGGCGTCGGGTTCGATCAGCTCCTGAGTTCAGGCCTGGGCGAACTGGAGCCGCCAATACGCGCAGAAATCTTCGGCCTCACGCGGCTGGAGCAGCACGGGCGCAGCTTGGCGCAGGCGCATGTCGAAAGCGGTAGTGCTCCGTCTAAAGCCCGGCCCTTTTACCCACGCCTTCAGCAAAATCTGCGCGTTTTGCGGCTCTCGCATGCGTACATCGCAGACCAGGAGCGCACGGGCCACCATGTAAGCCCCGCCGGCGAATGGCTGCTCGACAATTTTCAGATGCTGATGGCACAGACCGACGACATCGGTCAGGCGTTGCCGAGGCGCTACTTCGCCGACTTGCCGGTGCTGGGTGGCGAACATCTCGCGGGTATGCCACGCATCTACGGCGTCGCCTGGGCGTTCGTGGCGCATACCGACAGCGCCATCGACAACGACTTGCTGGTGAGCTTTTTGAACGCCTACCAAACGGTGTGCGAGCTGAACTTCGGCGAGATCTGGGCGCTTGCGTCTACTTTGCGTGTGTTGCTGGTGGAAAACCTGCGGCGCTTGGCGGAACAGGTGGCGACGTCCATGGCCGCTCGGCAGGCGGCGGACGAATGGTGCGACGCTCTCATCGAATCCGGAAAATTCGGAGGATCCAGTTTTGAGCAACGCTTCAAAGCGATGGCGCGTCGTGGTGTGGGCCGCGCCTTTGCGCTTCAGGTCAACGAAAGGCTGAACACCGAGACGGGTGACATCGCAAGCTCGCGAGATGCAGAGGTGCAGGCAACACTCCTAAGGACACGCGAAGCGTTGGGCGGCTGGTTGCCAGATCCCTCTTCCTCCCAGGTGGAGCAGCACGCGGAGAAGGCCGCCGACAGCTTGAGCATGCGCAATGCCATTCTGGCGCTGCGCACCCTGGAGGACGCCGATTGGCGCGAAGTGGTCACCCACACCAGCGTTCTGGTGCGTACCCTTGAGGCATCGCCCACTTTTTGCGCTGAACGCGAAGATACGCAGGACGCCAGCCTGTTTGCCATTCAGCGCCTGGCCAGGCGCAGCACACACAGTGAGTCGTTCATCGCCAGCCACTTGCTGACTTTGATGGGCATTGAGCGCACAGATCGATTGAGCGGCGCAGTGGCAGAAAATGTTTCACAGCCTCCCCGCAATGATGGGGAGTATGCGGACGCTGCCTCCCACACGCCTGGCTACTGGCTGCGCGGACCTGGCCGCAAAGTGCTCTACACGGCCCTGGACCTGCGTGCGCAGCGCCACTGGGAAATGCGGCAGTTGCTGCTGCGAGGCGTGTTGCCGCTGTACGTCATGGTGCTGCTGGTTGGCAGTTTGGCTGCCGCCGCCTGGATGGTGCTCGGGCCCCGCCTTGCATGGCCGTTTGCTGCTGGCCCGGCGCTGTGGGGGGTGGGCTTGTTGGCCCTTTTCCCGGCGGGAGAGGCGGTTCTTGCAGTGGTCCACCGCATGCTCAGCGAATCCCTGCCGCCACGGCGCATGGCACGGTATGGGCTGCCAGCGGGTATTCCGCACGAGCACCGGGTGCTCGTGGTGCTGCCGACGATGCTGACATCGCCGAGAACCGTGCGCGAACTGGTGTTGCAGTTGGAGCAGCATTACCTTGCCAACAGCGAGCCCTGCGCGCAGTTCGCCCTGTTGACCGACTATTCAGACGCCGACGCCGCCACGCAGCCGGGCGACGCCGCGTTGCTGGAGCAGGCGCGCACCGAGATGGAGGCTTTGGAGGCCCGTTACAGCCAGGCCCCCCTGAACGGTGCCGCTCACCGATTCCTGCTGCTGCACCGGGAACGCAGCTGGGCGCCTACCGAGCGCCGCTGGATCGGCTGGGAGCGCAAACGCGGGAAGCTAGAAAATCTGGTCCAGTGGCTTGCCGAGGGAGGCGATTCGCCGTTCGTGGATCTGGGCCTGTTGTCGCAGCCGGTGCCTGGCACGCCGTATGTGGTGACCCTCGATAGCGACACCGGTCTGCCACCGGGAACCCTGCGCGCTCTGGTGGGGGTGGCCGCACACCCGCTCAACCGGCCGCAGGTGGATGCGCGGCGGCGCCGCGTCGTGTCGGGTTTCGGCATTTTGCAACCGCGGCTCACCACGCCGTTGCCGGAACCCGCCACAGCTACCTTGTTTCACTGGCTGTTTTCGGGCCGCTGCGGCATCGACCCCTACAGCGCAGCGACGTCCGAGATTTATCAGGACTTGTTTTCGGAGGGGAGCTTCGTTGGCAAAGGCCTCCTGAACGTGCATGCCATGCACACCGTATTGGGACGCCGATTGCCTGAAGGCCAGGTGCTCAGCCACGATCTTCTTGAAGGTTCGCTCGCGCGCTGCGCCACCGTGAGCGACATCACGCTGATGGAAGATGCGCCGCTGCACGCCGACGTTGCCGCAGCGCGCATTCATCGCTAGACACGCGGCGACTGGCAGTTGCTGCCGTTGATGCTGCAGTGGCGCCGCTACGACCTTCCTGGAATTACCCGCTGGAAGTTGCTGGACAACCTTCGCCGCTCGCTCGTGGCTCCCGCATCGGCGGGCCTGCTGGTGCTGGCGCTGGCAGGCGCGCCCCTGTCGCCCTGGAGCACGCTGGCGTGGGTGCTACTGGCTTTCGGCGCCGGTCCGCTGATTGGCGCGCTGGCGGGCCTGGTGCCTGCACGCGACAACGCGGCGCTTGAATATTTCTATCGGCAAGCATTGAGGGAAGTGCTGCGCGCCTTCGGCAGCGCGTTGTGGCATCTCGCTACCTTGCTGCAGCAGGCCTTGATGCTGCTTCACGCCGTCGGGTGCGCCCTGTGGCGCAGCTTTGTGAGCCGGCGGGGGCTACTGCAGTGGACCACCGCCGCCAGTGCGCAGGCAGCTGCTCTGACGAGTTTGCCCGGACTCGTCGCCGCGCATGCCCCGGTCACACTGGCGGCTGCCTTGCTCTGGCTGGCGCTGTGGCAGCAAAACACGGCTTGGCCGGTCTTTAGTGCGCTGCTCTGCGCCGCTTGGGCTGCGACGCCTCTCTGGATCTGGCTGTTCAGCCGGCCCTGGCGCTTCCAGGAAGAACCTCAAGCCACACCGCAGGAGCAAGCCTACTTGGCGGGAATTGCGCGCGACACTTGGCGATTTTTTGAGATCCATGTCGGCGAGCCGACGCACCACCTGCCCCCTGACAATGTGCAGACCGTTCCGAGCACCATGGTGGCCGAACGGACCTCGCCCACCAACATGGGTCTGTATCTGCTGGCGGTAGCGTGCGCGCGTTCTTTCGGCTGGATCGACACTGCACAGTTGCTGTCGCGCTGTGAAGCCACCCTGGACACGCTCGACACGCTGGAGCGCCACAGAGGGCACTTCCTCAACTGGTACGACACGCGTACGCTGGAGATACTGAAGCCCGCTTACGTTTCCACGGTGGACAGCGGCAATCTGTGTGGCCATTTGCTCGCCCTGGCAGGCGCGTGTGACGCACTGCTGCACGATTCGCAACCCGACGTAGAAACTCCCGTACCGGCCCGGCTGCAAGCCCTTGCCGCGCGTTGCCGCAAGCTGGCGACCGAGCCGGAGTTCGGTTTTCTGTACCACCCGCGCAAGCGCCTGCTGCACATCGGTTACCGGGTGGCGGACAGCGCACTTGACACCAGTTTTTACGATTTGTTGGCCTCTGAGGCGCGGCTGGCCAGCCTGTGGGCTATCGCCAAGGGCGATGTGCCGGCAGAGCATTGGGGTTCACTGGGGCGGCCCTTCTATGGAGTGGGCCGGCGCGCGGCCCTGCGTTCCTGGTCAGGTTCCATGTTTGAGTATCTGATGCCGGCGCTGGTGCTCGACGAGCCCGTGGGCAGCGCGCTCAATACGGCCGCACGGTCCGCGATCTACGAGCAACAGCGCTATGCGCAAAGCCACGACGTGCCATGGGGTGTTTCAGAATGCGCCTATGCGGCGGGGGACCACACGCTCGCTTACCAGTACGCCCCGCAGGGCGTGCCCCGACTCGCGCTGAGGCGAACGCCTGCCGACGATCTCGTGGTGGCGCCTTATGCGACAGGCCTGGCCGCCATGTTCGATCGACCTGCCGCAGAGGCGAATTTCCTCACCTTTGAGTCGCTGAAGGCGCGTGCCGACTGGGGTTTTATTGAGGCATTGGATTTCAGTACAGAACGCCAGAGTGGCGGCAGCAGGTTCCAGTGGGTGTCCACTTTCATGGCCCACCACCAGGGCATGACGCTGGTGGCACTGACCAACGTGCTGCTGGATGGCGCCCCGCGCCGCTGGACCATGGCGAACGCCCGCCTGCGCGCGGTCTCCGGCCTGCTTCAGGAGGCGGTTCCGCGAGAGATTCCCCGTCTTGTCGAACCGCTCACTCAACCACGTCGCACGGTGCGTACGCGTGTGGCGGGAGCGACGCCGCGTGAGCTGGTGCCGGGCTCCAGCGGGATCGAGCCCACCGTGCTGCTCTCCAACGGCAAATACAGCGTATCGCTGCGTGCCAACGGCTCCGGCTGGAGCCGGTACGGCAACGCCGATATCTCGCGCTGGCGAGACGATGCTTTGCGCGATGCCTACGGCCACTTCGTCTACCTGCGCCGCGTGGCGGCGTCCAATGTGTCCGAGGCGAGCGATGCCGGTTTGGTTTCCATCACGCAGCACCCGGCGGCCGATCCGCTGGCTGCATACCGCGCCAGCCTGCAGGGCGACCATGCCTGCCTGCATGCTCAGTGGACCGATCTGCGCAGCTGCTGCACGGTCTGGGTGAGCCCCGAAGACGATGTGGAACTGCGGCGCATTGAATTGTGGAATTCGACTTCCGAGCCCATCGAGCTGGAACTGTTCTCCGTATTCGAGGTGTCGCTGTTCGAAGCCCGAGCCGACGAGGCGCACCCCGCTTTCGCCAACCTGTTCATCGCATCGGATTGGGTGGATGCCAACCAGGCGCTGTACTTTTCCCGGCATCCGAATACCGATGCCCAGCAAAGCGTACATGCGGTGCATTTTCTGGCAGAGAGTGAGCGCCAGCCCGTTGTCCTCAGACTCCAGACCGACCGCGCTGCCTGGCTGGGCCGCAACCGGGACGCGTCGGCGCCGCTTGCGCGGTGCGAAGATCCTCCTGCCGGCGATGCCCCCGTGCGGACCGGACTGGATCCGGTGTGCGCCCTGTCGCTTCGCATCGTGGTACCAGCGCAGTCGCACGCGCAATTCACGCTGGGCACTGCCGCGGCGAACCAGCGAGATGCGCTGGAGACGCTGGTGGATCGCTACCGCCAACCGGCGGTCATTGAGCGCTCCATGCTGATGTCGTCGACTTTTGCTGGTGTGCGCATGCGCGAGATGGGAATCCTTCGGGAAGACCGCGCCGCCATTCAGGCGCTATCCACGCTGATCGCTCTGCTGCACGCGCGCCCAGGGCCGAGGACACTGCCGACTGGCGTACAAAACCTGGGCGATCGGCGCACGCTGTGGCGCTTCGGCATATCGGGTGACCGCCCCCAGTTGCTGGTAGAAATCAGCGCGGAGCATGGGATACGTCTGGTGCGTTCGCTGGTAAAGGCCTTGCATCTGTGGGCCTGGGGTGGGTTGCCTTGCGATCTGGTGGTGGTGAACGCGGAGCCGCCCTCCTACCAGATGCCGCTGCAGCTGGCGTTGCAAGAACTGAAGGAGACACACAGAGCGCAAAGCGTGGGTGTCGATGCAGACCGAGCCTGTGGCCTGCACCTGCTGCGCCAACCCGATCTTTCGAGCGAAGAGCACACCACGCTGCGCATGCTGGCCCGCGTGCGCTTCTCGGCCGATGGGCGGCCCCTGTCCCAGCATTTGCGCGAACTGACGCAATGGCACAACGCCGCGTTGGACGAGCGCATCGACCAGTCCCACGCGTCACTGAATTTGCAGCGTGCAGGCGCGTCTGCGGCAGCCCCAGACGGCGAGTTCGATGCGAATAGTGGCGCGTTCCGATTTGAGATTTCTGCGCAAAAGCAAGTCTCGCGGCCCTGGATCAACGTCCTTGCCAACCCGGAGTTCGGCACGCAGGTGTCTGAGTCTGGCGCCGGTTACAGCTGGGCTGGCAACAGCCAGCAGCACAAGCTCACGGTTTGGTCGAACGACCCCGTGTCCGACCCGGGCGGCGAGATCTTCTGGCTGCAGGACCTGCGCAGCAAAGCCTTGTACGGTGTGGGCAAGGGATTTGACGGTGTGCGCAAGGTAGAGCATGGTCAGGGCGTCACGGTGCTTGAGCAACACCATGGGAAGCTGACGATTCGCAGCACCTGGTGCGTGGACCCGCAGCGCTCCGTCAAGCAGGTGCGCCTGACCCTCACGAACCGGGGGCAGGAGGGGCTGCGGTTGCGCGCCATCGGCCTTCTTGAATGGGTGATGGGCAGCCAGCGCCTGGACCGCCAGAGCGTCGCTACTTCGTGCGACGGCAATAGCGGGGCGGCCGTGCCCAGCAGATCGGTGCCCGTGTTGCTGGCGATTCAGCGCGATGGACAGTCCGGCCAGGGCGGCAGTACGGCGTTCTTTGCGGTCTATGCAGCACATGATGGAGTGCAGCCGTCCATCGATTGGACCTGCGACCGGCGCGAGTTTTTCGATGCACGTGGCCACCGTGTCGTGCCTGACCACCTGGCTGAGCAGGCCGGCCTCGGGCTGGACCCCTGCGCCGCGCTATCGTGTCCGCTGGACGTTCAGGCCGGAGAGAGCTGCGACTGCGTCTTTCTGCTGGGACACGGCGCCACTAGCAGTGAAGCGCTGGCGCTCGCGCGCGATTGCCTGAATGAGGGCGCTGCGCCGGATGCCAAGCGCTGGGAAACGGCGGCGCGCGCCCAGTGGGCGCAGCTGCTCGCGCCAGTGCAGGTGCAAACACCTGACCCCTTGTTCGACGCCCTGGTCAACCACTGGTTGCTCTACCAGACCGTGGGCTGCCGCATGTGGGCGCGGGCGGGCTTCTATCAGGCGGGAGGCGCCTTTGGGTTTCGCGATCAGTTGCAAGACGCCATGGCGCTGGCCATCGCCCGCCCGCAAGCGCTGCGCCAGCAGTTGTTGCTTTCGGCGTCGCGACAGTTCGAGGAAGGCGATGTGCAGCACTGGTGGCACCCGCCGACTGGCGCCGGGGTGCGCACCCATTGTTCCGATGATTTGCTGTGGCTCCCAGAAGCCGTGGCGCGCTATGTGCAAGTGACAGGCGACGCGGCCGTGCTCGACGAATCCGTGACCTTTCTGGACGGGCCGGCCATCCCTGAAGGCACGCACGATGTGTACTTCGTGCCGACCGTGAGCAGCGCCTCCGCCAGCTTGTACGAGCACTGCGCCCGTGCATTGGACCGCAGCCTCAAAGTGGGCGAGCACGGCCTTCCGCTCATCGGCAACGGTGACTGGAATGACGGCATGAACCTGGTGGGCGACCAAGGTCGCGGCGAATCGGTGTGGTTGGCCTGGTTCCTGTGCACCGTGACCGACGCTTTCGTTCCGCTCGCACAGCGGCGCGGCGACGCCGAACGCATCGACCACTGGCGCCTGGCTGCGCGCGGTTGGCGCACGGCGCTGGCCGGACCGGCCTGGGACGGCGCATGGTTCAAGCGCGCCTTTTTCGACGATGGCACGCCACTGGGCACCCATGACGCTGTCGAGTGCCGCATTGACCTTATCGCGCAGGCCTGGAGCGTTCTGTCGGGCGCGGCCTCGCCGGAGCGCCAGCGCGCAGCGATGGCGGCCGTGGCCGAACTGCTGGTGGACGAGGACGCGGGCCTCAACCGCCTGCTCACGCCACCGCTACAGCACATGGTGCCGAGTGCTGGCTACATCCAGGCCTATCCGCCGGGCGTGCGCGAGAACGGCGGCCAGTATTCGCACGCCGGTGTCTGGAAGCTGATGGCGCAGGCGCAATTGGGCGATGGAGATGGCGCCTACCGCACTTTCACCCAACTGAGCCCAGCGCACCGCAACGCCAATGCAAGGCAGAAGGTGGTCTATGGGCTGGAGCCGTACGTCATGGCGGGCGATATCTACTCCGAAGCACCGTATGTGGGCCGGGGCGGCTGGAGCTGGTACACCGGTTCGGCGGCCTGGATGCATCGCGCCGCCATTGAATCGATCCTGGGCCTGGAGGTGCGCGCGGATCGCGTTTGCCTTCGACCTTGTCTCCCCAGCCACTGGCCCCAGGCGCGGCTGACATTGGAGCGCGGCGGCGCCAGGCACCAGTTCACGATTTGCTTTGACGACGTCCCGGATGCCCTCTCCCAGGCGCAGGACGCGGGTGCACAGCGGCTGGAAGTAGGTGCGTGGGTGGCGTTGCCGGCGGGTGACGAAGGGGGCAACTATGTTGTGGTTCTGCCGCGGCGCCCCGCAGAAGTGCCGAAGTCGGATTGAGCGTCAGGCGCAAGGCTTCCCTGCAACGCAGGGAAGTCATTTGATTATGGTTTCGCCGGGATGACCGTCGTCGTTGTGGTCACGCTTTCGCGCAGCACGCCCCCCTGCAAGGCGGAGCCGCTGGTCTGGCCCGATCCACGAATGCGGTCCAGACAGGCTGCGTGCTCATCGGCTTTCGAGAAGACCTCGCAGCGTTCGACAGCGTTTGCTGCTTTTTCGTTGGAGCCGCTGCTTTTCAGGGCGCCTTTGCCGGCGGCATCGCGCGCTGCGCCCGCCTCGCGCAGGCAGACATCGCGCGCTTGCTGGGTCTGGCCGCTCAAGCAGGCCGCGCGGTCCTTCTGGTAACGTGCCTCGGCGTTGGCATCCGGTGCGGCGTGACTGGCGGCAGCGCCCATCAGCAGGGCCGCACCGCAAAAGGCGCGCAGGGTGGTTGGTCGAATGTTCATGGTCTGAATCCTTGGCGGTTGTTTGGCATGGGTTCTCGCGTGGCAGTGCCAGCGCGCCGTTGAAGACTAGGCTTCCATAGCAAGCCCTGCTGTCGGACAGACGCTGCATTGGCAGCGGGCGCAGAGCGCAAAGCGGTCTACTCCGCGCAGGTGCCCCGTCTGCACACGCCGCGAGGAGTGGTGCAGGACACCTAAACTCGCCAGATTTCCTGCTGCGCTTCGTGCGACGCCTATGGCCATCCTCACACTCCCAGGCACGACGTTCGAAGTCGATGCCGCCATCTTTGACCTTGACGGCACCCTGGTGGACACGCTGGGCGATTTTGACGAGGCCCTCAACCGCATGCTGGTCGAGTTATGCCTGCCTTCTGTTGCGCGTGAAGCCATCGCCACGATGGTGGGCAAAGGCTCGGAGCATTTGCTTATTTCTGTATTAAATAGCGTTCTAGCGCAAGGTGGAAGAGTGCTTCCAGCTATTGATTTAGAAGCGCTCTACCAGCGTGCCTGGCCCAGCTACCAGCGCCACTACGCAGCCATCAACGGCCAGTTTGCCGAAATGTATCCGGGGGTGCGGCAGGGACTGCGGGCGCTGGAAGCCGCCGGCATTCCGATGGCTTGCGTAACCAACAAGCCGACCGCCTTTGCCACGGTGCTGCTGCGGGCGCTCGATCTTGATTGCTTTAAGCATGTGTTTGGAGGCGACGCCTTCGAGCGGAAAAAACCCGATCCGCTGCCCTTGTTGCGCAGCTGCGCAGCACTGGGCACAGTCCCCGCACGCACATTGATGATTGGTGATTCGGCCAATGACGCCCAGGCAGCGCGGTCGGCCGGCTGCCCGGTGCTGCTGGTCACCTACGGCTACAACCATGGCCAGAGCGCACGCGCGGTGGACGCCGATGCCTGGGTGGATTCGCTGGCCGAGCTAGGGACGTCCTGCATAGCTCCTCGCGGCGTGTGATAGCGCGGACTCGGGCGGTCTGCGTCGTTGCGCTTCACAGCCAATAGCACTGGCTATTGCCTGCAAAACGCGCCTAACATCCCATCCCGATCCGCACTACACCCACTCGCGTAGAGCTTTGTAGGACATCCCTAGCGGCCCACCGCTGAAACTCGAAAGTCGCCTCAGGCTGGCCCAATTCGCAGCGCGGACCCGCGCGCTTGCGTCACTGCCGGCCGGGTGGCTGATTGCGCTGCCTGGGGTGCGCCGCTCAGGCGGAACACCGCCACCGCATGCACCAACTGCGCCGCCTGCACCTTGAGGCCGTCGGCCGCAGCGGCGCTTTCTTCTACCAGTGCAGCGTTCTGCTGCGTGGCCTGATCCATCTGCGTCACCGCCTCGCCCACCTGGGCCCCGCCCTGGCTTTGCTCCTGGCTGGCCGCGCTGATCTCGCTCACGATTTCGGTCACCCGGCCAATGGCCTCGACCACTTCGCTCATGGTGCTGCCGGCGCGATCCACCAGGGCCGAGCCCGCTTCTACGCGCTCCACACTTGCGCCAATCAAGGCCTTGATCTCCTTGGCGGCATCGGCGCTGCGCCCGGCCAGGCTGCGCACCTCGCTCGCCACCACCGCAAAACCGCGCCCTTGCTCGCCGGCACGCGCCGCTTCCACTGCGGCGTTCAGCGCCAGGATGTTGGTCTGAAAGGCAATACCGTCGATCACGCCGATGATGTCGGCAATCTTGCGGCTGCTGTCGTTGATGCCCTTCATGGTGCGAACCACTTCGGCGACGACATCGCCGCCCTGCGTGGCCACGGTCTGGGCTTTGAGCGCGAGCTGGTTGGCTGCGCGCGCGTTGTCGGCGTTTTGGCGCACGGTGGAATTGAGTTCTTCCATCGAGGCCGAGGTTTCTTCCAGGGCACTGGCCTGCTGTTCGGTACGGGCTGAGAGATCGCTGTTGCCGTGGGCGATCTCGGCGCTGGCAGTGGCCACGCCTTCGGCGCCTCGGCGCACCTCGCCGACGATGCCCGCCAATTGCTGCTGCATGGCACCAAGCGTTTGCAGCAATTGGCCGGGTTCATCGCTGCCCGTGGCTTCCAGGGCATACGTCAGGTCACCCTGTGCAATGGCCTGCGCGAGTTGGCGGCTGCGCTGCACGGGCTGCACGATCGAGCGTGTGACCAGCGCGGCCAACGCCAAACCGAGTGCGATGGCGGCCAGCGCGCAGGCGCCAAGAATCCACTCGCTGGTTTGGGCTACAGAGCTGCTGCGTTGCAGGCTTTCAGTCAAAAGCTGGGCCATGTGCTGGCGCAAGGCGTCGAGGGCGGTGAGCGTCTTGTCGGCGAGCGGGCGCAGGTCTTTGTCCACCAGGCTGGGCACATTGGGCTCGCCGCCACGGTACAGCTCGCGAATTTCGGCAAGCCGCTGTGTGTAGGCCGTCTGGGCGGCATCCACATTGGCAAGCAAGGCTTTGCCCGCGTCGCCCGTTACCAGCGTGTGGACCCGCTGCACGGTTTGCGCGATATCGCCCGTCGTGGCCTCGGTGCTGGCCTGGAGCTGGTCCATGTATTCGCGGTCGATGGCCTTGAGAAACGCCTCGGTGCGCACCCAGTTCAGGCGCAAGCCCGCCGCCCAGCGCTCCACCTGCGCCTGGCGCTCCATTTCCACGGTGGAAACGCGCTCGCTGTCGGCAGCCAAGGTCTGGATCCGCCAGATGCCTATGCCGGCGGTCAGCGCTGTAATCAACAGGATGAGACCAAAACCCAGGCCCAGGCGCGGGCCGACGCGGAGCGTACGCAACATGTTTTTAAAGCAGGCGAGAAAGGGACATGCCACAGCCTAAGGGCTGCCGCAAAGCAAGGATGTCTGTCGCGCGACAGGGTCGACCGCTTACTTCACGCCCAGAAGCTGGTCCTTGAGCTTCCAGTCGGCCGGAGAGTTACCGAACCAGATGGACATCAGCGCCCGGAAGAAGGCTGGATCTTTGAAAGGCTCCGCCTGCAGCTTGCCCTTGGCCCAGATGCTCAGACCCGTCGCGGGGTCCCATTCGAGAGCGCAGACTTCGCCCGGTTGAAAGGATTTGTTGGCCGCAAAAATCTCGCCCATTTTGATCATGCCCGGAATGATCTTGGAGAGCTCGCTCTTGCTGACGTTGTCCTCAATGCCCCGCGTGAGCAGTTTGCCAAAATCGGTGGAATTGATCTCACGCAAAAAAGTCATGCCCAAACGCTTGGGACCAGGCGCTGCAATCAATTCATCCAGCGAAGCCACTGGTCGGGTGGTGTAGAGGTCGCCCACATACACCTTGAAAGGGCCCTTGTAGCGGATGCCCGCACCATTGAGTTGCAGTTTGGTTCCTGCGACGCTAACCGAGTCTTCCACCTTCACACCAGCGAGCTCGGTCATGGGAAACGCCGCCATGCTCCAGCACAGGCCGACAGCAAGCAGCAGAGTGCGCAATGTTTTAAGCATGTCCATCCTCGTAAAAAAGAACGATCGTTCGTAAGACTGCAACAAAGTGTAGGTCAGTTGGTCCTGGGTCCTATTAGGGATTTCCCGAGCGCGCAGGGCGCTTACCCATTCACTGCACCGGTGGGGGCCCGGGCGCGCATTTGCTACACTTTGCGCCATGTTCATTCACCGCGCGTTCATCGCAGGTCGCACAGACCGGGGAGCCTGGCCCTGGCGTCCCTACTGCGCCTAACGTGTGGCGGTTGCTGTCCGGCACACGCCTTGTGGCCCTTGCGGCCTTTCCCGATGAACTTGGCGCGCCAGCCTGCTGGCCCGCTTGCCGCCCTGGCAGGACACTCCCTTGATCACTGAACTCGAATTCCATAGCCTCGCGCGCGAAGGCTACAACCGCATTCCGCTGATGGCAGAAGCCTTCGCGGACCTTGAAACTCCCCTGTCGCTGTACCTCAAATTGGCCCACAGCCAGGGCGGCGGTGCGCACAGCTTCCTGCTCGAATCTGTGGTCGGCGGCGAGCGCTTTGGCCGCTACAGCTTCATCGGCCTGCCGGCGCGCACGCTTTTGCGCTCGCGCGGCTTCGGCCCGGACGCCGTCACCGAAGTGGTGACCGACGGCCAGGTGGTCGAAAGCGCTCCCGGCAATCCGCTCGATTTCGTCGAGGCCTACCAGAAGCGCTTCAAGGTGGCGCTGCGCCCCGGCCTGCCGCGCTTCTGCGGGGGCCTCGCGGGCTACTTTGGCTACGACGTGGTGCGCCACATCGAGAAAAAGCTGGAGAAGTCGTGTCCGCCCGACACCCTGGGCATGCCCGACATCCTGCTGCTGCAGTGCGAGGAGCTGGCGGTCATCGACAACCTCTCGGGCAAGCTCTACCTCATCGTCTACGCCGACCCGGCGCGGCCCGAAGCCTTCAGCAACGCCAAGAAGCGTTTGCGCAGCCTGCGCGAGCAATTGCGCTATTCGGTCAGTGCGCCGCAGGTGCAGGCCAGCCTGGGCCACCCAGCGCAGCGCGACTTTGCCAAGGCGGACTACTTGGCCGCCGTGGAGCGCGCCAAGGAACTGATTGCCGGCGGCGACTTCATGCAGGTGCAGGTGGGCCAGCGCATCCACAAGCGCTTCGACGCCAGCCCGCTGTCGCTCTACCGCGCGCTGCGTTCGCTCAACCCCAGCCCCTACATGTACTACTACCACTTCGGTGACAGCCATGTGGTGGGTGCCAGCCCGGAGATTCTGGTGCGCCAGGAGAAAACCGATCTTGGCGAGAAGATCACCATCCGCCCGCTGGCCGGCACCCGCCCGCGCGGCGCCACGCCCGAGTTGGACAAGCTCACCGAGCAGGAACTCATCAACGACCCGAAAGAGCGTGCCGAGCACGTCATGCTGATTGATTTGGCTCGCAACGACATCGGCCGCATTGCGCAAACCGGCACGGTCAAGGTCACCGAAGCCTTTGCGGTGGAGCGCTACAGCCACGTGATGCACATCGTGAGCAACGTCGAAGGCATTTTGAAACCCGGCATGAGCAACATGGATGTGCTGCGCGCCACATTTCCCGCAGGCACCCTGACCGGTGCGCCCAAGGTGCACGCCATGGAAATCATTGATCAACTGGAGCCCACCAAGCGCGGCCTGTACGGCGGCGCTTGCGGGTACCTGAGCTACGCCGGCGACATGGACGTGGCCATTGCCATCCGCACCGCCATCATCAAGGACGGCGAGCTGTACGTGCAAGCCGCGGCCGGCGTGGTGGCCGATTCGGTGCCCGAGCTCGAATGGCGCGAGACGGAACACAAGGCGCGCGCCATCCTGCGCGCCGCAGAACTCGTCGAGGAGGGTCTGGAATGACACGCGCGATCGAAAAAGTGAAGCCCTGCCAGGACATGCAGGACGTGCGCCGCGCCATCAACGCACTCGACGACGTGCTGGTGCCGCTGCTGGTGGAGCGCGTGGGCTACATGACGCAGGCCGCCCGCATCAAGCAGCGCGCCAGCCAGGTGCGGGACGAGGCGCGCATTGAAGACATCGTGCAGCGCGTGCGGGGGGCAGCTCTGAAAGACGGCGGCGACAGCGAGGTCATCGAGCAGATCTACCGCAGCATGATGGAAGCCTGCATCGCTTTCGAGGAACGCGAATTCGCGCGGCTGCGCGAAGTGACCGCCCAGGGAGAACGTGCATGAAGCTCTTGATGATCGACAACTACGACAGCTTCACCTGGAACATCGTCCAGTACTTTGGTGAACTGGGCGCCGAGGTCGAGGTGGTGCGCAACGACGAGGTCACGCTGGCCGATCTGGACGCGCGTTTGGCGTCGGGTGCGATGGACCGGCTGGTGGTTTCGCCCGGCCCCTGCTCACCGGCAGAGGCCGGAATTTCTGTGCCCGCCATCACGCACTTCGCCGGCAAACTGCCGATCCTCGGCGTGTGTCTGGGCCACCAGGCCATCGGCGCGGCCTTTGGCGGGACCATCGTGCGGGCGCAGCAGCTCATGCACGGCAAGACCAGCCTCATCACCACCACGCAGACGGGCGTGTTTGCCGGGCTGCCGCGCCAGTTCACGGTCAACCGCTACCACTCGCTGTCCATCGAGCGCGCGAGCTGCCCCGAGGTGCTGGAAATCACCGCCTGGACGGAGGATGGCGAAATCATGGGCGTGCGCCACAAGCAGCTCCCCATCGAGGGCGTGCAGTTCCACCCCGAGAGCATTTTGAGCGAACACGGGCACGCGCTGCTGCGCAATTTTTTGAGCCCAGCCGCACCGAGTGCTATTGAATAAATAGCTGCCAACGCTTGATGAATAAGCGCTAGAGGCCTATTTAACCCCTATTTTACTGACGCCATGCCCGCCCACCAGTGGCTTCTGTTCATCGCCGCCGGCGTCTTGCTCAACCTCACGCCGGGGCCGGACGTGTTCTTCATCATCGCCCATGCGGCGCGGCGCGGCGTCCGTGCGGGGGTGGTGGCGGCACTGGGCATTTCTGCGGGCTGCTGCGTCCATGTGCTGGCTGCGGCCGTGGGCGTAAGCGCATTGGTGGCGGCGTCGGCCACGGCGTTTGGCGTGCTCAAGTGGCTGGGCGCGATCTATCTGGTGTACGTCGGCGTTCGCATGCTGCTTGCGGCGCGGCGTGGGGGTGCACCTTCGAGCGCGCGGCCGGGCGCTGCCGACGCCGCAGTGCCACTGGCCACGGTTTTTCGCCGGGGCTTTCTGACCAACGTGCTCAACCCCAAGGTGGCGCTGTTCTTCCTCGCCTTTGTGCCGCAGTTCATTGCGCCGGGCAGCGCGCACGCACCCGCCATGTTTCTGCTGCTGGGTCTGCTGTTTACTTTCAACAGCACGCTGGTCAACACCGGCTGGGCCTGCGCCGCCGCCTGGGCGGCGCGCCGCGCCGGCGCCATGCAGCGCGCCATGCGCTGGCTCGATGGCGTGGCGGGATCGCTTTTCATCGGCTTCGGCGTGAAGCTGGCGCTGACCGATGCGCCCGCCGGGCCTTGATGCCGCTCTTTTCCTCTCGCCAATCACTGGGAACATCCGCCATGCTCATCACCCCGCAAGAAGCGCTGCAGCGCACCGTCGAACACCGCGAGATTTTTCACGACGAAATGCTGCACCTGATGCGCATGATCATGCGGGGCGAACTCTCGCCCGTCATGACGGCCGCCATCATCACCGGCCTGCGCGTGAAGAAGGAAACCATCGGCGAAATCACCGCCGCGGCGCAGGTGATGCGCGAGTTCTCCAACAAGGTGCCGGTGGCAGACACCACGCGCCTGGTCGACATCGTGGGCACGGGCGGCGACGGTGCGGGCAGTTTCAACATCTCTACCTGCGCCATGTTCGTCGCGGCCGCTGCCGGCGCGCGCACCGCCAAGCATGGGGGGCGCGGCGTCTCCAGCAAAAGTGGCAGCGCCGACGTGATGGAGGCGCTGGGCGTGCACATTGACCTGCCGCCCGCAGCCATTGCCGAGAGCATTGCCCAGGTCGGCATCGGCTTCATGTTCGCGCCCAACCACCACCCGGCCATGAAAAACGTGGCACCGGTGCGGCGCGAGTTGGGGGTGCGCACCATTTTCAACATCCTCGGTCCGCTGACCAACCCGGCGGGTGCCCCCAATATTTTGATGGGCGTGTTCCACCCCGATCTGGTCGGCATCCAGGTGCGTGCACTGCAGCGCCTGGGCGCCGAACATGCGCTGGTGGTCTATGGCCGCGACGGCATGGACGAAATCAGCCTGGGTGCGGCCACGCTGGTGGGCGAACTCAAGGACGGGCAGGTGCGCGAATACGAAATCCACCCCGAAGACTTTGGCTTGCCCATGGCCAGCAACCGCGCCTTCAAGGTCGATACGCCCGAGCAATCGCGGGACATGCTGCTCGCCGTGCTGAACGGCGCAGAAGGCCCGGCGGCCGACATCGTCTGCCTGAATGCCGGCGCTGCGCTGTACGCGGCCGGTGTCGCCGAATCCATTGCCGACGGACTGGCGCGTGCACGCGAGGCGCTGTCGAGTGGCGCGGCGAAGCAGCGTCTGGACCAGCTAGTCACCTTCACCCACGCCCAAGCCCCAGCGCTCTGAACATGTCCGATATCCTGCAAAAAATCGTTGCCACCAAACACCAAGAAGTCGCTGCGGCGAAGCAGCGCACGCCGCTCGCTCATATTCGCCAGGACGCAGAGAGCCGCGTGCTGACGCGCGATTTCGAAGCCGCGCTGCGCGCAAAAATAGCGCGCGGGCAAGCGGCGGTGATCGCCGAGATCAAGAAGGCCAGCCCCAGCAAAGGCGTGCTGCGCGCCGATTTCGAGCCCGCCGACATCGCCCAGAGTTATTCGGAGGGCGACGGCCAAGTCAGCGCCGCCTGCCTCTCGGTGCTGACCGATGTGCAGTATTTCCAGGGCCGCATCGACTATTTGAAGCAGGCGCGCGCCAGCTGCATGCTGCCGGTGCTGCGCAAGGACTTCATGGTCGACGAATGGCAGATTTACGAGTCGCGCGCCATCGGCGCCGACGCTGTTCTGCTGATCGCCGCCTGCCTTGACGATGCGCAGTTGCGCGACTTCGAAACCATCGCCCGTGCGCTCGACATGGCGGTGCTGGTGGAAGTGCACGACGCGGCCGAGATGGAGCGTGCGCTGCGCCTCCAAACCCCGCTCATTGGCGTGAACAACCGCAATTTGAATACCTTCGAGGTCAACCTGCAAACTACGCTAGAGCTGCAAAAAGAGGTGCCAGCGGGGCGCTTACTGGTGACCGAATCGGGCATCGCCACGCGCGCCGATGTGGAACGACTGCGGTCCGCCGGCGTACAGGCGTTCCTGGTCGGCGAAGCCTTCATGCGGGCCGAAGAGCCCGGCTTGGCGCTGGCCGATCTGTTCTCTTGACATGCTATTTAATAGGTAGCTGCTAACGCAATCAGAATAAGCGCTAGCGGCTGTTTTTGCTTAAAGTTTTGATGTCGCCTTCTTGCGCCTTCCAATTGCAAAGCGCCGACCCGGCCGAGTGGCCGGTAGCGCCGGGCTGGCAGCCCTTGGTCGAGCAATTTTTCCAATCGCGGTCAGGGGTGCAACTGCTGGCGTTTCTGCGCGAGCGGCTGGAAGCGGGTGCCAGCATCTTTCCACCGCAGCCCCTGACTGCACTGGCGCTCACGCCGCCTGAGCGAGTGCGGGTGGTCATCCTCGGTCAGGATCCTTACCACGGGCGCGGCCAGGCGCATGGCCTGGCGTTTTCGGTGCCTCCAGGCGTGCGCGTGCCGCCCTCGCTGCGCAACATCTTCAAGGAAATCGAACGCGACCTTGGGACACCGCCGCCGATGTTTCCAGTACCGGGCGGCAGCTTGGTGCATTGGGCCGAGCAGGGCGCGCTGCTGCTCAATACCGTGCTGACGGTGGAAGAGGCCCAGCCCGGCAGCCACGCCAAGCGCGGCTGGGAGCTGCTGACCGACGCGCTCATCGCCCACGTCGCTGGCGAGGCGCAGCCGGTGGTCTTCATGCTCTGGGGCGCGCACGCGCAGTCCAAGCGTGCGCTCATCACCGCCCCGCAGCATCTGGTGCTGTGCGCCAACCACCCTTCGCCCCTGTCGGCCCTGCGCCCGCCCGTGCCTTTTATCGGTTGTGGGCATTTCGGCAAGGCGCGGGCGTTTCGGCGGGCACACGGCGGATAAGATTTCACGGTTTTTTCACCACACAGAGGGACACCGCATGGCACAGCAGTTTCTGGAAATGCCCGACAGCCAGGGCTACTTTGGCGAATATGGCGGGCAGATCCTCCCGCCCGAGCTCAAGGCCGTGATGGACGGCATCAACGACGCCTACGAAGAGGTCCGCAAGACGGCGGCGTTCCAGGACGAGCTGACCGACCTGTACGCGCATTACGTCGGCCGGCCGAGCCCGATCTTTTATGCCAGGCGCCTGTCCGATCGCCAGGGTGGCGCACACATCCACTTGAAGCGGGAAGACCTGAACCACACCGGCGCGCACAAGATCAACCACTGCCTGGGCGAGGCGCTGCTGGCCAAGTACATGGGCAAGACCAAGGTGCTCGCCGAAACAGGGGCGGGCCAGCACGGTGTGGCGCTGGCGTCGGCCTGCGCGCTGGTGGGCATCGAGTGCGAAATCCACATGGGCGAAATCGACATCGCCAAGGAGCACCCCAACGTCACCAAGATGAAGATTCTGGGCGCCAAACTGGTGCCCGTGACGCGCGGTACGCGCACGCTCAAGGACGCGGTGGACAGCGCGTTTGAGGAGTACTTGAAAGATCCGGTCCATTTCTTCTACGCCATCGGCTCGGTGGTGGGGCCGCACCCGTTTCCGAAGATGGTGCGCGACTTCCAGAGCATCGTCGGGCGCGAGGCGCGCGCGCAGTTCCTGGCAGAGCACCAGCGCCTGCCCGACGTGGTGATGGCCTGCGTGGGCGGCGGCTCGAACGCCATGGGCATCTTCACGGAATTCCTGCCCGATGCCGATGTGCAGCTCATCGGCGTGGAACCCGCCGGACGTGGCCTGGATACCCCCGACCATGCCGCCACCATGACGCTGGGCACCAAGGGCGCCATCCATGGTTTCATTTGCTACAACCTGCAGGACGAGCGCGGCGAGCCGCTGCCGGTGTATTCGATTGCCTCGGGCCTGGACTACCCTGGCGTCGGCCCGCAGCACTGCTACCTCAAGGACGTGGGCCGTGTGCAGTATGAGGCGGTGACGGACGACGAGTGCCTGGACGCCTTCATGGCGCTCTCGCGCACCGAGGGCATCATCCCCGCGCTTGAAAGCGCCCACGCGCTGGCCTATGCGATGAAGCTGGCGAAAACCCTGTCGCCCGAGCAGAACATTCTGGTCAACCTCTCGGGCCGGGGCGACAAGGACGCCGATTTTGTCGCCCAGCACCTGGGGCTATAAATTTAAGGTGAAATCGGCCTCCAGCGCTTATTACATAAGCGCTGGCAGCTATCTATTCAGTAGTTGATTCGGGGTGTGAGGCGGGCGCCGCGCTGCGCGCCAGCAGCATCGCATCGCCATAGCTGAAGAACCGGTACTGCCCCGCCACCGCGTGCCGGTACAGCGCCATCACCCGCTCGTAGCCGGCAAAGGCGCTGACCAGCATCATCAATGTGCTTTTGGGCAGGTGGAAGTTGGTCAGCAGCAGGTCCACTACCTGGAAGGCAAAGCCCGGCGTGATGAAGATACGCGTCTCGCCCTCGGCCAGCCCGCTCTGCGCCCAGGATTCGAGCGTGCGCACCGTGGTCGTACCCACGGCCACGACGCGGCCGCCGCGCTGGCGGCAGCGCTCCAGCGCCGCCAAAGTGGCGCTCGGGATGGAGTACCACTCGGCGTGCATGCGGTGCTCGGCCAGGTTTTCCGTTTTCACCGGCTGGAAGGTGCCCGCACCCACATGCAGCGTGACGCTGGCGCGCTCGACGCCGCGCGCGGCCAGGTCGGCGAGCACCGCGTCGTCGAAGTGCAGGGCGGCGGTGGGCGCCGCCACTGCGCCAGGGGTGCGGGCAAACACCGTCTGATAGCGCTCGGTGTCTTCGTCGGCGTCGGCGTCGTGGCCGCTGGCCTGGTCGCGCTCGATGTAGGGCGGCAGCGGCAGGTGGCCGCAGCGCTCCATCAGCTCCCAGGCGCTCTCGCCAGCGGGTCCGTGCAAGGCAAAGCGGAACAGCGGGCCTTCGGCATCGGGCCAGCGGGACAGCAGCGTGGCGTCAAAACCGCCGGCTGCCACGCCCCCCGCCAAGTGGATGCGCGCGCCCACGGGCGGCTTCTTGCTCACTTTCATGTGCGCCACCACCTCGCAACCGGCGTTGCCCGTCAGCACGCGCTCAATCAGCAGTTCGAGCTTGCCGCCGCTGTCCTTCTCGCCAAAGATGCGCGCCTTGACGACGCGGGTGTCGTTGAACACCAGCAGGTCACCGGCCCGCAGCAAGGCTGGGAGCTCGCGGAAGATGCGGTCGCAGGGGGCGTCGCCGCGCCCATCAAGCAGGCGCGAGCCGCTGCGCTCGGGCGTGGGGTGCTGGGCGATGCGCTCAGGGGGCAGATCGAAATCAAAATCGCTGAGGGTGAAGGCGTGTGCGGTGGAATCGGGAAAATGAGACGTCATAGTGCAAGGGGCTGAACAGGCCCGCTTAGAAAAGATCGGGAAAATCAGGAGAAAAGGGCGCGATTGTGTCAAACCGCGCAACGCCTGGTGCGCGTAAGCTTGAATAGCACATGATTTTTCAAGGACAGCGCCCATGGATGCCTTTGTCTGGGACCAGAACTTCATCACAGGCGTCGAGGACGTGGACGTCCAGCACCACGCGCTGGTTGATCTGTTCAATGAACTGAGCAACACCTTCCAGAGCACCAATCTGGACGATCGCGAGGTCCTGCTGAACGACACGTTTTCGCGTCTGGTGGCCTATACCGAATACCACTTTGCCGATGAGGAGGCGCTGATGCGGGGGGTGGGAATCGACCCGCACCACATTGCGTCGCACGAGGCCCAGCACGCGCAGTTTGTCGAGCAGATCCGCACCATCTGGTCGGCGCGCCACTCCATGCCGGACACGGCTGAGTCCATCATCGGGTTTCTCACCTCCTGGCTGGGGCTGCACATCCTGGGAACCGACCAGGCGTTGGCGCGGCAGATCGTCGCCATTGCTGCAGGCGCCACGCCCGAGCAGGCATGGCGCAACGAGAAGGAATTCCCCGAGAGCAAAACCACGCAGGCGCTGCTCAAACTGATCGCACGGCTCTACCATGTGCTGGCGCAGCAAAATGCCGGTCTGATCGACGCCAACCGGCAACTGGAGGCGCGTGTGGCTGGGCGCACCCAGGAGCTCGCGCACGCCAACGAAGAGTTGCTCAACGCCAATCTACAACTGGAGGCGTTCTCCCGCACCGACGGCCTGCTGGGCATTGCCAATCGGGGCTATTTTGATGAACGTCTGGCGCAGGCCTGCGCGGCGGCATTTCGGCGCGAACAACCGCTGGCCCTGCTGATGATCGATGTCGATCATTTCAAGCAGTTCAACGATTGCCATGGCCATCCCAAGGGCGACGCGTGCCTGCAGGCGGTGGCGCGTGCGGTGGAGGACACCCTGACGCGCAGCACCGACCTGGTGGCGCGTTACGGTGGCGAAGAGCTGGCCGTCATCCTGCCCGACACCGATGCCGAAGGCGCCGCCACCGTGGCCGCGCGTGTCGTGGCGAATGTGGCGGCGCTTGGTCTGGTGCATGGCGCGTCCCAGGTGTCGCCCTGTGTGAGTGTGAGCGTGGGTGTGGCTGCACAGGTGCCGCCCCACAAATACGGCAGCACCGGCCTGGTGGAGGAAGCCGACGCCGCGCTGTACGAGGCCAAGGCTGGTGGGCGCAACCGCTGGGTGCTGGCGCCGCGCTGAGTTGCAGAGTACGCGGGCCGCTACCGGCTCACTCCACGCGCGGCTTGCACCTGCGCGGTGCGCACCGACACATCCAATGCCGGGTTGGGCGTGAGCGTGAGAACGGTGGGCATGCGAGGAAAGCCTTTCTACCAGGCTTGCCCGGAGACGCCGGTCCACATGGAATGCAGGTCCGGGAAATTCCATTGGGCCGGGTCTTCGCGTGCCGCGATGCGATCGCTGCAGCCGGGCGCCGCCAGGTCGATCTCCTCAGGGGTAATGCGCAAGTGCGAACGGATAGAAAAAAACACTTTGACGCGCGGTGTGACCAGCGACTTCCGTCCCTGTTCGGTCACCACCCCCAGCCGCCCGGACGCCAGGCGCACCAGCGAACCTACGGGATAGATTCCTATGGTTTTCACAAAGGCCTGGAACACGCGGGTGTCGAAATGCCCGCCGGTCCACTCGGTCATGCGCCGCAGCGATTCGGAAGGGTCCCAGCCGCGCTTGTACGGGCGATCAGAGGTGACAGCGTCGTACACGTCGCACACCGCAGCCATGCGGGCGATCAGGCTGATCTTTTCGCCCGCCAGTCGGTCCGGGTAGCCGGTGCCGTCCATCTTTTCGTGGTGGTGCAGGCAAGCGTCGAGCACCGGCGCACTGACCTGGGCGCCTTCCTTGAGCATCTCGTAGCCGGCCACCGGATGCGTGCGCACCACGTCGAATTCTTCGTCCGTGAGTTTGCCTGGCTTGTTCAGCACTTCGAGTGGGATGGCGGCTTTGCCCAAGTCGTGCAGCAGGCCGGCCAGCCCGGCGCTGCGCGTGTGGGCGTCGCTGAGCCCCAATTGTCGCGCCAGCGCCACCATGAGTGCGCACACCGCGACGGAATGCATGTAGGTGTAGTCGTCTGCCGTCTTCAGCCGCGCCAGACTGATAAGTGCGCCGGGGTTGCGGGCCACCGAATCGCTGATGTCCTGCACCAGGGCCTGTGCCTCCCCTGCGTCCACGGCGCGGCCCAGGCGGGCTTCGCTGAACATGGAGATGACGGCGCCCTTTGCCTGCTGGCAGATCGACACGGCCTCGCGCAGTTCGTTCTGCATCGAGGCGCTCTCGCGGCGGCGTGGGGCGGGCGCCGGGGGCGGGCGGATGGCCGATTTCGCGGCGGCCTCCATCGCATGCATCGCGACCAGCGCGCTGAAATCGGTGTCGATGCGGGCCTCCACCTGCTCGCGCGTCTGCGTGACCGCGCCGACGCAGACGTCGCGCCCGCGTGCGATGTCGATCCACAGTTCGGTGATGTCTGTGGCGTGGATGCGCGCCAGATCGGAGGGGTCTTCCAGCAGGAACTTGCTGCGCCAGAACGGATGGTCCATCCACGAGCCGCAGAACTCCTGCACGAACATGCCGAGCGCGAGGTCCTGAATCCGAATGCGCTTGAGCATGGCCGTGGAAATCCGGAAACGAGAATATGGCGTTGAATTTTAGACTTGTGGTCTGCTCGCGTATCGGCAAACTATGCTGTGGGCCGGATCGCCGTCTCCGCTTTTCCCCACATCGCTCTGCCCATGCCCTCCCCCCGCCCACTGGCTCCCGCCGTCCAGAAAGCCCTGCACAAGCTGGGCCTGCGGCGCGACATCGACCTGGCGCTGCACCTGCCGCTGCGCTACGAAGACGAAACCCGCATCACGCCGATCGCCAGTGCGCGCGACGGCGAACTGGCGCAGATCGAGGCCACGGTGCGCAGCTGCGAGGTGCAACTGCGCCCGCGCCGCCAGCTCGTGGTGCAGGTGCAGGATGCCTCGGGCGAATGCACGCTGCGCTTCTTCAGCTTCTATCCCTCGCAGCAAAAAGCGCTGGCGGTCGGCGCGCAGCTGCGCATTCGCGGCGAGGTGCGCGGCGGTTTTTGGGGGCGCCAGATGCTGCATCCGGTGTTTCGTGTCGCCGGCGGCGAGCTGCCAACGGCGTTGACGCCGGTGTACCCGACGGTTTCGGGCCTGCCCCAGCCGCTGCTGCGCCGCTTCATTGCCAGCGCGCTGGCGCGGGCGGACCTGCCCGAGACCATGCCCGAAGCCCTGGCGCCTGCAGCAGCCAGTTTTTCAAGTCAAATAAGCCTCCAGCGCTTGATGCATCTGGGTGAAGCGCTCACTTTTTTGCACCGTCCGACGCCCGATGTGGCGCTCTCCACCCTGCAGGACCACAGCCACCCGGCCTGGCAGCGTCTCAAGGCCGAGGAGCTTCTGGCCCAGCAGCTGTCGCAGTTCCAGGCGCGGCGCGAGCGCAGCCGGCTGCGCGCGCCGGTATTGGGTGCGGTGGCGGGGCCGCAATCCCTGTCGGCACAGCTTCTGGCCGTTTTGCCATTTTCGCTGACTGCCGCCCAACAGCGGGTAGTGCAGGAAATCGGCACCGACCTGGCGCGTGCCCAGCCCATGCACCGTTTGCTCCAGGGCGACGTGGGTTCGGGCAAAACCGTGGTGGCGGCGCTGGCGGCGATGCGCGCCATCGACGCGGGCTGGCAGTGCGCGCTGATGGCGCCCACCGAGATCCTGGCGGCCCAGCATTTCGCCAAGCTGGTGGGCTGGCTCGAACCCTTGCTCGCCACGCAGGGGCGCACTGTGGTCTGGCTGGTGGGCGGCCAGAAAAAGAAGGTCCGCGCCGAGGCGCTGGCGCGCGTGGCCAGCGGCGAGGCGGCGCTGGTGGTGGGCACGCACGCCGTCATCCAGGAGCAGGTCGCGTTCGATCGCCTGGCGCTGGCCATCGTCGACGAACAGCATCGCTTTGGCGTGCTCCAGCGCCTGGCGCTGCGGCAAAAGCTCGCCGCGCACGGCATGGAGCCGCACATGCTGATGATGAGCGCCACGCCCATTCCGCGTACCCTGGCCATGAGCTACTACGCCGATCTGGACGTCTCCGTCATCGACGAACTGCCGCCCGGCCGCACGCCGGTGGTCACCAAGCTGATTGCCGATAGCCGCAAGGACGAAGTCATCGCGCGCATCGCCGCCCAGGTGGCGGCCGGCCGGCAGGTTTACTGGGTCTGTCCGCTCATTGAAGAGAGCGAGGCGCTGGACCTCTCCAACGCCACGGCGGTACATGCCGAGCTGAGCGAGGCGCTGCCGGGCGTGGCGGTAGGCCTTCTGCATTCGCGCATGCCGAGCACCGAGAAGAAGGCCGTGATGGCGCTGTTCACCGAAGGGCACCTTGGCGTGCTGGTCAGCACCACCGTCATCGAAGTGGGTGTGGATGTGCCCAATGCGTCGCTGATGGTGATTGAGCATGCTGAGCGCTTTGGCCTCTCGCAACTGCACCAGCTGCGCGGCCGGGTGGGGCGGGGCGCCGCAGCGTCGGCCTGCGTGCTGCTGTACGCCACCAACGACAGCGGGCGTGTCGGCGAGACGGCGAAAGAGCGCCTGCGCGCCATGGCGGAGACCAGCGACGGTTTCGAGATCGCCCGGCGCGACCTGGAGATCCGCGGGCCCGGAGAATTCCTGGGGGCCCGCCAGTCGGGTGATGCGCTGTTGCGTTTTGCCGATCTCGCCGTCGACACGCAACTGCTCGACTGGGCGCGCGAAACCGCGCCGAAAATGCTGGAGCAGTATCCCGAATTGGCCGCGCTGCACCTGGAGCGTTGGCTGGGCGGAAAATCCGATTACTTGAAAGCCTGATTTGCGCCCGCGATGATTGCCTGCACCTATGACCCTCACCGAACTCAAATACATCGTCGCCGTAGCGCGTGAACGCCATTTCGGCCGTGCGGCCGAGGCCTGTCATGTCTCGCAACCCACCTTGTCGGTGGCAGTGAAGAAGCTTGAAGAAGAGCTTGATCTCAAGCTCTTCGAGCGCAGCGCGGGCGATGTGTCGGTCACGCCGCTGGGCGATGAAATCGTGCGCCAGGCGCAGGTGGTGCTGGAACAGGCCGCGGCCATCAAGGAGCTGGCGCGCCGTGGCAAAGATCCGTTGGCCGGGGCGCTCACGCTGGGCGTGATCTACACCATCGGCCCGTACCTGTTGCCTGAGCTGGTGCACAGCGTGATCGAGCACACGCCGCAGATGCCGCTGGTGCTGCAAGAGAATTTCACGGTCAAGCTGCTGGAAATGCTGCGCACTGGCGAGATCGACTGCGCCATCCTGGCAGAGCCGTTCCCCGATGCGGGCCTGGCCACTGCGGCGCTGTACGACGAACCCTTTCTGGCCGCCGTGCCGGGCAAACACCCGCTGGCGGCGCAAGCGTCGGTATCCACCGCCGAGCTCAAGAACGAACAGGTGCTGCTGCTGGGCGCCGGCCATTGTTTTCGCGACCATGTGCTGGAGGTGTGCCCCGAATTTGCTCGGGTGGCTCCGCAGGGCGACGGCATTCACAAGCGCTTTGAGGGCTCGTCGCTGGAAACCATCAAACACATGGTTGCCGCCGGTATGGGCGTGACGCTGGTGCCGCGTCTGGCCGTGCCTGATGGGGCGCTGACCAGTGCCCCCCGGCGGCGCCACGCCGACGACCCGCACATCCGTTACCTGCCCATCGTGGAGCCCGACGGCAGCGCCCCGCCCACGCGCCGCGTGGTGCTGGTGTGGCGGCGCAGCTTCACGCGCTACGAGGCGATTGCCGCGCTGCGCAATGCGGTGGTGGCCTGCGGCTTGCCCGGCGTCAAACGCCTCACCTGAATGCGGCCTATAGTGGATCGGAGTGACTGCTCTTAACCGCATCAAGGAGAACCCAATGGCCAAAGCACCCGCCAAAAACACCAGCAAAACCGCTGCCGTGCCGCGCATCAACATCGGTATTTCCGAGAAAGACCGCGCCGGCATTGCCAAAGGCCTTTCGCACCTGCTGGCGGACACCTACACCCTGTACCTGACCACGCACAACTTCCATTGGAACGTCACAGGGCCGATGTTCAACACCCTGCACCTGATGTTCATGGGCCAGTACACCGAGCTGTGGAACGCGGTGGACCCGATTGCCGAGCGCATCCGCTCGCTTGGCCATGTGGCGCCGGGTTCCTACGCCCAGTTCGGCAAGCTTGCCAGCCTGCCCGACGCGCCCGCTACGCCACCGCGCGCACTGGAAATGGTGCGCGTGCTGGTGACCGGCCATGAGGCGGTGGCGCGCACGGCGCGCGAACTGTTCCCGCTGGCCGACAAGGTGGGCGACGAGCCCACGGCCGACCTGCTCACCCAGCGCCTGACAGTGCACGAGCAGACCGCCTGGATGCTGCGCTCGCTGCTGGAGGAGTAGGCGCAGCCTGGTTTCAAGACGTCGTCCTACAAAGTTGAGCGCGTCGTTCTTGAGATGATCGTTGGATTGACCACCATACGGGTTCGGCCAGCATTCCATGCGAATTTTGTACGTTGAAGACCACGAGGATCTGCGCGAAACCATCGGCATGCTGATGCAGGGCGAGGGCCGCTCGGTGGTGCTGTGCGAAAGCGCAGAGCAGGGGATGGCGCAGGATGTGCAGACCCCCTTCGATGTGGTGGTGAGCGACGTGAGCCTGCCCGGAATCTCGGGGACCGAGTTTGCGCACCAGCTGTTGGCCAAGAACCCGGACCGCTGGGTGGTGCTGTGCACGGGCTACGAGCTGGGCAAGCATGCGTTGGCCTGGGGGCCGCATGTGCGCACGCTGCTCAAGCCTTTTGACGTGGAGCAGCTCGACGCCCTGCTCGATGAGATTGAGCAAGCGCTTACCGCCGGCAGCAACCTGGTCGATTAAGCGGCTGTCCAGTGTTTCGCGGAAGCGTCACGGTAAAGCGGGTGGAATGGTCCGCGCTGTGCACCTCAAGGCTACCGCCGTGGTTGCTGACGATTTGCTGCACGATGTAGAGGCCCAGGCCCAGTCCATCGCGCCGGCCGCCTTTGGTCTCGCCCCCACGAAACGGCTCGAACAGCACCGGCAGCAGCTCGGCAGGAATGCAACCGCCATTGCTCGTCTCGATGCGGACGGCGCCCTTCTGGGTGCCATCCAGGTGCAAGCCAATGGGTTGATCGGCTGCGCCATGCCGCTGGGCATTGCCAAGCAGGTTGGTCAGCACCTGGGCCAGGCGGTCCGCGTCCCAAGAACCCGAAAGATCGCCCGCGCTGCTGAGCACCACTTCCCGGTCGCTGTGGTCTCGCAGTTCCTCAACCACCTTGGCGCACAGTTCGCCGAGATCAAGCGCAGTCGGTTGCAGGCTTAAGCTTCCGTGCTGGCGAATGCGTGTGAGGTCCAGCAAGTCTTCAATCATGCCGTCCATGCGCCGCGCGCTGGACAGGATGCGAGTCGCCAGCGCCTTGCTCTTTTCGTCCGTGCAGGCACGTACCAGCGCTCCCGATGCCAGGGTGACTGAGGTCAGCGGCGTGCGCAGGTCGTGGCTCAGCACGGCCATGAACATTTCGTTGATGCGCAGCGCTTCCGTGCGCTCGGCCAGTTCGCGTGCCAACGCGCGCTTCTGGCGGTGCAGGGTGAAGAACACCTCCACCTTGCTGAGCAGCATATGGGGATCAATGGGCTTGTAGAGGAAATCCACGGCCCCGGCGTCGTAGCCCTTGAACTGCCAGTCGATGTTTTGGGAGCCAGCAGTGATGAAAATCAGGGGAATGTGGCGTGTGCGCTCGCGCCCGCGGATCATCTCGGCCAACTCGAAGCCGTTCATTTCAGGCATTTGCACGTCGAGCAGCGCGAGCGCAATGTCGCCGTGTTCGAGCAGCAGTTCCAGGGCTTCGGTACCCGATCGCGCCTGAAGGACCAGCAGATCGTCCCTGTGCAGCAAGGCTTCGAGGGCAACGAGATTCTCGGCAATGTCGTCGACGATCAGGCACTTGACGGGCGTCTCGCCTTGCGCATCCAGACTGGCAGATCGTTTCACAGCAATCCTCGTGCATGCAGGCGGTTGAGGGTTTCGGCTATCGCCGCAGGGCTCAGGACATGGGGAACCTGCGGGATCAGTGAAAGCGCAGCCCGTGGCATGGTGGGTGAGGAGGCGCTGTCGGGCGTCTGCACGATGCACAGGCCCTGGGCCTGATCAATGGCGGCTAGGCCTTGCGCGCCGTCGGCGTTGGCGCCTGAGAGCAGGATTCCGATCAGGCGCTGGCCCAGCAGGTCGGCGGCCGATTCAAAAAGAAAGTCGATGGCAGGGCGCGAAAAATGGAGCGGCGCATCCAACGAGAGGCTCAACCGCGGCCCGGTGTCGAGCAGCAGGTGGTAGTCCGGCGGAGCGAACACGATGGTGCCGGGTTCGAGCGGTTCGTTGTCTTGCGCTTCGTGCACGGGCAGGGCGCAGCGCGGGCCAAACACTTGGGTGAGCAGGCTGGGGCGGTCGCGCTGGACATGCAGGGCCACGATCACGCTGGCGCGCAGCGTGGCCGGCAAGGCGGGAAGAATCGTCAGCAAGGCGTCGATGGCGCCGGCAGAGCCGCCCATCACAATGGCCTCGAAAGTTCGGGTGGGCGAGTTCATGCCGAAGATTTCTTGCGGTAAATGCGCTGCAGCGGAACGAAGTCCTCAAACGCGTCGGTATGGGCGGAAAAACGCAGCGATTCCTTGCTGCCCAGGCCCAGAAAGCCGCGGTGGCACAGCGCTTCGCGAAACAGCCCGAGGGCGCGGTCCTGCAGCGCGCGCTCGAAATAGATCAGCACGTTGCGGCACGACACCAGGTGCACTTCGGAAAACACGCTGTCCGTCGCCAGGCTGTGGTCCGAGAACACCATGTGATCGCGCAGCGACTTGTGGAACACCACGCGGCCGTAGGCGGCGGTGTAGTAGTCCGACAGCGAGCTCACGGCGCCCGAGGCGGCGTGGTTCTGCGAGAAAGCCGGAACGCGCTCGACGTCGAACACGCCGGCACTTGCGGCCTGCAGGGCTTTGGGGTTGATGTCGGTAGCGTAGATGAGGGTGCGTTCCAGCAGTCCGGCTTCCTGCAGCAGTACGGCCAGCGAATACACCTCTTCGCCCGCGCTGCAGCCTGCCACCCAGATTTTGAGCGAGGGGTAGGTGCGCAAATGCGGCAGCACCTGTTCGCGCAGCGCGCGGAAGTAGTCGGGGTCGCGGAACATGTCGCTCACCTGCACGGTCAGGTATTCGAGCATGCCGGCAAACACCTCGGGCTCGTGCAGCACGCGGTCCTGCAATTGCGAAAGGGTCTTGCACTGGAACTGCGTCAGCGCGGTATTCAGGCGGCGGCGCAGCGACGCCTGGGCATACGAGCGAAAGTCGTAGTGGTAGCGCAGGTAGATGGCATCGATCAGCAGCCGCTGCTCAATGTCCGCCGTTTTTGAAAGCTTGCGGTGGGGCATGAACCAATCAGCTTACTTCGGCATCCAGACGCGCACCAACGACATCAGTTTGTCCACGTCCAGCGGCTTGGCAATGTAGTCGCTGGCGCCGGCGGCCAGGCATTTTTCCTGGTCGTCGCGCATGGCTTTGGCCGTGAGCGCAATGATGGGAATGCGCCGGCCATCGGGGCGCTTGCGGATCTCGCGCATGGCCGTGTAGCCGTCCATCTCGGGCATCATGATGTCCATCAGGATCAGGTCGGCGCCGTCTTTGGTGCTGTGGGCGTCCAGCCATTCCAGTGCTTCGCGGCCGTTGCGTGCAATCTCCACCCGGATGCCGGTGGGTTCGAGCACGCTGGCGAGTGCAAACACATTGCGCACGTCGTCTTCCACCACCAGCACGGTGCGGCCCTCAAACGCTTCTTCGCGGTTGCGTGCCACCTGCAGCATGTGCTGGTGCTCCTCGGTCATTTCCGATTCCACCTGGTGCAGAAACAGCGTTACTTCGTCCAGCAGGCGCTCGGGCGAGTGCGCGTCCTTGATGATGATGGAGCGCGAGAAGCGCCGCAATTTGTGCTCTTCGTCGCGTGTGAGCGCACGGCCGGTGTAGACGATGACAGGCGGGAAAGATACCTCCTCCTGCTCGGCCATTTTCTCCAGCAGTTCGTAGCCGCTCAGGTCCGGCAAATTGACGTCCATCACCATGCAGTCGAAGGTGCTGCGCGCCAGGTGCTCCAGCGCCTGTGCTGCCGTCTCTACGCCGACAATTTCAATGCCTTCGCTTTCCAGCAGCAAGCGCACGCTTTCGCGCTGGCGCGCGTCGTCTTCCACCACCAGCACGCGCCGCAGGCCGGGTGTGAACTTGCCCTCCAGGCGCTCCAGCGCACGCACCAGTTCTTCGCGTTTGACGGGTTTGAGCGCATAGCCCACGGCGCCGCGCTCGAGCGCCTCTTTGGCGTAGTCGGCCACCGAGACAATGTGCACCGGAATGTGGCGGGTGGCGGGGTTGCGTTTGAGCTGGTCGAGCACGCCCAGCCCGGAAAAGTCGGGCAGGTTCACGTCCAGCACGATGGCGGCGGGTTGGTGGGTGGCGGCCATTTCCAGACCATCTGCGGCGTTGGCGGCCCACGCGCAGTCAAAACCCATTTCTGACGCCAGCTCTTGCAGAATCTGCGCAAATCGCGGGTCGTCTTCTATTACCAGCAGGCTGCGCGCTCCTTTGCTCCATGGCGCGACCAGTGCTGGCGCGGCAGGCCGTGGCAGCGTCTGTGGCGGCGCGACTGGTGCGGGGGCGGGTGGCACGGCCTGCGCCAGATGCACGGGCAGTTCGAGAGTGAAGGTGCTGCCCTCGCCCGGGGTGCTCTGCAGCAGGATGTCTCCCCCCAGGCGCTGCGCCAGGCTGCGTGAGATCGACAGGCCCAGGCCGGTGCCACCGTACCTCCGGTGCGTGCTGCCGTCGGCCTGGCGAAAGGCCTCGAACACCAGCGCCTGCTGGTGCGATGCGATGCCAATGCCCGTGTCGCGCACGGCAAAGGTGATGCGGCCGCTGGGGGTCATTCCGACGTGCACTTGAATGGAGCCGTTTTCCGTGAACTTGATGGCGTTGGAGAGCAGGTTTTTCAGTATCTGGCCCAGGCGCCGCGGGTCGGTCTCCAGATGGGCCGGTACGTTGGAATCGATGCTGCTGGCCAGCGTCAGGCCCTTTTGTCCGGCCAGCGGACGCAGCGGGTCAAGCAAGGCGGCCAGCGTTTTGGCGGTGGGGACGGTTTCGATGTCCACGTCGGCCTGGCCCGATTCGATCTTGGCGAGGTCAAGAATGTCGTTGATCAATACGAGCAAGTCGTTGCCGGCGGCATAAATGGTCTGCGCGTATTTCACCTGATCGGTGCTCAGGTTGCCGGTTTTGTTGTCGCCCAGCAGCTTGGCCAGGATGAGCGAGGAGTTGAGCGGGGTGCGCAGTTCGTGGCTCATGTTGGCCAGAAACTCGCTTTTGTACTGGCTGGCCAGCTCAAGTTCTCTTGCTTTGGTAGACAGAACCTCCTGGGCCATGAGCAGCTTTTCGCGCTGCTCTTCCAGTTGGCTGGTTTGCTCCTCCAACTGTGCGTTGGTCTGCTCCAGTTCGGTTTGTTGCAGCTCCATCTGGGCTTGCGAAGCCTGGAGCGAGCGGCTTTGCTGCTCCAGTTCCTCGTTGGATACGCGCAGCTCTTCCTGCTGCGTCTGCAGTTGTTCGGACTGGCGCTGCGTCTCGCGCAGCAGGCGTTCCAGCTCGCTGCGGTCGAGCGCCGAGCGAATCGCCAGCCCCAGCATTTCTGACGCGCGCTTGAGAAGTTCTTTGTCCGCCAGCCGTACGGAGCGGAAAAACCCCAGTTCCATCACTGCCGAGACACGTCCGCCGAAAACGGCAGGCATCAACAGCAGCTCGCGCGGCGTGGCGGACCCGGTGGCGGACGTGACCCGCATGTAGCCCTCGGGCACTTCGCGCACATGGTGCAGCGCGCCCGAGCGCAGGGCTTCGCCCAGCAGGCCTTCGCCGGGGACCATGGTTCCGATGGCGTGCTGCGAATCGAGTGCATAGGCGCCAAAAAGCTCCAGGCGCTGCGCGCCTCGGACCACATAGGCTGCGCCCACCTGTGCTCCCATATAGCCCGCCAGGTGGTGCATGGCCACCTCACCCAGCGAGTCCAGCGCATGGTCGCCTTGCAGCTGTACGCCCAGCCCCAGCACCCCGCGGTCCACCCACGATTGGCGGGCCTTGGTGGCCTGCTCGCGCGCCGTCATGGCGGCGGCCATGCCAATGAGCACCAGCAGCAGCGCCGAGCCGGCCCCAATCACCCAGGCGGACCAGCTGGCGGCATTGCGCCACTCGTCCCGGCGCTCGTCGGCGCGCTGCTGCAGGTCGGTGGCGAAGCCTTCGCTGACTTGTCGCAATTTCTCCATGGTCGCTTGCCCGTGGCCTGAGCGCATCAGATTCAATGCCGCTTTGGCGTCGCCACTGCGATGCAGCTTGACGGGTTGGTCAAGCTCGTCGAGCTTGGCCTGCACCAGCGACTCCAGCTCCTTCTCGCTCTGGGCCAGCGCTTCGCGGTTGTTGAGCGTGCGGCGCAAGGAATCGAGCTGCTCAGGCAGCTTGGTGACAGCGATTTCGTAGACGCTCAGATAACGGGGCTCCCCCGAGAGCAGGAACCCCCGCTGCCCGCTTTCGGCCTCGACCAGGGTTCGGGTCACCTTTTGCAGCCACTGAATGGATTGCTGGGCGTTGCCCAGCCGTGCCACGGCGCGCTCGCGTTCGGTGGAAGACCAGTAAGTGGCGATGCCGATCAGGACCGTGGCCAGCGCTGCCAACAGAAAGCCGAACAGCACTCGGCGCGAGACGTTCATATCGGCGTGCGCGTCGTTGCGATCGTTAGACGGCGCGGACTTGAGCGGTAAGGGGGAGACGTCTTTGGGTGGCAGCATCGCGGAGTTTCTCGATGGATCGGTCTGGCAATGGGCCATTGTCGTCAAAACACCGACGGTGCTCGTGTGGGCAAGCGCTTGACCCCGGAAGCTGGCTGCTACATTCCTCAGCGCCGCCGGGGGTTGCTCTTCTGCAGCGCCGTTTGATGACTTTTCTGTCCGCCATGTCCGCCGCACGCACACGCCTTGCCCTCTACCTTGACCTCATCCGCTGGAATCGGCCCGCCGGTTGGCTGCTGCTGCTGTGGCCGACCCTTTCCGCGCTGTGGATTGCGGCGGGCGGTTTTCCGGGTTGGCGGCTGCTCACGGTGTTCACCCTGGGCACCATTTTGATGCGCAGCGCGGGTTGCTGCGTCAATGATGTGGCCGATCGCGAGTTTGACCGCCACGTCAAGCGCACGGCGCAGCGGCCGGTGACCACCGGGGCGGTCACCGTGCGCGAGGCGCTCACCCTGGCCGCAGTGCTGGCCGCCGCCGCTTTTGGTTTGGTGCTGTTGACCAACGCGGTGACCATAGTCTGGTCGGTAGCGGCGCTGGCGATCACCGTGATTTACCCGTTTGCCAAGCGGTACGTGTCCATGCCGCAGGCGGTGCTGGGCGTGGCTTTCAGTTTTGGCATTCCGATGGCTTTTGCCGCCGTGACCAACGAGGTGCCGGTGCTGGCCGCCTGGCTTTTGCTTGGCAACTGGTGCTGGGTGCTGGCATACGACACCGAATACGCCATGGTCGACCGGGACGACGACCTGAGGATCGGCATGAAGACCTCCGCCATTACGCTGGGCCGATTCGACGTCGCCGTGGTGCTCGCTTGCTACCTGGCGCTGGTGCTGATCTGGGGGGTGGCGCTGGTGGGGCAGGGCTTTGGCATGCCCTTGGGCTGCGCGCTGTTGCTGGTGCTGGCACAGGTGGCCTGGCACGGGCAGATGATCCGGGGGCGCACGCGCGACGGATGCTTTCGCGCTTTTCGGCTGAACCACTGGATCGGGCTGACGCTGTTTGCCGGCATCGTGGTGGATACCCTGTTGCGCAAATAGCTATCAAAAAAATAGCTGCTAACGCTTACCAGATAAGCGCTAGAGGCCAAAAATATCTAAAATTATCGCCTCGGGCAGCATCCGAATGCGCAGGCGCTCAGGTGCCGAATTCGTCGCCCAGCTCGTGCGCCCGTTGCTGCGCCGCTTCAATGGCTTGCACCAGTGCGTCAGCGACACCGGCATGCTCCATGGATTCGATGGCGGCGTGGGTGGTCCCGCCCTTGGAGGTGACGCGCTGGCGCAGCACGGCGGGCGCTTCGTCCGACTGGCGTGCCAGCTCGGCAGCACCGGCGAAGGTGCCCACCGCCAACTGGTGCGCCTGCGCTTCGCTCAAGCCCATCGAGGTGCCGGCGCGGGTCATGGCTTCGAGGAAATAGAAGACATAGGCGGGGCCGGAGCCCGACAGGGCGGTCACGGCGTCGAGCAGGGGCTCTTCCTCCACCCACAACATCTCGCCGGTGGGTGCCATCAGCTGCTCAACACGTTTTCGTTCCAGGGCATCGACGGCTTTGCGTGCAAACAGTGCGCTCATGCCGCGGCCAATCAGTGCCGGGGTGTTGGGCATGGCGCGCACGACGCGCTCGGTGCCCAGCCACTGCGCAATGCTGCTGCTGCGGATGCCCGCAGCCACGCTCAGGTGCAAGGCGGCGCTCGTCAGTGGGCGCGCCTGCAGCGCCGCTTCGCGAAACACCTGCGGCTTGACGGCCCAGACCACCAGATCGGCCGCGCGCAGTTGCGGGCCGGGAAGGGCCTGCGCGGTGATGCCGAACTGCGCCAGCAAGCTGCTGCGGGCCGCTTCCGAGGGCTCGACCACTTCAATCTGCGTCGGTGCCATGCCTTGCGCCAGCAGGCCGCCAATCAGCGCGCTGGCCATGTTGCCGCCGCCAATGAAGGCAATGGCGGACGCGGGTACAGAGGGGGCTGGGGCGGCAGTGTCGGACATGGTTGGGTCTATCTGGTGGGCGCAAACTGCGGGAGCCGGATTGTCGCCCAGACCCATCCATTCAGGGCGCGAGCGTTGCCTGGCGCACCGCGTGCTCCCAACGCTGCATCAGCTCGCTGGCGCGCGAGGGCGCCAGCGTGGGTTCAAAGCGGCGGTCGGCGCGCCACAAGCGAGACAGTTCGTCGGTGCTGGCATAAACGCCGCTGGACAGCCCGGCCAGGTAGGCCGCCCCCAGTGCCGTGGTTTCCACCACCGCCGGGCGCACCACGGGAATGCCGAGCAGGTCCGACTGGAACTGCATCAGCAGATCGTTGACGCAGGCGCCGCCGTCCACGCGCAGTTCGGTCACCGGCACGCTGCCCGCCGCCACTGCGTCGCGCGCCATGGCCTGCAGCAGCGCCGCGCTCTGGTAGGCGATGCTCTCGAGCGCAGCGCGGGCGATGTGGGCCAGCGTGCTGCCGCGCGTGAGGCCAGTGATGGTGCCGCGCGCGTCGGGCTGCCAGTAGGGCGCGCCCAGGCCGGTGAAGGCGGGAACCATCATCACGCCGCCGGCGTCGGGAACGCTCTCGGCCAGGGACTGCACCTCGCTGCTGGCCGAGATGGCGCGCAGGCCGTCGCGCAGCCACTGCACGACGGCGCCGCCGACGAAGACGCTGCCTTCCATGGCGAACTGGGGTGCCGCGGTGGTCTGCGCGACGCCGGGCCGCCCCAAGCCGCGCACGGCCCCCTCGGGGGGCAGCGCAGTACGCGAAGCGACAAGCGTGGGGGCAATTTGAGCCGCACTTGTAGTCAGCAGGCCATTTTCCGAACGCCGGAACGCGCTGCCGGTGTGCATCAGCAGGAAGCAGCCCGTGCCGTAGGTGTTCTTGGCCATGCCAGGCACAAAGCAGGCCTGGCCGAACAAGGCGCTTTGCTGGTCGCCCGCCACGCCGCCAATGACCACGCGGTGGCCCAACAGGCTGGCGGTGGCTTCGCCGAAGTGGCTGCTGGATGGCTGAACCTTGGGCAGGAGCGAAGCAGGAATGCGCAGCAGCGCAAGCAACGCCTCGTCCCAGGCGTTGGTGTGCACGTTGAACAGCATGGTGCGCGAGGCATTGGTGACGTCGGTGACGTGCACCGCGCCTTCGGTGAGCTGCCAGATCAACCAACTGTCCACCGTGCCGAAGGCCAGTTCGCCGCGTTCGGCCTGCGCGCGCGCGCCGGGCACGTTGTCGAGCAGCCATTGCAGTTTGGTGCCCGAAAAATAGGCGTCGATCAACAGTCCCGTTTTCTCGGCAATGGTGTCGGCATGGCCGCGCTCGCGCAGTTCGGCGCATGCGGGTTCGGCGCGCCGGTCCTGCCAGACGATGGCGTTGTGCACAGGTGCGCCCGTTTTGCGGTTCCACAGCACGGTGGTCTCGCGCTGGTTGGTGATGCCCAGGGCGCGCAGCTGCGAAGCGTCGATGCCTGCGCTGTGCAGCGCTTCGCGGGCGGTGCCCAACTGGCTGCTCCAGATCTCGCGCGGATCGTGCTCCACCCAGCCGGGACGGGGGTAGATCTGCGTCAGCTCGCGCTGCGCTTGCGCCACGATATGGCCGTGCTCATCAAAAACAATGCTGCGCGAGCTGGAGGTGCCTTGGTCGAGGGCGAGCAGGTAGGTCATGGCAGGGTGGAAACGGTTTGCGGAACACGGACGTCAGGCGGGGGCGATGTCGCAGACCACGCCTGCGTCCCGCAGAAGCACAGGAAAGGGCTCGGGTGGCGGCGAATCGGTGATTAAGCGGTCGATCTGTGCCAGCGTAGCGAGCTGCACCATCGCCGGCCGGTTGAACTTGCTGTGATCGGCCGCCAGCCAGACCTGGCGCGACTGCGCGATCACGGTTTGTGCCACCTTCACTTCGCGGTAGTCGAAGTCGCGCAGCGAACCATCGGCCTCAATGCCCGAGATGCCTATTACGGCGATGTCTACCTTGAACTGGCGCATGAAATCCACCGCTGTTTCGCCGACGATGCCGCGGTCGCGCGGGCGCACCACGCCGCCGGCCACGATGACCTCGCATTCCGGGTTGCTGCTCAGGATGGCGGCCACGTTGAGGTTGTTGGTGATGACGCGCAGACCCTTGTGGTGCAGCAGCGCGCGCGCAACCGCCTCGGTGGTGGTGCCGATGTTGAGGATCAGCGAGCAGTTGTCTGGAATTTGGCGCGCCACGTGGCGCGCAATGCGGGTCTTCTCGGCCGCGTTCAGCGTCTCGCGCTGCGTGTGCGCAATGTTTTCCACCGTGGATCCGGGGACACGCACCCCACCATGAAAACGCGTGAGCAGGCCTTCGTCGGCCAGACGCTGTACGTCGCGCCGCACGGTTTGCAGGGTGACGCCCAGGGTCTCGGCGAGCTGCTCCACCGTAGTGGATTGGCGCGCGTGCACTTCTTTGAGCAAGAGGAGTTGTCGCGGGTTGGTATTCACACGACCACTTTAAATCGAACAAAAAGGAATCGTTTAGGGGTAAACACGGGTTCAATACGAATCAAAAGGAACAAAAATGAACGAATGCGAAAAATACTGAAGGCACTTTGGAAGCAGGCCGTCGCCGCCTCGCGTGCGTCGGAGCAGGCATGGAGCTGACTCTGCAGGCGGTCGGCAAAAAGGTGGGGGCCCAGACCTGGCTCTACCCGATGGACCTGGCCCTGCACAGCGGCGCGGTCACGGTGTTGCTGGGTGCAACGCAGGCCGGCAAGACCAGCCTCATGCGCATCATGGCCGGCCTGGATGAGCCCACCACCGGGCGTGTACACGTTGATGGCCGGGATGTGACGGGCGTGCCGGTGCGCGAGCGCAACGTCGCCATGGTGTACCAGCAGTTCATCAACTACCCTTCGCTGAGCGTCGCTCGGAACATTGCGTCGCCGCTGAAATTGCGTGGCGACAAAGACATCGACAAGCATGTGCGCGAGTTGGCAGAGCGCTTGCATATCGAGATGTTTCTTGATCGCCTGCCGGCCGAGCTCTCGGGCGGCCAGCAGCAGCGCGTGGCCCTGGCGCGTGCCTTGGCCAAGGGTGCGCCGTTGATGCTGCTGGACGAGCCGCTCGTGAACCTGGACTACAAACTGCGCGAAGAGCTGCGCGACGAACTGACGCAGCTCTTCGCTGCGGGCGATTCGACGGTGGTATACGCCACCACCGAGCCCACCGAAGCCTTGCTGTTGGGTGGCTACACGGCGGTGCTCGATGAAGGGCGACTGCTGCAGTACGGCCCAACGTCCGAGGTTTTTCATTCGCCGGCCAACTTGCGCGTCGCGCGTGCGTTCAGCGATCCACCCATGAACCAGATTGCAGCGCAGCGCAGCGCGTCAGGCCTGGTGCTCCAAGGAGGAACGGAATTGGTGTTGGATGCGCCGCAGAACCTGGGTTCCGGCCAGCGCTTTGTGGTGGGAATTCGCGCCAGTTCACTGCGTCTGCAGCCCCAGCCCGGGGACATTGCAGTGCGCGGCACCGTGGAGCTGGCCGAAATTTCTGGCTCAGACACCTATGTGCACGCGGCATCGCCCATGGGCAACCTGGTGGCCCAGGTGACGGGGGTGCACTACTTTGATCTGGGCGCGCCCGTCGCCTTGCATGTGCATCCCGGGCAGGTGTACGTGTTTGGTGAGAACGAAGCCTTGCTGCTGGCGCCGCGCCGCGTTGGAGGAGTGTGAGATGGCACGCATCACCCTTGATCTGGCCCACGCGTACAAGGCCAATCCGCAAGACGACAGCGACTACGCGCTTTTGCCACTGAAGATGGAATTTGCCGATGGCGGCGCCTATGCGCTGTTGGGTCCATCAGGCTGTGGCAAAACCACCATGCTCAATATCGTCTCGGGCCTCCTCGTGCCGTCGCGCGGCAGCGTGCATTTTGACGGCCGCGACATGACCCGTGCCAGCCCGCAGGAGCGCAACATCGCGCAGGTGTTTCAGTTTCCGGTCATCTACGACACCATGACCGTGGCGGAAAACCTGGCTTTTCCGCTGCGCAATCGCAAGATGCCGGAATCGCAGATTCGCGAACGTGTGGGCACCATCGCCGAAATGCTGGAGCTGAGCGGCCAACTCGATCAGCGCGCCGCCGGTCTGGCGGCCGACGCCAAGCAGAAGATTTCGCTCGGGCGCGGTCTGGTTCGTCCCGATGTGGCTGCGGTGCTGTTCGATGAACCGCTGACCGTGATCGATCCGCACCTCAAATGGAAGTTGCGCCGCAAGCTCAAGCAGATTCACCACGAACTCAAGCTCACGCTGATCTACGTGACGCACGATCAGGTGGAGGCGCTTACCTTTGCCGACGAAGTGGTGGTGATGACGCGAGGACGCGCCGTGCAGGTGGGCGCGGCGGACGCCTTGTTCGAGCGGCCCCAGCACGTTTTCGTGGGGCATTTCATTGGCTCGCCAGGGATGAATTTTCTCTCGGCGCAGCACCGGGGCGGGCGCCTGCAATTGGCGGGCCATGCGCTCGCCGCATCGCGGCAACTGAACCTGCCCGATGGCCCGCTCCAGGTGGGCGTGCGCCCGGAATACCTCGCCCTGACGGCTCCGGATGCACCCGGAGCGCTGCCGTGCAGCGTGGTGCGCGTGCAGGATATTGGCACCTATTTCCTGCTGACGGCCGAAGTGGATGGGCAGGTCTTGCGTGCCCGTCTGGCTCCGGAAACCATGGTGCCTTCGGTGGGCGAGACCGTCTGGTTGCGGGTTCTCGGCGAACACACCTGCTTTTATCAAAACGAGGAGTTGCTGGCATGAGCGCCGTGCCGGTCCGCCCCAAACAAGCGCGCGCCGCAGTGCGCAGCACGGAGGTTATCCAGTGAGCACCACCACAAAGCCGGTGAACCAGAAAGCCTGGTTTTTGATCTTGCCGGTGCTGATCTGCGTGGCTTTTTCTGCCGTCATACCGCTGATGACGGTAGTGAACTATTCGGTGCAGGACATCATCTCGCCTGAGCGCCGCGTCTTCGTGGGAACGGAATGGTTTGCCACGGTCATGCGCGACACCGAACTTCACGAGGCCTTGGTTCGCCAGCTGACTTTCTCTCTGGCGGTCTTGCTGGTGGAAATTCCGCTGGGCATTGCGTTGGCGCTGTCTATGCCCGCCAAAGGATGGAAGTCTTCAGCGGTGCTGGTCACGGTCTCGCTCTCGCTGCTGATTCCCTGGAACGTTGTGGGCACCATCTGGCAGATCTACGGCCGCACCGACATCGGCTTGCTGGGGGCGGGACTCGACGCGCTGGGGTTTGACTACAGCTACACCGGCAACGCTACCCAGGCCTGGCTTACGGTGCTGGCCATGGATGTCTGGCACTGGACGCCTCTGGTTGCGCTGCTGTGCTTCGCCGGGCTGCGTTCGATTCCAGATGCCTACTACCAAGCGGCGCGCATCGACGGCGCCAGCAAGTTCGCGGTGTTCCGCTATATCCAGCTGCCCAAGATGCGCGGCGTGCTGATGATCGCGGTGCTGCTGCGTTTCATGGACAGCTTCATGATTTACACCGAGCCCTTCGTGCTCACTGGAGGCGGGCCGGGCAACGCCACGACCTTCCTCTCGCAGTACTTGACCCAGAAGGCGGTGGGACAGTTCGATCTGGGGCCTGCGGCAGCCTTTTCGCTGATCTATTTTTTCATCATCCTGTTGCTGTGCTTCATCCTCTACAACTGGATGCAGCGCGTGGGATCTGCGAGCGACGAAGGAGCCGGCCATGAATGACAAGCGCTTTCAAAAACGCAGCATCTTCCTGGCGCTGTATCTGGTCTTTGCACTGCTCCCCATCTACTGGATGGTGAACATGAGCTTCAAGACGAACGAGGAAATTCTGTCGAGCTTTTCGTTTTTCCCGCAACATTTCACCTGGGCCAACTACCACACCATCTTCACGGATCCGTCCTGGTATTCGGGCTACATCAACAGCCTGATTTACGTGGGCATCAACATGGTGATTTCGCTCACCGTAGCACTGCCTGCCGCCTATGCTTTTTCGCGCTATCAGTTCCTCGGTGACAAGCATGTGTTCTTCTGGCTGCTGACCAACAGGATGACGCCACCAGCCGTCTTTCTGCTGCCGTTTTTTCAGCTCTACACCACGGTGGGCTTGATGGATACGCACATCGCGGTGGCGCTGGCGCACCTGTTGTTCAACGTGCCGCTGGCGGTGTGGATTCTCGAAGGCTTCATGAGTGGGATCCCGCGCGAAATCGACGAGACAGCCTATATCGATGGCTACAGTTTTCCGCGCTTCTTTCTAACCATCTTTTTGCCACTGATCAAGGCCGGGGTCGGCGTGGCCGCGTTCTTCTGCTTCATGTTCAGCTGGGTGGAGCTGCTTTTGGCTCGCACGCTGACCAGTGTCAACGCCAAGCCCATCGTGGCCACGATGACCCGCACGGTCTCGGCTTCGGGCATGGACTGGGCGACGCTGGCTGCGGCGGGCGTGCTGACCATCGTCCCCGGAGCCATCGTGATTTGGTTTGTGCGGCATTACATCGCCAAGGGTTTTGCGATGGGCCGCGTCTGAAGTTTTTCCGAGGCAGGCGTTTGGCTCTGTCGCCACTGATTTAGAGGAGATTGCCATGTTCGAGTGGATGGCCTGGACCACGCCGGTGGTCGTATTTTTTGTCTGCATCGCATTGATGCTGGCGGGCATGACGGTGTGGGAGATCAAGTCGCCGACGGTTCTGCGCAAAGGTTTTCTGCCGATTGCCACGACACGGGGCGACCGTCTTTTCATCGGTTTATTGGCTGCGGCCTATTTCAACCTCATCTGGGTGGGTCTTGGCGAGAAGATGCTGCAGTGGTTTTCATTGCAGGCGGAGCCGTCGGTCTGGTTCAGTCTGGTGCTGTCGATGGGCTTGCTGGCACTGATCCTGCGCAAGGGGTGATGTTCGTGGATTCCGGTCGGATTCCCCGCGACCGAAATCCGTTCCTAGGGGGGAAATAATGAGGAGACAAGCAATGAAGGTGCAATTCAAGGCGGTGGCGTTTGCCGCTGCGGCGCTGGCCCTGGGCCACGCGGCCTGGGCTGGAGAGGCGGAAGCCAAGAAATGGATTGACAGTGAATTTCAACCCTCTACGCTGAGCAAGGATCAGCAGGCTGCGGAGATGAAGTGGTTCATCGAGGCGGCCAAGAAGCTGGAGGCCAAGGGAGTCAAGGAAATTTCGGTGGTGTCGGAAACTCTCACCACGCACGAGTACGAGTCCAAGACGCTGGCCAAAGCCTTCGAGGAGATCACGGGCATCAAGGTCAAGCACGACCTGATCCAGGAAGGCGACGTAGTCGAAAAGCTGCAAACCTCGATGCAGTCGGGCAAGTCAATCTACGACGGCTGGATCAGCGACTCGGACTTGATCGGCACCCACTACCGGTACGGCAAGATCCTGAGCCTGACCGACTACATGACCGGCAAAGGCAAGGAATACACCAACCCTGGACTGGATCTCAAGGATTTCATCGGCACCAGTTTCACTACGGCGCCCGACGGCAAGATGTACCAGTTGCCTGACCAGCAGTTCGCCAATCTGTACTGGTTCCGTGCGGACCTTTTTGCGCGCAAAGACCTGCAGGACAAGTTCAAGGCCAAATATGGCTATGACCTGGGCGTGCCGCAAAACTGGAGCGCTTACGAAGATATTGCCGAGTTCTTCACCGACGACGTCAAGCAGATTGACGGCAAGCCTATCTATGGACACATGGACTACGGCAAGAAGGATCCGTCGCTCGGGTGGCGCTTTACCGACGCCTGGCTGTCGATGGCCGGAGAGGCCGATATTGGCAACCCAAACGGATTGCCGATTGACGAATGGGGCATCCGTGTGGCCGACGACAAATGCACGCCAGTGGGAGCCTCGGTATCCCGTGGCGGCGGTACCAACTCGCCGGCAGCGGTTTATGCGCTGACCAAATACGTCGACTGGATGAAGAAGTACGCGCCCAAGGAAGCTACTGGCATGACCTTCGGTGAGTCTGGCCCCGTGCCAGCGCAAGGACAGATTGCCCAGCAAATCTTCTGGTACACCGCCTTCACTGCCGACATGATCAAGCCGGGTCTGCCCGTGGTCAATGCCGATGGCACACCCAAGTGGCGCATGGCTCCAGGCCCCAACGGCCCGTACTGGAAGCAAGGCATGCAAAACGGCTACCAGGACGTGGGTTCATGGACCTTCTTCAAGGACCACGATGCCAATAAAGTGGCTGCAGCCTGGCTGTACGCGCAGTTTGTGACTTCCAAATCGGTGTCGTTGAAGAAGACCGTCGTGGGCCTCACGCCCATTCGCGAAAGCGACATCCGCTCCAAAGCCATGACCGACATGGCCCCGAAACTGGGTGGACTGGTCGAGTTTTACCGCAGTCCAGCGCGTGTGGCATGGTCACCTACGGGAACCAACGTGCCGGACTATCCCAAGCTAGCGCAGCTGTGGTGGAAGAACGTGGCCCAAGCTGTCACGGGCGAAAAAACGCCTCAGGCCGCCATGGACAACCTCGCCGAGGAGATGGATCAGGTGATGGCCCGCCTTCAGCGTGCAGGCATGGAGCATTGCGCGCCCAAGCTCAATCCCAAGAGCGATCCTTCGAAGTGGTTGAGCGACAAGCATGCGCCGTGGAAGAAGCTGGCCAACGAAAAGCCGAAGGGTGAAACCATTGCCTACGACAAGCTGCTTCAGGCATGGAAGGACGGCAAGGTCCGCTAAAGGACTGGCCCTGAGGTGCGACTCTGGTGGACGCACCTCGCCAGGGCGCTGCCATGGCGTGCACCGGAGCCCGGTGTGCGCCATGCGCTTTGGCCAGAACAAGCGGTTCACGCCTCACGCCAGCGCACTGCATGAATCGCGGGACAATAACTAAAGGGTAAACCCTTATTTCGCAAGAGCGCGTGCACTCCATGACCTTGTCTTCTACACCGTCACCTACCCTCCGAGCCGAACTTCTGGAGCGTCTGGTCAGCAGTCCTCCTTATGACATCGTGATCATCGGTGGTGGGGCCACGGGGCTCGGTGTGGCGCTGGATGCCGCGACACGTGGTTTTCGGGTGGCGCTGGTGGAAGCCTTCGACTTTGCGAAAGGCACCTCGTCGCGCGCAACCAAACTGGTGCACGGAGGGGTGCGCTATCTGGCGCAGGGCAATATTGCTTTGGTGCGAGAGGCGCTGCATGAGCGCACGACGCTGCTGCACAATGCGCCGCACCTGGCGCAGCCCTTGCCGTTTGTGATGCCTTCCTACCATTGCTGGGAGACTCCGTTCTATGGCATTGGCTTGAAGATGTATGACGCACTGGCCGGCAAGGCCGGGCTGGGGGCTACCGAATTTCTTGGGCGAGCAAAGACGCTGGAATGCTTGCCCACCGTGCGCCCGCAGGGGCTCAAGGGCAGCGTCAAGTATTGGGACGGTCAATTTGATGATGCGCGTCTGGCCCTGGCGCTCGCCCGCACGGCGGCGCGTGCAGGTGCCATCGTTCTCAACTACGTTGAGGCGACGAACCTCATTCATGAAAGCGGAAAAGTCGCGGGAGTCGTTTGTCGCGATGCGGAGTCCGGCCAATCCATGGCCCTGCGTTCGCGTTGTGTTGTGAACGCCACGGGGGTTTGGGTAGACGCCTTGCGCGAGCAGGATGCGCAGGCAACAGGCCGGGCCGTGTCAGCGCTGGTGGCTCCTAGCCAGGGGGTCCATCTGGTGGTGGATCGCGACTTTCTTGCATCGGACCATGCCTTGATGGTGCCCAAGACGGCCGATGGGCGCGTTCTTTTCGCCGTACCTTGGTTGGGTAAAGTGATCTTGGGCACGACGGACACGCCGCGTCACGACTTGGCGCGCGAGCCCACGCCCTTCCCGGACGAGGTTGCTTTCATTTTGAATGAGTCGGCGCGCTATTTGCGTCGTCCACCGCTTGCTGCGGACGTGCGCAGCGTTTGGGTGGGCCTTCGTCCATTGGTCAAACCACAGGACGAAAATGGAGACAACACCAAGAGCCTGAGCCGGGAGCACACCGTGTTGGCAAGTCGCAGCGGCCTGGTGACCGTTACGGGCGGAAAATGGACAACCTACCGTGCGATGGCCGAAGATGTGTTGCAAAAATGCGTCGCCTCCGGGCTTCTGGACGAACGCAAAGGAGGGGCAACCAACGATCTTCCGCTGGTGGGGGCGCCGTCCGGGCGGGCGGTTCATCGCATGTGCGAGCCTCAGGGATGGCACAGCTACGGCAGCGATGCCACATTCGTGCGCCAGCTCTCTGGCTCCGCGTCTGAGCTAGACATGGGCTTGACCGAGGCCATGGTGCGCTTTGCAGTGCGCAACGAATACGCGCGTACAGTGGAGGATGTTCTGGCGCGCCGCTGGCGCGCGCTTTTCCTCGACGCGCGGCGCTCACAAGGCATGGCTGCACGCGTAGCTGAAATCGTTGGACAGGAGACAGGGCGCGATCCTGGGCAGGAGGCGTTCGAGCAGCTCGCTCAGCAGTACTCCACACTGCCTGTATAAAAATTTGTGATGTCCTGCTTGACGGATGCACTAATCTTTGTAAAAATAGCAGGCTTCGCTAAGAAATTAGCGGAATCTCTGCCCAGCGGAAGCACTGCAAATGGTTTGCGGCGTGGACGGCGGGCCCAAGACTGACTGGCTGATTGGCTGCGCCTGGGGTGATCTCAGGGGTGCTTCTCATCTGGTGCAAGTTGGGAATATAGAAAATGATCCAGACAGAAACTCGGTTAGACGTTGCCGACAATACCGGCGCGAAGTCCGTCCTGTGCATCAAGGTGCTCGGAGGATCCAAGCGCCGTTACGCCAGCGTGGGTGACATCATCAAGGTCAGCGTCAAGGAAGCCGCGCCTCGTGGGCGCGTCAAAAAAGGCGAGATATACAGCGCTGTTGTCGTGCGTACTGCCAAGGGCATTCGCCGTGGCGACGGCTCGCTTGTGAAATTCGATGGCAATGCTGCGGTGTTGCTCAATGCAAAGCTGGAGCCTATCGGCACCCGCATCTTCGGCCCGGTGACGCGCGAACTGCGCTCCGAGCGCTTCATGAAGATCGTGTCCCTGGCTCCTGAAGTTCTCTAAGGACAGTGCGATGAATAAGATTCGCAAGGGCGACGAAATCGTCGTGCTCACAGGGCGCGACAAAGGCAAGCGGGGCACCGTCACGCTGCGCAAGGATGATTCCCATCTTGTCGTGGACGGCATCAATCTGGTCAAAAAGCATGTCAAGCCCAATCCCATGAAGGGAACGACGGGTGGCATCGTTGAGAAAGCCATGCCGATCCATCAATCCAACGTTGCCATTTTCAATGCCGCAACGGGCAAGGGTGATCGCGTTGGCATCAAGGCGCAGGCAGACGGTTCGCGCGTTCGCGTGTTCAAGTCCAGCGGTGCTGAAATCAAGACGGCCTGAGGAACAAGAAATGGCACGACTCCAAGAACATTATCGCGACAAGGTGGCGCCGGAACTGATGAAGCAGTTTGGCTATACGTCGCCCATGCAGGTTCCGCGTCTGACCAAGATTACGCTCAACATGGGTGTGAGCGAAGCGGTTGCAGACAAGAAGGTCATGGACAACGCTGTGGCCGACCTGACCAAGATTGCCGGGCAGCGGCCTGTGGTGACCAAGGCCAAAAAGGCGATTGCCGGTTTCAAAATCCGCGAAGGCCAGGCCATTGGGTGCATGGTGACGCTGCGCGGTGTGCACATGTACGAATTTCTCGATCGTTTTGTGACCGTGGCTTTGCCGCGGATGCGCGACTTTCGTGGTATCTCCGGGCGTGCTTTTGATGGTCGTGGAAACTACAACGTCGGCGTCAAAGAGCAGATCATTTTCCCTGAGATCGAGTACGACAAGGTGGATGCCTTGCGTGGCCTGAACATCAGCATTACCACCACGGCCCAGACGGATGAAGAGTGCAAGGCACTTCTCGCCGGCTTCCGTTTCCCCTTCAAGAACTGAGGCGGCGTATGGCAAAACAAGCTTTGATCCAGCGCGAACTCAAGCGCGCAAAATTGGTGGCCAAATATGCCACCAAGCACGCCGAGCTGAAGGCAGCCGCTTCAAATGTGAAGCTGAGCGACGAAGAGCGTGAAGCGGCCCGCTTGGGTCTGCAGAAGCTCCCGCGCAATGCGAATCCGACGCGCCAGCGCAACCGTTGCGAAATCACCGGTCGCCCACGCGGAACCTTCCGTCAATTCGGTCTGGCGCGCGCCAAGATTCGCGAACTGGCTTTTGCCGGCGACATCCCCGGTGTCACCAAGGCCAGCTGGTAATCCGGCAGGAGAGATACAACATGAGCATGAGTGATCCCATTGCTGACCTGCTGACCCGCATCCGAAATGCGCAGATGGTCGCCAAGGCCAGCGTCTCCGTACCGTCTTCCAAAGTGAAGGTTGCTATTGCCCAAGTCCTGAAGGACGAGGGTTATATCGATGGTTTTGAAGTCAAGACCGAAGACGGCAAGTCGCACATTGAAATTGCCCTGAAGTACTACGCAGGTCGCCCTGTGATTGAGCGCATTGAGCGTGTCAGTCGCCCGGGCTTGCGCGTGTACAAAGGCCGCGATGCCATCCCCCAGGTCATGAATGGCCTCGGCGTTGCTATTGTTACCACGCCCAAGGGTGTGATGACGGATCGTAAAGCGCGCGCTACCGGTGTCGGTGGCGAAGTGCTTTGCTATGTGGCTTAAGCCGTGACATTGAGGAGAAACTGAATGTCCCGAATTGGAAAAATGCCGGTCACCGTCCCCTCCGGGGTCGATGTGTCGATCGCCAATGGTCTCATCAGCGTCAAAGGAGCCGGCGGTTCCTTGTCGCAGGCGCAGCACGCGCTGGTGAATGTTGCGAGCAAGGACGGCAAGCTTAGCTTTGCGCCTGCGAACGATAGCCGCGAAGCGAATGCCATGAGCGGCACGCTGCGCCAGTTGGTCAACAACATGGTTGTGGGTGTGAGCGCCGGTTTTGAGAAGAAACTGAGCCTGGTGGGCGTGGGCTACAAGGCGCAAGCCACCGGTTCCAAGCTGAACCTGTCTGTCGGCTATTCGCATCCGGTCAACAAGGAGATGCCCGCTGGCATCACCGTGGCAACCCCGACGCCCACAGAAGTGGTGATCAAGGGCGCAGACCGCCAACGCGTTGGACAGATCGCTGCCGAGATTCGCGCGATTCGTCCGCCTGAACCTTACAAGGGCAAGGGAATTCGCTACGTGGGCGAGCGCATCGTGATCAAAGAGACCAAGAAGAAATAAGGAGCTGCAACATGTTGAGCAAAAAAGAGCAGCGCCTTCGTCGGGCCCGTCAGACGCGAATTCGCATCGCCCAGCAAGGCGTTGCACGCCTCACGGTGAACCGCACCAATCTGCATATCTATGCAGCCGTCATCTCGGAAGATGGTGGCAAGGTGATTGCCAGCGCTTCGACGGTCGAGGCCGAAATGCGTAGTGCACTGGGCGGTTCGGGCAAAGGTGGCAATGCTGCCGCGGCCCAGATCATCGGTAAGCGCATTGCTGAGCGTGCCAAGGCAGCCGGCGTCGAAAAAGTGGCATTTGATCGCGCAGGCTTTGCGTACCACGGCCGCGTCAAGGCGCTCGCCGAGGCAGCTCGCGAAGCGGGTCTGCAGTTCTAAGCGGAACGGAAAAAGAAAATGGCTAAATTTCAACCCCGAGTGCAAGACGAAGGTCGCGACGACGGCATGCGCGAGAAGATGATCGCCGTGAACCGCGTCACCAAGGTCGTGAAAGGCGGGCGAATTCTCGGTTTCGCCGCGTTGACCGTAGTGGGCGACGGTGATGGCCGCGTAGGCATGGGCAAAGGCAAATCCAAGGAAGTGCCGGCTGCTGTGCAGAAGGCTATGGAAGAGGCGCGTCGCAACATGGTCAAGGTGTCGCTCAAGAACGGCACGATCCACCATCAGGTGACGGGCCACCACGGTGCAGCGTTCGTCATGATGGCTCCGGCTCCCAAGGGTACTGGCATCATCGCCGGCGGTCCGATGCGCGCCGTTTTCGAGGTGATGGGCATGACCGATATCGTCGCCAAGAGCCACGGTTCCTCCAATCCGTACAACATGGTTCGCGCAACCTTCGATGCGTTGACCAATTCCACCACGCCTTCGGAAGTGGCCTCCAAGCGCGGCAAGTCTGTCGAAGACCTCTTCGTCTGACAGGAGCAGCAAGCATGTCTACCCAACAAACCGTGAAGATCCAGCTGGTTCGCAGCCCGATCGGAACCCAGCAGTCCCACCGCGCCACTGTGCGTGGTCTGGGTCTGCGCAAGCTCAATAGTGTCAGCGAGCTCCAGGACAGTCCTGAAGTGCGCGGCATGATCAACAAGATCAGTTACCTGGTCAAAGTCCTCTGAGAGGTTGGTGATGGAACTCAATAGCATCAAACCGGCAGCCGGAGCCAAGCACGCAAAGCGTCGCGTGGGTCGCGGCATCGGTTCCGGACTCGGAAAGACAGCGGGTCGCGGTCACAAGGGCCAAAAGTCGCGTTCCGGCGGCTATCACAAGGTCGGTTTCGAAGGCGGTCAAATGCCTCTGCAACGTCGCCTGCCCAAGCGTGGCTTTAAGTCCCAGACCTTGAAGTACAACGCAGAAGTCACGCTGTCGGCGCTGACGCTGCTTGGTTCCTCTGAAGTCGACATGCTGGCGCTCAAGCAGGCGGGCTTGGTCGGCCAGATGGCCAAGGTCGTCAAGGTGGTCAAGAGCGGCGAGCTATCAATTGCTGTCAAGCTGACAGGCATTGGTGCGACTGCAGGTGCGCGCGCTGCGATCGAAGCAGCTGGCGGTAGCGTCGCTTAAGCCTGCAGTGACTAAGGACTTTCGTGGCAACTAACGCAGCAACCATTGCGAAGACCGGCAAGTACGGCGATCTGCGCCGCAGGCTGGTGTTTCTGCTGCTCGCGTTGGTCGTTTACCGCGTGGGCGCGCACATTCCCGTGCCCGGCATTGACCCGACGCAGCTCAAGCAGCTGTTCAACGGGCAGCAAGGCGGCATCCTGAACCTGTTCAACATGTTCTCGGGTGGCGCTTTGTCGCGTTTCACGGTGTTTGCGCTGGGGATCATGCCGTACATCTCGGCGTCGATCATCATGCAGCTCATGTCCTATGCAGTGCCAACTTTCGAGCAGATGAAGAAGGAAGGCGCAGCCGGACAACGCAAAATCACGCAGTACACGCGTTATGGCACGCTAGGGCTTGCCCTGTTTCAGTCGCTTGGAATTGCTGTAGCTCTGGAGAGTTCTGCCGGCCTGGTGATCTCGCCCGGCTTTGGCTTTCGTATGACCGCTGTCGTCAGTCTGACCGCTGGAACCATGTTCCTGATGTGGCTGGGCGAGCAGATTACGGAACGCGGCTTGGGCAACGGCATTTCCATCCTGATTTTCGCTGGCATCGCCGCGGGCCTTCCGAGTTCGGTAGGTGGTCTGCTGGAATTGGTGCGAACGGGCTCCATGAGCATTCTGGCGGCCTTGTTCATTGTGCTGGTGGTTTGTCTGGTCACGTATTTTGTGGTGTTCGTTGAACGCGGTCAGCGCAAAATACTGGTGAACTACGCTAGGCGGCAAGTGGGCAACAAGGTGTATGGAGGTCAGGCCTCGCACTTGCCACTCAAGCTGAATATGTCCGGCGTGATTCCCCCCATCTTTGCATCGTCCATCATTTTGTTGCCCGCAACGGTGGTCAACTGGTTCAGTGCGGGCGATTCGATGCGTTGGCTGAAGGATATTTCGGGGGCATTGACGCCGGGACAGCCCATTTACGTGCTGCTGTATGCGACGGCCATCGTGTTTTTCTGTTTCTTTTACACTGCACTGGTGTTCAACAGCCGAGAGACGGCGGACAACCTCAAGAAGAGCGGCGCCTTTATTCCTGGCATTCGTCCTGGAGACCAGACGGCACGCTACATTGATAAAATCCTGGTTCGCCTGACGCTGGCCGGTGCAATCTACATCACGCTGGTGTGTTTGCTGCCAGAGTTCATGATCCTCAAGTACAACGTTCCGTTCTATTTCGGGGGAACTTCCTTGTTGATCATCGTGGTGGTAACCATGGATTTCATGGCCCAGGTTCAGAATTATCTGATGTCACAGCAGTACGACTCCTTGCTCAAGAAGGCGAACTTCAAGGGCAATGCAGGGGGCTGAAGAATCCGTTCACCGTGCTGTGGGTGGTATGGGATTCATAAGATGAAACTTTCGGGTTTCAAATTCAACGCGGTGCGCTAGGGCGCACCCAAACAAGGTGTTTTTGGCACGTGCCGCGCACCACGACTGGTTTTAGGAGAATGAAATGAGAGTTTCGGCTTCGGTCAAAAAAATCTGCCGCAACTGCAAGATCATCCGCCGCAAAGGTGTGGTGCGCGTGATCTGCACGGACCTGCGTCATAAGCAGCGTCAGGGTTGAACAGGAAAGCATTAGAGGACGCACATGGCACGTATCGCTGGCATTAATATTCCGCCGCATCAACATGCAGAGATTGGCTTGACTGCCATCTATGGCATTGGTCGCACCCGCGCACGCAAGATCTGTGAAGCTTGCGACATCGCTTATTCCAAGAAGATCAAAGATCTGACGGATGGCGATCTCGAGAAGATTCGCGATCACATCGCTCAGTTCACCATCGAAGGTGATCTGCGCCGTGAAACCACGATGAACATCAAGCGCTTGATGGACATTGGTTGCTACCGCGGTTTCCGCCACCGTCGCGGCTTGCCGATGCGCGGTCAGCGCACGCGCACCAACGCACGCACTCGCAAGGGTCCGCGCAAGGGCGCCGCAGCCCTGAAGAAATAAAGAGATTGAAAGATCAATATGGCCAAGTCTCCTGCCAATAACGCCGCACAGCGCGTCCGCAAGAAGGTTCGCAAGAACGTTTCTGATGGCATCGCCCACGTGCACGCCTCGTTCAACAACACCATCATCACGATCACCGATCGGCAAGGCAATGCCTTGTCGTGGGCGTCTTCGGGTGGCCAGGGTTTCAAGGGTTCGCGCAAATCGACCCCATTCGCAGCGCAGGTCGCTTCGGAAACGGCCGGCCGTGCAGCGATTGAGCAGGGCATCAAGAATCTGGATGTAGAAATCAAGGGCCCCGGTCCTGGCCGCGAATCCTCGGTGCGCGCATTGGGCGCACTCGGCATCCGCATCACCTCGATTTCTGATGTGACCCCGGTCCCCCACAACGGCTGCCGCCCACAAAAGCGCCGCCGTATTTAATTCAACTCCAAGCCCACCGCCGCCTGCGCCCGTATCCACGCCGCAGGCGGCTCCCGCAATGGTTTGCGGCAGAGACACCAGAAGGATATTCAAGTGGCACGTTACCTCGGCCCCAAGGCCAAACTCTCCCGCCGCGAAGGCACCGACCTGTTCCTCAAGAGCGCGCGTCGCTCGATTGCGGACAAGTCGAAGTTTGATTCCAAGCCAGGCCAGCATGGTCGCACTTCGGGTCAGCGCACCTCCGACTATGGCCTGCAGCTGCGCGAGAAGCAGAAGGTTAAGCGCATGTACGGCATCCTGGAAAAGCAGTTCCGCCGTTACTTCGAAGCCGCAGAACGCAAAAAGGGCAATACCGGCGCCAATCTGCTGTCGCTGCTTGAATGCCGTCTGGACAACGTCGTGTACCGCATGGGCTTTGGCTCCACGCGCGCTGAAGCTCGTCAGATGGTGTCGCACAAGGCGATCACGGTGAATGACCAATCGGTCAACATCCCCTCGTACCTCGTGAAGGTGGGCGATGTGGTTGCCGTGCGTGAAAAGTCCAAAAAGCAAAACCGCATCGTCGAAGCCTTGCAGTTGGCCGCGCAGGTCGGCATGCCGGCCTGGGTCGAAGTCAATGGCGACAAGGCCGAAGGTGTGTTCAAGAAGGTGCCGGATCGCGATGAGTTTGGTGCCGACATCAACGAATCGCTGATCGTCGAGTTGTACTCTCGCTAAGCACAGCAAGTCTGTTCTTGAATTTATCGTCCCTGCCCCGCGAGGCATCGTCGGGCAGGTGCTTCACCAGCCTTACCGGTGTAACGAGCTGGGGGCATTGAGAGGAAGTCTGCATGCAAACAAATTTGCTGAAGCCCAAGACCATCAACGTCGAGCAACTCGGCCACAACCGAGCCAAGGTCGTTCTCGAGCCGTTCGAGCGGGGCTACGGTCATACCCTGGGCAACGCCATTCGGCGCGTATTGCTTTCGTCCATGGTGGGCTATGCCGTCACCGAAGTGACCATCGCGGGCGTTTTGCACGAGTACTCGTCGGTGGACGGCGTCCAGGAAGACGTCGTCAACATTCTGCTGAACCTCAAAGGTGTGGTGTTCAAGCTCCACAACCGCGATGAAGTGACTTTGAGTCTGCGCAAGGACGTTGAAGGGCTGGTGACCGCTCGCGATATCCAGACGCCGCACGACGTAGAAATCGTGAATCCCGACCATGTCATTGCGCACCTGTCGCAAGGCGGCAAGCTCGATATGCAGGTCAAGGTCGAAAAGGGCCGCGGCTATGTGCCGGGGAATCAGCGCCGTTACGGTGACGAGGCAACGAAGTCAATTGGCCGGATTGTGCTCGACGCCTCGTTCTCGCCCATCAAACGTGTCAGCTACACGGTGGAAAGCGCACGCGTGGAGCAGCGCACCGATCTGGACAAGCTGGTCGTTGAAATCGAGACCAACGGTGCTGTCACGGCCGAAGACGCCGTGCGAGCCTCGGCGCGCATTCTGGTGGAGCAGCTCGCGGTGTTTGCACAGCTTGACGGCGGTGAAATCGGGGAAATCACCTCGCAGTCCGGCGCCCGCAGCAATGCCAGCTTTGATCCCATCCTGCTGCGTCCAGTGGACGAGCTTGAACTCACGGTGCGTTCGGCCAACTGCCTCAAGGCGGAAAACATCTACTACATCGGTGACCTGATTCAGCGCACCGAAAACGAGTTGCTCAAGACCCCCAACCTGGGTCGCAAGTCGCTCAACGAAATCAAGGAAGTGCTCGCTTCGCGCGGCCTGACCTTGGGTATGAAGCTGGAAAACTGGCCGCCAGCCGGCCTGGACAAGCGCTAAAGATATAATCTCGCGCCCCTCTTGAAAGGGGCCGTGCCCGGGCAGTACCTGATACGGCTGCCCGTTTTAACTAAAGAAACGGAAAAAGCACCATGCGCCACGGACTCGGCCTTCGCAAACTCAACCGCACCAGCTCGCACCGCCTCGCGATGCTGCGCAACATGATGAATTCGCTCATTGAGCATGAAGCCATCAAGACCACGCTGCCCAAATCGAAAGAACTGCGCCGCGTCGTCGAACCCATGATCACCTTGGCCAAGGTGGACACGCTGGCCAACCGCCGTTTGGCATTTGACCGACTGCGCGATCGCAACAGCGTGACCAAGTTGTTCACGGTGCTCGGCCCGCGCTTTAACGCCCGTCCGGGCGGTTACACCCGCATTCTGAAGATGGGTTACCGCGTGGGCGACAACGCCCCCATGGCTTTTGTCGAGCTGGTGGATCGCGGCGAAGAAGCTGCTGCAGCGCCCGCAGACGGCAAGAAATAGGTTATAATTTCAGCTTACCGCGCGATGGAGCAGTCTGGTAGCTCGTTGGGCTCATAACCCAAAGGTCGGAGGTTCAAATCCTTCTCGCGCAACCAGCTTAAAAACGCCCACCTTTGGTGGGCGTTTTGCATTTCAGCGGCAAGTTTGGAGGTCGGGGACAGCGAATGCTGACTGCCGCGCCTTCGTCGTTTGTACGAATGGAGTCAACGCCACCGTATGCCAGTCGCGCCGCCGCCCCGTCCCGCCACTTTCTCGGCGGGCATGATTGCCCTGCAAGGCAACCGCGCAGAGGCCCTGGCTGAAACCGTCTTTGCGTGGCTCGAACGACACCCCTTGGGCGCGCTCGAGACCGAAGTCGTGCTGGTGCAAAGCAATGGTGTGGCCGAGTGGTTCAAGATGGCGCTGGCTGAGCGCAGCGGCATTTGTGCGGCGGCGCAAGTGCAACTGCCGGCGCGCTTTCTTTGGCACAGCTACCGGCAGGTGCTGGGCGCAGCAGACGTGCCGACGCGCTCGCCCGTGGACAAATCGGCGCTCACCTGGCGTTTGGTGCAGGACCTGCCGGGCTTGGCCACGCAGCCAGGCTTTGAGCCGGTGGCTGCCTTTTTGCAGGGAGCAGACGCCGAGCGGCTGTGGCAACTGGCTGGGCGCCTCGCAGACCTTTTCGATCAGTACCAGGTCTACCGGCCCGACTGGCTGGGCGACTGGGCTGCCGGCGTCGATCGCCTGCGCTCGCCTGGGCGCAGCGATCGGCCAGTTCCGCAAGACCAACAATGGCAGCCCCTGCTCTGGCGTGCCGCGCTGGCGCGTCTTGGCGATGCAGAGCGCCGCTCGATCCGCCCGCAGATTCACCAGCAAGCGCTCGCCAGGCTGCAGGGTGGCACGGCGCTCGCTGCGCCACTGGCGCGCCGCGTCGTGCTGTTTGGCATGACGCACCTGCCGTTGCCGGTGCTTGAGATGCTCGCAGCCATCGCGCGCCATAGCCAGGTGCTTCTTGCCATTCCCAATCCCTGCCGCTTCCATTGGGCCGATGCCATCGATGGCCGCGAGTTGCTGGCCATGGCGCGTCGGCGCCAGCCGCTGCGCAATGGGGTGGATCTGGCCGCCGTACCTCTGGAGGGCCTGCACGCGCATGCCCATCCCCTGCTGGCCGCCTGGGGGCGCCAGGGCCGCGATTTTGTGCGCCAGCTCGACGCTTTTGACGAGGCCGCCGCTGCGCACGAGCAAGCGGCGCTGCCGCGACTGGACTTGTTTGATGAGGGCGAGGCCCCCGATGCGCCGCTGCTCGCGCAAGTGCAAAACCGCATACGCGACCTGGTGCCGTTGGCTGAACATCCGCCGGTGGTGCTGGCGCCGCAAGACCGCTCCATCGTTTTCCATTGCGCCCACAGCGCACTGCGCGAAGTCGAGGTATTGCACGACCAGTTGCTGGAGTTGCTTGCCCATCCGCCGAACGGTGTGCCGCTCGCGCCGCGCGACATCGTGGTCATGGTGCCCGACATTGAGCGTTTCGCCGCTTCGGTGCGGGCCGTGTTCGGCCAGGTGCGGCGCAGCGATCCGCGCTTCATCCCCTGGGGCATTGCCGACCTGAGCGCGCGGGCCAGCCACCCACTGGTGGGCGCGCTCGACTGGCTGCTGCGACTGCCGCAGCAGCGCTGCACGCTCAGCGAGTTGCAGGGCTTGTTGGATGTTCCAGCCATCGCGGCGCGGCTGGGCCTGGCGAGTGGCGACGCGGAGCAACTAGCGGACTGGATGGCGGGCGCCGGCATTCGCTGGGGGCTTGACGCCGAGCAGCGTGCGGATCTGGGTCTGGAGGCCTGCGGCGGGCAGAACAGTGCCGTCTTTGGCCTGGAGCGCATGTTGCTCGGCTACGCCGCAGGCGCCAGCAGCTTTGATGGTATCGAAGCCTGGGATGAAATCGGTGGTCTTGCCGCCGAACTAGCGGGGGCGCTCGCCTCGCTTGTCACACGGCTCAAACACTGGGCTGCCGAGGCCGCTACCCCAGCTTCGCCGCAGCAATGGGCGGAGCGGTTTCGCCGCCTCATTGCCGACTTTGCCGAGCCAACCGACGAAGCCGATCGCCAGACCCTGCAGGCACTGGAGGCCGCGCTCGGCGACTGGCTGCGCGATTGCGACGACGCCGAGTTCTCCGATTCCATTCCCTTGGATACCGCCCGCCAGGCCTGGCAGCAGGCGCTCGACGCGCCGCGCTTGTCGCAACGCTTTCGCGCGGGCGGTGTCACGTTCTGCACGCTGCTGCCGCTGCGCGCCATCCCCTTCGAGGTGGTTTGCCTCCTGGGCATGAACGACGGCGACTACCCGCGCCGCAGCCCGCGCAGCGACTTCGACCTGATGGCGTTGGCAGGCCAGGCGCGCCCCGGTGACCGCTCCCGCCAAGGCGACGACCGGCAGTTGATGCTCGAAGCCCTGCTGTCTGCGCGCCGCGTGCTCTACCTGAGCTGGGTCGGCCGCAGCGCGCGCGACAACAGCGTCCAGCAGCCGTCGGTGCTGGTCTCACAACTGCGCGACTACCTTGATGCTGGCTGGGGCGAAGACGCTGTGGCCGAGCGCAGCACGGAGCATCCGTTACAACCCTTCAGCCGGCGTTATTTTGAAATCGACAAGATTGAGGGAGCGGCGGGAGCGCGCCCGTGGTTCACCTACGCGCGGGAGTGGCGGGCCATGCATGAAGCACGGCCCGAGTCGGGCGAAGCGCCCGTGCCCGCCTTGCCAGACGGCCCGGACGCGAAGCCAGCGCGCACCACTCTGGCCCAGCTGGGCCGTTTTGTCCGGCACCCGGCGCGTGCCTTTCTGCGTGAACGGCTGGCCGTGGTTTTCGAACCCCCGGAGGAGGATGTGGGCGACGACGAGAGCTTTTCCGTCGGCGGCCTGGACAGCTACCTGATTGCCCGCGAGATGCTGGAGGCGCTGGATACCGCTTGGGCAGGCGATGCGAGCCAGCCACCTGAGCCCTTGCTCAGCGATGCCCTGGACCGACTGGCGCGTGCAGGCCGCTTGCCCCTGGCCGGGCTGGGCCGGCGTGCACAGGACCAACTGTTGGGCGAGCTCTTGCCGTTGGCGGAAGTCTGGCAGGCACAGCGCGCCTATTGGAGCGCGCCTGCGCCCCGGCTGCGCGTGCTCTGGTCTGCCGAGAAGACTCTTGATTTGATAGCTAATAACGCATACCCATCAAGCGCTGAAGGCCAATTTGACTCAAAAACTTCAGCTCCAGTCACGCTGGACGATTGGATCGAGCCCGTGTGGCGCGCCGAGGACGGCCGCCAGGCAGTGCTCACCCGTACGGCCTCGCGTGTGCTGGCCAAAGCCAAGTCCAAAACCGCGCCGCGCCCGCGCCCGGAAAAGCTGCTGGACAGCTGGCTGCAGGCCCTTGCCGCCGCCGCCAGTGGCCAGGCGCTGCATGGCGTGCTGGTGGCCCGCGATGCGCTGCTGAGCTGGCCGCCCATGGAGCGGGAATCTGCCGAGCGCGCCTTGGCCACCGTGCTTGCCTTGTGGCAGCAGAATCTGCGCAGTGCTGCGCCGCTGCCCCTGCCGCTGGCGACCGCGCTCGCGCAGGTGGAAGGCCGTGCGCCCGACATGGTGTACGACGGAGCGGGTTCGAACCAAGGCGCGTCGCCCGAAGCGAGCGAACCTGAGTGGGAACGCTTCTACCCCGACTTTGAAGCGCTGGCGGCCGACGGCCAGTTCGCAGGGCTGGCACCGCTGCTGCACGCCTGCCTGGCGGATTGGGTGGCGCAGCAGGTGCAAGTCACTTTGCACCCTATGGCGCAGGCGGACGCTGAAGAGGAGAGCGACGCGTGAGCACGTCACCCCACTCGCCCGCCGGCACTGCGGTGCTCGATCCGCTGCATTTCCCGCTGCATGGCAGCCGCTTGATCGAGGCGAGCGCCGGTACGGGCAAGACCTGGACCATTGCCGCGCTGTACCTGCGGCTGGTGCTCGGCCACGGCGGCGCCGAAGGCTTGGGCCGCCCGCTCGCGCCCGCCGACATTCTGGTCATGACCTTTACCCGCGCCGCCACGCGCGAACTGTCCGACCGCATCCGCACCCGGCTGGCCGAGGCGGCGCGCGTGCTGCGCGGCGAATGCGCTGCGCAGCCGCACGACAGCTATCTGGCGGCGCTGCGCGATGCCTACCCCGCCGGCCCAGCGCGTGAACAGGCGGCCTGGCGGCTGGCCAACGCGGCCGAAGGCATGGACGACGCGGCCGTCCAGACCATCGACGCCTGGTGCCAACGCATGCTGCGCGAGCACGCCTTTGACAGTGGATCGCTGTTTGACGAAGAGCTGGGCGCCGACGAAGAGTCCCTGCGCGCCGAGGCTGCGCGCGACTACTGGCGCCAGCAGGTGTATCCGCTGGACCCGCAACTTCTGGAGCGGGTGCTTGGCGTTTGGCCAAATGTCGACGCTTTGATCGACGACGCCCGCGCGCTCGCCACCACCGAACTGCCGCTGGCTGCGGGCGAGGGCAGTCTGGCCGATTGTCTGGGCCCTGCCGAAGCCAGCCACGCCGCCGACCTCGCGGCGCTCAAGCAAGGCTGGGCCGAGCGTGCCGAGGCGCTCGCGCAATGGACCGAGGCGCAGATCGCCTTGGGCAAATCGGCCTGGGATGTGAGCAAGCTGCGCAGCGTGCCCAAGTGGCTCCGGGACGGCATTGCCGCCTGGGCGAACAGCGATGAGGCGACTGCGCTGAAACTTACTTCCGTCGCCGTGGAGCGCCTGCGTCCCGAAGCCCTGCTGGCGCTGCGCGGCGACGGCGCACCGGCCGAGCCCCTGCCCGAAGCCTTTGCCGCCATCCCCCAACTGCTGGCAGCGCAGCAGTTGCTGCCCGCGCCCGATGTGGCGTTGCGCGAGCACGCGGCCTCCAACATTCAGCAGCGCCTGGCTGCGCTCAAGCGCCAGCGCGGAACCTTTGGCTTTCACGACCTGCTGCTGCGCCTGGACCGCGCCTTGGCCGGAGTGCATGGAGAGCGCCTGCGCGCGCGCATTTTGGCGCAGCACCCGGTGGCGCTGATCGATGAGTTTCAGGACACCTCGCCGCTGCAGTACCGCATTTTCGAGCGGCTCTATCGCGCGCAAGACAACGACCCAGCCACGGCCCTGCTGCTCATTGGTGACCCCAAGCAGTCGATTTACGCGTTTCGCGGCGCCGACATTGACAGCTACCTGGCCGCCCGTCAGGCCACGCGCGGGCGCCACGCCATGCTGGCCACCAACCACCGCTCGACGCACGCGCTGGTGGATGCGGTCAATCACTGGTTCACGCACGCTGAAACCCGGCCGGGCGCAGGCGCATTCGGCTATCGAGACGATGGCGAAGAGGTCAGCGCCGCCAAAGGCCGCGAACCCGATCCGCTGCCCTTCGTCCCGGTGCAAGCGCGCGGGCGGGCCGAGCATTTTGTCGCTGCCGAGGGTGCGGTGCCCGCCATGACCCTGGTGCACGCCCTGGAGCCGGCGCCTGCGCCAGTGCAGCGCGCCCGCTTTGCCGCGCACTGCGCAGAGCAGATCGTCGCCTGGCTCAACGACCCCGCTGCCGGCTTCGCCCAGAGCGACGGAAGCTTCACCCGTCTGTGCCCCGCAGACATTGCCGTGCTGGTGCGCAGCGGCACCGAGGCGCAGGCCATGCAGCGCGCGCTGCGCCGGCGCGGCCTGGCGTCGGTGTACCTGTCCGACAAGGATTCGGTGCTCAAGAGCCGCGAGGCGCGCGACCTGCTGTGGTGGCTCCAGGCCGTGGCCGAACCCCTGGACGCACGCCGGCTGCGCACCGCGATGGCCACGGCCACGCTGGCCCTGCCCATCGCCGAACTCGAGCGCCTGGCTGCCGACGACGCCGCGCTGGATCTGCGCAGCGAACAACTGCGCGCCCTGCACACCGTGTGGCAAACCCAGGGTGTGCTGCCCATGTTGCGCCAGACCCTGCACCAGTTGGACCTGCCGGCGCGCCTGCTGCGCGAGCCCGGAGGCGAACGGCGGCTGACCAACCTGTTGCACCTGGCCGAGCTGCTGCAGCAGGCCAGCAGCACGCTGGACGGCGAACGCGCCCTGGTGCGCTGGCTGGCCGGGCAACTGCAGCAGGAGGCCGCTGCGGCGGACGAGCAGATCGTGCGGCTCGAGAGCGACGCCGATCTGGTGCAGATCGTCACCGTGCACAAAAGCAAGGGCTTGGAATATCCCGTGGTCTGCCTGCCCTTTGCCTGCGCCGTCCGGCTGGTCAAAAAGAAGAAGCACAACCCCGCCGTGGCCCTGACCAACGCGCAGGGCGTGCGCGCCATGCACCTGCAAATGAGCGACGCAGAGTGGGAGCAGGCCGAGCAGGAGCGCATGCGCGAAGACCTGCGCCTGTTCTACGTGGCGCTGACGCGCGCGCGCCACGCCCTGTGGCTGGGTTTTGCGGCCGTCAAGGACGGCAACGCCAAGCGAGCCAACATCCACCGCAGCGCCGCCGGCCAGTTGCTGGCGGGCGGCGATCCGCTGGGTCCCGAGGAATGGCTGAACGCGCTCTCGCAGTGGGCGTCAGCCCAGGCAAACATCCACCTGCAGGCATTGGCCGACGGCCCGGCTCCCTGCACCGCATTCGCCCCGCGCGGCGCCCAGCCGGCCCTGCGCGAGAGCCTGCCCTACGCCGCAGACTTTGACCGCCGCTGGGGCATCGCCAGTTTTTCGCAACTGGTGCACGGCGTGCCCACGGCCCAGGCGCTGGGCGCCTTGCAGCCCACGCAGCGCATGCCGGCCGACGACGAGGCGCCGCTGCCAGAAGCCCCGGAAGCTGTCGATCGCATCCTGCGCGTGGGGGCTTTCGCCGAACCGGGACAGAGCGGAGAGCTGTTTCCTGAGGCTCCTCCCGCCTGGCACCGATTCCCCCGTGGCGCGCTGGTGGGCAATTTTCTGCACGAGCAACTGGAATGGCTGGCGGGCGAGGGTTTTGCGCTCGCGCCCGACGGCCCCTTGGCCGAGCGACTGCGAAAGCGCTGCGAGCGCGCTGGCCGCGCGACCTGGGCCGGCGACACCGTCGCCTGGCTCAGCGCGGCCGTGGCGCTGCCGCTGCCGCCGCTGGGCGTACCACTCAATCAACTCACGACGATCCTGCCCGAAATGGAGTTCTGGCTGCCGGCGGCGCGCCTGCCCGCGCCCGTGGTGGATGCCCTGTGCCGCATGCACTTTCTGCCCGGCCTGGATAGGCCCGGCCTGGACCGCCCAGCACTGCCGCAGCGCGAACTGCACGGCATGCTGATGGGCTTTGCCGATCTGGTGTTCGAGCAGGACGGACGCTACTGGGTGCTGGACTACAAATCCAACCACCTCGGGCCGGATGCTGCGGCCTACGCCGCGCCGGCGCTGGCGCAAGCCGTGCTTGCGCACCGCTACGACGTGCAGGCCGCGCTCTATCTGCTGGCCTTGCACCGTCTGCTCCGCGCCCGTTTGGGCAATGCCTATGCGCCCGAACGCGATCTGGGTGGAGCGCTCTTTTTCTTTCTGCGCGGCATTGATGCACCCGGGGCCGGCGTGTTCACGCTCGCGCCGCCGCTGGCGCTGATCGACGCGCTCGACGCGCTGCTGCAGGGCGGTGATGTGGCCGCTGCACCCGAGGCGCAAGCATGAGCACAGTGCCCAGCGCTCCGGACCCACGCAGCGCCGTGCTCAGCGGCCTGCGCGCCCTGGCCGATGCCGGTCTGCTGCGCCCGCTCGACTGGGCGCTGGCGCAGTTCATCGCCGAGCGCGACCCCGAAGCGGCGCCCGAGCTGCTGGTGGCCAGTGCGCTGCTCGCGCATTTCGAGGGCCAGGGGCACAGCTGCCTGCCGCTGGGCGGATTGCGCCATCGCTTGCTGCAGCTCTCCGGCTGGCGCATTGCGGGGCAGGAAGTTCTCACTGCGCTGGTGCAGAGCCTCTCGCCGCGCAGCGCGGACTGGCTGGCCGCGGTGCGCGCCAGCCGCTGCGTCCAGGCGGCCCATACCGCCGATGCCGACGCCCCGCTGGTGCTCGGCGGCTCGCCGGCTGCGCCCTTGCTCTACCTGCGGCGCTACTGGAACTTCGAACAGCAGGTGGCGCAGGGCCTGCGCGGGCGCGCCGCGCCACCGCTTGATGTCAATGAAGCCATGGTGCGAGCCTGGTTGGACCGCTTGTTCGATCCGTTGCCGACCGGCGGCTGCGATTGGCAAAAGCTCGCCTGCGCCATTGCCCTGCGCTCGCGCCTGACCATCGTCACCGGCGGGCCGGGTACCGGGAAAACCTATACCGCCGCGCGCCTGCTGGCGGCCTTGCTGGCGGTGGACAGCGCGCCCGAGCGCCTGCGCGTAGCGCTGGCCGCGCCCACGGGCAAGGCAGCGGCGCGCTTGCGCCAGTCGCTGGAGACGGCGCTCGCGGGGCTGCAGACCCGCGTTGGCGACGCCCTGGATCTGGGCGCGTTTGCCGCGCGCATCGGCCCGGCGCGCACCTTGCACGCGCTGCTCGGGGCACGCCCCGGAACACGGCGTTTGCGCCACCACGCGGCGGCGCCCCTCGATGTGGACGTGCTCATCGTTGACGAAGCCTCCATGGTGCATCTGGAAATGATGGCTTCGCTGCTCGCCGCGTTGCCCGTCCACGCCCGCCTGGTGCTGCTGGGCGACAAGGACCAGCTCGCGTCGGTGGAGGCCGGCGCCGTGCTGGGCGATCTGTGCGAAGGCGCGGAGCAAGGCCATTACGACGCGGGCACGGTGCGTTATGCGCAATCGGCGGCCGGCGTGGAGATTCCTATGGCGCTGCGCGCGCAGTCCAGCGCCGCGCCGCTGCTGGCGCCGAACACGGTGATGCTGCGCGCAAGCCACCGTTTTTCCGGCTCCATTGGCGCGCTGGCGCTGGCCGTCCACGCGGGGGATGGTGCGCGTGCCACGGCGCTGCTGCAAAGGGACAAAAGCGGCGCCTTGCAGTCGCTCGAAGGTGTCGATCCCCAGGCCGCCGTGGACCTGGCACTTGCCGACGGCCCGGCGCCGAGCTATCGCGATTACCTGCTGCGCTTGGCCACCCGGCCAGCCAGCGCAAACGAAGCCGAGCACAGTGCCTGGGCGGCTGCCGTGCTGGCCGCTTTCGAGCGTTTCCGCCTGCTGTGTGCGGTGCGCGAAGGCCCCTGGGGGGCGGAAGGTTTGTCGCGTGCCATTGAGCGGGCCGCGCGCAGCGCCGGGCTGCTCGCCGGGCCGGGCGCCTGGTACGCCGGGCGCCCGGTGCTGGTCACGCGCAACGACGCCGAGGCCGGCGTATTCAATGGCGACGTGGGCCTGGCCTTGCCGGCTGCGGGTGGCGCCGGTCTGCGCGTGTTTTTTGCCGATGGCCCCAGGCTGCGCTCGGTTAGCGTGGCGCGGCTGGCGCATGTGGAAACCGCGTTTGCCATGACGGTGCACAAGGCGCAGGGCTCGGAGTTCGAGCATACCGCGCTGGTGCTGCCGCCGCACGCGGGCGCCTTGCTCTCGCGCGAACTGGTCTACACGGGCATCACCCGTGCGCGCCAGGTCTTTACGCTGGTGGCGCCACGCGCCGGGCTGCTGGCGCAGGCGGTGCAGCAGCGCACCCAGCGCGCCAGCGGCCTGAAAGACCTGCTGCAGTACGGCGCCGAATGAGGGACAGCCGAAAGCGCCACCTACAATCCGGCGCTATGCACACCCTGCGCCGCTTTCGCGCTCTCACCAGTTTCCTGCTGGTGTGGTTTGCTCTGTCGTTGGGCGCAGCGACGGCCTCGCCGTTCGTCAATCCGCAGTCGGTGCAACTGGTCTGCTCAGCCAGCGGCGATGTCAAGCTCTTGGTGGTGGGCGGCGATGGCGCGCAGTTGCAGCGCGGCCATACCCTCGACTGTCCGCTGTGCGTGCACTTTGGCAGCGCCGCCCCGCCGCCTGCGCCTATCCGCCTGCCGCAGGCTCAGCCGCTGGCCGATGCCCTGCGGCCGGTTCCCACCGCGCACATTGCTGCGCGCACCGCTGCGCCGCTGCCGGCGCGTGGGCCTCCCTTCGCCTGAACTCTCAAATGGATAGCTGTCAGCGCTTATTCAATAAGCGCTAGAGCCATTTTTAGCGCCAAATTCGTACCTGCTGCGCGGCGCACTTTGATTTTTCTTGAGGAGTTCTCCATGTTCCGTCGTTTCACCACCCCCTTGCTGTTCGCCGCCGCTTTTCTGGCCGGCAATGTCTATGCGCAGGGCGCTGCCCCGGCCTCTGTCGATGGGGCCTGGGCGCGCGCTAGCGTGCCTGGCCAAAAAGCCTCGGGCGCCTTCATGCGCATCACCGCCAGTGAGCCGCTGCAACTTCTGCGCGCCGAGACGCCCATCGCCGGCCACGCCGAAGTGCACGAGATGAAGATGGACGGCAACGTCATGAAAATGCGCGCTATGCCGGAACTCGATCTGCCGGCCGGCAAGGCGGTCGAACTCAAGCCAGGCGGCTACCACATCATGTTGATGGACTTGAAGGCGCCGCTGGCCAAGGACACGCAATTGCCGCTGACTCTGGTGTTCAAGGACGCCAAGGGTGAGGAGCGTCGCATGGAGCTGCAGGTGCCCGTTGCGACGATGGCGCCCGGTGGCCCGGCGGCTCCCATGGCGATGCCCATGCACAAACACTGAGCGCCTGGCAACCGAAACGCCGCTGGCAAGCCCCACAGCGGCGGCGCATTGGAGTAAGCTGTCCGCACCCCCTTTTTCCACCTTCAGCGGAAGCAACCATGAGCGATTCAACCCCCTTTGGTTTCGGCAAGTTCGTCCCCGGCTTTGACTTCCTGCAAGGCTTGGCCAAGGGCGCTGCGGGAGGCATCCCGCAGTTGCCCCAGCTCTCCAATTGGGTTGCGCCCACCATCAGCGTGGAAGAGCTGGACAAGCGCGTTGACGAGCTCAAAGCCGTGCAGTTCTGGCTGGAGCAAAACTCGCGCGCGCTGGCCGCCACCATCCAGGCGCTGGAGGTGCAGAAGATGACGCTGGCCACGCTCAAGGGCATGAACTTCAGCATGGGCGACGTGGCCAATGCCTTCAAGCTCAAGACCGCCGATACCGTGATGGGCGGCGTACACAAGGCGGGTGAGGGCTTGGCCCAAGCCGCGCAAATGGTCAGCGGCGTGGCATCCCGCGCGGCCGATGCGGTCCGGCCCGCAGCGGACGAAGCAGCGCCCGAGGGCGCAGGCTCGGCGCATGGTGGCGCGGACAAAAAAACCCCCGCAGGCAAATCCAAAGGCAAGGCGGGGGCCGCCAGCGTCATCGACCCGATGCAGTGGTGGGGCGCGCTCACGCAGCAGTTCCAGCACATCGCCACCTCGGCCATGAAGGACGCCGCGCGCCAGACGGCGGTGGACGCTACGCGCAACCTGGCCACCGGTCTGGCCAAGGACGCTCTGAAGACCGCCACGGGCCGCGTCAAAGCCGCTGCCAGCCCCAGGAGCGCAGCGAAGAAGCCCGTTGCCGCGAAGAAAACCGGCAAAGCCGTCGCAAAGAAGGCGGCGCCGCGCAAGAAAACCAGCCCGAGGACACGCTGAATTTGCTGGCGCAAAGGGTGCTCAGGCGCCGTTCGTCTTGGGCGGCACTTTCATGAAACTGTTTCCAACCGGCCACGCCACCCATCCGCAGGCGCGTATGGCCGCCTTGATGGCGCTGGCCCAGGTGCGCGCGCAGATCGGCGCACCCGGCCATGCTTCGGCACCCACGCTGGGCCTTCTCTACATCACCGACCACTACGCGGAGCAAGCGCAGGAAGTGCTCGACCTGCTGGCTGCTGAGTTGCCCGAAATCACCGACTGGAGCGGCACCGTGGGCGTCGGGGTGTGCGGCGGCAGCGCCGAGTATTTCGACGAGCCCGCGTTGGCGCTGATGCTGCTGGAATTGCCGTCCGACCAATACCGCGTGTTTTCCGGTGTGGCGCCGCTGTCCCGCAGTGGGGTGGGGGGCTTTGCAGCCCAGACAGCGCTGGTCCATGCCGATGGCGCCGCGCCCGACGTGGCGGCACTGGTGGCCGAACTGGCCGACCGCACCGCGAGCGGCTACCTGTTTGGTGGCCTGGCCGCCAGCCGCAACGCCAGCGTGCAATTTGCCGTGGGCGGCGACGGCAACCTTGCCGGGCAGGGGGCCGCCAGCGGGGTGTTTACCGGCGGCCTCTCGGGGGTGGCTTTTGGCGCTGGCGTGGCACTCATCTCGCGCGTTACGCAGGGCTGCCAGCCCGTCGGCCCGGTGCACCGCATCACCGAGGCCGCCGACAACGTGGTGCTTGCGCTGGACGACGAGCCGGCGCTGGAGCAATTGCTGAATACGTTGGAGGTATCGCTGACCGCCGATCCCCAGCGCGCCATCGAGCGCGTTCGCGTAACGCTTGCCGGTCTGATGGACGACGAGCGTTCGGGGCCCGCACCGGCGTTGCGCAGCACGGGCCATTTCGGCGCCGAAACGCGTGTGCGGCACATCATCGGGCTCGATGGCACGCGCCATGGCGTAGCGCTTGCAGAGCATGTGGAGAGCGGCATGCGCCTGGCGTTCTGCCAGCGCAACGTGCAGGCGGCGCGCGCCGATCTGGTGCGCATCTGCGCCGAAATCCGCGAAGAACTGGCGCCCGAGGGTGCAGCGCCCACCCACGCCATTGCCGGCGCCCTTTACGTGAGCTGTTCAGGCCGCGGCGGCCGGCATTTTGGCGGCGACAGTGCCGAACTGCGCATCGTGCAACATGCCCTGGGCGATGTGCCGCTGGTGGGTTTCTTTGCCGGCGGTGAGATTGCGCATGCCAGCATCTATGGCTACACCGGCGTGCTGACGGTGTTTCTCGCCGAGCTGTAACGAAAAAGCGCCCCAACCGCGAGGGGCTGGGGCGCTTGCGTACAGCGACGCGTGCGGGGCTTAGTTTCGGCGCTGGTCGTTGGGATGCCGGTCTCTGCCGT
>JAGNYI010000082.1 GCA_017985015.1 Giesbergeria sp. | reverse complement strand
CAATGGGTGCGCTGCTGGTCGAAATGCCCAATGGCCACCGCTTCAAGCTGGGCACAGGCTTCAGCGACGCAGACCGCGCCGCACCGCCCCCATTGGGCAGCTGGGTGACCTACCGGTTTCTCGGCACACACGACAGCGGTCGGCCGCGCTTTGCCAGCTTTGTGCGAGTGCGTCTCGACATGCCGGCAGTCCAATAAAAAACCCGCCCGCCATTTGCACGGCGAGCGGGTCAGGCTTGGGTAAGCAGCACTTACTTGGGCATAAGCACCTTGTCGACCACGTGGATCACGCCGTTGGACTGATAGACATCGGCGATGGTGACCTGGGCCGTACCGCCCTTCTCATCCATCACCATCACGTCGTTTCCCTTGTTCTTGGCCGTCAGCGTGCCGCCTTCTACCGTCTTGAGCTTGGCCATGCCGTGACCATCGGCAATCATCTTCATGATGGCGGCGGCGTCGTACTTGCCAGCCACCACGTGGTAGGTCAGCACCTTGGTCAGCGTGGGCTTGTTCTCGGGCTTGAGGAGCGTTTCCACCGTGCCGGCGGGCAGTGCAGCAAAGGCGTCGTTGGTGGGGGCAAAGACGGTGAACGGACCTGGGCCCTTGAGCGTCTCGACCAGACCGGCGGCCTTCACCGCAGCAACCAGCGTGGTGTGGTCTTTCGAGTTGACGGCGTTGTCGATGATGTCCTTGCTGGGCAGCATGGGCGCGCCGCCCACCATCACCTGGGCAGCCGCAGGCAGTGCGGCGGCAGACAGGGCAACAGAGAGACCGATGGCGACGAGGCGGGGATTGAATGGGAAGCGCATGGAAAACTCCTTTGTGGTTTGAGGCAGACCGCTTGAACAAAAATCGCGCGGCTGACAACCAATACGCAGCCCTTGTTCGAGTGGATTCAAAGAAGCAAAAAAACGCTCCACGGCCTGCGCCGGGAGCGATTTCAGACAAGCGACCTGGCGTCAGACTTGTCGGTGAAAGGGCCCGTCGTCACCCACCTGTACCAGGTTGCGTGCGGTGGCGAGTGGCTTGGGCGCACGTTCTGCGTCGCCCGCGGCCACGCAATCGGCGTAGTAGCGCACGGTGCCCGCGTCGTCCTCGATTTCCACCAAGCCGTGAATGTCGGTTTCGAAGCCTGGGCACAGCTTGGAAAATTCGCGCGCGAACTTGAGGTAGTCCACGATCTTCCTATTGAACACCTCGCCCGGAATCAGCAGCGGAATGCCGGGCGGGTACGGCGTGACCAAGCCGACGGTGATGCGGCCCTCCAGATGGTCAATTTCCACACGCTCGGTCGTGCGGTGCGCGATATGCGCGAAGGCATCCGATGGTTTCATGGCCGGGGTCAGGTCCGAGAGGTACATCTCGGTCGTCAGGCGCGCGATGTCGTACTTGGCGTACATCTCATGCACGTGCTGGCACAGCTCCTGCAGGCCCATGCGCTCGTAGCGTTTGTGCTGCTGGCAGAACTCGGGAAGGATGCGCCACATGGGCTGGTTCTTCTCGTAATCGTCCTTGAACTGCTGCAGCGCGGTCAGCAAGGTGTTCCAGCGGCCCTTGGTGATGCCGATGGTGAACATGATGAAGAAGCTGTAGAGCCCGGTTTTCTCCACCACCACGCCATGCTCCGCCAGGTATTTGGTGACGATGGACGCAGGAATGCCGGTCTTGTCGAACTTGCCATCGAGATTCAGGCCCGGCGTGACGATGGTCGACTTGATCGGGTCGAGCATGTTGAAGCCGTCGGCCAGCTGGCCAAAGCCGTGCCACTTGCTGCCGTTCTTGCGGCTCTTGCTGTCGCTGCGGATGATCCAGTCCTCAGCGCGGCCAATGCCTTCGTCCACGAGTTTTTCCGGTCCCCAGACCTTGAACCACCAATCTTTCTTGCCGAACTCTTCTTCGATCTGGCGCATGGCGCGGCGAAAATCCAGCGCCTCCAAAATACTTTCTTCCACCAAGGCGGTGCCGCCGGGCGGCTCCATCATGGCGGCGGCCACGTCGCAACTGGCAATGATGCTGTACTGCGGGCTGGTGCTGGTGTGCATCAGATAGGCCTCATTGAAGAGGTGCCGGTCGAGCTTGGTGGTCTGCGAATCCTGGACCAGCACATGGCTCGCCTGGCTGATGCCGGCGAGCAGTTTGTGGATGGACTGCGTGGCGTAGGTCACCGAATGCTGGGGCCGCGTGCGCTTCTTGCCCATGGCGTGGTAGCTGCCATAGAACGGGTGAAACGCGGCGTGCGGCAGCCACGCTTCGTCGAAATGCAGGTTATCGACGTAGCCGTCGAGCATGCCCTTGATAGTTTCGGTGTTGTAGAGCACACCGTCATAGGTCGACTGCGTAAGCGTCAGCACGCGCGGCTTCACCTTTTTTGCATCCACGCCCTTGAGCAGCGGGTTCTTCTTGATCTTGGCCTGGATCGTGGCGGGCTCAAACTCGCTTTGCGGGATCGGCCCGATGATGCCAAAGTGGTTGCGCGTGGGCTTCAGGAAAACCGGAATCGCCCCCGTCATGATGATGCTGTGCAGGATGGACTTGTGGCAGTTGCGGTCCACCACCACCACATCGCCCGGTGCCACGGTGTGGTGCCACACCATCTTGTTGCTGGTGCTGGTGCCGTTGGTCACGAAGAAGCAGTGGTCGGCGTTGAAAATACGCGCCGCGTTGCGCTCGCTCTCGCCAATCGCGCCGTTGTGATCCAGCAGTTGGCCGAGTTCTTCCACCGCATTGCACACGTCGGCGCGCAACATGTTTTCGCCGTAGAACTGGTGGTACATCTGCCCGACCGGGCTTTTAAGGAACGCCACGCCGCCCGAATGCCCGGGGCAGTGCCAGGAATACGACCCGTCTTCCGCGTAGTCGAGCAGCGCCTTGAAGAACGGGGGCTTAACGCCCTCGAGGTAACTCTTGGCCTCGCGAATGATGTGCTTGGCCACGAACTCGGGCGTGTCCTCGAACATGTGAATGAAGCCGTGGAGCTCGCGCAGAATGTCGTTGGGCAGGTGGCGGCTGGTCTTGGTTTCGCCATGCACGTAAATCGGGACATCCACGTTCTTGCGCCGCACTTCGCCAATGAAGCTGCGCAGGCTCAGCACGATCGGATCCAGATGCGAGCCCAGCGTGAACTCCTCATCGTCAATCGACAGAATGAAGGCACTCGCCCGGCTTTGCTGCTGCGCAAATTGCGACAAGTCGCCATAGCTCGTCACCCCCAGCACCTCGAAGCCCTCGGCCTCAATGGCCTGTGCCAAGGCACGAATACCCAGCCCGGACGTGTTCTCCGAGCGGTAGTCCTCATCAATGATGATGATGGGAAAGCGAAACTTCATGCAGGGCCTCCGTGCAACCGTGCCCAAGGAAGCGTCCCTTGAGCGCAAAAAAAGCGAAATAGCCGCGCAGTGTAAGGAATAACCCGTCCCTCCACGCTTCCAAACCCGTCTTTTGACCCAGAATGGGCGCTCACGAGGTCACGAAAACGAAAGGGGGATCGGGATGGCGGAATCCACTATCTGGTGGTTGTTGGCTGGCAGTGCCGTGGCGGTCGAGCTGGTGACCGGAACCTTCTACCTGCTGATGCTGGCCTTTGGCCTTGCTGCTGCCGCCTTGGCTGCGCATGCGGGCGCTCCTTTGGTGGTGCAGATCGTCACCGCATCAATGGTCGGCGGGGGCGCTGTGGTGGCCTGGCACTGGATCAAGCGACCACGGCCGGGCGACCCATCGGCGCGCGCCGATCGCAGCGTGAACCTCGACGTGGGCGAACTGGTCATGATCGAAAGCTGGAATGCCGATGGCACGACCTCCGTCAAATACCGCGGAGCCACCTGGACCGCAGTGCACCGCAATGGCGTCACGCCCAGCGTGGGCATGCACCGCGTCGCTGAACTCGTGGGCAGCAGACTGCTGGTGGACCCTGCATAAGCTTCATACACACAAAGAAAGGGAACCCTCATGGAAGTCGCCATCGTCGTTTTCGTCATCGCCATCATCTTCATCGCGCGCTCGATCAAGGTAGTCCCACAACAAAACGCCTGGGTCAAGGAGCGCCTGGGCAAGTACGCCGGCACCCTCACGCCCGGCCTGAACTTCCTCATCCCCTTTGTGGACCGCGTGGCCTACAAACACAGCCTGAAAGAAATCCCGCTCGACGTGCCCAGCCAAGTCTGCATCACGCGCGACAACACACAGCTCCAAGTGGACGGCATCCTGTACTTTCAAGTGACTGACCCGATGCGCGCGAGTTACGGTTCGAGCAACTACATCGTCGCCGTCACGCAGCTCGCGCAGACCTCGCTGCGCAGTGTGATCGGCAAACTCGAACTCGACAAAACCTTTGAAGAGCGCGACATCATCAACGCCCAGGTCGTGCAGGCCATCGACGAGGCGGCGCTGAACTGGGGCGTGAAGGTGCTGCGCTACGAGATCAAGGACCTCACGCCACCCAAGGAAATCCTGCACGCCATGCAGGCCCAGATCACCGCCGAGCGCGAAAAACGCGCCTTGATCGCGGCTTCCGAAGGCCGCCGCCAAGAGCAAATCAACATCGCCACCGGTGAACGTGAAGCCTTCATCGCGCGCTCCGAAGGTGAAAAACAAGCCGTGATCAACAAGGCCCAGGGCGATGCGACTTCGATTCTTGCGATAGCCGACGCCACCGCACAGGCCATCGAACGCGTCGCCAACGCTATTCGCCAACCCGGCGGCGAGCTGGCGGTGCAGCTCAAGGTGGCAGAGAAAGCCGTAGAGGCCTACAGCAAGGTCGCAGCCGACGCCACCACTACCCTGATTGTGCCCAGCAACATGACCGAGGTGTCGGCGCTGATCGGGTCGGCGATGAAGATGGTGCAGAGCACCGGACAACGCGCCGCCTAGGAGGCTGTCGGACTTGGAGCGTCGAAAGCGAAAACCGGAGGTTTCACCAAAATCGGCCCCAGCGAGGACAGTTTTTGCCGGATTTGCAGCCCCATAGCCCGGCTATGGGGCAAAAAGACGGTGGAAAATGGACCGCTGCGGCCGATTTGCAGCCGACGATTTCCAAGTCCGACAGACTCCTAGAGGTTCTTTCGGTCGGCGTCGTATGGGGCTGCGAGCGCCCCATGACAAGACCTTCCATAGCTGCCAGAGCGCTCGGCGCCATCATCACGCCAGCCAGAATGCGCTCCTGGAGGGTGCTTTCCGTATGATGGCGTTACATGAAAATTTCCGACACGCTGCGGCGCTGGTCCAGCGAAGACAAGCTGGTGCGAGAAGCCGCCTATCGGCGCAATCTTCAGGTCTTCGGTGTCGCAGCATGGGCCATGGTGGCACTCAACCTGCTGCACGTACTGGTATTTTCTTTTCTGAAATTTGACGACCCGGTGCGCAGCGCCTGGGCGCATCAGATCGTTGCAGCACACGGGACCATGGCGCTTGTGATGTTGGTTACAGGATGGCTGGCTCGGCGCGCCCAAAGCCTTCCATTTTCCACGGGTCCAATGCGCCTGTTGCCCGAATTTGTCACCGCTTCAGTGGTCATCTGGGCGGTGGTGCTGACCCTCGCGGACCAGGCCATCAGCACCAGCATCAATGCTTACATCAACGCCACGATCGGCGTCGCCATCGTGCTCCTGCTGCAACCTCGCTCGGCGTTTACAATTCTGACGATCGGATGGTGCGCACTGACCTGGACGCTGGGGTTGACCACGGCCGATCCCGCCGTCCTCATCACCAACCGCATGAATGCGACTTCGGCTTACTTCCTGGCTGTGCTGGTAAGCATTTTGCTGTGGCGCCGCTATGTCCAGTCCGAACTGCTGCAAAGCAAGCTGGCCGAAACCAACCGGCAGTTGCAATTGCAGCGGGACGAACTGGAGAAGCAGGCGAGGCGAGACTCCCTCACCGGACTGCTCAACCGCCGGGAAATACTCCGTCTGGCCGAGCAGGAACTGACGCGCGCGCGGCGCCAAGGCAGCCCCGTGACCCTGCTCATGCTGGACCTGGACCACTTCAAGTCGATCAACGATCGATTCGGTCATCCCGCAGGTGATGATGTGTTGCGCCACGTCGCCGAATTAATGACCCATGCGATACGGCAAACGGACCAAGTTGCCCGCTTTGGCGGAGAAGAGTTTGTCGTGCTACTACCCGATACCTCCGAAGCCAGCGCCTTGCATCTGGCTAGCAAGCTGCGACAGAAACTCGCCGATACGCCGGTTGCCAACCTGGGAACGCCTGTGACCGTCAGCATCGGCTTGGCTTGCATGGCAGCTGGAAGCTCACTGAGTTTGGACGCCTTAATCCAGCATGCAGACGAAGCGCTCTATCAAGCCAAAAACGAGGGGCGCAACCGTACCGTCGCGGCGAAAGTTCAGGACAGACGTTCGTCTGACCATCCAGCAGGCAGGTCAGGCCAGCCGCACGACAGCTGTTGACCGTGTGGCGGCATGCTGCTCCAGCTTGTGAACCAATCTCCAGGAAACTCCTGGTTCTGGAGGGACAAACAGGGACACGCAGTCGTGCAAAGTGCTCTCTCAATTCCGCCAAGCGCCCAATACACACAGCGCGCCATGGCATAATGGCGGGCTTCGGAGAGGTGGATGAGCGGTTTAAGTCGCACGCCTGGAAAGCGTGTGTGGGTTTATCCCCACCGCGGGTTCGAATCCCGCCCTCTCCGCCAGATAGCATGAAAAACGGGCCGCTTGGGCCCGTTTTTTTATGCATTCAGCGCGCGTCGCGCTCGTCCCTACTGCAGCAGCGTCACGCCTGTCTTCGCCTGCACCGCCTCGAAAC
>JAGNYI010000081.1:2148-6851 GCA_017985015.1 Giesbergeria sp. | reverse complement strand
AGCGAGAGCACGCGCTTGCCCTTGAGCGAATCGGGCACCTCGCCCGCGACGATGCGCTGCGCCAGGCCTTCGACGATGGCCGTCTTGCCCACACCGGGCTCGCCGATCAGCACCGGGTTGTTCTTGGTGCGGCGCTGCAGCACCTGGATGGCACGGCGGATTTCGTCGTCGCGGCCGATCACCGGGTCGAGCTTGCCGGCGCGGGCGCGTTCGGTCAGGTCGATGCAGTATTTCTTCAGGGCTTCGCGCTGGCCTTCGCCCTCGGCGCTGTCCATCTTCTGGCCGCCGCGCACGGCCTCAATGGCCGCCTCCAGGCTCTTGCGCGTCAAGCCGTTTTCTTTGGCAATGCGGGCCGCGTCGCCCTTGGCGTCCGTCAGCGCAAGCAGAAACAGTTCGCTGGCAATGAAGTTGTCATCACGCTTGATGGCTTCCTTCTCGGTCGCCTGCAGTACGCGGCCGAGTTCGGGGCCGCCCTGGACCTGGTCCTGCCCCGTCACCTGCGGCAGGCGCTTGACGGCGGCCTCGGCCGCCGCCAGCAGGCCGGGCACGTTGGCGCCGGCACGCTCGAGCAGCGCACGCGGGCCGTCGTCCTGGCGCAGCATGGCGACCAGCAGGTGCACGGGTTCGATGTAGGCGTTGTCGTGCCCCAGCGCAAGCGATTGCGCATCGGAGAGGGCTTCCTGAAATTTGGTGGTGAGTTTGTCGAGACGCATGGGTGTGGTTCCTCCAGATTGCTGGGCACGTGGGGCGAAGTTGGGCGTATTTCAAGCGGTCCACGGACCGAGGGCTTGCGCCACGTCATGTCTTGCGCGCACGAGGATGGCGCGCAATCACTATCAACTCAATAGCTACCAACGCTTTCTGGTATTGCGCCAGAGGCTATTTAGGCACTATTTTTCAGGGGAACGGCGATCAGACACTCGGCGTGGTCGCCGCCGCGCTCCAGGCCAGAGGCGCGGGGGCCTTCAGCGCCGTGCTGGCGAGCGACAGCAAGTCGTTAAAGCGCTGTCCCTGGACCAGCACATGCTGGCGCGCGGTCTGGGCCGCCGCCTCGCCGTCGCCCCTTTGCAAGGCGGCCACGATCTCACGGTGTTCCTGCAGCGACTGGCCCATGCGGTTGCGCAGCTGCAATTGCAGGCGGCGGTAGGGCTTGAGCCGGTTCTTCAGCGCCAGCGTCTGCTGCACCAGAAAGGCGTTGCCGCAGGCCTGGTAAATGAGCTGGTGGAAGTGCTCGTTGGCGTAGTAGTACGCGTTGATGTCCTGGGTTTCGCACTGCGTTGCACATTCCGCCAGCGCGGCCTCAATCTCGTGCAGCACGCCGGCCGTCGCACGCCGTGCCGCCAGGCGCGCGCACAGGGCTTCGAGTTCCGCCATGACCTCGAACATCTCGATCAGCTCGGCAATGCCGATCTGCGCCACAAACGTGCCGCGCTTGGGCTGCACGGCGACCAGGCCACTGGCTTCGAGCTGCTGCAAGGCTTCGCGCACCGGCGTGCGCGAGACGCCGAAACGCGCCATCAGCTCCTCGATCTGCAGTTGCTCGCCGGGGCACATGCGCCCGTTCACGATGTCGTCCTCCAACTGGTCACGCACCTGCTGGACGCGGCTTCGGGTCTGGGAGACAGAAAGAGAAAGGGGGGACATGGGGGCTTGCGGCGGCGGTGCTGGGGTAATTCCTAGGCGTGTCGCCAGGATGATACATATAACATGATGAAAATTTTATACAACAAACCGCCGCAAGGCAGTGGAGACAAACCATGACCAAGCCCATTTTTCACCCCCTGGCCCGCGCACTTGCCGCGGCTGCGGTCGTTGTGCTGGCGACCGGAGCGCAGGCCGAGACCGTGCTCAAGCTCTCTCACCAGTTCCCGGGCGGCAAGGGCGACGTGCGCGACGAAATGGTGCAGATGATGGCGCGTGACGTGGCGGCGGCCAACGTGGACATGGTCATCAAAATCTTCCCCGGCTCCAGCCTGGTCAAGCCCCAGGAGCAATGGAAAGCCATGCTCACGGGCCAGATCGACATGGCGTCCTTTCCGCTCGACTACGCCTCGGGCTTTCACCCGCAGTTCGGCGCCACGCTGATGCCAGGCCTGGTCAAGAGCCACGCGCACGCCCGGCGCATCAACGACTCCGATTTCATGAAGGACATCAAGGCCGTCATCGAACAGGGCGGCGCCAAGGTGCTGGCCGACGCCTGGCTGGCGGGGGCCTTTGCCAGCAAGGACCAATGCATCCGCAAGCCCGACGATGCAAAAGGCCTGAAAGTGCGCTCGGCGGGCGCCACGTTCTCACAGATGTGGGCGGGCGCAGGGGCCTCGGTGGTGTCGATTCCGTCGAGCGAGGTTTACAACGCCTTGCAGCAGGGCGTGATCTCCGCCACCGACACCTCCACCGGCAGCTTTGTTTCCTTTCGCCTGTACGAGCAGGTCAAGTGCATCACCGCGCCGGGCGACAACGGCCTGTGGTTCATGTACGAGCCGGTGCTCATTTCGATGAAGAGCTGGAACAAGCTGAACGACGCGCAGAAGAAGGCGCTGACGGCGGCGTCGAAAAAGGCAGAGGACTATTTCGAGGGCGAATCGAAAAAAATGGACGACAAGATGGTCGAGACCTTCAAGGCCAACAAAGTCGAAGTCGTGACCATGAGCGAGGCCGACGCCGACGCCTGGCGCGCTGTCGCGCAGAAAACTTCATACAAGAGCTTTGCCGAGAAGGTGCCCGGCGGCAAAGAGCTGATCGAGAAGGCGCTGAGTGTCAAGTAAAGCGTCGGCTCCCACGGGCTCTGCCGCGCCAGCGCCCCTGTGGGTCACCGCGGTGGGCGGGGCCTCGCGTCTATTCGGTGTGGCGGCCGCCGGCATGATCCTGCTCTCGGTCATCGTGGTGTGCCAGATGGTGTTCGTGCGCAGCGTGCTGCACCAGTCCACCGTGTGGCAGACCGAGTTCGTGATGTACCTGATCGTGGCTGCCACCTTCATCGGCTCGCCCTACATCCTGCTCACGCACGGCCATGTCGCGGTGGATGTGCTGCCGCTGATGCTGCGCACACCCATGCGCCGCGTGCTGCATGCCGTGGGCACGCTGATCGCGCTGGTTTTTTGCGGTTTTTTCCTCTACGCCGCAGTGCCCTGGTGGTACGAAACCTGGGTTTCGGGCCAGACCACCTCATCGATCTGGCGGGCGCGGGTCTGGATACCGTACCTCTCCGTGCCCGTCGGCCTTGCCCTGCTCTGCCTGCAGTTGCTCGCCGAGCTGTGGATGGTGCTGACGCAACGCGCCCACCCCTTCGGCCTCTCGCCTGAAGACGTGCTTTGAACCCCGTGGAGACCTCATGAGCGCACTCACCATTGGGCTGCTGATTTTTGTCGTCACCGTGCTGGTGCTCGCCACGGGCATTCCGATTGCGTTCGGCCTGGGCGCAGTCGCCCTGCTGTTCATGGTCGCGTTCGATGGCTGGAGCAGCATCAACTTCGTGCCCGAGACCATTTTTGCCGGCCTGAGCGACTTCACGCTGGTGTCGCTGCCGATGTTCATCATCATGGGGGCGGCCGTCGCAAGTTCACGCGCCGGCAGCGATCTGTACGAAGCACTGTCGCGCTGGCTGCACCGCATTCCGGGCTCGCTGGTGATCTCGAACATCGGCGCCTGCGCGCTGTTCTCGGCGCTGACGGGGTCGTCCCCCGCCACCTGCGCGGCCATTGGCAAGATGGGCATCCCCGAAATGCGCAAGCGCGGCTACGACGCCGATCTGGCTACAGGGGCCATTGCCGCCGGTGGCACGCTGGGCATCCTGATTCCGCCCAGCATCACCATGATCCTCTACGGCATCGCGTCGGAAACCTCGATCGGGCGGCTGTTTCTCGCGGGCGTCCTGCCCGGCCTGATGCTGACCGGCCTGTTCATGGCCTGGGCGCTGTTCCTCAGCTGGAAGCGCGGCACGGTGCTGGTCGATGCCAACCGCGTCTACAGCCTGAAGGAGAAGTTCGAACTGGTTCCCCGGCTGCTGCCTCTCATGGCCGTCATCGTTGGCGTGGTGTACGCGCTGTATGGCGGCATTGCCACGCCCTCGGAGGCCGCTGGCGTGGGCGCTGCGCTGTGCCTGGCCATGGTGATCGTGATCTACCGCGTGTGGAAGCCCATGGACCTGTGGGCCATCCTGCGCGATGGGCTGCGCGAGTCGGGCATGCTGATGCTGATCATGGGCACCTCGATCCTGTTCGGCTACATGATGTCCTCGCTGCAGGTCACGCAGTCGGTGGCGCAGGCGATCGGCGAGATGCACGCCAACCGCTGGCTTATCCTTGCCGCCGTCAATTTGCTGCTGCTGGTCGCCGGCATGTTTTTGCCGCCGGCCGCCATCATCCTGATGACTACGCCCATCCTCATGCCGGTGATCACCGCGGCGGGGTTTGATCCGATCTGGTTTGGCGTGGTGCTCACCATCAACATGGAGCTGGGGCTGATCACACCGCCGGTGGGCCTGAACCTCTTCGTCATCAACGGCATCACGCCCGATGTGCGCCTGCCCACCATCCTCAAAGGAGCGTTTCCGTTCATGCTGTGCATGGTGGTGGCCATCCTGATTTTGTGCGTGGTGCCGGAGATTGCCACCTGGCTGCCCAAAGCGCTGATGGGGTAAGGAGGACTGAAAACCCATGCTCGAACAATTGCTACGCCTCGCCCAGAAAGCGCGCACGGACCAC
>JAGNYI010000081.1:0-2048 GCA_017985015.1 Giesbergeria sp. | reverse complement strand
CGAGATGGCCGACGCCATTGCGCCGCTGATCGCAGCGCAGCCCGAAGCGCCGCTGCCCGCCAACGCCAGAACCGCGGTGTTCTATTCCATCAGCAACTGCCAGCCGGGGCTGCGCGGCGTGTCGCTGGGCAATTTCCTGATCAAGAAGGTCGTGGACCAACTGCGCCTCGAACTGCCCCAGCTCAAAACCTTCTGCACCCTCTCGCCGGTGCCCGGTCTGGCGCATTGGCTGGCCAAGGCGCCGCCCGCAGAGGGCCCCTGGGCCGGCGCACGCGAACGCGCGGCGGCCTGGATAGCGCAGCAGGGCACGCCAACGGCCGAAAGCCTGCAGCACATGGACAAAGCCCTGCAGGCCGACTTCGCCAGCCTGTGCGCGCACTACCTGGTCCACCAATCGCATGCACCGCTGGCCGATCCGGTGGCGCGCTTTCATCTGGACAATGGTGCCCGCCTGGAGCGCATCAATTTCGCCGCCGACCTCTCCCGCAAGGGCCTCAAACAATCCTTCGGACTGATGGTGAACTACCTCTACGAAGTCACCGAACTGGAGGCGCGCCATGAGCAATTTGCCGAAAAGAAAGTCAGCCACTCCTCCACCGTCAAGCGTCTGCTCAAACCCGCCGCTTGATTTCCACAGAACTGCCTTCTATCGCCATGCCTTCACACAACCTCTACGCCCTGTTTCGCAACGCCTTTGGCAAGCACCTGGAGCGCACCGCCATCCAGACCGACGAGGGCGCGCGCTACCGCTTTGCCGATCTGGACCAGCAATCGTCCCGCATGGCCTGCTGGCTGGAAAGCCTGGGCGTCGCTCCTGGCGATCGCGTGGTGGTGCAAGTAGAAAAATCCGTACCCGCACTCATTTTTTACCTCGCCTGCCTGCGCGCGGGCGTGGTCTATGTGCCGCTCAACACGGCCTACCAATCGGCCGAACTGAGCTACTTTCTTGAAAGCGCCGAGCCCCGGCTGTTCGTGGTGGACCCGGCCAAGGTGCAAGCCCTGGGTGAACTGGCGACACGCTTGAACGTGCCCCATGTGGCGACGCTGGGGGCCGACGGCCAAGGGTCGTTGGTCGACGCAGCACAAGGCCAGGGCACCGACCACGCGATCCGCGACGTGCCAGCCGACACCGTCGCCGCCATCCTCTACACCAGCGGCACCACGGGCCGCAGCAAGGGCGCGCAGCTCACGCACCGCAACCTCAGCTCCAACGCGCAGACGCTGCACACGCTGTGGGGCTGGGAGCCGGGCGATGTGCTCATCCATGCCCTGCCGATCTTCCATGTGCACGGTCTGTTCGTTGCCGTGCACTGCGCGCTGCTCAACGCCAGCACCATGCTCTGGATGGGCAAGTTCAAACCCCAGCAGGCGCTGGAATGGTTTGCACAGGCCACCGTATTCATGGGCGTTCCCACCCTCTACGTGCGTCTGCTGCAGGAGGCGGCGCTTACGCCCGAGCGCTGCGCGCACATGCGCTTGTTCATCAGCGGGTCGGCGCCGCTGCTCGTCGACACCTTCCGCGAGTGGCAGGAACGCACCGGCCACACCATCCTGGAGCGCTACGGCATGAGCGAGACCTCGATGCTCACCTCCAACCCCTACCACGAGGCCGATGGACCTCGCATTGCCGGCACCGTGGGCCGCCCGCTACCCGGTGTAGAGCTGCGCTGCATGACTCAGGAGCAGCAACCCTGCGCCGTGGGCGAAGTCGGCGGAATCGAGGTGCGCGGCCCGAACGTGTTTCCGGGCTACTGGCGCATGCCCGAAGCCACTGCCAAGGAATTCACCAGCGACGGCTGGTTCCGCACGGGCGACGTGGGCCAGGTGGACGCCAACGGCTACGTCACCATCGTCGGCCGCAGCAAGGATCTCATCATCACCGGGGGCTACAACGTCTACCCGGCCGAAGTCGAGAGTTACCTCAACGAACTGGACGGTGTGGTGGAATCGGCCGTGATCGGCTGCCCGCACCGCGACTTTGGCGAAGGCGTGGTGGCGGTGGTGGTGCCTCAGCCGGGGGCGCAGCTGGACGCCGAACACCTCATCGA
>JAGNYI010000041.1:20707-26389 GCA_017985015.1 Giesbergeria sp. | reverse complement strand
GCAGCGGTGACGGCCATGGGCGTGCGGCCTGCGCGCGGAGCGAGCCGGGCGGCAAAAATATCGGTGCGCTGGACCAGGCGCGCGATCTGCGCGGCTTCGCTGCGCCCCGCCAACGGGCCGGGGGCGCGGTCGTGGTGCTGACGCACGGCGTCCAGCCAGATGCGGTCCGACACCCCCAGCGACGCCAGCATGCTGGCCGAGCGCTCGGCGTGGTCCTGTATCTGGGCGATCTGCCCGCCGCTGAGTGGCGCGCTTTGCTGCGCCAAGCGGTCCTGCAGTTCGGTCATGGAGATGTTCATGGAGAGCGCCACCCGGCCGGCCCGTGCCGCCTGCTCAGGGCTCCAGTGCAGGCCGTCCCGCGCCACCAGCATGCAGACGCTGGCCACCAGCAGCACATGTGTGGCGCTGTAGACCCGGGTTTCGTCGCTGGAACGCAGGATCAACGTCAACAAGGTGGCGTCGGGCGCGTGCAAGGCGGCGCGCGCCACTTCGGTGTGCAGTGCAAGAAAGCGTCCGCCAAAGTCCGCGGCACTGGGGTTGCTCAACAACTGCGTGGTCGTCCATTGCAGATTGGGCCAGTCCACCGGGCCCTGTCGGGCGCGCCCAGCCTGGGGATGTGCGGCCCCGTCGATCTTCATGCTGGCGATCTCGCCCAGCGGCTGGTCGGAGATCAGCATCTGCTGCAACTGCGCCAGGTAGGCGCGGTGGCTCTCTTCCGACTCCTCGATATCGACGCACAGCTGCACGCCGCGCCCAAGAAGACCATCGATTTCATCCCTGCGCAGCACATACCCCTTGTGCGCCAACAGACTGCCATCGGTCCCCCTCAGCGCAAAAGGCAGGGGTTGACCGAGGATCAGCGAGGCGGGGTTGAGGGCAATCAGGTTCATGGCGGGCCTCACATTATGGAACGTGGCCCTGGTCGCTCAGCGAGGCAAAAAGGCGGTGGCAGCGGCGCTTTTTGCTCTATTGGCGCGCTGCCTGCCCCACCGGGGCGTGGGGCGCGGGCTTGCTGCGGCCCACAACGCGCCGCAACCACTGCCCCAGATCGTCGACATAGGTGAAAACGGCTGGCACCACCAGCAAGCTGAGCACGGTGGATGTCAGCAGCCCGCCGATCACCGCCACCGCCATGGGTGAGCGAAAACTCATGTCCGCGTCGCCCAGCGCCAGCGCAATCGGCAGCATGCCAGCGCCCATGGCCAGTGTCGTCATGATGATCGGGCGCGCCCGCTTGTGGCAGGCGTCGAGCAGGGCGTCCAGGCGGCTCATGCCATGGTCACGGCGCGCCACGATGGCGTATTCCACCAGCAGGATGGAGTTTTTGGTGGCAATGCCCATGAGCATCACGAGCCCGATGAGGGACGGCATGGAAAAGCTCTTGCCCGCAATCAACAGGCCGACGAAAGCGCCGCCGAGCGACAGCGGCAGGGCCATCAGGATGGTCACGGGCTGCAGCACATCCTTGAACAGCAGCACCAGCACGATGTAGATGCACACCACGCCGGTGAGCATGGCCAGGCCGAAGCTGGCAAACAGCTCGCCCATCATCTCGGCGTCGCCGACGTCGATCAGGCGCACGCTGCCGGGCAGGTTGCGCACGGCGGGCAGGTTTTTCACCGCGTCGGTCACTTCGCCCAGGCCCCGGGACCCCAGTTCGATCTCGAAGTTGACGTTGCGTGCGCGGTCGTAGCGGCTGATCACCGCCGGGCCGCCAGCGACTTCCAGCGTGGCGACTTCGGCCAGGCGCACCGGGCCATTGGCGCCGGGCGCCGCCAGGCGCTCCAGCACCGACAGGTCTTCGCGCGCGCTGTCGTTCAGGCGCACGACGATGGGAATCTGGCGCTGCGCCAGGTTGAGCTTGGGCAGGTATTGGTCGTAGTCGCCGACGGTCGCCACGCGCAGCGTCTCGGCAATGGCGCTGCTGGTGACGCCCAGGTCGGCGGCGCGTGCGAAATCGGGGCGCACGGCGATCTCGGGGCGCACCAGGCTGGCGTTGGAGCTCACCCCGCCGATGCCGGCAATGGTGCGGATGCCCTGCTCGACCGAGCGCGCGGCGCTGGCCAGCGCCTGGGGGTCTTCGCTGGCCAGCGCCAGAACGTACTTGTCGTTCGAACCCCCCAGGCCGATTTTTACGCGCACGCCGGGCAGGTCGGCCAGTGCCTCGCGCAGGCGCTGTTCGATCGCCTGCTTGAGCGGGCGCTCGCCGCGCGGCGCCAGGCGCAGCGTCAGTGTGGCCTTGCGCGGGTCGCCCGCGCCGGCGCCGCCGGCAAAGGGGTCGGTCCCCGCCGAGCCGCCGCCAATCGTGGTGTAAATGCTCTGCACATGGCCCACGCGCTGCACGCGTTCAGCTGCCTGGGCCACGGCGGCGCGTGTGTCGGCGAGCACACTGCCGGGTGGCAACTCGAGGTTGACCTGGGTCTGGGCGTTGTCGTCCGCAGGAATAAAGCCGGACGGCAGCAGCGGGATCAGCGCGATGGAGCCGACAAAGAACAGCAGCGCCCCCGCAATGGTGAGGATGCGGTGCCTGAGGCACCAGGCGGAGGCGCGCATGTAGGTCGCCAGCCAGCGCGGCTCGTGCGCCTGCGGGGCCAGAGGTTTGAGCATGTAGGCCGCCATCATGGGTGTGAGCAGACGGGCGACGACGAGCGAGGCAAACACCGCCAGCGCTGCGGTCCAGCCAAACTGCTTGAAGAAGCGCCCGGCAATGCCGCTCATGAAGGCCGTGGGCAGGAATACCGCAATCAGCGAGAAGGTGGTGGCGATGACGGCCAGGCCAATTTCGTCGGCCGCTTCCATGGCGGCTTCGTAAGGGCTCTTTCCCATGCGCAAATGGCGCACGATGTTTTCCACCTCGACGATGGCGTCGTCCACCAGGATGCCCACCACCAGCGAGAGCGCCAGCAGCGTAATGATGTTGATGGAAAACCCCAGCAGGTGCATGCCGATGAAGGCCGGGATGATCGAGAGCGGCAGCGCCACGGCAGAAACGATGGTGGCCCGCCAGTTGCGCAGAAACAGCCACACCACCACCACCGCGAGGATGGCGCCCTCGTACAGCAGGTGCATGGAGCTGGTGTACTCGTCGCTGGCAATCTGCACGAAATCCACGGTGCGGGTGAGCTGCAGGTCGGGCCGCTCGGCGAGCAACTGGTCCAGCGCGCGCTGCACGCCGGCGCCCACCTCCACCTCGCTCGCGCCCCGGCTGCGCGAGACTTCAAAGCCGATGACCTGTTGGCCATCGAGCAGCGCGGCGGTGCGCTGCTCGGCCACGGTGTCGCGGACGGTCGCCACCTGATCGAGCCGGATATGGCGGCCATCGCCCAGCGGAATGTCCAGCGCGGCAAGTTCACCTGCCGTCTGCACCGTGGCCAGTGTGCGCACGGGCTGCTCGGCGCCGCCCAGGTCGGCGCGGCCACCGGCGCTCTCGATTTGCACCTGGCGCAGCTGGCGCGATACCTCGGCCGCCGTGGCGCCCAGCGCCTGGAGCTTGAGCGGGTCAAGCGCCACGCGCACCTCGCGCATCACGCCGCCCACGCGGTTGACCGCGCCGACCCCAGGCACGGCGAGCAGGCGGCGCGTGAGCGTGTCGTCCACGAACCACGACAGTGCCTCGTCGTCCATGCGCTTGGAGGCAATGGCGAACGCCAGAATCGGCTGGGCCGAGAGTTCAAGCTTGGCGACGATGGGGTCGCGCAGGTCCGCCGGCAGGTCGGCGCGCACGCGAGAAACCGCTGAGCGCACATCGTCCACGGCCTCCTGCACCGGTTTTTCCAGCTGGTATTCGGCGGCGATGGTCGCCACGCCATCGGTCAGCGTGGTGGTGATGTGCTTGAGCCCCTGCGTCGTGGCAATGGCGTTCTCGATCTTGCGCGCCACGTCCGATTCGAGCTGGCCCGGCGCGGCCCCTGGCAGCACGGCCGTGACCATGACCACCGGCAGGTCCATATCGGGGAAGTTCTGCACCTTCATGGCGCGAAACGACAGCAGACCCGCCAGGGTCATCAGCACAAACAGCATGACCGCAGGAATCGGGTTGCGGATGGACCAGGCAGACAGGTTCATGCGTCTGCTCCTTATTTGCTAGCTGCCCGCGCAGGTGCAATAAGCGCTGGAGCCTTGTTTTGCTCTAAATCTTCGGTGATGCGCACCAGATCACCGTCGTTCAGGAACGCGCCGCCGCGCACCACGATGCGGGCGCTGGCCTCCAGGCCCGAGACGATCTCGATGCGTTCGCCCACGCGCTGGCCGGTCTGCACCCGGTGCATGACCACGCGGCTGCCGTCGCCCACCTCAAACACCTGGCTGAAGCCGTCGCGCACCACCACGGCCGATTGCGGCACGCTCAGCGCCTGGCGCGCGCCCAGCACAAACTCGCCCTGGGCAAACATGCCGGCGCGGATGTCCGCGTGCGCCGGCAGGTCCACATAGACCAGGGCGTTGCGGGTCTTGGGGTCCACCGTGGGCGCGAGCATGCGCACGCGGCCTGTCACCTGGGTGCCGGCGGTGGTCGTCACGCGGACCTCATCGCCGGCGTGCAGGCGCGGCAGATCGCTGGCGCTGACTTCGGCGCGCCATTCGAGCCGGCCCTTGCGCACCATGCGAAACAGCTCGGTGCCGGCGCCCACCACCGCGCCCACGGTGGCGCTGCGCGATGAAATCACGCCGCTGTCGGGCGCCAAAACCCGGGTGTACTTGAGGCGCAGCTGCTGCGCGTGCAGCATCGCCTGCGCCGCCGCCACGCGCGCCTGCGCGGTTTGCGAGGCGGTGGCGTATTGCCCGATCTGCTGCTGACTGAGCGCGCCCGAGGCAATCAGCGTCTGCGCCCGCTCGGCATTGGCAGCGGCGTCAAACGCGTTGGCCTTGGCTTCGAGCAGGCTGGCGCGCGCCTGCGCTACCTCGGCCTGCACGGTCTCGGCAGCAAACACGGCCAGCACTTGGCCGGCGCGCACCTGGTCGCCGACATTGGCGCGCACTTCGGTGAGGCGCAGGCCGTTGCTTTCGGCGCCAATGCTGGCCTCCTGCCAGGCAGCGATGTTGCCGTTGGCCGGCAGGCGAAGGGCAATGGACGAGCGCGTGGCCTGCGTGGTCGCCACGGCAAGCGCTGGCCGGGGGGCGCTGGCCGGCGCGTCCTTCGCGTCGCTGGCGGCGCGCGAGGGCTGGGGCGCAAGCAGTGCGCCCGCAGTGGCCAGCACGCACAGCGTGGCAAGGGCGGCGATCGAAAGGGTCAGTTTCCTGGGCTGCATGGAAGGTCCATTCCTGCGGTCAATTGAATGAGTTTTTGGCGGCACGCAGCGGGTTATCAGCGGGCGTTGGCGGTGGTCTGACTGGGGTCCCAGCCGCCGCCCACAGCGCGGTAGAGAGCGATCCAGGCGGTCATGCGCTCTTGCTGCAGGCTGACCAAGGCGGTTTGCGCAGCGAGCGACGTGCGGCGCGCGTCTTCCAGCTCCACCAGACTGGCCAAGCCGGCGCGCCAGCGCGCCTCGGTGGCGGTGAAGGAGCGGCGGTAGCCCGCGGCGGCCTGGTCTGCGTCGGCGCTGCGCGCGGCCGTGCTGGCCAGCTGCAGCAGGGCTTGCTCGACTTCGCTGATCGCCTTGCGCACCTGGGCGCGGTAGACCTGCACGGCAGCGTCGTAGCGCGCGGCGGCGGCGTCCACCTGCGCCGCGCGGCGTCCGCCGTCAA
>JAGNYI010000041.1:0-20607 GCA_017985015.1 Giesbergeria sp. | reverse complement strand
GCGTTGCCGCCAAACAGGTCGAGCTCCCAGCTGGCCTGCAGCCCTGCCTGCGCCGTGCTGGCAAGCGCCCCTAGCTGCTCATTGAAGCCCCGGCTGGCGCTGGCCTTGGCGTCAAGCGATGGCAGCAGCGCCGCACCGGCCGAGACCTGCGCGGCGCGCGCCTGGGCCAGCCGGGAGCGGGCCTGCGCGAGGTCGGGGCTGGCGGCCTGCGCAGCGGCAATCAGGTCGGCCAGCAGCGGATCGTTCTGGCGCTCCCACCAGCGCGCGAGATCGGCCGCCTGGCCATGGTGGGGCAGAGGTGCCTGCCACGCGCTGGGCACGGGCGCCTCCACCTGGGCCGCGGGGCGCTGCAGCGCGCAGGCGGTGAGCCACAGGGGAAGCGCGAGCAGCACAGCGCGGCGCAGCCCGCGTGCCCACGGCGGTGAATCGGACAGCAGTGGATTCATCTGAAGAAACGAAAGGGGGTTGGCCGAGCAAGGAGTGCGGCGCAAGGCCATTGTTTGCTCGTCAAATTTTGATAGAAAATAGGGCATAACGCTTTTTCAACAAGCGTTTATAGCTATCATTTCAGGAGTATTTTTGTACGCCAGCGCATCCCGTTGGGAAGACCGCGTGCCAGAGCGCGAAGACGGCCTCGCGCTCGGCTTCTACGGTCTCTGGCGGTACGCGGGTGGCTTCTTCGTTCAGGCGGGCGCGGTGCTGTATCTGACGCAGGCGCCGGTACGCCGCCCCCGCCGCAGCGCCCACCCCCACAGGGAGCAAACCGGCGTCCTCAGCGCGCTGAAGCAGGGCGATGTTGCCCTTGTTCTCCACCAGTTCCGAGTGCACAGCCGACTGGGACAGCACCAGAAACTGCATGGCAAATTCGATGTCCACCATGCCGCCGCGGCTGTGTTTGACGTCGAAACTTCCCGGCGGCACAGGGTGGGCGGTGTGGACCCGCTCGCGCATGTCGATGATTTCCTGCGCCAGTGCTGCGGGGTCGCGCGGGGCGGTGATCACTGCGGTGCGCACCTCGTCGAAGCGCCGCTCCAGGTCGGCGCTGCCGAGCACGAAGCGGGCGCGTGTCATGGCCTGGTGTTCCCAGGTCCAGGCGGTGTTGCTGCCGCGGCGCTGCTGGTAATTGGCAAAGGAGTCAAAGCTGCTCACCAGCAGGCCCGAGTTGCCGTTGGGCCGCAGCGCGGTGTCGATTTCAAACAGATCGCCCTCGCCCGTTTTCACGGTGAGCCAGTTGATCAGTTTGCGCACGAAGGCGGCGTAGATTTCGCCGGCGTTCTCGTCGTCGTCGTCAAACACGAACACGATGTCCAGGTCGCTGCCGTAGCCCAGCTCTTTGCCACCGAGCTTGCCGTAGCCCACGATGCCGAATTGCGGCTCTTCGCGATGGCGATTGCGCAGCCGCTCCCAGCACCAGCGTGCGGTCAGGCGCAGCACGCTGTCGGCCAGCGCGCTCAAATCGTCGGCCACCTGCTCCACCGTGATGCGGCCTTCGAGGTCGCGCGCCAGGGTGCGAAAGGTTTCGGCATGGTGGGCGCGGCGCAGCAGGTCGAGCAAGGCTTCGTCGTCGTCCTCCTGCGTCGATTGGAGCGAGCTTTTGCGCAGCTCCAGGCCTTGCTCGAAGTCGGCCGCTACAAAGCGCTCGGCCAGCATTTCGGTGCCGGCCAGCTCGTCGATCACACCGGGGTGCTGCTGCAGGTAGCGCGCCGGCCAGCGGGCTGCGCCCAGCAGATGGAGCAGCTGCTCGTGCACCGCGGGGCGCTCGAGCAGCAGCGCCAGGTAGCTCTCGCGGCGCAGCAAGGTTTCCAGCCAGTTCACCAGGCGCACCGCAGCCTCTTCGCTGACCTGGCCTTCACCGACCCACTGCGCCGTGCGCTGCACCAGGCGCAGCAGGCGGGCGCGGGCTTCGTCGCGCAGGGTGGTAACGCGGGCGTTGCTGCGCCATTCGGCGACGCGGCTCTGCAGCAGCGGCGGCAGCGTTTCGATCAGGGTGTCGATGTCGGGTGCCGGCGCGACGCTTTCGCCCGCGGCATTGCGCTTGCCGCAGCGCCCGCCCTTGCATGCCGGCGCATCGCTGCCGCCCAGCAGCTTGTCAAATTCCTGGGCCACCAGTTCACGGTGGGCGTCGAGCTCGCGCAGAAACGCGCAGGCGCTGTCGCACCCCAAGGTGGTGGCGATCCAGGCCAGGTCGTCGTCGCGCGTCGGCAGGATGTGCGTCTGCTGGTCGTCGAGGTACTGGATGCGGTGCTCTACGCGGCGAAGAAAGACATAGGCACGCGCCAGCGCCTCGGCCGTCTCTGGCAGCATCAGCCCGGCCTGGGCGATGCGGGGCAGCGCGTCCAGCGTGGGGCGCCTGCGCAGTTCGGGGAACTGACCACCGCGCACCACTTGGAGGAGCTGTACGGTGAATTCAATCTCGCGGATGCCGCCGCGCGAGAGCTTTACGTCGTTGGCGCGCTCGGGGCGCCCCGCACTGCGCTGCGCTGCGTGCTCGCGGATCTGGTGGTGCAGGGCGCGCAACGCGTCGAACACGCTGTAGTCCAGGTAGCGGCGGAACACAAACGGCAGAACCACACTGCGCAGCGCCTGCACCGCGTCCCCGGTGACGCTGGTGCGCGGCGCCACCACCCGGCTTTTGAGCCAGGCAAAGCGCTCCCACTCACGCCCCTGCACCTGCAAGTATTCTTCCAGCGCCGCGAGCGAGATGGCGGCGGGCCCCGAGTTGCCGTTGGGCCGCAGCGCCAGGTCAACGCGAAACACGCAGCCGTGCTCGGTGACTTCGCCGATCAGCGCATAAATCATCTTTACGGCACGGCCGAAGTACTCATGGTTGGAGATGCGCCCGCGCCCATCGCTGGTGCCAGCGGTGTCGCCATCGCTGGCATACACGTAGATCAGGTCGATGTCGCTCGATACGTTGAGCTCGCGCGCGCCGAGTTTTCCCATGCCGACAATCCACAGGTCCACCGGCCCGCTTTCGTCCGCCTGCGGTGCGCCGTGGCGGACGTCCAGTTCGGCCCGCGCGTGCTGGCAGGCCCGGTCCAGCGCCAGCTCTGCCAAGTCGGTCATGGCGCGTGTGACTTCGGACAGATCGGCCTGCTGCGCGCAATCGAGCACCATCGTGCGTTCGATGACGATCTGGCGCAGGACGCGCAGGGCTGTGGGCAGATCGTTGCCGCGCTCGCGCAGTGCCGCCAGCGCCTGCTCCATGGCCTCGCGCACCGGCATGCCTTCGGGCAGCAGCGCCAGCTCCTGGGCGTAGCGGCGGTGCAGGCGCTGGAAAAAGCGCGAATGCGCAGCGGGGGCGGTGTCGATGGCAGTGCGGACGGGCAAATCAGAGGGCATGGCCTGTGCGGCAAGGAGCGCCGCCAATGAGGACTCGGGTTCGGGCAGTTCCAGACGCGATCAGGGGGTCATAATTCTTGGAAGACCCCGCCAGAACATGACCGAACCCCTTGTGCACCCCACCCGCCTACTGAGATGGGTGGCGGTGCTCGCTCGGTGGTCACTGGGTCTGCTGCTGGCCATTTTTCTGCTCCTGACGCTCGCCTGGGGCACGCTTCACGGCTGGATTGTGCCGCGAATCGGCGAATACCGTTCGTTCATCGAGGCGCGCGCCGAGCAGGCCCTGGGCGTGCCGGTGCGCCTGGGCGCGATCAGCGCGCGGACGGAGGGATTCATCCCTACCTTCGAGTTGGGCGATGTGGTGCTGCTCGATGCACAGGGGCGCCAAGCCCTGCGCCTGCCGCAGGTGGTGGTGGCGATCTCGCCGCGTTCCCTGCTCAGCCGGGGTTTCGAGCAGTTGTTCATCCAAGGCCCGCAGGTCGACGTGCGGCGCACGGCAGACGGACGCATCTGGGTGGCGGGTCTCGATGTCAGCGCTGCCGGCGAGGGAAGTGGCGCGGCCGACTGGTTGTTCTCGCAGCCCGAGGTAGTGGTGCGCGGGGGCCGTGTGCTCTGGACCGACGAACTGCGCGGCGCACCGCCGCTGGCCCTGGAGCAGGTGGACCTGCTGCTGCAGAGCAGCACCTGGCGCCATGCGGCCCGGCTCGATGCCACGCCGCCGGCCGGCTTTGGCGAGCGCTTCACGCTGAGCGCCCGGATGCGCGAGCCCTTGCTGTCGGTGCACAACGGGCGCTGGCAGCAGTGGAGCGGGCAGGTATTCGCCTCCTTCCCAGAGGTCGATGTCTCGCGCCTCGGCCGGCACGCCGATCTCGGTACGGCCACTCTCACGCAGGGCCGCGGCGCCGTGCGTGCCTGGCTCGATGTAGAGCGTGGGCAGGCCACCGGTGGCGTGGCCGATGTCGCACTGGCGGATCTCGATCTGCGCCTGGCGCCGGAGCTCGAACCCCTGGTGCTGCGCGATGTTGCGGGCCGCGTTGGCGGGCGCCGCAATCCGCGCGGCTTTCAGTTTTTTACCAAAAATCTGCGTTTTGTGGAGGGCGACGGCGAGCCCTGGCCGGGCGGCAATCTGCGACTTGACTACCAGCACGCACAGTCCCAGGCACCGGCACGTGGCAGCTTCGATGCCGATCAGCTCGACCTGGCCGCGCTCTCGCGCATTGCTGCGCGCCTGCCTTTTCCGCAGGCCATGCACCAGTTGCTGCGGCGCTATGGCCCCCAGGGCCGGGTCGAAAAAATTCACGCCGGATGGCAGGGTCCCTTGGAGGCCCCGACGGCCTATGAGGCTCGGGGCCGTATTCGTGCGCTCGCGCTGGCCGATACGCCCGCGGCGGCCCAAGCCCTGGCGGCGGGTGAATCCGCGCCGCCGGGGGTGCGCGGCGCCGATGTCGATTTCGATCTCACGCAGCAGGGCGGCAAGGCCACCCTGCAAATGAAGGACGGCGCGCTGCTGTTGCCGGCGGTGTTTGAAGATCCGCTGCTTCCGCTCACCCGACTGCAGGCAGAAGTGAACTGGAAGCGCGAAGGCGAGCGCATCTCGGTGCAAGTGCCGCGTGCGCAGTTTGCCAACGCCGACGCGGCCGGCGAAGCCACCGCCAGCTGGCACACCAGCGACCCGGCAAAGTCGCCCGCCAAGGCGCGCTTTCCCGGCGTGCTGGACCTCAGCGGCCAGTTGCAGCGTGCCGACGGTACGCGGGTGCACCGCTACCTGCCGCTGGTGGTGCCCGCCGAGGCGCGCCACTATGTGCGCGACGCGGTCCAGGCCGGGCGCGCCAGCGGCGTGACTTTTCGCGTTCGTGGCGATTTGCACGACATGCCGTTCAACGACCCGCGCCAGGGGGATTTCCGGATCGCCGCGCGCGTGCAGGATGTGACTTATGCCTATGTGCCTCCCCAACTGCAGCACGAAGGCGAAGTGCCTTGGCCAGCTTTGGTCAAGCTCTCGGGCGAGCTGATTTTCGAGCGCTCGGGCATGCAGGTCAAAGGGGCGACCGGCGGCTTTGCTGGGCGCTCCGGCGTGGTGGCCAGCGGTGTCGAAGCGCAGATTCCCGATCTGTCGCACAGTGTCGTGAGCGTGGCCGCCGATGCCCGCGGACCCTTGTCGGAGCTGCTGGCCTTTGTAACGCAATCGCCCTTGGGGGAGATGACCGGAAAGGCCTTGGCGCAGGCCACGGGCACCGGCAATGGCGAGCTGCGCCTGCGCTTGCAATTGCCCATTAGTCAGCTGACGGCGTCCAAAGTGCAGGGCAGCCTCAAGTTGGCCGGCAGCGATGTACGGATCACGCCCGACACTCCTCTGCTGGCGCGTGCGCGCGGCAGCGTGCAGTTCACGGAGAGCGGGTTTTCGCTGGCGGGCGTGCAGGCCCGCGCACTGGGCGGCGACGTGCGCATTGAAGGCGGACTGCGCAGCACGCCTGCGCAACCGCCCAGCGTGCAGTTGCGCGTGCAGGGCACCGCCAGCGCCGAGGGACTGCAGCAGGCGCGCGAGCTGGGGCTGTTGTCGGAGCTGGCCCGGCGTGCTTCGGGCAGCGCGCCCTATACGCTGGGTTTGACGGTGCGCCGCGGCGTCGCCGAGATTGCGCTGGCCACCAGCCTGCAGGGCCTGGCGCTGAACCTGCCCGCACCCCTCACCAAGCCGGCCGATGCCAGCCTCCCGGTGCGCTTCGAGAACCAGTTGACGGCTGCGTCCCTGGCGGGGACGCCGGGCGCGGCGCCGCTGCAGGACCGTCTGAGCGTGGAGATCGGAACGCTGGGCGCGCTGAGCTACCTGCGCGAGCTGGGCCCTGGCGAACCCAAAGTACTGGGCGGCAGCATTGCTCTGGGTGTGCCGACCAACGAGGCGCGCGGGCCGGCGAGCGGCAGCGTGGACGCGAATCTGCGTTTTGGCGCGCTCGATGTGGACGCCTGGGAAGCCGTGCTGTCCGCCGGGAGCGGCGCAGCCGCTCCCGCCAAAGCCGGCACGCCAAAGGCCGCGTCCGCCGTGCCCGGTGCGCTGCAAGCGTACCTGCCGGACAGCTTCGCCCTGCAGGCGGGCAGCCTGCGCGTGGCCGGCCGCACGCTCCATGACCTGGTTGTGGGAGGCTCGCGCGAAGGCCCAGTGTGGCGCGCCAACCTTGATGCCCAGGAGCTGGCGGGGTACCTGGAGTACCGCCAGTCTGCAGGCGAGTCGGGAGCCGGTGGCCTTTTTGCGCGCCTTTCGCGCCTCTCATTGCCGGAAAGCGCGGTGAGCGAGGTGGACAATTTGCTGGCCGAGCAGCCGGCCAGCCTGCCGGCGCTTGACATCGTGGTGGAGGCCTTTGAGCTGCGCGGGCGCAAATTGGGGCGCCTGGAAATCGATGCGCGCAACCGCGGCGCCGCCGACGCACCGCGCGAATGGCGCCTGAACAAGTTCAATCTCTCGACCCCCGAGGCAGCGCTGACCGCCAATGGCAACTGGACACAGATCAGCGGCCCCCGCTCGGCAGGGGGCGGTGCGCTGGCAGGTGCCGCAGTGCAGCGCCGCACGGTGCTCAATTTTTCGCTGGACATGCGAGATGCCGGCCAATTGCTGGCGCGCATGGGCATGCAGGAAGTGGTGCGGCGTGGGCGCGGGCGCATGGAGGGGCAGGTGGCTTGGCTGGGCGCGCCCATCAGCCCCGACTACCGCTCCATGACCGGCCAGATCCATCTCGACGTGGGCGCTGGCCAGTTTCTCAAAGCGGAGCCAGGCTTGGCCAAGTTGCTCAGCGTGCTCAGCCTCCAGGCGCTGCCGCGCCGGTTTGCGCTCGATTTCCGCGATCTCTTCAGCCAGGGTTTCGCGTTTGACTTTGTGCGCGGCGACGTGGGCATCGAGCGCGGCGTGGCCACCACCAACAACCTGCAGATGAAGGGCGTCAACGCCGCCGTGCTGATGGAAGGGCGCGCCGACATTGGACAAGAAACGCAGGACTTGCATGTCGTCGTGGTGCCGGAGATCAACGCACTCACCGCCTCGCTCGTGGCCACCGCCATCAATCCGGTGATTGGCCTGGGCAGCTTTCTCGCGCAAGTGTTTTTGCGCGGCCCACTGATTGCCGCTGCCACGCAGGAGTATTCCATTCGCGGTACCTGGAGTGACCCGGAAGTCACCAAACTGCCACGCCGCCGTCTGGGCGCACCGCCCGCCGCCGCGCCGGCGGCAGGCGCCAGCGCACCCGTCACCGAGGAAAAGCCATGAAAATCGCCGCACTGCAAATGGTTTCCGGAGCCCACGTCCTGGGCAATCTGGCCACGGCGCGAAGGTTGCTGGAGCGCGCCGCGGCCGAAGGGGCCGAGCTGGCGTTGTTGCCGGAGTATTTTTCTGCCTTGGGCCTGCACGAGCGCGACAAGCTCGCCCTGGCCGAAACGCCGGGCAAAGGCCGGGTGCAGGACTTTCTGGCGCGCGCAGCACAAGATCTGGGGCTCTGGATTGTGGGCGGCACCCTGCCGCTGGTGTGTGGGGACGCGCAGCGGGTGCGCAACAGTTCGCTTGCGTATTCGCCGCAGGGCCGCTGCGTGGCACGCTATGACAAGGTGCATCTGTTCCGCCTGGAGCACGGGAGCGAGCAGATCGACGAAAGCCGAACCATCGAAGCGGGGTGTGCCCCCGTGCAGTTCCCGCTCGAGGACCGTGCTGGCCACACCTGGTGTGTTGGACTGTCAGTCTGCTATGACCTGCGCTTTCCCGAGTTTTATCGCTTGCACGCGGCCGCCGGCGCCGACCTGTTGCTGGTGCCGGCCGCATTCACCTGGACCACCGGCAGCGCCCACTGGGAGGTGCTGCTGCGTGCGCGCGCCATCGAAAACCAGGCGTTTGTGCTGGCGGCAGCGCAGGGCGGCAGGCATGAAAACGGCCGCCGCACCTGGGGCCAGAGCCTACTGATCGACCCCTGGGGCGAGGTTTTGGGTGCGCTGCCCGAGGGTGTGGGATTGGTGCTGGCAGACGCTTCTCCCGCGCGGCTGACGCAGGTGCGCAGCCAACTTCCGGCGTTGGGACACCGGGTTTTCTAGTGTAGTGTTTCGCTCTTATTGGCACTTTCAGCGAGCTGCCAAGGGGCCAGCGGCTAGGCGCGTGGGCGCAGGCATAGCGAGCTATGGCAAGCCCATGCAACAACGCAGATGGCCCCTTGGCAACTCGCCCGAAGGGAGCCCCGAAAAAGGCCCACGGCGGCGTTGCAGCTCTTGGCAAGGGCGCGGCCATTGCCTGCGAGCTGCGCCTTGCCGTGAACCTTTTTCGGGGCTCTGAAAGTACCAATAAGAGCGAAACACTCCACTGGGTTTCAGGCGGCTTCAGCCGCGCTCACCGACGTAAATTTCTACCCGCCGATTGCGCGCTCGTCCTTCGCCGCTGTCGTTGCTGGCAATGGGTTGGTGCGAACCCCGGCCTTCCACCTGAATGCGCGCCGGGTCTACGCCGCGCGCGGCCAGGTAGCTGCGCGTGCTGGCGGCGCGGTCCACCGACAGCGGGTTGTTCACCGCATCGCTGCCCGTGCTGTCCGTGTGGCCCACGATGCGCACATCGGTGCGCGGGTTGTCTCGCAGGCCCTGGGCGAACTGGTCCAGCAACGGACGGAAGGCGCCGCGAATGTCACTGCTGTTGGTGTCGAAGGAGATGTCGCTCGGAATCTCCAGCTTGAGCTGGTTGTCGGATGTCTGCGTCACGCCGACGCCGGTTCCGCGCGTTGCTTGCTCCATGCTGCGGCGCTGGTTTTCCATGTTGCGCGACCAGATGTAGGTGCCCAGAGCCCCCACACCAGCACCCACCACCGCGCCAGTGCCGGCGCTGCCGCCCGTGGCCGAGCCGATTACGGCGCCGGCCAGCGCGCCCACGCCAGCGCCCGTCGCGGTGCGGCGCTGCGTATCGTCCATGTTGGCGCAGCCGGTGATAACGATAGCGGCAGCGGCCGCAGCGAGAATTCGGGAATGGCGCATGTTGAGGGTTCCTTCAAAAGCAAAGCGTGCGCCGCCGGGAAGGCAGCGCCTTGCGTTCGATTCTTGAGGAAGGCGCTTGGCGCCGCTGTGGCGCTTGCGGCCCTGAGCGGGTAGGACCAGGCCGACAGTTTCAGTCCGCAGGCGGCGGAGCAGGCGGCTGGGGTGCAGAAGGAGGAGGGGCAGGCGGGTGCACCTCGCCGTCTGCCTTGTGCTGGCGATGGGGCGGTTCGCCGCGCGGGCGCCCCGAAAACATCGTCCACCAGACAATCAGCAGCAGTGCCACCAATGCGCCCAGCGCCTCAAGCAAAATCAGTCCCATGAATGCCTCACTCCTGCGCCGTGCGCTGCTGGCCCTGATTGTAGGAAGCCTTGCGGCCTGTGCCAGCCGCCCCGCTTTCGAGCCCACTCCGGCCAGGCCCCCGCGGGTCGAGGTGGCGCCGCTTCCTGGTGAGCCGGCCGCCCTGCCGGGTCCGCTGGCCCCGCCGCGCAGCCACTGGGTTGCGGTGCATTGGGGCGAGTTGCCCGGTTTTGCCGACGACGCTCTGTACGAAGCCTGGAACGCCTGGATCAAGAGCTGCGAACGCCCCGCACCCGTGTTTGCCCCGCTGTGCAGCGAGGTGCGTCAGCTGAGCATTGCCACTGGAGAAGAGCAGCGCGCCTGGTTGGTCTCGCGCCTGCAGCCCTACCGAATCGAAGGCGCAGGCGGCGCGGCGGACGGCCTGCTGACCGGTTATTTCGAGCCCGAATACGACGCCGCGCGTGTGCCGGGCGACGGCTACAGCGTGCCGCTGTATGCGCCGCCGCCCGATCTGGCGCGCCGTCGCCCCTGGTATTCGCGCCAGGAGATCGATACCCTGCCCCAGGCGCAGGCGGCGCTGGCGGACCGCGCGATCGCCTGGCTGCGCGACCCGGTCGAGGCCATGGTGCTGCACATCCAGGGCTCAGGCCGGCTGAACTTGCTGGAGCAAGGCGGCACGCGCCGCCTGGTGCGCGTGGCCTACGCCGGCACCAACGACCGGCCCTACCGCAGCATCGGCCGCTGGCTGCTCGACCAGGGGCTGGTGCGCGACGCTACCTGGCCGGGCATCCGCGCCTGGATGGCGCAGAACCCGCAGCGCGTGAACGAGTTGCTTTGGAGCAACCCGCGCTACGTGTTCTTCCGCGAAGAGCCCATGGACGCGCTCGACGCCGCCTTCGGCCCGCGCGGCGCGCAGGGCGTGCCGCTGACGCCAGGGCGCTCGATTGCGGTGGACAAGGCGAGCATCCCCTACGGCACGCCGGTCTGGCTGGCCTCGCCCGGGCCGCTCGTGCCGCTCTCGCGCCTGGTGCTGGCGCAGGACACGGGCAGCGCCATCGTCGGTGCGGTGCGGGCCGACTTCTTCCTCGGCTGGGGCGCGCAGGCGGGCGAGACCGCCGGGCGGCTCAAGCAGCCGCTGCGTCTGTGGGCGCTGTGGCCTAGGCAGCCAAATTAGGATTGAAATCTGCCACTAGCGCTTATTGGATAATGGTTTATAGCTATTAATATAATAGCAAACTAGCGCCCGCCACCCAGATGCGAGAGCGGCAGGGCGCCACCCGCCTTCACCTCGCCCAGCGAAAAGCTGGTGTGCATGTCTTTCACGTTGGGCAGGTGCAGCAGCACGTCGCGCGCGAACTGCGAAAAGCTGTCCAGATCGCGCGCCACCACCTGCAGCTCAAAGGTGCCGGTGCCGCTGATGTAGTGGCAGGACACCACTTCGGGAATCTGGCGAATCGCTTCCTCCATCGCACGCGTGACGCCCCCGGTGTTGCGGTCCGCGTCCAGCCGCACGAAGGCCAGCACGCCCAGGCCGATCTTGCGCCGGTCGATCTCCGCGCGGTAGCCGAGGATGAAGCCGGCCTGCTCCAGCGCGCGCACCCGCCGCCAGCAGGGCGCGGCGGAGAGCCCGACGCGCTGCGCCAGTTCCGCATTCGTCAGGCGTGCGTCCTGCTGCAGTTGGCCCAGGATGGCGACATCGAATTTGTCCAAGGTTTCCACAAAATTCCTTGAAAGAGAAAGAATCTTGCTGAACATAGCGCATTTACGGCATCAAACGCAAACACCTATCGCCAGCGCCAATCTACACTTGTCTCCACAATGGGCGCGTGGCTTTAGCTGGCCGTGTCCGCTGCGAACCGAGTCGCGCCACAAGCAGCGAACCCACGAAAAAACTGGAGACAACCCCCATGAATGCGCCCCTGCCCGAGCACATCCGCAAAGCCCTTGAGACGGTCTCGCTTGAAGACAAATACACCCTCGGCCATGGCCGCGCCATGATGAGCGGCGTGCAGGCCCTGGTGCGCCTGCCCATGCTGCAGCGCCAGCGCGATGCGGCCGCGGGGCTGAACACCGCCGGCTTCATCAGCGGCTACCGCGGCAGTCCGCTGGGAACCTACGACCAGGCGCTGTGGGCCGCCAAAAAACACCTGGCCGAGAACCACATCGTCTTCCAGCCCGGTGTCAACGAGGAACTGGGCGCCACAGCAGTGTGGGGTACGCAGCAGCTTGATCTGTACCCGCAGAGCAAAAAATACGACGGTGTCTTCGGCATCTGGTACGGCAAAGGCCCGGGCGTGGACCGGTGTTCCGACGTGTTCAAGCACGCCAACATGGCTGGCACGGCGAAGCACGGCGGCGTGATCGCCATCGCCGGCGACGACCACATCAGCAAGAGCAGTACGGCGCCGCACCAGAGCGACCACATCTTCAAGGCATGCGGTACGCCGGTGTTCTTCCCGAGCAATGTGCAGGACATTCTGGACATGGGCCTGCATGCCTTTGCCATGAGCCGCTTTTCCGGCGTGTGGTCCGGCATGAAGACGATTCAGGAGGTGGTGGAGTCGTCCAGCAGCGTCTCGGTCGACCCGGACCGCGTGAAGATCGTCATGCCCGAAGACTTCGTGATGCCGCCCGGCGGCTTGCACATCCGCTGGCCCGACGCGCCGCTGGAGCAGGAAGCACGCCTGATGGACTACAAGTGGTACGCCGCGCTGGCGTATGTGCGCGCCAACAAGCTTAATTACAACGTGATTGAAGGCCCTCATGATCGCTTCGGCATCATCGCCAGCGGCAAGGCCTACAACGACACACGACAGGCGCTGGTGGATCTGGGTCTGGACGACGATACCTGCCGCAGCCTGGGCATCCGCGTGCACAAGGTCAATGTGGTCTGGCCGCTGGAGGCCACCATCACGCGCGACTTCGCCAAGGGGCTGCAGGAGATTCTGGTCATCGAAGAAAAGCGCCAGGTCATCGAATACCAGATCAAGGAAGAGCTTTACAACTGGCGTTCCGATGTGCGCCCCAATGTGCTGGGCAAGTTCGACGAGGCCGAGGGCGAGAACGGACAGTGCGGCGAATGGTCCATGCCCAACCCCAGCCAGAACTGGCTGCTGCGCGCCAAGGCCGACCTGACGCCCGCCATCATCGCCAAGGCCATTGCCAAGCGCCTGAAGAAACTGGGCGTACCCGAAGACGTCGTGGCGCGCATGGACAGCCGCCTGGTCATCGTGGAAGCACGCGAGCGGGCCCTGGCGGCCCCCAAAGCCGACACCGGCGACCGCGCCCCATGGTTCTGCAGCGGTTGCCCGCACAACACCAGCACCCGCGTGCCCGAGGGCTCGCGCGCCGTGGCGGGCATTGGCTGCCACTACATGACCGTGTGGATGGATCGCAGCACCAGCACCTTCACGCAGATGGGCGGCGAGGGCGTTACCTGGGTCGGTCAAGCGCCGTTCACCAAGGACGCGCATGTGTTTGCCAACCTGGGCGACGGCACGTACTTCCACAGCGGCCTGCTGGCGATCCGCCAGAGCATTGCCGCTGGCGTCAACGTCACCTACAAGATTCTGTACAACGACGCGGTTGCCATGACGGGCGGCCAGCAAATTGGCGAGCGGCCCGAGGGCCACTCGGTGCTGCAGATCATGAACAGCGTGAAGTCCGAAGGCGCGGTCAAGATCGTCATCGTGACCGACGAGCCCGAAAAATACGATGGCGCGCCGCTGGCGGCCGGCGTCACGGTGCACCACCGCGATGAGCTCGACCGCATCCAGCGCGAACTGCGCGAGATCAAGGGCTGTACGGTGCTGATCTACGACCAGACCTGCGCCACCGAAAAGCGCCGGCGCAGGAAGCGCGGCCTGATGCCGCAGGCGACCAAGACCGTGGTCATCAATGAGCTGGTGTGCGAGGGCTGCGGCGACTGCTCGGTCCAATCGAACTGCCTGTCGGTGGAACCGGTCGAAACCGAGTTCGGGCGCAAGCGCCGCATCAACCAGAGCACCTGCAACAAGGATTACTCCTGCGTGACCGGCTTTTGCCCGAGTTTTGTCACCGTCGAGGGCGGGACGCTCAAGAAGCCGAAGAAGGAAGCCAAAGCCGATGCGGCCACACTGCCGCCCGTGCCCGAGCCGGTGCTGCCGAATGCGGAGCAGCCCTGGGGCATCGTGGTGGGCGGCGTCGGCGGCACGGGCGTCATCACCATCGGCTCGCTGCTGGGCATGGCAGCGCACCTCGAAGGCAAGGGCGTGGTCACGCAGGATGCCGGGGGCCTGGCGCAAAAGGGCGGCGCCACCTGGAGCCATGTGCAGATTGCCAATCGGCAGGAAAGCATCCACACCACCAAGGTTGACATCGCCAAGGCCGATCTGGTCATTGGTTGCGACGCGATCGTGGCGGCGAACCCGGCCAGTCTGGCCGTGATGCAGCCCGGCCGCACCTTTGTTGCGCTCAACACGCACAGCACGCCCACGGCAGCCTTCGTCACCAACCCGCAGTGGCAGTTTCCGGGCGCGGCGTGCGAGAGCGCCATCGTTGCGGCAGTCGGCAGCGAGCTGGTGGGGACCTTCGACGCCGAGCGCGTTGCTACGCAGATGCTGGGCGACAGCATCTACACCAACCCGCTCATGCTCGGCTACGCCTGGCAAAAGGGCCGGGTGCCGCTCTCGCACGCCGCGCTGATGCGCGCCATGGAGCTCAACGGCGTGCAGGTGGCCAACAACCAGGCCGCGTTCGAGTGGGGCCGGCGCTGCGCGCACGATCTGGCGGCCGTGCAGGCGCTGCTGGCCCCGGCGCAGGTGATTGAGTTCGTCAAAAAGCCCACACTCGCGAACCTGCTGGCGCGGCGTGTGGAGTTCCTCACGGCCTACCAGAACGCAGGCTATGCGGGCGAGTACCAGGCCTTTGTTGTCAAAGTGCAGGCCACGGAAGCGAAGTTTGCCGGCAGCACGCGCCTTGCGGAGGCCGTGGCGCGCTATCTGTTCAAGCTCATGGCCTACAAAGACGAGTACGAAGTGGCGCGCCTGCATACCGACCGCAGCTTCACCGACAAGATCGCCGGCATGTTCGAGGGTGATTACAAAGTGGTGCACCACCTGGCACCGCCCCTGCTGGCCAAGCGCAATGAGAAGGGCGAGCTCGTCAAGCAGAGCTATGGCCCGTGGATGCGCAAGGCCTTTGGCGTGCTGGCCCGGTTCAAAGGCCTGCGCGGCAGCGCCCTCGACCCGTTTGGCTACAGCCAGGAGCGCAAGACCGAGCGCGCGCTGATTGGCGAGTACCGTGCCTGCATTGACGAGCTTTTGACCGGCCTCAGCATCGAAAATCTGGCTCTGGCGGTGGAAATCGCCAGTATTCCGGAAGACATTCGCGGCTACGGCCACGTCAAGGAGCGGCACCTGAGCAGTGCCCGCGCCAAGTGGGACGCCTTGATGGCGCGCTGGCGCAGCCCTGCCGCACAGCAGAAAGTTGCCTAGCGTGCTCCTAAATTTATAGCTTATAACGCTTGCAAAATAAGCGCTAGCGGCTGTTTTTGACCAAAATTTCTGTGCAAAGGTGTGCTGCGTGTGCCTTTAACCCGGCCGCGCGGCCGCGAAAAAGCGACCCGCATACAATGGCGCGCTTGCGGTTTTGCCGCCTCTCCTGTGCCCGCAGCCTTTGCGCTGCGCGTGCGCTGTCTGTTTCTTTGGAGTTTCCCAGTGTTCATTTCCTCTGCTTTTGCCCAGACCGCACCTGCCGCTGCTGCGGGTGGCGACATGATGTCCACGCTCACCGGCATGCTGCCGTTGGTGCTGATGTTCGTGGTGCTGTACTTCGTAATGATCCGTCCGCAGATGAAGCGCCAGAAAGAGCACCGCGCCATGGTCGAGGCCATCGCCGTAGGTGACGAAGTGGTCATCGGCGGCGGCATGCTGGGCCGCATCAAGCGCCTGTCCGAACAGTACCTGCACGTGGAAATTGCCAGCGGCGTCGAAGTGCAGGTGCAGCGCGCCTCCCTGGTTCAGGTGCTGCCCAAGGGCACGATCAAGTAATCGCGCCATCGCTGGCGAATCGCGCCCTCGCTGCGCGTGTGGCCAGCACGTGCGGCGCGGCGCATTGCACGCACTGCTTTTTTTGTTTCCGCATCGGGAAGCCCAAACATGAACCGTTATCCGGTCTGGAAGTACGTCATCCTGGTGGTGGCTTTGTTGGTGGGGGTGCTCTATACCCTGCCCAATTTCTTTGGCGAAGCGCCCGCGGTGCAGGTTTCCTCGGCCAAAGCCACGATCAAGGTCGATTCGGCCGTGGAGTCACGAGTTCGCGAAGCCCTTGCCGCAGCTGGGGTGCAGACCGACCTGCTGCAACTCGAAGGCAACTCGGTGCGGGCCCGCTTTGACACGCCGGACACGCAGCTCAAGGCGAAGGATGCGATTGAAAAGGCCTTGATCCCCGATCCACAGGACCCGGCCTACATCGTTGCGCTCAACCTGGTGTCGCGCTCGCCGGCCTGGCTCACGGCCATCCACGCCGCACCCATGTACCTGGGCCTGGACTTGCGCGGCGGCGTGCACTTCATGTTGCAAGTGGACATGCAGGCTGCGCTGACCAAAAAGGCCGAGTCGTATGCGGGCGACCTGCGGACCACACTGCGAGACAAGAACATCCGCCACGGCGGCATTTCGCGTGAAGGCCAGAACATCGATATCCGCTTGCGCGACGAGGCCACGCTGACGGCCGCGCGCAACCTGATCAGTGACCAGTTCCCCGATCTGCAGGTCACGACCAGCCAGGAAGCCGATGGCGGGCAACGCCTGCGTGCCAGCATCAAGCCCGAGGCGACGCGCCGTGTGCAGGACCAGGCGCTCAAGCAGAACATCACCACGCTGCACAACCGCATCAACGAGCTGGGCGTGGCCGAGCCGGTGATTCAGCAGCAGGGGCTGGACCGCATCGTGGTGCAACTGCCTGGCGTGCAGGACACGGCCAAGGCCAAGGACATTCTGGGGCGCACCGCCACGCTGGAAGTGCGCATGGTCGACGAAGGCACAGAGGCGCGCGCGGCCGAAAGCGGACGCGGCCCCGTGCCCTTTGGCGATGAAAAATACCTGGACCGCAACGCTCAGGCCGTGATCGTCAAGAAGCAGGTGGTGCTGACCGGCGAGAACCTGACCGACGCCCAGCCCGGTTTTGACGGCCAGACGCAGGAGCCCACCGTGAACCTCACGCTGGACGCCAAGGGCTCGCGCATCTTCAAGGACATCACGCGCGAGAACGTCGGCAAGCGCATGGCCATCATCCTGTTTGAAAAAGGCAAGGGCGAGGTCGTGACGGCTCCCGTCATCCGCTCGGAAATCGGGGGCGGCCGCGTGCAGATTTCCGGCCGCATGAGCACGATGGAGGCCAACGACACGGCACTGCTGCTGCGCGCGGGCTCGCTGGCTGCGCCGATGGAAATCATCGAGGAATTCACCATTGGCCCGAGCCTGGGCGCCGACAACATTGCGCGCGGCATCCACAGCGTGGTCTGGGGCATGCTGGCCATCGTGGTGTTCATGTGTTTCTACTACATGCTGTTTGGCGTGTTCTCCAGCATTGCGCTCTCGGTCAACGTACTGATGCTGATTGCGGTGCTCTCCATGCTGCAGGCCACGCTTACACTCCCGGGTATCGCTGCCATGGCGCTGGCCATTGGCGTGGCGATTGATTCAAACGTGTTGATCAACGAGCGCATCCGCGAGGAGCTGCGCGAGGGCGCGTCGCCGCAAATGGCGATCCACACCGGCTACGAGCGCGCCTGGGCCACCATTCTCGACTCCAACGTGACCACGCTGATTGCCGGCCTGGCGCTGCTGGCCTTTGGCTCGGGCCCGGTGCGCGGCTTCGCTGTGGTGCACGTGCTGGGCATTCTGACCAGCATGTTCTCTGCGGTGTTCTTCTCGCGCGGACTGGTGAACCTGTGGTACGGCGGCAAGAAAAAGCTCAAGAGCTTGGCCATAGGCCAGATCTGGAAGCCGGAGGCGACCGGAACCTCCGTCGCTTCAGTGAAATGAAGGGACTGTCATGGAATTCTTGGTTCCAGCATCACATGCGCTCAGCGCATATGAGTTTTCTTTGAAAACTCCAATTAAGGAATAGAAATCATGGAGTTTTTCCGCATCAAGAAGGACATCCCTTTCATGAAGCACGCGTTGGTCTTCAACGCGATTTCCTTCATTACCTTCGCTCTGGCGGTGTTCTTCCTGTTCTCGCGTGGCCTGCATTTGTCGGTGGAATTTACCGGCGGTACGGTCATGGAAGTGGCCTACACCCAGCCGGTCGAACTGGCCAAGGTGCGCGCGACGGTATCGGGCCTGGGCTTCCCGGACGTTCAGGTGCAGAACTTTGGTACTGCGCGCGATGTGATGATCCGACTGCCGGTGCAAAAGGGCGTGACCTCGGCGCAGCAGAGCGAGCGCGTGATTGGTGCGCTCAAGGCCGCCGACCCCGAGGTGACGCTGCGCCGCACCGAGTTTGTCGGCCCACAGGTGGGCGACGAACTGGTCAAGGGCGGGTTGATGGCGCTGGGCATGGTGGTGCTGGGCATCGTGCTGTACCTGGCGCTGCGTTTTGAGTGGAAGTTCGGTGTCGCCGCCATCATTGCCAACTTGCACGACGTGATCATCATCCTGGGCTTCTTCGCGTTCTTCCAGTGGGAGTTTTCGCTCTCGGTGCTGGCGGCAGTGCTGGCCGTTCTGGGCTATTCGGTGAACGAGTCGGTGGTGATCTTTGACCGGATTCGCGAAGCCTTCCGGCGCTATCGCAAGATGAACACGCACGAGGTGATCGACCACGCCATCACCAGCACCATGAGCCGCACCATCATCACCCACGCTTCGACCGAAGCCATGGTGCTGTCGATGTTCTTTTTTGGCGGACCCAGCCTGCACTACTTTGCGCTGGCACTGACCATCGGGATTCTGTTCGGCATCTACTCCTCGGTGTTTGTGGCCGCCGCCATTGCCATGTGGCTGGGTGTCAAGCGCGAAGATCTCATCAAGACAACGCGCAGCGAAACGGATCCCAATGATCCGAACGCCGGAGCCACTGTCTGAAGCTTGGTCAGACGGCTCCTAGGCACCACTGAGCTACACCGGGCGTTTCCATACTAATATCCGGTCATGCAAACGCCCCCGGCTGCCGCCGCTTCCCCCCGCCGCCTCGCTCGCATGGTGAGGGAGCGCTGGACGGACGCCTTGACGGACGGTCTGTCCGACATTGACAAGGCCGTCGCCGAGTTTTTCACGGCCCTCATGCAGCAGACCGGCACGCAGCGCGACATGCAAAAGCGCCGCGACGCCTGGCAAGGCTACGAGCAAAAGCGCAAGGACTGGCTGCAGGCCATGGCGGCTGCGCTGCGCGTTTCTTTGGCACTTCCCGTGACGGCCCCCGCCGATGCCCGCGCCATGTACACGGCCGACAGCAGCTTGGAGCTGCTTGGCGACGATGTGGTTGAAAACAAGATCATCGCCTCGCGCATTGCACTGACGGTGATGGAAGAAGTCGCCCCACAGTTCGATGCGCTGCGCCTGCGCATGCGCTCGCTCGAACAAAACGATCTACCCGCAGCGGATCCGCTGCGCCCCGAGTCGCTGAGTTTGAACCTGGTTGAGAGCTGGCTCAAGGTCGGCCTGCCGCGCGACGACCTGCAGATGGCGGTAGAGCCTTTGCAGCGCGCCACCGCTGCGTTGATGCTAACGGCTTACCAGTCGTGCAACGAATTTCTGGCTGACCGCGGCGTGGTGGCGCAACAGGAATTGCGGGTGCGCTTGCAACGTTCCGCCGTTGGCGCACATTCGACGAGTGGTTCGGGCGGACTGGCCTCCCATGCACTGGAGCAGTCGCGCCAGGCCATGCAATCCGCCCGCGGCGGGGGGCATTCCGGACGCGATGCCTATTCCCACTCCAGCGGGTATTCAAGCTCGCCCATGGGGCCGTTTGACGCTGCTGCCACGCCCTTGCTGCGCGCCCGCCAGCGGGCGCAGGGGGTCATGGTGCAACTGCGGCGCTTGCTGGCGCCAGCGCTGGGGGGGCTCGATCTCTCGCAGGCGCCGCCGGCATCGGCGGCTCTGGCGCATGCGCTGGCTGCGCACCGGGTGCAGGCCGATGTGTACTACAGCACCCTGGGCGCCGTCGTCGAAGATTACAGCCCGGCCGCAGTGATCCAGGTGGCCGGCGCGGTGCGCGAGCGCTCGGCTGAACTCAAGAAAAAGGCGGGGACCGACAGCGAAAAGGCCATCATCGAAGTGGTGGCGCTGATGTTCCAGAGCATCCTCTCCGAAGACCGCATCCCACCGGCTGTGCGGGTCTGGTTTGCGCGCCTTCAAGTGCCGGTGCTGCGCGTGGCCTTGGCAGAGCCAGAGTTTTTCAGCAACCTGAATCATCCGGCACGCAAACTCATCGACCGCATGGGCGCGGTGGCCCTCGGTTTTGATTCGGCGTCCGTCAGTGGAAGTACCTTGGAGGCGGAAGTCCGCCGCATCGTCCAGGTGATCGAGCAATATCCAGAAACCGGGCGCCGCGTGTTCCAGTTGGTCCACGACGAGTTCGAAAAATTTCTGACCAAGCACCTGACGGAAAAGCACGGCACGGCCAAGTTGGTGAGTGTGGCGCAGCAAGTCGAGCAAAGGGAAACGCTGACCATCAAATACACCATCGAACTGCGCACCATGCTGAGCGACATGCCGGTGCGCGACGAAGTGCGTGAATTCCTGTTCAAGACCTGGGCCGAAGTGCTTGCGCTGTCTGCCGTGCGTCATGGTGCTCAGCATGCCGAGACGGTGTCGTTCAAGCGCACGGCTGCCGATCTGGTTTGGGCCGCAAGCGCCAAACCCAACCGCGCTGAACGTGCGCAGGTAATCCAGAGTCTTCCCGGAATTTTGCAGCGCCTGCGCGAGGGCCTGCTCATGGTGGGTATTTCGGGTGAGGATCAGGACACAAAGATCAAAGCGTTGACCGACACGCTGGCC
>JAGNYI010000009.1 GCA_017985015.1 Giesbergeria sp. | reverse complement strand
GGAAGACCACCAGGCGATGCAAAGCATGTACCACTTCAAGATCAAGAACGACCCGGCCTTCGCCTGGGGCGTGCCGGAGCTGGTGCACGAGATCAAGCCCGAAGAAATGGATATTCCGATCCGGAACCAGCGGTAATTCGGTCGCTGCCGCCTGTCAGGGCGGCGGTATTGAGCGTCTAGAGCGCTTTCATTTCTATAGCTATAAGCGCTTATTCAGTAAGCGCTAGAGCCACTTTTTGCCTAAATTTCAGCGCCATGCTTGAAACCCGAGACTTGACCATCCGCTTCGGCGGCCACGTCGCCGTCAATGCCGTGAGCTGCGCCTTCGCGCCCGGTACGCTGACCGCCATCGTCGGCCCGAACGGCGCCGGCAAGACGACCTATTTCAACTTGATCTCCGGTCAGCTCAAGGCGTCCAAGGGGCAGGTGTTGCTGGGCGGGCGCGAACTCTCGGGTTTGTCGGTGCCCGAGCGCGCGCGGGCCGGCCTGGGCCGGGCCTTCCAGTTGACCAACTTGTTCCCCCAGCTCACGGTGCAGGAAAACGTGCGCCTGGCGGTGCAGGCGACCCACCAGGGCAAGCACCGGCGCGGCCTGAACCTCTGGAGCATCTGGAGCGACCACACCGGCCTGATCGCGCGTGCCGACGCCATCCTCGCCAGTGTGGCGCTGCGTGAGCGGGCCGACACGCCGGTGGCCAGCTTGCCGCACGGCGACCAGCGCAAGCTTGAAGTCGCGCTGTTGATGGCGCTGGACCCGCAGGTCTACATGTTTGACGAACCCACGGCCGGCATGAGCCACGACGAGGCGCCGGTGATCCTGAACCTGATTCGCGAGCTGAAGAAAGACAAGACCAAGATCATCCTGCTGGTGGAGCACAAGATGGACGTGGTGCGCGAGCTGGCCGACCGCATCATCGTGCTCACCAACGGCACGCTGGTGGCCGATGGCTTGCCCGCCGAAGTGATTGCCTCGCCTGTGGTGCAAGAGGCCTATCTGGGTGTGGTGCAGACCGATGGGCAAGAGGTGGCCGCATGAGCGCTGCAATGACCGCCAGCTCTGCGCCGCTGCTCGAACTCTCGGGCGTGCACACGCACATTGCGGCGTACCACATCCTGCATGGCGTCCATCTCGTGGTGCCGCGCGGCGAAGTGACCATGCTGCTCGGGCGCAATGGCGCAGGCAAAACGACGACGCTGCGCACCATCATGGGCCTGTGGCGCGCGTCCCAGGGCACGGTGAAGTTTGCGGGGCAGGACATCACGCGCTTTGCCACGCCGCAGATCGCCGGGCTGGGCATCGCCTATGTGCCCGAAACCATGGGTATTTTTGGAGACCTGACGGTCAGGGAAAACATGGTGCTTGCGGCACGCAGCGCGCGCACCGCCGCGCAAATCGACGCCGAGCGCCTGGCCTGGATCTTTCAGCTGTTTCCCGCGGTCGAGAAGTTCTGGAACCACCCGGCCGGCAAGCTCTCGGGCGGGCAGAAACAGATGCTGGCCGTGGCCCGCGCCATCGTCGAGCCGCGCGAGCTGCTTATCGTGGACGAGCCCAGCAAAGGACTGGCGCCGGCCATCATCAACAACATGATCGACGCGTTCGACCAGCTCAAAAAGCGCGGCGTGACCATCCTGCTGGTTGAGCAGAACATCAACTTCGCCAAACGCCTGGGCGATAACGTGGCGGTCATGGACAACGGCGTCGTCGTGCACGCCGGGCGCATGGCAGCGCTGGCGCAAGACGAGGCGCTGCAGCGCTCGCTGCTGGGGTTGGCATTATGAGATTTAAGTGTTTTAGGCCTATAGCGCTTATGCAGTATGGGCTGACAGCTATGAAAATAATAGTAAATAGACTGCCGGCGCGAGGTGCTGCATGAACTGGCGTGAACTCGACTGGAAGCCGCTCGCCCTGGTGCCCGTGCTGGCGCTGGCGGTACTGCCGTTTATCGGCTCAGCGTCCACCTGGCTCACGCTCACCGTGGCAGGCCTGGCGATGGGCATGATCATTTTCATCATCGCGTCGGGCCTGACGCTGGTCTTCGGCCTGATGGACGTGCTCAACTTCGGCCATGGCGTGTTCATTGCGCTGGGTGCCTTTGTCGCCGTCAGCGTGCTGGGCAGCATGGGCGACTGGACCGGCTCGCAGGATCTGTGGCGCAACCTGGTGGCTGTGATCCCGGCCATGCTGATCGCCATGCTGGTAGCGGGCGCCGTGGGGCTGGCGTTCGAGCGCTTCATCGTGCGGCCGGTGTACGGCCAGCACTTGAAGCAGATTCTCATCACCATGGGCGGAATGATCATTGGTGAAGAAATCATCAAGATGATCTGGGGCCCGGCGCAAATCCCATTGCCACTGCCCGCCGGCATGCAGGGCTCGCTCTTTATCGGCGACGCTGCCATCGAGAAATACCGGCTGATCGCCGTGGTTGTGGGGCTGCTGGTGTTTGCCATCTTGGCCTGGACCCTGGCGCGTACCAAGGTGGGCCTCTTGATTCGCGCTGGCGTGCAGGACCGCGAGATGGTCGAGTCGCTCGGCTACCGCATCCGGCGATTGTTCATTGGCGTGTTTGTCGCCGGCAGCGCGCTCGCGGGCCTGGGCGGTGTGATGTGGGGCCTGTACCAGCAGAGCGTGATTCCGCAGATGGGCGCGCAAGTCAACGTGCTGATTTTCATCGTCATCATCATCGGTGGGCTGGGCAGCACGGGCGGGGCGCTGATCGGTGCGCTGCTGGTCGGGCTGATGGCCAACTACACCGGCTTCCTCGTGCCAAAGGCGGCGCTGTTTTCGAATATTGCGCTGATGGTCGCCATATTGTTATGGCGTCCCCAGGGCGTTTATCCGGTCACGAACAGATGAAGCACCCCCTGAGTCGCTTCGCGCCTTCCCCCTTGGAAGGGGGACGCCACCGCTGCGGCGGGGCGGCCCTTGCAGGGTGGCCGCTGGTTTGGACGCGTTGTGCGTGCGTCGCGCAGTTAACGCAGGCCGCTGTAGCAATTTGAAAGTCAAGCTCGCATGTTGAACCGAATCCTCTCTGGCGACTACCCGAGCAGCCGCGTGCTGACCGTGGTACTGGTCGCCATCTTCCTCGGGCTGGCGTTCGCGCCGTTTCTGTTCCCCGGCGTCAAGGCGCTGTCGGTTGCGGCCAAGGTGCTGGTCTTTGTCGTGCTGGTCGCCAGCTTCGATTTGCTGCTGGGCTACACCGGCATCGTGAGCTTTGCGCACACCATGTTCTTTGGTATCGGTGCCTACGGCGTGGCGGTGGCCAGCACGCGCATGGGCGCCGGCTGGGCGGCACTGGCGGTGGGCATCCTGGGGGCGTTGGTGCTGTCCTTCGTGCTCGCGCTCGCCGTCGGCCTGTTCTCGCTGCGGGTGCGCGCCATCTTCTTTGCCATGATCACGCTGGCCGTGGCGGCAGCGTTCCAGACGCTGGCGTCGCAGCTTTTCGAAATTACCGGCGGCGAGGACGGCCTGACCTTCCGCTTGCCGGAGCTGCTCTCGCCCAGCCACGAGTTTGCCGAAGACCCGTTCCTGGGCGTGTCGCTTGACGGGCGGCTGCTGACGTACTACCTGCTGTTCGTCACGGCAGTGGTGCTGGTGCTGGCACTGCTGCGCATCGTCAACTCGCCCTTTGGCCGCGTGCTCCAAGCCATTCGCGAAAACGAGTTCCGCGCCGAAGCCATTGGCTACCGCGTGGTGGTGTACCGCACGCTCTCGTCGGTGCTGTCTGCATTGTTTGCCTGCCTGGCCGGCGCCATGCTGGCGATCTGGCTGCGCTACAACGGGCCGGACACTTCCCTGTCGTTTGAAATCATGATCGATGTGCTGCTGATCGTCGTCATCGGCGGCATGGGCACCATTTACGGCGCCGCCATCGGTGCCGTGCTGTTCCTCGTCGCCCAGAGCTACCTGCAGGATTTGCTGCGCCTGGGCAATGAGGCCGCCAGTGGTCTGCCCTGGCTGGCTGCCTTGCTCTCGCCTGACCGCTGGTTGCTTTGGCTGGGCGTGCTGTTCGTGCTCTCGGTTTATTACTTTCCCACCGGTGTCGTCGGCCGGCTGCGCGCCAGCGCGGCGCGGCGCGGCGGCGCCTGATTTTTCGTTGCTTCACGTCCCACAAAAACCACCAGGAGACAAGCGCATGAAGATGGCTAAACACCCTTTGATTCCGAGCCTGCTTGCGGCAGCCGTGCTGGCTGCCTGCGGCGGCAGCGGCGATCACAACACCAATACCGCACCCGACTTCCTTGGTGCAGTGCGGGCCACGAGCTACGACGGCGCGTCCGACGATTTGCTTACTGCGGGTCTGGGCGCCTCGGGCCTCGCTGCGGCAGCGCCGCCTGCTTACGCCGATGCCCTGGCGCCCACCGCCGCCGAACTGCGCCGCGCCGCCATCCACACCAACTACCGCGCCATGCTGGATATGACAGCCGCCGGCGGCTACGGCACTTTCTACGGCCCGAACGTGGACGCCAATGGCAAGGTGACTGCCGGGGAGGGCAAGGTGGCGGGCACCGAATACCTGGCCTTTGCCGACGACGGCAGCGGCCGCAAGAACGTCACGCTGATGGTGCAATTGCCCGCCAGCTTCGATCCGAAAAAACCCTGCATCATCACCGCCACGGCCTCGGGATCGCGCGGGGTGTACGGCGGCATTTCCACCGGCGAATGGGGCTTGAAGCACGGTTGCGCAGTGGCCTATTCCGACAAGGGTACGGGCGGCGCGCCGCACGATCTGCAAAATGACACCGTGCCACTCATGGATGGCATGCGCACCTCGGCGGCTGCAGCCGGCAAAGGCGCCGCCTTCAACGCCGGTCTCAGCGCCACCGAGCTGGCAGCGTTCAACGCTGCCACGCCCAACCGCTTTGCCTTCAAGCACGCGCATTCCGGCCAGAACGCCGAGCGCGACTGGGGCCGCAGCACCTTGCAGGCGGTGGAGTTTGCCTTCTGGGCCATCAACGAACGCTATGGCGAAGTGCAGGGCGGCGAGCACGTGAAGACCTTCACGCCCAAAAACACCATCACCATTGCGTCGAGCATTTCCAACGGCGGCGGCGCGGCCATTGCTGCGGCCGAGCAGGACGCAGACGGCTGGATCAGCGGCGTTGCTGTGTCGGAACCCGCCATCGAGATGCCGGCCAACCCCGGCGTGCGTGTGGAGCGCGGCGGCGCCGCGGTGGCCACCACGGCCAAGCCGCTGATTGACTTCACCACTGTCGCCAATCTGTACCAGGCCTGCGCCGCCCTAGCGCCCTCGATTGCGTCCACGCCTTACGCCGCTGGGTTTGCCGTGGGTTTTGCCAGTGCGGCCCTGCCGATCGCTCCCAACCGCTGTGCCAGCCTGGCAGCGCGTGGCCTGCTCAGCGCCAGCACCACGCCCACCCAGGCCGAGGAGGCTTTGCAGAAGTTGCGCGACTATGGCTGGGAGGGTGAATCAAATGCCCTGCACGCCTCGCTTGCCGCATTTGAAGTGGCCCCGGCCGTGGCCGTCACCTTCGCCAACAGCCTATCGAGCGCCAGCGTACGAGACAACCTGTGCGGGTTCAGCTACGCCGCCACGACGGCGGCCGGTGCCGTCACGCCGCTTGCGCCCGCAGCGCTGGCCGGCATGTTTGCCACCGGCAACGGCGTGCCGCCCACCAGCGGCGTGCAACTGGTCAACAACCTGGGCAAGTTCGGGCCAGCGCGCGACTTTCTCTCGGCCTCGCCGGCAGGCGCATTCGACTGGAATCTGGACGGTGCCGTGTGCCTGCGCAACCTGGTTACCGGCACGGATGCCGCCGCCAGGAAGCTGCAAGCGGGCCTGGACGAGACGCGCCGCAGCGGCAACTTGCGCGGCAAGCCCACGCTCATCGTGCATGGCCGCGCCGACGCGCTGCTGCCGGTGAACCATACCTCGCGCCCCTACGCTGCGCTCAACCGCAAGGTGGAAGGCGCGGCCAGCCAGCTCAGCTATATCGAAGTGGCGAACGCCCAGCATTTCGACAGCTTCATCGGCCTGCCCACGGTACTGCCTGGGTACGACAGCCGCTATGTGCCGCTGCACATCTACCTGAACCGTGCGCTCGATGCGATGTACGCGCACCTGAGCAGCGGCGCGGCACTGCCAGCCAGCCAGGTGGTGCGCACCGTAGCGCGCGGCGGTGTCCCCGGCCGTGCGCCGGCGCTCGGCACGGCCAACCTCCCGGCGATTGCCACGGTTCCGGCAGCAGCCAATGCCATCGTGCTGACCCCGGGCTCCATCTCGGTGCCTGAGTGAGCCTCGCGCCCCGTACCTTCAGCCGTGCGGGGCCACTTGCATCCCTAGGAGCCAACCATGAATTCAATTTCTTCGCTGCGCACAGGCGCTGCCTGGCCGCGCGTGTTCGCTATGTTCTGCGTGGTCTTGGCGCTCTTCGGCCAGGGCGCTGCGCGTGCCGCTGAAATCGTCATTGGCCAGGTGGCTCCGCTGACGGGTGTGCTGGCCAGCTCGGGCGAGCAAATGGTGCTCGGCGGAAAGATTTACTTCGATGCCGTCAATGCCCAGGGGGGCGTGCACGGCGCCACATTGCACCAGCTGGTGGTGGATGACGGCTACGACGTGAGCAAAACGGTGGCGCGCACCCGTGAACTGCTGGCACGCCCAGACGTCGTGGCCTTGTTCGGCTTTGCTGGCACCGCCAACATCACGCAGTTGCTCAAGGACGGCGTGCTCGCGGACGGGGGTGCAGCGCTGGTGGCGCCCTACACGGGCGGTGAATCGCTGCGATCGCCGTTCAACCCCTGGATCTTCCACGTGCGTGCTGGCTATGTCGACGAAGCCGAGCATATGGTGCAGCAGCTCACCACGCTGAACATGAACCGCATCGCAGTGATGTACCAGGACGACGGTTTTGGCCAGTCGGGGCTGGAGGGCGTGGAGGCTGCGCTGGCGAGGCGCAAGCTCAAGCTGGCGGCAGTGGCAAGCTACCCACGCAATACCGACGACGTAGCGGCCGCCGTCAAGACCATCTCGGCCGCCAATGTCCACGCGGTCATCATGATTGCGGTCAACAAGCCCGCAGCAGCGTTCATCAAGAAGTACCGCGAGGCCGGGGGAGGGGCCCAGCTCTACAACATCTCGGTGGTCAACCCTGCCGAAATCGTGCGCTTGGCGGGCCTGGAAAATGCCCACGGCCTGGGCATCAGCCAGGTGGTGCCTTTTCCCTATCAGCCCAAGCTCCCGGTGGTGCGCGAATACCAGCAACTGCTGGCAAAGTACGCGCCCGGCGCCGAGCTGAACTACACCAGCTTCGAAGAGTTTCTGGGTGCCAAAGTGCTGGTGGAAGCCCTGCGCCGCGCTGGCCCGGCGCCCACGCGCGCGGGCGTGGTCAAGGCGCTCGAATCGCTACAGAAATTTGATCTGGGTGGCTTGGTCATCAGCTATTCGCCCACCAACCGCATTGGTTCGCGCGGCGTGGAAGTCACCGTGATCGGCAGTACTGGCCGACTCATGAAATAAGCACCTCTCAAGGATCTCGCATGCAACCGCGCTCGCGCTATGCCACCTGTGCCGGCTATGAAATTCATTTCATGGAATGGGGCGCCCCCGACGCTCCGGTAATCGTCGCCTGGCATGGCTTGGCGCGCACCGGGCGCGATATGGACCCCTTGGCCCAGCATCTGGCGGATCGCTACCGCGTTATCTGCCCCGACACCCTGGGGCGGGGCCTGAGCCAGTGGGCGCGCCACCCGGCCGAGGAATACAGCCTGCGCTTTTATGCGCGCATCGCGGCCGATCTGTTTTCGCAGTTGGGCATTGATCGCGCGCACTGGATCGGTACATCGATGGGCGGCTCCATTGGAACGGTCAGCGCAAGCGGCCTGTTCGAGCCCGCGCTGCAGGGCGCCATCCGCAGCCTGCTGCTAAACGACAACGCGCCCCAGCTTGCCGACGCAGCGCTTGAACGCATCAAGGCCTACGCCGGCCAGCCGCCAGCGTTTGACACAGTGACCGAATTGGAAGCGTTTTTTCGCCAGGTGTACGCGCCCTACGGCTGGCTGTCCGATGCGCAGTGGCGCCTGCTGACGGAGAGCTCGACGCGCCGGCTCGCGGACGGCCGTGTCACCCCGCACTACGACCCGGCCATGGTGCAGCAGTTCACCCGGCACGACAACGACTACCTGATCTGGGACCACTACGATGCGCTGAATCTGCCCGTGCTGTGCCTGCGCGGAGCCGATTCCGACCTGGTGTTGCCGCAAACCACGGCCGCGATGCAGACCCGCGGCCCCGGCGCACGCGCCCAGTTGCAAGTGACGCAAGTTGCCGGCTGCGGCCACGCCCCCGCCCTCAACGTGCCCGAGCAACTGGCCCTGGTGGATGCATTTCTGGCGCGGGTGGAGGTCGGCTCCTAGGCGCCGCCTTGCGAGATCGTGAACAGGCTCTAAGCTCGGCGCATGGCGCACCTGCGCCACGAAGCAGTCGAGCAAGGATGAAACATGATTGACGGATTGGTAGCGGGCCGCCTCCATAGCGCGCCCGGTGAACGCATGGACAAGGCGGGCAGGGCCTTTGTGGTGGCAAAGGTGCTCGCCTCGGCGTCCGAGGGCGAAAACCTCATTGTCAATGTCATCGCTTTTGACCAAGAGATCTGCACCGCGCTGCTCGCACTGCGCGATGGCGACAGCATCGCCCTGGCCGGAAGCCTGACGCCGCGCGTCTGGACGGACAAGCAGGGCAACACCCGGCCCAGTCTGGATATGGTGGCGAACGGGTTTTTGACGGCCCATCACGCTGCTCAGAGTCGCGGCGCGTTGGATGGTGGGTGAGGTGCGCTGACGCATCTGAGCGCCACGTGGTCGGATTTGGCGTGAGGATAAGGTGACAGGTTGCGCACCCAGCCACGAAAAAGCCCCTGACTCTTGCGAATCAGGGGCCTTCATGTGGTGCCGGAGAGATGAATCGAACACCCGACCTTCTCATTACGAATGAGCTGCTCTACCGACTGAGCTACACCGGCTTAGCTAAAAATTATAGCCCGGAATGGTAGCTGGTCACGCGCTCGACTTCGTTTTTCGAGCCCAGGATGACGCTGACGCGCTCATGCAGCTTGGTGGGCTGGATGTCCAGGATGCGCTCCTTGCCGTTGGTGGCGGCGCCGCCGGCTTGTTCGATCAGCCAGGCCATGGGGTTGGCCTCGTACATCAAACGCAGCTTGCCGGGCTTGCCCGGCTCGCGCTGGTCCCAGGGGTACATGAAGACGCCGCCGCGGGTGAGGATGCGGTGTACGTCGGCCACCATGCTGGCGATCCAGCGCATGTTGAAGTCTTTGCCGCGCGGGCCCTCCTGGCCCTGCAGGCATTCGTCGATGTAGCGGCGCACGGGCGGGGCCCAGTGGCGCATGTTGCTCATGTTGATGGCGAATTCCTGCGTGTCGGCGGGGATGCGCACGTTCTCTTGCGTGAGGACGAACGAACCCTGCTCGCGGTCCAGCGTGAACATGACGACGCCGTCGCCCACGGTCAGCACCAGCGTGGTCTGCGGGCCGTAGACGCAGTAGCCGGCGGCGACCTGGCGGTTGCCCGGCTGCAGAAAATCGCCTTCGTCCACGCCGCGGTCATCCTCGGGCATGTGCAGCACGCTGAAGATGGTGCCGATACTGACGTTCACGTCGATGTTGCTGGAGCCATCAAGCGGGTCGAACAGCAGCAGGTATTCGCCCTTGGGGTAGCGGTTGGGGACGACGTAGATGGCATCCATTTCTTCGGACGCCATGCCCGCCAGGTGGCCGCCCCATTCGTTGGCTTCGATCAGCACCTCGTTGGCGATGATGTCGAGCTTCTTCTGGATTTCGCCCTGCACGTTTTCGCTGTCGGCACTGCCCAGAACGCCGCCGAGGGCGCCCTTGTTCACGGCGTGGCTGATGCTCTTGCAGGCGCGTGCGACCACTTCAAGCAGCAGGCGCAACTGGCCGGGGATGAGGCCGTCGATGCGCTGCTGCTCCACGAGGTAGCGGGTGAGGGAGATTTTCTTGGGGGGTGTCATGGGGTCTCCAAAGCGCGGGTGACGACCTCGCGCACGTCTTTGCTGAGTTTGGCGTGTCCGGCCACCTGGGCAATGGCAGCTTGGGCCGCGCTGCGCCAAGGCTCGGCCAGCTTGCTCCAGCGGTCCAAGGCGCGTGCCAGGCGGGCGGCGACTTGTGGGTTGATGGCGTCAAGCGCGAGCACGCGTTCGACCCAGAAGCGGTAGCCCGCGCCGTCTGCGCGGTGGAAGGCGCCCGGGTTGGCGCTGCAGTAGCTGAAGATGAGGCTGCGCGCGCGGTTGGGGTTGCTCAGATGGAAGTCGGGGTGCTTCATCAGTGCCTGAACCGCGGGCAGTACGTTGCCGCCGCGATCGGGCGTGCCGGCCTGCAGGGCAAACCATTTGTCGATGACCAGGGCGTCGTCCTTGAACAAGGCATGGAAGCGCGCCAGCGCGGCCGCCGCGTGCGGGTGGCCGCTGCCGACCAGGGCTGCGAGCGCAGCAAAGCGGTCGGTCATGTTGCCGGCATCCTTGAAGCGCTTCAGTGTTTTGCCAGGCCAGACGGCGTCACCCGTGTGCTGCGCGGCGAGGCACAGCATGGACAGCGCCTGGCCGGCGAGGGCGCGGCGGCCGGCCGACGCCGCGTCCGGCTGGTAGGCGCCGGTGTCGTGGCTGGCTTCGTAGGCGGCTTCCCAGTCGCCGCGCAGGGCGGTGGCCAGTTGCAGGCGCATGGCTTCGCGCACCGCATGCACGCGCTGCGGATCCACCACGTCGAGCTGCTCGGCCAGGTAGCTCTCGGAGGGCAGGCTCAGCACCAGCTCCTTGTAGGCGGCGTCGAGCTGCGGGTCGCGCAGCGTGCGGCGCAGGGCGGCGAGCAGGTCGGCGTCCATGATTTCAGCATCAAATGTGCCTCCAGCGCTTGATGCATCTGCGCTAGCAGCTATTGCATTGATAGCGCAGCGCAGCATCAGGCGCTGGCCTGCTTCCCAGCGGTTGAAGGCGTCGGTGTCGTGCGCCAGCAGCGTCAGCAGTTCGGCGTCGGTGTAGGCATAGTCCAGCCGCACCGGTGCGCTGAACGAGCGCAGCAGCGAGGGCACGGGCGCGCTCGCCACGCCGATGAAGCGCAGCGTCAGGCTGGTCGCGTCGAGCACCACGGTGCGCGTGCTGGCGCCGGGGGCGGTTTCGCCGTCCATCTGCAGGGGCAGGGCGCTGCCGTCCTGTGCCAGCAGGCCCAGTTCGACGGGAATGACGAAGGGCAGCTTGCTTGGCTGATTGGGTGTGGCCGGGCAGCTCTGGCTGAGCGTGAGGGTGTAGGTCTGCGCGGCGGCGTCGTATTCGCCTTGCGCCTTGACGCAGGGTGTGCCGGCCTGGCTGTACCAGCGCTTGAAGGCGTCCAGCCGTGTGGCCAGTTCGCTGCCAGGGTTGGCGTCGGCAATCGCGGCCGCGAAGTCGTCGCAGGTGACGGCCTGGCCGTCGTGGCGCTCGAAGTACAGCTTCATGCCACGCGCAAAGCCCTCGCGGCCCACCAGGGTGTGCATCATGCGCACCACTTCAGCACCTTTTTCGTAAATGGTGACGGTGTAGAAGTTGTTGATTTCCACGTAGCTCTCGGGCCGCACCGGGTGCGCCATGGGGCCAGCGTCTTCGGGGAACTGCACGGTGCGCAGCACGCGCACGTCTTCGATGCGCTTGACGGTGCGGGCCGAGGCGCTGCCCGCCATGTCCATGGAAAATTCCTGGTCGCGGAACACCGTCAGGCCTTCCTTGAGGCTGAGCTGGAACCAGTCGCGGCAGGTGACGCGGTTGCCGGTCCAGTTGTGGAAGTACTCGTGGCCGACCACGCTTTCGATGTTGGAAAAATCAACATCGGTGGCCGTGGCCTGGCTGGCCAGCACGTACTTGGTGTTGAAGACGTTCAGGCCCTTGTTCTCCATGGCGCCCATGTTGAAGTCGCTGGTGGCGACGATCATGAAGCGCTCCAGATCCAGGCTGAGGCCAAAGCGCGTTTCGTCCCAGGCGACGCTGGCCATCAGCGAATGCATGGCGTGCTCGGTCTTGCCCAGGTCGCCGGGGCGCACGTACACCTCCAGCAGATGCTCCTTGCCCGTGCGGGACGTGATGCGCTGCTGGCGCGCGACCAGTTTGCCGGCCACCAGGGCGAACAGGTAGCAGGGCTTCTTGTGCGGGTCCACCCATTTGGCAAAGTGCCGACCGCCGTCCAGGTCGCCTTGCTCTACCAGGTTGCCGTTGGAGAGCAGCACCGGGTACTGCGCCTTGTCGGCGCGCAGCAGCACCTGGTAGCTGGCCATGACGTCCGGGCGGTCGAGGAAGTAGGTGATGCGGCGAAAGCCCTCGGCCTCGCACTGCGTGAAGAACGTGCCCTGGCTCACGTAGAGCCCCATCAGCGCGGTGTTCTTCTCGGGCGCGCAGGTGGTGAAGATCTCCAGGTCAAAACCGGCCTCGTCCTGGGGCAGGTTCTCGAGCACCAATTGGCCTGCGTCCATGCGAAAGGACGTGCCGGCGCCGTTGACCATCACGCGCGCCAGGTTCAGCTCGTCGCCGTCGAGCCGCAGCGGCTGCAGCGCCACGTTGCTGTTGCGGCGCACGTGCATGCGGCTCAAGACGCGCGTCTTGGCCGGGTCGAGGTCGAAGGTGAGGTCTACGGTGTCGATCCACCAGGCCGGGGCCTGGTAGTCGCCGCGGTGGCGGGCGGTGGCGGGTGCCTGGCCGTCTTCGCGCAATGAAAACATGCAATGTCCTTAAATGCCTTGCTTGAGCGAGGCTTCGATGAAGGCGTCGAGGTCGCCGTCCAGCACTTTCTGGGTGGCGGAGATTTCGACGTTGGTGCGCAGGTCCTTGATACGGCTGTTGTCCAGCACATAGCTGCGAATCTGGTGGCCCCAACCCACGTCGGTCTTGGTGTCTTCGAGCCTTTGCGCTTCTTCCTGGCGCTTGCGCATCTCGAAGTCGTAGAGCTTGGAGCGCAGGCGCTGCCAGGCGATGTCGCGGTTGCCGTGCTGGCTGCGCCCGTCCTGGCACTGCACCACGATGCCGGTAGGCAGGTGCGTCAGGCGCACGGCCGAATCGGTCTTGTTGATGTGCTGGCCGCCGGCGCCACTGGCGCGGTAGGTGTCGGTGCGCACGTCCGACGGGTTGATGTCGATCTGGATCGAGTCGTCGATGTCGGGGTAGACGAACACGCTGGCAAAGCTGGTGTGGCGCCCGCCCGAGCTGTCGAACGGGCTTTTGCGCACCAGGCGGTGCACGCCGGTTTCGGTGCGCAGCAGGCCGTAGGCGTACTCACCCTCGATATGGATGGTTGCGCCCTTGATGCCGGCCACGTCGCCCGCGGTTTCGTCGTCCACGCTGGTCTTGAAGCCCTTGCGCTCGGCATAGCGCAGGTACTGGCGCAAGAGCATGCTGGCCCAGTCGCAGGCCTCGGTGCCACCAGCGCCGGCCTGGATATCGAGGTAGCAGTTGAGCGGGTCGGCCTCATTGCGGAACATGCGGCGGAATTCGAGCTCCTCGATGTCCGGGCGCAGCTTGGCGGTCTCGAACTCGATGGTGCGAAGGCCGGCCTCGTCGCCTTCGTCGCGGCTCATTTCGAACAACTCGGTGTTGTCGGCCAGCTCGCGCGTCAGGCGCTCGAGCGTGACCACCACGCCGTCGAGCGATTTTTTCTCTTTGCCGAGTTCCTGGGCCTTCTTCGGGTCGTTCCAGACCGAAGGGTCTTCCAGCGAGGCGTTTACCGTGCGCAGGCGTTCAAATTTGGCATCGTAGTCAAAGATACCCCCGTAACTCACGGGTACGCTCCGTGAGGTCTTGCAGGGAGTTGCCGATGAGGTTGATGCGTTCTGCTTCCATGGTGTTGTCTTTGGGTGTCTGGTGAGTAATCGGGCATTTTCTCACGCGCTGCAGATCGAAGTAATTTGCTATCCAGAAAATAGCTAAAAACCTAGGTCCAATAAGCGCTGGAGCCATATTTTCCTTAAAATTTTGGCCGTCAAGTCACAGGGGGTTTGCCGGCAGCCTGTGGGTGGGCATGCAGCCAGTCTGGCAAGGCGTCGCCAGGCATGGGGCGGGCGTAGAAATAGCCCTGGGCCTCGGTGCAACCCTGTTCCAGCAGGAAGGCGAGCTGCTGCACTGTCTCGACACCCTCGCCGGTGGTCTCGATGCCCAGGGCCTGTGCCATGCGCACGATGGCGCTGACCAGGGCGCGGTCGCTGGCGTCCTCGCCCAGGTCGCGCACAAAGGATTGGTCGATCTTGAGCTTGTGGATGGGAAAGCGCTTGAGCAGGCTGAGCGACGAATACCCGGTGCCGAAGTCGTCAATGGCCAGGCGCACGCCAAGGGCGTTCAGTTGGTCCATGGTGGCGCTCGCCGACTGCGGGTCGTCCAAGGCCACGCCCTCGGTCAGCTCCAGCTCCAGCGCATGCGCCGGCAGCTCGGCCTGGGCCAGCATCTGGCCAATGCGTTCGGGCATGCCGGGCTGGCGAAACTGCACGGCCGAGAGGTTGACGGCCACGCTGGGCACCGCATGGCCCGCCTGTTGCCAGGCGCGCAGCTGCGCCAGGGCTGTGCGCAGCACCCAATCGCCAATGGCCAGAATCTGGCCGCTGTCTTCGGCCAGCGGGATGAATTCGGTGGGCGAGATGGCGCCCAGTTCGGGGTGCTGCCAGCGAAGCAGCGCTTCGACGCCGCGCAGTTGGCCGGTGGCCATACCGACCTGTGGCTGGTAGTGCAGCGTGAACTGCTCGCGCTCCAGCGCGCGGCGCAGGGCGTTTTCCAGCATCAGGGCGCGGGCCGATTGGGCCTGCATCTCGGGCGTGAAGAACCGGTGGGTATTGCGCCCGCCCTGCTTGGCACGGTACATGGCCACGTCGGCCGATTGCGTAAGCGTTTCGAAATCTGCGCCGTCGCGAGGGAACACGGCAATGCCCATCGAGGGCGCCATGGTCAGCTCGTGGTGTCCGATCTGGTAGGGCGTCTTGGAGGCATCGAGCAGTTTGCCTGCCACGCGTTCAGCACCCCTGGCATCGGCGCCGGGCAGCAGCAGAATGAACTCGTCGCCGCCGAGGCGGCAGACCGTGTCCTTGTCGCGCACCACGGCGCGCAGGCGCTCGGCAATGGCCACCAGCAGGGCATCGCCGACGCGGTGGCCCAGCGAGTCGTTGACGTGCTTGAAATGGTCGAGGTCGAGGAAAACGACGGCCAGCGGTGTGTTGTTTTGCTGAGCCGCCGCGATGGCATCGCGGCTGCGCTCGGCCAGCAGCGTGCGGTTGGGCAGACCAGTCAAGGCGTCGTAGTGGGCCAGCCAGTGGATGCGGTCGCGGTCGACGCGGCGCACTTTCATTTCGCGGTGCAGGGTGTCGACGGTTTCGCTGAGCTCGCGCGTGCGTTCCTGCACTTGGCGTTCGAGCTCGGCCTGGGCCTGAGCCACCGCGGCCTGGGCGCTGCGGCGCTCGGTCACGTCCATCACGGTCCATAGCGATCCCAACTCGGGCTTGCCCGGATGCAAGGCCCGGCTGCGGACTTCGCAGACGATCTGGCTGCCGTCCTTGCGGCAAATGGTGACTTCGCCCGCAAACGAATCGCCGCGCTGCAGGACCGGATGGCTGCGCTGCGCAATGTCGTCCCACTCGGCGTCGGTGGCATACCACTGCCGCGTCGAGCAGCCGGTCAGCTCGCCCGGACCGTAGCCCAGCATGTTTTCGAAGAAGCTGTTGCAGCGCGTCATCTTGCGGTCGACGAGGTAGACGATGCCCACCATGGCGTGGTCAAACAAGGTCTGCTTTTCCCACAAAGCGGCTTCCAGTTGCTTCTGCGCAGTTTTTTGCGCATCGAGATCATCGAGGACCCAGACGGCCCCATCGAGCGGCTCGGCAGTGTTGATCAGGCTGCCGGTGAGGCGGGCCCAGAAACGCCGGCCGTCGCGCCGCCGCATTTCGCGTTCGGTGGTGTAGGGCTTGCCGGCCGCGATCACGGGAAAGGCCGCGCGCCCCAGATCGCGGTAGGCCGCTCGACCCAGGGAAAAGCTCTCGCTGCGCTGGCCAATCAGTTCGGCCGCCGAGGCGTAGCCGAACAACTGTGCAAACCGGGCATTGCAGCGCACCACCTGCCGTTCGCGGATGAAAACGATGCCCGCCCCCGCGTTGTCCAGCAGCGCCTGCAGCTCTTGCAGGGTGCGCTCAGGTGAGGCAGTGTTCGGGGGCGCGGCAGAAAGGGAGGAGGCGAACTCGTTCAATGAAACAGCGGTGCGGAGGCGGTCGGACGGATGCAGGGGGCCTTGGCCACGAGATTGTATGAAATTGTTTCGCCATCGGCCGTGGGCGCGCCTGAATCTCTGAATCTATCTGCGAGGGCGTGCATGCGGAGCGTCCGGTCGCAGACGACTCCCTGGTCTCGGTGCGGGAGCGTCACGAACGTGTCACAAAGGCTGCACAAACTGCCAGGCACACCGAGCGCGGTGTGCGTACGCCACTTGCGCACTTCGCCGGTGCGGCCTGATTGTCGCAGGCTGTCCTTTTGCTTTGAGGGTTCTGCTCGCCTATGCTTCGTCCGCTCCTGTGTCTCGCTGCGCCACCACTTGCCGAAGGCGTGGCGCCGCTGTCTGGGCCGCCCATGCCAGCCGCCGCCGTGCCCCGTCTGGAAGCCGCGCTGTTGGACCGCGATTTGAGCATCCTGGCGTTCAACGAACGCGTTTTCGACTGGGCTGCGCGGTCCGACGTGCCTTTGCTCGAGCGCCTGCGCTTCCTGGCCATCGTGTCCTCGAACCTGGATGAGTTTTTTGAAGTGCGCGCCGAGCTGCACCTGGCGTCTGCGCGCAGTTCGGGAGGCGGCCGGCCGGCTTTCGAGGCCATTGCGTCCACGGTGCGCCAATTGGTGAACCGGCAGTACGCGCTCTACCAGAACGAATTGCTCCCACAACTGGCGCAGCAGGGCATCCGGGTCATCGCGCATGGCGAGCGTTCGCCCGTACAGCACCGCTGGGTGCGTGCCCTGTTCGAGCGCGAGGTGCGTCCGTTGCTGCTGCCGGTGAGCCTGGACCCCGCGCATCCCTTTCCCCAGGTGGCCAACAAGTCGCTCAATTTCATCGTCCGGCTCTCCGGCAGCGATGCGTTCGGTCGCCACAACGAGGTGGCCATCGTGCGCGTGCCGCGGGCCTTGCCGCGCTTTTTCCGCCTCCCGGCGTCCGTCGCGCCCGAAGGCCGGCAGTTCGTCAGCGTCTCAAGCGTGGTGCGCGCGCACTTGTCCGACCTGTTCCCGGGCCGTGAGGTGACGGAAATGTCGCAGTTTCGCGTCACGCGCCATTCCGATCTGGCGGTGGACGAAGAAGACGTGCGCAGTCTGCGCACCGTGCTGCGCCAGGGCCTGCAGCAGCGCAATTTTGGTCAGGCGGTGCGCCTGGAGGTGTCAGCGGGCTGCTCGGAGTTTCTCTGCGCCTTCCTGCTGCACCAATTTGAACTGCCCGAGGCGGCCATGTACCGCGTGGAAGGCCCGGTGAATCTGGTGCGCTTGTCTCAACTGGTCGATCTGGCCAGCGAGCCCGCGCTGCTGTTCCCGGCCCGGACGCCGCGCTGGCCGGTTGATTTGCCGCGCACCGGCTCGCTGTTCGCGCATCTGCACGCCGGGGACGCGCTGGTGCACCAGCCGTACGAGAGCTTCGATGCGGTGCTTGCGCTGCTGCGCGAAGCCGTGTTTGACCCGGCGGTGGTCGCCATCAAGCAGACCATTTATCGCACCGGCTCGGACCTGCAGTTGCTGGAACTTTTGCGCGAGGCGGTGCGGCTGGGCAAGGAAGTGATGGTGGTGGTGGAGCTGAAGGCGCGCTTTGACGAGGAAGCGAACATCAACTGGGCCGAGGCGCTCGAGAGCGCTGGCGCCCAGGTGGTGTACGGGGTGCTTGGCCTCAAGACGCACGCCAAGATGCTGCTCATCACCCGGCGCGAAGGCCGGCGCATGCGGCGTTATGGCCATCTTTCCACGGGCAATTACAACGCGGGCACCGCGCGCTTGTACACCGATCTGAGCTACCTGACGGCCGACCCCATGCTCACCGCCGACATGGACCAGGTTTTCAGTCATCTGGCGAGCCAGAGTGCGCTGCCGCGCATGCGGCGCTTGCTGGTGGCGCCGTTTCACCTGCAGCAGCGCATGCTCAAATGCGTGGCCGCAGTGGGTGAGGCGGCAGCGCAGGGGCAGCAAGCGCGCATCGTCCTCAAGATGAACGCGCTCACGGACGAGGCGCTGGCGCTGGCGCTGCTGAAAGCGGGGACCCAGGGGGCGCGTATCGACCTGATCGTGCGCGGCGCCTGCATCGTGCCCGCGTGCGTTCCGGGTGTGAGCGAAAACATTCGTGTGCGCTCGGTGATCGGCCGCTTTCTGGAGCATGCGCGCGTGTTTTATTTTGCGCACGGTGAGGAGCAGGTGCTGTATCTCTCCAGCGCCGACTGGATGAACCGCAACATGCTGCGCCGCGTCGAGCTGGCGTGGCCGGTGTCCGATCCGCGCCTGCGCCAGCGCATCATTGACGAGTGCCTGGTCGGAGCGTTGCACGATGACCGCGACGCCTGGCAGTTGCGCGCCGATGGCAGCTATGCCCGTGCGCAGCATCCTGTCACCGGCAACAGCGTTCAGGCCGCGCTGATGGCGCGCTATGCCCAGTGCGCAAGCGACGCGGTGCGCCGCGCCCGGTGATGGATCTCATCCTCTGGCGCCATGCGGAAGCCGCTCCGGGCGGCGCTGGCATTGAAGACCTGCGGCGCCCGCTGACGGCGCGCGGCGAGCGCCAGGCGGCGCGCATGGGCCGGTGGCTCGACTGCCAGTTGCCCGAAGGCCTGCGCGTGCTGTGCAGCCCGGCGCTGCGCACGGAGCAGACGGCGCGCACCCTGGGTCGCAAGTACAGACTGTGCGCCGAACTGGCGCCGGGCAGCACGGCGCAAGAGCTGCTTGACTGCGCGCGCTGGCCGCAGGGGCGCGGCACTGTGCTGGTCGTTGGACACCAGCCCGTGCTGGGCGAGGTGCTGGCCCAGACGCTTGGCCTGGCGGGCGGGGCCTGCGCAGTGCGCAAGGGCGCGGTGTGGTGGCTGCGCCAGCGCCAGCGCGTCGACACATGGGAAACCGTGCTGCTGGCAGTGCAGTCGCCTGAGCTGCTTTAGTGTCCAATGATAAAGGCAGCTAGCGCAATACCATTATAGGAAAGTAGCTATATTTACTATAGCAATCGACAGCGCGGATGGCGCGGGAGCGGATCAGGGCAGATCAAGCTGAAGGTCCCAGGGCGTTTTGTTCCAGGCTGCGGCTTCTTCCTGCAGCAGATAGGCCGATTGCGGAAATTCGCTCGCCCAGCCGGGCCGCGCCTGCAGGGCAAAGCGCTGACCGGACAGGCGCAGGCTCAGCCCTTCGGTCGACGGGTCGCGCCGCGCATGGCACAAGGCTTTGGCCAGCCGCAGGCACAGCAGTTGCAGGGCCAGCGTGGTGTCACTCATGTCCACGTCCAGTTTGCGCGGCTTCCCGCGCTGGCCGAGCACCAGCGTGCCCAGTTGGGCGAGCTCGTCGCGCGAAAAGCCTGCCGCGTCGGTGTTGTCCAGAATGTAGGCGCCGTGGCGGTGCGCATCAACATGCGAGACGATGCAGCCGATCTCATGCAACTGTGCTGCCCAGGCCAGTTCTCGCGCGCCCACCGCGTCCTGGCCGCGCAGTTGTCCGTACAGATCCACCGCCGTGCGGGCCACGCGCGCAGCCTGCTCCGCATCGACGGCAAAGCGTTGCATGAGGGTCTGCACGGTGAGCACGCGCAGGTCGGATTCGGGGTGTTCACGCTGCACCATGTCATACAGCACACCCTGGCGCAGCGCTCCCTGGGCCACCTTCAGGCTGTCGATGCGCAGCAGGTCGAACACGGCGCACAGTACGCTGATGCCGCCCCCGATCACCGGACGCCGGTCTTCCTTGAGTCCGTCCAGGCGCACGCGGTCGGCACTTTGCGCGCGCAGCAATTGGGCTTTGAGCCAGATCAGGCCGTCGCGGCCGATGCGATCGCGCTCGAAACCGGCTCCCGCCAGAATGTCCGCCACCGCTCCCACCGTGCCAGAAGCGCCGTAGGCCAGCTCCCAGTGGTCGGATGAAAACATCAGCGCTGCATCTTCCAAGGCGGCTTGCGCGGCCACCTCGGCGCGCTCAAAGGCGCTGGCGGTAAAGCGGCCATCGGCGAAATACTGCACCGACCAGGCGACGCTCCCCACGCGGTAGGACGCGACCGCGCGGGATTGGAATTGTTGACCGAGGATGAGCTCGGTCGAGCGACCGCCAATGTCGATCACCAGCCGGCGCTCGTCCGACTGCGGCAGCAGGCGCGCCACGCCCTGGTAGATCAGGCGGGCCTCCTCGGGGCCGGAGACCAGGTCGATGGCATGGCCCAGCACCTCGCTGCCGCGGTGCAGAAAGGCTTCGCGGTTGTTGGCCTCGCGCAGTGTCTGCGTGGCCACTGCGCGCACCTGCGCATGCGAGAAACCCCCCAGCCGTTCGGCAAAGCGCGCCAGGCAATCCCAGCCGCGCTGCATGGCGTCCAGGCTCAGGTTGTGGTCTTCGTCCAGGCCGCCTCCCAGGCGCACGGTTTCCTTGAGGTATTCCACGCGCTGGATATGGCCGCTGTCCTGTCGGCCGATTTCGAGGCGAAAGCTGTTGGATCCAAGATCCACGGCGGCGAGCAATGTTCCGTTTTGCATCTGGGGAAAATGGGGGAAAAACTGGCAGTTAGAAGCGGCGTTGGGCAGGATAGCACCCGCATGCGCTGCGCCCGGCCCGGCCGGCACTGCAGCAGCCCGCTGGTCAGCCGATCAGTCGCCCATCGGCGGACAGCATGGTCTGGGTCACGTAGCCGCTGCGGCGCTCGGCACCTTCGCAGCGCACCATGAAGCCGTCCACATCGGTGTCCTTGCGCTCGCGCATCGCCTGCAGAACGCTGGCGCGGGTGATGCCCGTGCGCATGCCCGAGAGCACGGCTGCGGTGTAGCGCGCCGCCACGAAGCCGGCCAGGCCCTGTGGCGACGGCGGTTCGTCGTAGTAGCGCGCGAGCGCCTGGCGGTAGGCCCGTACCACGCCGGTACTTGAGGTCAGCAGTGGCACCGCCTGCGTCGCAATGACGGAGGAGTGGCGGGGCACGCCGCCCATCTGCCCGAGCACCTGCAGGTTCACATCGGCCAGCGTAATGATGTAGCGGTGGCCGCCCGGCTGGGCTGGCAGACGCTGTGCGAACGCGTGCAGTTCAGGTGTACCGCCCACGAACAACACGATGGCCTGGTTCTGCTCGGCCTGGCGTTCGGCGCTGCTGGGCGCCTGGCCCGGCGCAGGCAGGGAGCGCAGTTTCAGGCCCAGGGTAGCGGCCGCCTGCTCGACTGCGGGGAAGGCTGCATCGCGCTGGCGGGCATGGGCAAACGCGACCCCGATTTCCCGCACACCCACACTGGACAGGGAGCTGAGCGCATGCGCCATCTGTTCACGGTAGCCCGGAAAAATACCGAAGACGGCGCTGCTGGCGGAGTGGGTGTCCTCGGCCTGTACCCAGGGTGCCACCTGCGCCAGCGTGGCACCGCTTGGGCCTTTGGTCTGTAGTTCAGTCAGGGTGCGGGTGGCTGCGTCCCCCACGCAGCCCGACAGGACCACGCAGTTGGCCGTTGCCTCGATGCGCAGCCAGGCATCACGCGTGCCCTGGGCACTGCCGTCGGTGACGACGCTCAGGTGGCGCACAGGGCGGCCCTGCAGACCTCCCGCGGCATTGATGCTTTGCCAGGCGGCCTGCGAGCCGGCAAGGAAGTCGCGTCCCACGTCCTGCAGGTTGGGGGACATATCCACCACCTGGGCCACGGCAATAGGCGTGGTGTCGGTGCCGGGTGACCGTGGTTGTGCTGCAGACGGCAGGCCCCACAGGGCAAGAGCCGAGCTGGCGGCGTGCAAAAGCCCCCTGCGGCTGATGGGAAGGCTGGAGCGCAAACCTGAAGGCATGGCAAACCCGCGCGAAGCGGTTAATGGAAGAAGCGCTCAGCGTATATTTGCGCCGTGACGGTGCTGTGACAGTAACCATCCCCCGGCAAAGCCGGGGGATGGTTACTGTTTCAGAATGGCCCCCGCGTGGCGCGCCCCATCCGTGTCGCTGGGCTGCAGGTAGGCGCACAGCAGTTGCTGGCCGCAGAGTACGTACAGCGACAGGTAGCTGCAGTTGTCGTAGTAGCCGCGAATACGTCGAGCCAATCGGCCAAAGTCCAGCGTTCCAACATCCCTATTTTCGGTACGGGTTGGCTTGGGCATTGCACGTTCGCTTGATCAAGATTCGATACCTCGATTTTCGAGCACACAAGGGCAATGTCGTCCTCGTTTTTTGGCTCCTACGGTGAATATTCGGGCTGGTGACAATTGCTGCGAAGCGGCGGCTGTACTTTCATCAAGTACACCACTGAAAACAAACTGACATATTTGCGACGCACAGTATGTTGCATTGCCGCAAACATCTTCTGCGGCGATCCAATATCCCGCCCATCAGGCGGCCCTTTTGCTTCGCAATTTGTGACATGTCCACAGACGCTCTTTCTTCCCCTGCGCCTTCCACCACCGGCTCCCTGGGGCGCCGCTTGATCTCTGTCTTCCTGGCTGTGCTGGTGCTGAGCCTGGTTGGCGCGGCCATCGGGATCTGGTCGCTCTACCGCATCAACCAGTCGACCGAAGCCATGGTGCAGAACAGCGTGGCGAACGAGCGGCTCGTGGCCGATGCTTACCGGTTGCAGGCGATCAATTCCGAGCGCTACAAGGCGGTAGCCCTGAGTTCTGAACCCCAGGTGGGTGAGATCCTGGGAGCAGACATTGCGCAGACGCAGGGGCAGTACGATGCACTCATCGCGCTGCTTGGGCAGCAGCTCAACACCGACGACGATGCCCAGCGGCTGGACCATGTGCGCAGCATGGGATTGGGCTTTCTGCGGGCCCGCACCGAACTGGTTGCCGCACGCGATTCGGGCCTGACTGCGCGCATCAACAAGGTCTACGCCGAGCGCTTCCTACCCTCTTCGCGGGGTCTTCTGCAGGCATTGGACGAGCTTACCCACTCACAGCGCCAAGCGATCGATTTGGCGGCATTGCGCGTGGCGGAGCTGAGCAAAGTGGCGCGCCTGTCGCTGCTGGCCTTCGGCGGACTGGCGCTGGTGCTGGGCACGCTGCTGGCGCTATGGCTGGTGCGCAGCATTACGCGGCCCATCGCCCTGGCCAGCGCCACGGCCGATCGCGTCGCGGGCCTGGACTTGCGCCACGATATTGTCGGCCACACGCGCGACGAGACTGGCCACATGCTCGCATCGCTCGCCATGATGCAGGGAGCGCTGCGCACACTGGTGCAGCAGGTAAGTGCATCCGTGCAGAGCGTTCGCATGGCGTCCGCGGAAATCGCCAACGGCAACGCGGATCTGTCCAACCGCACGGAACAGACCGCAGCCCGCCTCCAGGAGACCACCTCGTCGCTGGAGTACGTTACGCGCAAGGTGCAGGAGTCGGCCGACACAGCACAGCGCACAGAGGCCCTGGCCGTGCAAGCCGCCAGCGTAGCCCAGCAAGGCAGCGGCGTGGTCACGCGCGTGGTGTCCACCATGCAGCAGATCTCCCGCAGCTCGCAAAAGATTGCCGACATCACCGGGGTGATCGACTCGATTGCGTTCCAGACCAATCTCCTCGCGCTGAACGCAGCGATTGAGGCGGCGCATGCTGGTGAGCAGGGCCGGGGTTTTGCCGTGGTGGCCAGCGAAGTGCGCCGTCTGGCGAACCGTTCAGCGGAAGCGGCGCGCCAGATCAAGACGCTCATCACGGAATCGGTGCAGCAGGTGGACGCCGGCACCGACCTGGCGGGCGATGCCGGCCGCACCATGGAGCGGGTGGTCGCGTCGATCACGCATGCGGCCGAAGCCATGGCGGAGATCAAGGCCACCAACCAGGCCCAGAACCAGGACATCGCATCCATCCACGCGACCATGTCGCATCTGGACCAGATGACGCAGCAGAACGCCGCGCTGGTGGAGCAATCCGCCGCGGCGGCCGAGAGCCTGCTCGGCCAGGCGCACGACCTGTCGGCGCTGGTTGGCCGCTTTGTGCTGCCCAAGCAGGCAGAACACACGCCAGTGTGGCTGCCGCCGGCTGGGCGACGCGCACTACTGGTCGGCGCCGGCACTTAGAACGCAAACAGGCTCTTATGCTGAACCAATACCGCCAAACCAACGCATGGGCCCCTGAAAAAGTGATTTCGGGACCGTGGGTCAGAGCTTGGCCCACGAATCCTTCCCCTGTGGGCGTACCTGTGCAATCGGCTCCTGAGTCTCACACCATGTCTATCGCCCGTCTGCTCGACGAGAACACGCTACGGGCGCACTACCAGCCCATTGCCCGGCTGGACAACGGAGCGGTTGTTGCCCATGAGAGTCTGATTCGTCTGCCTGCGGGCCATGCCATACGCAACCCGGACGAACTGTTTCATGCCGCTCGAGAGCAGGGGCTGCTGGTACGCCTTGAACAAGCCTGCCTTGACGAAGGCATCCGCACCTGGAGCAGCCTTGCTGGCCGATTGCTTTTTTTGAACCTGAGCGCATTCGCCGTCGTGGAGATGGTCGATCGATTGACCGCAGCCGGCGTGGCGTGTGCCTTTGAAGCAGCAGGCGTGTCTCCATCGTCCTTGGTCATCGAGATAACCGAGCACGATCACGCAACGGATATCTCGCGACTGATCCATTCGGCAACCCAGATCCGCGCCTGCGGAGTCCGATTTGCGTTGGACGACTTCGGCGAGGGCCATTCAAGCCTGCGTCTCTGGGCAGAGTTGCGGCCCGACTACGTCAAGATTGACAAGTACTTCACAGCGGGCGTCGAGGCCAACCCGGTCAAAGTGCAAACCCTCCGAGGTCTGGTGCGATTCGCAGAGATCTTTGGCACGACCCTTATTGCAGAGGGGATCGAAACGCCATCCGAACTGCGCGTCGTGCGTGATCTTGGCATCGCACTGGGTCAAGGGTTTGGCCTGGGACGGCCCCAGCAGCGACCCGTCCTGGAAATTCTGCCAGCCGCGCAGGGCGTGATTGCCAGCGCTGAGATTTCAGTGCTGCCCAGCTTGGCGCGAGCTGGGGGCGGCGATGTGACGCTCGCGCGCGTGACGACGTGGGTAGATCCGCAGCATCCGGCGATTACGGTGAACGAATTGGCCGAGGTGTTCCAGACCCACAATTCGCTGAAAGCGATCGCGTTGGTGGACAGTGGTCGCCCTGTGGGGTTGGTCATTCGCCAGACGTTCAACGACAGCTACTCAAGGCCGTTTTTCAAGGAATTGTTTGGAGGGCGTCCTGCCATGCAGTTCGCCAACACCAATCCATTGGTGCTTCAAAAGCATGCTGGCGTGGACGCCATGACCGACGTACTCATCTCTGCCGACCAGCGCTACCTGTCGGAAGGTTTCATCGTCACGGAAAACGGCCAATACGCGGGCCTGGGCAGTGGGCAGCAGTTGGTGAGACTTGTGACCGAGGTACGCATCGAAGCTGCCCGGCATGCGAATCCCCTGACTTTCTTGCCTGGCAATATTCCCATCAACGAGCACATACGACGGTTACTGAAGGCGGGGCGGCGGTTCGTGGCCTGCTACGCCGACTTGAACGATTTCAAGCCATTCAACGATCACTACGGGTATTGGCAAGGTGACGAAATGATCCGCTTGGCGGCGCGCACTTTGCTTTCCCATTGTGAGCCGCAACGAGACTTCCTTGGCCATGTGGGCGGCGACGACTTCATGATTCTTTTCCAGAGCGAGGATTGGGAGCCGCGTTGTCGGCTCATCCTCGACCATTTCAACGAGCGCGCACGGGATCTGTTCGATGAGGAGGCTTTGCGGCGCGGCGGCATCGATGCAGAGGATCGGCACGGCGTACTGCGGTTTTTCCCGTTCACAACGCTGTCTCTTGGTGCCATCGTTGTTGAGGCCGGGCATTTCGATAAGCCGGACGCTGTCGCCTCTGCGGCGGCCGCAGCCAAGCACAAAGCCAAGATGGGACACGAGGGGCTGGTCGTCATGACCAACCCCCTACCGTGTCATTCATGACGAGGAAGTCCAGAGTCGCAAATTTGAATGATCTCGGGGGTCGTTGAGTGGGATCGCAACTTCTGTTAGGGGTACCACTACAACTTTCATCGGCCTCAACCAATTCGCATCGTCCTCCCATGACTCGCCTTGGATTCAAGGGAACAACGTGTCGAGAAACTACAACTAGCGGTCTCGACGGACGCAGGGGGCGCACATGTCACAGACATGTCACATTGGGCGCATAAATTTGACTTGCTTTCCATCAACCAAGGCAAGGGGTTTTGCAATGAACGGTTCAATGATTCGAATTCTGATCTCTGGCGCAATCGCTGCGGCGTTTGCTGGCGGCGCCTACGCGCAGCAAGAGGCCACCGGCGCGGGCGCCAGCTTTCCCGCACCGCTGTATGCCAAATGGGCGTCTGACTACAACAAGGCGACCGGCGTGCGCATCAATTACCAGTCGGTCGGCTCGGGCGCCGGTATCCGCCAGATCGACGCCAAGACGGTGGACTTCGGCGCGTCCGACGCACCCCTGAAAGACGAGGAGTTGGCCGCGAAGGGGCTGATGCAGTTCCCCACCGTGATCGGTGGTGTGGTGCCCGTGGTCAACATTCAAGGCATCGAAGCCGGCCAGATGAAGTTGAGTGGCCATGTGCTGGGCGATATTTATCTGGGCAAGATCAAGCGCTGGAACGATCCGGCCATCGTTGCGCTGAACCCCGGCGTGAAGCTGCCTGATGCCGATATCGCTCCGGTGCGCCGTGCAGACGGTTCGGGCACCAGCTTCATCTTCACCAATTACCTGAGCAAGGTGAACGACGAGTGGAAGTCCGCCGTGGGCGAAGGCACTGCAGTGAACTGGCCCGCCGGCGCGGGCGGCAAGGGCAACGAAGGCGTTGCAGCCTTCGTCGGCCGTCTGCCCAACTCGATTGGCTACGTGGAGTACGCCTATGTCAAGCAGAACAAGATGAAGTACGTGCAGCTGTCCAACAGCACCGGCACCTTTGTTTCGCCTGATGACAAGGCTTTCAAGGCCGCTGCGGCAGGCGCCGACTGGAGCAAAAGCTTCTACCAGATCCTCACCAACCAGCCCGGCAAAGATTCTTGGCCCATCACTGGCGCCACGTTCATCTTGATGCACAAGGTGCAGGACAAGCCAATGCAGGCCACGACGACGCTCAAGTTTTTTGACTGGGCTTACAACCAGGGCGACAAGACCGCCAGCAACTTGGACTACGTGCCCATGCCCGACAGCGTGAAGGCCGTGATCATGAAGGCCTGGGGCGAGATCAAGGACAGCTCGGGCAAGGCCATTACGTTCAAATAAGCGCGGTCGGGCGTGGCGCATTGGGCGCCGCTGCCCGATTTCGGTCACCAGGACAGCCAGTGTCTACACTTACCGTTTCCTCAGCGCCAGGCGCTCATGCTCTGGCGGGCGCCCAGAAGAATATGCCTCCTCCGCGTAAGTTTCGAATCTCCGGCGTACTGGCCGACCGTGTTTTTGCGCTGCTCGCGCATGCGGCGGCTTGGCTCACTCTGGCAACTTTGGCTGGGATCCTGGTGTCCCTGGTGATCGGGGCCTGGCCCGCTATCGAAGCCTATGGGTTGGGTTTTCTGACCAATAGCGTGTGGGATCCGGTCAAGAACGAGTACGGCGGTCTGGTGATGATCTACGGCACCTTGGCCACCTCGGCCATTGCCTTGCTGATCGCCGTACCGGTGAGTTTCGGCATTGCGCTGTTCCTCACCGAACTCTCGCCCGGCTGGCTCAGGCGCCCGTTGGGAACGGCCATCGAGTTGCTGGCCGCCGTCCCGTCCATCGTCTATGGCATGTGGGGTCTGATGGTGTTCGGCCCCATTCTGGCGACCTGGGTTCAGGTGCCACTGCAAAAAATGTTTGCCGGCGTGCCGTATCTGGGCGCGCTGGTGTCGGGTCCGCCCGTAGGCATCGGCATTCTGTCGGCCGGCATCATTCTCGCAATCATGATTATCCCGTTCATCTCGGCCGTCATGCGCGACGTGTTCGAGGTGACCCCGGCACTGCTCAAAGAGTCCGCTTACGGCCTGGGTTCGACGACCTGGGAGGTGGTCTCCAAGGTGGTGCTGCCCTATACCAAGACCGGTGTGCTCGGCGGCATCATGCTGGGGCTGGGCCGCGCGCTGGGCGAGACCATGGCGGTCACGTTTGTGATTGGCAACATGAACCAGCTCGATTCGGTGTCGCTGTTTGCTGCCGCCAACAGCATCACGTCCGCGCTCGCCAACGAATTTGCCGAAGCGGGCGAAGGGCTGCACCAGGCGTCGCTGATCTACCTGGGGCTGGTGCTCTTCTTCATCACCTTCGTGGTGCTGGGCCTGTCAAAAATCCTGCTGCTGCGCCTGCAGAAGAACGAAGGAGCCCGGTCATGAGCAGCAGCTCGCAAAGCTTGATTTCGGCGGCCGACCAGAATGCTGCGCGGGCCGCGCGTTTTGCCAGGCGCAAACGTGTCAACCGCATTGCGCTGAGCCTGTCGCTGCTGGCCATGGTGTTCGGCGTCTTCTGGCTGGTGTGGATTCTGTGGGAAACCCTGCGCCTGGGCCTGGGTGGCTTGTCCTTGGCCCTGTTCACCGAAATGACACCGCCGCCCAACGAAGCGGGCGGCCTGTCGAACGCCATTTTTGGTTCGCTCACCATGGTGGCGCTGGCCACCTTCGTGGGGACGCCGATCGGCATCCTGGCGGGGATCTACCTGTCGGAGTACGACACGCGCGGCCCATTGGCGCAGGTTACGCGCTTTGTCAACGATATCCTGTTGTCCGCGCCCAGCATCGTGATCGGCCTGTTTGTCTACACCGTCATGGTGACGCGCTTCAAAAGCTTCTCCGGCTACGCCGGTGGCCTCGCGTTGGCGCTGATCGTGGTGCCGGTGGTCATCCGCACCACCGAGAACATGCTGCTGCTGGTGCCCGCCGGCCTGCGCGAGGCCGCCTACGCTCTGGGCACGCCCAAGTGGAAGGTGATTTCGTTCATCACGCTGCGCGCCGCGCGGGCCGGCGTCATCACCGGCGTGCTCCTGGCCGTGGCGCGCATCGCGGGCGAGACGGCGCCACTGCTGTTTACCGCGCTGAACAACCAGTTCTGGAATGCCGACCTGTCCAAACCCATGGCCAGCCTGCCGGTGACCATTTTCAAGTTCGCGATGAGCCCCTACGAGAACTGGCAGAAGCTGGCTTGGGCGGGGGTGTTTCTCATCACCATGGCCGTGCTGGCCCTCAATATCATTGCGCGTGTTCTCACGCGTGCCAAATAACGCGTGCAGCGCAGCGCGCCACATCCCAGACCCCCATGATTGACACCCCGCTTGCATCCGCCGTTCGGACGACCAGCGCCCAGGCGCCTCATTCCCTGCCCCGGACTCCGCCCAAAATCACGGTGCGCAACCTGAACTTCTATTACGGCAAGTTCCACGCGCTCAAGTCCATCAACCTTGAAATCCCGGAGAACAAGGTGACGGCGTTCATCGGGCCTTCGGGGTGTGGCAAGTCCACCTTGCTGCGCACCTTCAACCGCATGTTCGAGCTCTATCCCGAGCAGCGCGCCGAAGGTGAGATCCTGCTCGACGGCGAAAACCTGCTGACCAGCAAGCAGGACGTGGCCCTGCTGCGTGCCAAGGTGGGCATGGTGTTCCAGAAGCCCACGCCGTTTCCTATGTCGATTTACGACAACATTGCCTTCGGCGTGAAGCTGTTCGACAGCCTGAGCGCCCCGGAGATGGACGAGCGCGTGGAATGGGCACTGCGCAAGGCAGCGCTCTGGACAGAGGTGCGCGACAAGCTGCACCAGAGCGGCTCCAGCCTCTCGGGAGGGCAGCAGCAGCGTTTGTGCATTGCGCGCGGCATTGCCATCAAGCCAGAGGTGTTGCTGCTCGATGAGCCGTGCTCAGCGCTCGATCCGATTTCCACCGCCAAAATTGAAGAGCTGATTGCCGAACTCAAAACCGACTACACCGTCGTCATCGTCACGCATAACATGCAGCAGGCCGCGCGCTGCAGCGATTACACCGCCTACATGTACCTCGGCGACCTGATCGAGTTTGGCGAAACCGAGCAACTCTTCGTCAAGCCCGAACGCAGCGAGACAGAAGATTACATCACCGGCCGTTTTGGCTGAGCGGAACCTTTCATGATGCAAAAGCACCTCTCTTCGCAGTTCGATGCCGAACTCAATACCGTGTCCGCTCGGGTGATGGAACTCGGCGGGCTGGTCGAATCGCAAATCGGCCACGCCATCCGCGCGTTGTCACATTTCAGCCTGGAGGCCGTGGAGACGGTGGCCACGCTGGAGACGCGCGTAAATGCGCTCGAAGTGGACATCGACCGAGAGCTTTCCACCATCATTGCGCGCAGACAGCCCACGGCGCGGGACCTGCGCCTTTTGATGGCGTTCTCCAAGGCCACGGCCAACCTCGAGCGCATGGGCGACGAGGCCAGCAAGATGGCGCGCATGGTGCGCTCGATCATCGAGACCGGCGCCCCGCGCAACTTGCCCACAACAGACCTGCGCGTGGCGGCCGACTTGGCCTCCGGCCTGCTGCACAAGGCGCTGGACGCATTTGCCCGGCTCGACACGCGCGCCGCACTCGCCATCCTCAAGGAAGACGACCTGATTGATGAGGAATTCGACGGCTTCGTGCGCAAGCTCGTCACCTACATGATGGAAGACCCGCGCACCATCTCGCCCAGCCTCGACCTGCTGTTCATCGCCAAGGCCATTGAGCGCATTGGCGACCATTCCAAGAATGTGGCCGAGCTCATCATCTACCTGGTCGAGGGCACGGACGTGCGCCACACCTCGCTCGAAGACATTGAATCGGTGCTGCGCTGATGAGGCATCTCCCCAAAGTGCTGGTGGTCGAGGACGAGCCCGCGATTGCCGAACTGATTGCCGTGAACCTGCGCCACAACGGCTTTGCGCCCGTGTGGGCCGAAGACGGTCCCAGTGCCCAGCGCGAGCTCGACGCGGTGCTGCCCGACGTGATCCTGCTGGACTGGATGCTCCCTGGCCAGAGCGGCTTGCAGCTCGCGCGCAAGTGGCGCGCCGACGCGCGCACGCGCGACATTCCCATCCTGATGCTGACGGCGCGCGGTGGCGAGCCAGACAAGGTGACCGGCCTCGACGCCGGTGCGGACGACTACATCACCAAGCCCTTTTCCACGCAGGAGCTGCTGGCGCGTATCCGCGCCGTGTTGCGCCGCCGCGCGCCCGAGCAAGCGAGCGAAGCGCTGGAAGCGGGCGGCCTGCGGCTCGATGCGGCAGCGCACCGAGTGAGTTTTCAGGAGCAGGAGCTGCGCATCGGCCCCACCGAATTCAAGCTGCTGCGCTATCTGATGGCGCACCCGGAGCGCGTGCATGCGCGCGGACAATTGTTGGACAAGGTTTGGGGTGACCACGTATTTATCGAGGAGCGCACGGTGGATGTGCACGTCAAACGCCTGCGTGAGGCGCTGGGCACCGCGAGCGGCATGGTGGAAACGGTGCGTGGCGCGGGCTACCGGTTTTCTGCACTGGCGGGTCAGACGGGTCCGGCGGATGCGCAAGCGAACAGGCCATGACATGACCGCATATTTCTCCTGATTTCATAGCTGCTAATGCTTGTGTAGTAAGCGCTATGGGCAATTTTCACTTTATTTTTTCCTATTCTGACGGCCGCCCATGTGGACCCGCTCGCTGATCTTTCTTGGCGCCCAACTGCTGGGCGCCGGCCTGGGCTTTGCTCTGCATGGCGCCTGGGGCGCGTTGGCAGGTGCGGCGGCTGTAGTCTGGCTGTGGTTCCTCGTCGACCTGATGCGGGCGGGGCGCGTGCTGCGTTGGCTGCGCGATGCGCCGCCAGGCCCGGTGCCAGCGCGCGTCGGCGTCTGGGGCGAAGCGGTGGATCGCGTCCAGCGTCTGCTGCGTCAGCGTGAGCAGCAAGCTACTGCGAGCGACCAGCGGCTGGGCGGTATGTTGGACGCTCTTCAGGCCACCCCGAGCGGTGTGCTGCTGCTGGATGACAAATCCCGCATCGTCTGGTGCAACCACAACGCCGCGCGGCATCTGTCCATCGACGCCCAGCGCGATGTCGAGCAGTTCATCGGAAACCTGCTGCGCGACCCCGATTTCTCGGCCTATCTGGCTGGTGGCGACTGGTCGCGCGAACTCGTCATCACCACCCATGGCCAGAGCGATGGACGGGCGGCGCGCCTGTCCATCCAGTTGTGTGCTTACGGCGTTGGCCAGAAGCTCATGCTCACGCGCGATGTCACGGCGGCGGAGCAGGCCGAGTCCATGCGGCGCGACTTTGTAGCCAATGTCTCGCACGAAATCCGCACGCCGCTGACCGTACTGGCCGGCTTCGTCGAGACGCTGCAGACCTTGCCGCTGGAGGAGCAGGAGCAGTCGCGCTACCTCGCACTGATGGCGCAGCAAGCCCAGCGCATGCAGCGTGTGGTCGAGGGCTTGCTGGCGCTCTCCCGGCTGGAGGCCAGCCCGCCGCCGGGCTTGGCGGAGTGGATGCCGGTGGCGGCACTGCTGGAGCGCTGCGAACAGGAGGCCGGCGCGCTGGCCGCAGTCATGGGGCTACGGCAGAGCCTGCGCTTCCCCCGGTTTTCACAGCCAGAAGACGCGGGCGAGATTGCCGGCGGCGGCGCCGAGCTGCACAGTGCGTTGTCCAACCTGGTGGGCAATGCGGTGCGCTACACGCCCGCCGATGGCAGCATTGAGGTGGAGTGGACGTGGCAGCCCGGTGGCGACGCCGTGTTCCGTGTGCGTGACACCGGGCCCGGTATCGATGCAGAACATTTGCCGCGAATCACCGAGCGCTTCTACCGTGTGGATCGCAGCCGCTCGCGCGACACTGGCGGGACAGGTCTGGGACTTGCCATCGTGAAGCACGTGGTGCAGCGCCACGGAGCGCAATTGGTGGTGGAGAGCACGCCGGGAAGGGGCTCGACCTTCAGCATCCGCTTCCCCGCCTTTCGGCTGCGGCGTGCTGGAATTCTTGAGGCTTAAGGTGGCAGGCGCCGGTACACCACCAGCGCATCGTTGCGGTCGGTAGGCCGTCCGATCCGGGCTGTAAATATCCATTCTTTTTCGTCTGGCGGGCTGCGGCGCAAGGCAGGCCGGGGTGCATCGTCGGCCACGAGCAGCCAGGGACACGTGGGAGCGGCAGCCGTCAGCGGGCGGGTGGCGACGGTGCCAAACACCTGCAGCGCGGCAAACTGGCCTTGGTCCAGGCCCAGCACGTGCACGCAGGGCGCGTTTCCGGTCAGCGCCATTACTGCCCGCACCTGGGGCGCGTCGCTGCGCGCGTAATTCAGCATGGGAAGCCACAGCGTGGTGAGCAGAAGCCAGCACAGCGTGGTGCCCGCCGCTGGGAGCACAAGTGTTTTCCACAGCGCGCTCTGGTTGCGCCCTGTGCGCCAGACAACGACCGCGCACCAAGCAGCGGTGGCAGCCAAGGCCACAGCAAAGGCCAGGGCAGAAAATTCCGGAACAAAACCCTGGGCAAGTCTGGCCACGTTGGCGGCGGGTTTGGCCGGGAAACCGGTTTGCGTGGATACCCAGATAACCCAGATGGCAATGGCAGAGGCCGTAAAGAAGAGCAGCGTGAACCAGTCGATCAGCGCCGACACGCTGCGTTTGAGCGTGGGCAGAGCAAACGCCGCCAGCGCCGCCAGCGCCGGCAGGCCCAGCAGCAGCGCGCGGTCGGCAGGCCGCGAGAGCGCCATGGCCACAAGGGCGCAGACGGCGAACCACAACGGTAACCAAAGATGGCGCCGCAGAGGCAGGACCAAAACATGGCGTCGCCAGCGCCACAGCGTCCACAGCGCCAGCGGCCAGGCGGGCCAGGTGAACCACAGCAACAGGCGCGCCAGGCTGCGCGCTTCCTTTTCAAAGTCGGGCCAAAGGACGCGCCGCTCCCACAGACCCAGTTGCCAGGCAAGCCATGCGGTTGCCAGCGTCAGTACCAACAGGCCCAGGGCCGCACGGCGCGCCATGGGAGCCTCGGGTTGTGCCTCGTCTGTCGCCCATAGGCACAGCAGCGTGCCACCCGCGCCGTAGAGCACCGCCAGGATCGGCGCGCCGCTGAGCACCAGTCCAGGCAGGCCTAATGCGATTGCCAGCCACGGCCCCCAGCGCTGGCGTGGCATGGCCGCCAGCCCATAAAAGACAAGCGCTGTGCCACAAAGCTGCGTGAGATAGGCCGAAGTCTCGTGGGTGGGCTGGGCCAGTCCCAGGCTGGCGAGCAATGCGAGCAGGCCGCCGTCGGCGATAGCGCGCGCGTAGTCGGCAGGCGAGGCTTCGCCGCCAAACGCAAACGCCACGGGCTGCGCACCGGGGCTGCGCGCCAATGCGTAAATGCCCCACCAGGTGGCCCACAAGCTCAGCACCAGCAGCAAGGCGAAGGGAATGCGCGTCGCAAAAATGGCAGGCAGCAGGCCCTGCGTGATCTGCAAGGCCCAGGCGCCCAGCCAGTAGGGCAGCAGACCGTCCGATTCCGGCGCCAAGGCGCCCAGCAGGGGCGCGAACCAAGATGTATGCCCGCCCGCCAATTCCAGCATGTAGCCATAAGCAGTGACATCGGCCCCGCGCCAGGGGTCGCGGCCGATGAAACCCGGCAGCACGTAGGCCGCGCACAAAAGCAGCAAAGCCCAGCGCGGCAGGGGCCGCACGGCGCTGTGGGGAACGATGGCGGGAGTGGGTTGGTTCACGCGAAGTCAGGCTGCAGAGTCGCTGTGAAGCATACGGGCAAAAAAAAGCAGCGCGGTTTCCCGGGCTGCCTCTGGACTGGTGCGAGGGCACTGGCGCTTGGACAGGGCGCTTTCGAAGGCCTGCCAGCGTGCCCGCAGACGCTTACTTGGCCGTCGTCGTCTTGCCGAAACGGTTGCGGAAGCGCTCGACGCGCCCACCCATATTGTCGACCGACTTTTGCGTACCGGTGTAGAAGGGGTGTGATTCGCTGGACGTATCGAGCTTGAACATCGGCAGTTCACGCCCGTCTTCGGTCTTGCCCATTTCCTTGGTGTTCACACACGAGCGCGTGACGAACTTGAAACCGTTGGAGAGGTCGACGAAGAGCACTTCGCGGTAGTTGGGGTGAATGCCGTCTTTCATGATGTTCCTTGGAGGTCGCTGCGGGAGCCGGGCCGGACCGTCCAGCCTACTTTCCGCAAAAAAGCCCTAAATTATAGCTTTTATCCACCCCTGCGCATCATGTCAAAAAACTCGACGTTGCTCTTGGTGGCTCTCATGTTCTTGATCATGAGTTCCATGGATTCCATCTCGTCCATGTTGTACATGAGCTGGCGCAGGATGCGCGTCTTTTGCAGAATCTCGGGCGTGAGCAGGAGTTCCTCGCGGCGCGTCCCGCTCTTGTTGAGTTCAATGGCCGGGAACACACGCTTTTCATACAGGCGGCGATTGAGGTGAATCTCACAATTGCCCGTGCCCTTGAATTCTTCAAAAATCACTTCGTCCATGCGACTGCCGGTATCGACCAGCGCCGTGGCGATGATGGTCAGCGAACCGCCTTCTTCCACCTTGCGCGCTGCGCCAAAGAAGCGTTTGGGGCGTTGCAGTGCATTCGAGTCGACGCCGCCCGAAAGCACCTTGCCCGATGAAGGCACGACGTTGTTGTAAGCCCGGGCAAGACGGGTGATGGAGTCAAGCAGGATCACCACGTCTTTTTTGAGCTCGACGAGCCGCTTGGCGCGCTCGATCACCATTTCGGCCACGTGCACGTGGCGCGCTGCGGGCTCGTCAAAGGTGGACGCAATGATTTCACCCTTGACGGTGCGCTGCATCTCGGTCACTTCTTCAGGCCGCTCATCGACGAGCAACACCATCAGGTGCACGTCGGGGTTGTTGGCGGTGATGGCGTGGGCGATGTGCTGCATCATCACCGTCTTGCCACTCTTGGGTGGCGCGACGATCAGTGCGCGCTGGCCACGGCCGATGGGCGCGATGATGTCGATGATGCGGCCAGTGATGTTCTCTTCGCTCTTGACGTCGCGCTCCAGGCGCATCTGTTCCTTGGGGAACAGCGGCGTCAGGTTCTCGAACATCACCTTGTGCTTGTTTTGCTCAGGTGGGCCGTCGTTGACCTTGTCGAGCTTGGTCAGGGCAAAGTAGCGCTCGCCGTCCTTGGGCGTGCGTACCTCGCCTTCGATCATGTCGCCGGTGTGCAGGTTGAAGCGCCTCACCTGGCTGGGCGAAATGTAGATGTCGTCGGTGCTGGCGGTGTAGCTCGTGTCCGGGCTGCGCAGGAAGCCGAATCCGTCGGGCAGGATTTCGAGCACGCCATCGGCAAACACCTGCTCGCCGGCCTTCGCGCGCTTCTTGATGATCGCGAACATCAGCTCCTGCTTGCGCATGCGGCCGCCGTTTTCGATTTCAAGCTCTTCGGCCTGCTTGAGGACTTCGGACACGTGCAGTGCCTTGAGTTCGTTAAGGTGCATGGAGAAACTCCTGAGCGGAGTGGTATGAATCAGGGGGAGAGGCTGGATGCCAGGAGAGCCGCGGAACGCGGGCTTGGCACGTCTGAAGTTGCTCGAACCGATCGCATGGGTTTGCGACGCAGTGAGCAGAAAAGATTATGACAGGAAAAAAATGGGCCGGATGCGGGGGATCGGCATGGACATCTAGGTCAACAAATTAGGCGCGTTGCGTGCAGCCATTGGGGCAGGACTGCACGCGCGGGAAAATCAGGCGAGTTGTTGCTCGATAAAGGCGGTGAGTTGCGCCTTGCTCATGGCGCCCACCTTGGTCGCGGCAAGCTCACCGTTCTTGAACAGCATCAGCGTGGGAATGCCACGGATGCCGTAGCGTGCAGGCACTTCGCGGTTGTCGTCCACGTTCATCTTGGCCACTTGCAGCTTGCCTTGGTGGCTGGCGGCCACTTCATCAAGAATGGGGGCAATCATCTTGCAGGGGCCGCACCATTCGGCCCAATAGTCCACCAGAACGGGGGTGGACGATTTGAGTACGTCGGCCTCGAAGCTGGCGTCGGAAAGATGTTTGATGAGGTCGCTGGCCATGCTTTTCCTTTGACGGGTGCGAAAGAGATAGAGTCCATTCATTGTGACAGAAACCACTGCACACTTGCCCGCGACGGTAGCGAAATGCGCTATCACAGTCATAGCGAAATACGATATGGAAGGATCTCGAAATTGCAGCAAGGCCTGAATGATTCGGTGCATTCGCACGATACCGTCGTCATCGGCGGCGGCCCGGCCGGCCTGATGGCGGCCCAGCAACTCGCCGCTGCGGGGCGCCAGGTGCATGTGTACGACGCCATGCCCTCGGTGGGGCGCAAATTCCTTCTGGCCGGAAGGGGTGGGCTCAACCTTACCCATTCCGAGCCCGCCGACGTGTTCCTGAGCCGCTATGGTGCGCGCGCCCCCTGGGTGGCGCCCTGGCTGGCGCGCTTCGGTGCGGACCAGGTGCGTGCCTGGGCGCAAGCCTTGGGGATTGACACGTTTGTGGGCACCTCGGGGCGGGTGTTTCCAGCGGAAATGAAGGCCGCGCCGCTGCTTCGCGCCTGGCTGGTACGTCTACGCGCTGCAGGGGTGCAGTTCCATATGCGCCAGCGCTGGCACGGCTGGGCCGACGATGGCACGCTGCTGTTTCAAGGCCCTGCGGGGGCCTACCGCGTCGCAGCGGGTGTGACGGTGCTGGCGCTGGGTGGGGCCAGCTGGCCACAGCTGGGTTCCGACGGCGCTTGGGTAGAGGCTTTGGCGGCTGATGGCACCCGCGTACAGCCGTTGGCTCCTGCCAACTGCGGTTTCGACGTTGTAGGGGGCCAGGGCTTGCGTGGCGAGAGCCGGCGGGAGTTCCTCAAGGAGCTGTTCGGTCAGGGCGGGGCGTCGCCCAGCGGCTGGACGCCGCACTTTGTCGAGCGGTACGCAGGCGCTGCGCTCAAGTCGGTGGCTTTGCGCTTTACCGATGCGGTGGGGGCGAGCTTCTCCCGGCGCGGCGAGTTCGTGGTCACGGCGACTGGAGTGGAAGGCAGTCTCATTTACGCCGTTTCGGCCCTGGTTCGCGAGGAAATCGCTCGGAACCACAGCGCCACAGTGCATCTTGATCTGCTGCCGGACCACAGCGCAGAACGGGTATTGAGCGAGACCGCCCATCCGCGCGGTGCGCGCTCGTTGTCGAGCCATCTCAAGAGCCGCTTGGGTCTGGGCGGCGTGAAGATGGGTTTGCTGCACGAGGTGCTTAGCAAGGAGCAAATGGCTGACCCGGCGTTGCTGGCCGCTGCGATCAAGGAGCTGCCGCTGGTGCTGTGTGCCGCGCGTCCGGTGGCCGAAGCCATCAGCACGGCGGGTGGCGTGGCGCTGGAAGACCTGAACGAGCATTTGATGCTGACGCGCCGTCCGGGCGTGTTCTGTTGCGGCGAGATGCTCGATTGGGAGGCACCGACGGGAGGCTACCTGCTCACTGCCTGCATTGCCAGCGGCAGGGTGGCAGGAGAGGGTGCGGCGCTGTGGCTCGGCGTTGGCGCAAATGCATCGATCTGACACGCATATTGCAGCCAAATGCATGGGGCTGTTTTAAACTGTTTCTTTAGCAATCTATCTTCAGGCTGTTCTCTTGCGCATCTTTGCCACCGTAGTGTTTTCTGATCTGTCGGGAAGCACGGCCCTCTATGAGTCCCTTGGCAACGAGCGCGCTTCACAGGCCGTTACGCGCCTGACGCGCTGGATGGGAGATGTCGTGGTCGGCCATGGCGGCCGCGTGGTGAAGGAGCTGGGCGATGGCGTGCTGAGCGTTTTCACCGACGCTCACGCCGCAGTCCATGCCGCTGCCGATTTGCAGCGTGACCACCAGCTCACGCTGGCGCGCTGGGCGGAACCGATGCGCATGGCGATACGGATTGGCGTCGCCACCGGTGAAGTGGTGGAACTCGAAGGTGACACCTATGGCGACGCTGTCAACGTCGCCTCGCGTCTGTGCGAGCGGGCGGGTGCCAGCGAGATTTGGGTCACAGACGCCACGGCCGTGGACGCTGGTGTCGTGCCGCGTGTGCATTTTCGGCGGCTGGGGATGTTTGACATCCGGGGCAAGTCCGAGTCGCAGGTGGTCTACCAGGCAGATTGGCGCGACGACCAGCCCCAGGAGGCGTTGACGCAGCACGCACTGCTGCCGAGCGTGCTCGCCCCGCTCGACAATGTGCTGGGCACGGTGGAGCTGGCGTGGACAGACGAGAAGCGCGTGTTCAACTCGGACGAGGTCCCCGTACATGTGGGGCGTTCGCCCGAGGCCGATTGCTTTGTCCATGATCCGCGCGTCTCGCGCATGCATGCGCGCATCGACTGGCGGCAGGGGGTGTTCACGCTGACCGATCTGAGCAGCTTTGGCAGCTGGGTTCGCTTTGACGGCAGCGACGCTGAGGTACGACTGCGGCGCGACGCCTGCATCCTTCACGGTAGCGGCACCATTTCCTTGGGCATTGCCTTCGGGCCCGGTGCTCCCGTGCTGAAGTTTCATGTTACCGGCAGCAGCATGAAGTTGAGCTAAAAATGTCTGCTAGCGCTTATTTGATAAGCACTAGTAGCTATCTATTTAGTAGCAATTGGAGGGCCACGACGCGCACTGGCGTGTGCCCTTCAACTGCGGCCTGCCAACCGCAGGGTGTGCTCTGTGTTTGCTCAGTGCGCCTTGGGTGGCGCGTATTTGCCGAGTTCCATTTTGGCGATCGAGGCGCGGTGCACTTCGTCCGGGCCGTCGGCAAAACGCAGCGTGCGCGCCTGCGCGTAGGAAAACGCCAGCGGAAAATCATTGCTCACGCCACCGCCGCCGTGGGCCTGGATCGCCCAATCGATGACTTCGCAGGCCATGGTGGGGGCGACAACCTTGATCATCGCGATCTCCGTCTTGGCCACCTTGTTGCCGGCCACGTCCATCATCCAGGCGGCCTTGAGGGTGAGCAGGCGTGCCATGTCGATCTTGCAGCGTGCTTCGGCGATGCGCTCTTGGGTCACGCCTTGCTGGGCCACGGTCTTTCCAAAAGCGACGCGCGACATCGAGCGCTTGCACATCAGCTCCAGCGCACGCTCGGCCAACCCAATCAGGCGCATGCAATGGTGAATACGCCCCGGGCCCAGGCGCCCTTGTGCGATCTCGAAGCCGCGGCCTTCGCCCAGCAGAATGTTGGAGGCGGGCACACGCACGTTTTCAAACAGCACTTCGGCGTGGCCGTGCGGTGCGTCGTCGTAGCCAAACACGTTAAGCGCTCGCACGATCTTCACCCCCGCAGTGTCGGCGGGAACCAGAATCATGCTCTGCTGCGAATGGCGCGGCGCTTGCGGATCGGTCTTGCCCATGGTGATGAACACGGAGCAGCGCGGGTCATTGGCGCCCGAAGTCCACCATTTGCGACCATTGATGACGTATTCGTCCCCCTGGCGTTCGATGCGGGTTTCAATGTTGGTGGCGTCGCTCGACGCGACGTCTGGCTCGGTCATGGCAAAGGCCGATCGGATCTTGCCCTCCAGCAGGGGCTTGAGCCAGCGCGCCTTGTTGGCATCGTCGCCGTAGCGGGCGATGGTTTCCATGTTGCCGGTGTCGGGCGCCGAGCAATTGAAGACTTCGCTCGACCACAGCACACGCCCCATGATTTCGGCCAGGGGTGCGTACTCCTGGTTGGTCAGGCCAGCGCCCTGGTAGCCAGAGGCTTCGGCCGTGTCCACAGGCAGAAACAAATTCCAGAGCCCGGCGGCCTGCGCCTTGGGCTTGAGTTGTTCAATCGTCTCCAGCGGTGTCCAGCGTTTGCCGGCGGCCGTGTTGGCGGCCAGTTCAGCCGTGTAGGCGGCCTCGGCGGGATAGATGTAGTCATCCATGAACTGGAGCAGCCGGGCCTGCAAGTCCTTGGTTTTGGGTGAGTAGTCAAAGTCCATGGGATCTCCTTCAAAAACAGGGGTACGGTGGCGAGTCAGGAGGTCTGGGCAAAGCCCCAGGCCATTTCCGCGAGCGGCCGCGCACCGGCGGCCGAGGCCTTGGCCTGGGCGCTTGAGGCCGTGCCCGCTTCGACGCGCTTGGCAATGCCTTGCAGGATCGCTGCCAGCCGAAACAGGTTGTAGGCCAGATAGAAATTCCAGTCGCGCGCCAACTCGTCGGGCGTGGCAAGACCCGTACGCTCGCAGTAGCGCCGGATGTACTCGGCCTCGGTGGGAATGCCCAGCGCCTGGTGGTCCAGCCCCCCAATGCCGCGAAACATTCCCGGGGGAATGTGCCAGGCCATGCAGTGGTAGCTGAAGTCGGCCAGCGGATGGCCGAGTGTGGAAAGCTCCCAGTCCAATACGGCAATTGCGCGCGGCTCGCTGGGGTGGAACATGAGGTTGTCGAGCCGGAAGTCACCGTGCACGATGGAGGTTCGGCTTTCGTCACGGGCGCCAGCAGGAATGTGTGCTGGCAGCCATTCCATCAGCCGGTCCATCTCGGCAATGGGCTGCGTGATGGACGCCAGGTACTGTTTGCTCCAGCGGCCAATCTGGCGCTCGAAGTAGTTGCCTGGTTTTCCGTATCCCGCCAGCCCCTGCTCAGCAAACGGCACAGTGTGCAGCGCGGAGATCACCCGGTTGGTTTCATCGTAAATTGCGCTGCGTTCGGCCGGCGTCATGCCGGGCAATGCCTGGTCCCATAGCACGCGGCCTTCCATGTACTCCATGATGTAGAAGGCGCGACCGATGATGCTTTCGTCTTCGCACAGTACGTGCATGTGGGGGACGGGCACTTGTGTGCCCTGCAGGCCGCTCATCACGGCAAACTCCCGCTCGATGGCGTGCGCTGAGGGAAGCAGTTTGGCCACTGGTCCGGGCTTGGAACGCATTACGTAGTTGCGCGCCGGAGTGATCAATTTGTAGGTCGGGTTGGACTGCCCCCCCTTGAACATCTCCACCTGCAACGGGCCCGAAAAACCCTCCAGCCTGGGCGCCAGCCAAGCGCTCAGCACATCGGTGTCGAAGGCATGAGCACCCGATACCTCGCGGGTTCCGACGAAGTGGTCAAAGTTGCTCATGGCAGGATTTTTCCTAAGTGTCTATTTCTGTCAGCCGCATCAGCGCAGATCGGTCGCGCACCACCAGGCCCCCGGGCTCGATCCGAATGATGTCTTCGCGCTCCATGGCCTTGAGTTCCTGATTCACTCGCTGGCGCGAAGCACCCAGGAGCTGCGCCAGTTCCTCCTGCGCCAGTTGCAGGCCGATGCGCATTTCTTCGTTGTTCGAGAGGCTGGAGATGCCGTAGCTGCGTACCAAATGCAGCAACTGCTTGGCAAGACGTGCGCGCAAGGGCAGGGTGTTGAGATCCTCCACCAGACCGTAGAGCTGGCGAATACGCCGCGCGTGCAGGCGCAGCATGGCTTCGTAGAACTCCACGTGGTTGGCCAGAATCTTCTTGAAATCGGCCTTGGCGACGCACAGGATGGTGGTCGCGCCGTGTGCGTAGGCATCGTGGGTGCGCTGGTCCCCATCGAAGATCGCCACGTCGCCAAACCAGATGCCCGGCTCCACATAGGTCAGCGTGATTTGCTTTCCCGAAATCGACGTTGAACTCACTCGCACCGCGCCGCGTGCACAAGCGATCCATTCCTCGGGCGGATCGCCGCGGGCAGCAATCAGGCTGCCGTCCTTGAAACGTTTGACGTAGGCGCATCGAAGTATGTCGTGTCGCAGCGAAGGAGAAAGGGTGGAGAACCAGCGACCGGAATTGATCGCCTCGCGTTCATCGATAGTAAGGATGGGGTCGTCCATGGTCTGTCCTTTGTGTGACTGGTGGCGGCTTCGTTGTCGCGTGGGGGACCAGCGCACTCGAATCGCAGCGTCTTTGGGGACTGGCGGGTGGGACGCCAGTATCTCTGTTATCGAAAGAGTGGCGCGCGCTTGTCGAAGAAGGCCGCGATCCCTTCACCCGCGTTTTCATGGTGCAGGTTCTCAACGAAATGTCTGCGCTCACGGGCCAACTGTGCATGCAGATCGCTTCCCACTGCTTCGGAAAGCAGTTCCTTGACGCTGGCCAATACATTCGGCGCATGTGCATTGAGGCCTGCACAGAGGTCCAGCGCGCCCGCAAGCGCGGCTCCCGGCTCGGTGAGGCGGTTGATCAGGCCCAGCGCGTGCAGGCGTTCGGCCGAAACCGCTTCACCCAGCATCAGCCACTGTGCTGCCAGCGCCCGCGGCACCGCATGCGCCAAGGCCCAACTGGCGCCCCCGTCGGGCGAGAGACCCACGCGGCTGTATGCCAGTGAGAAGCGTGCGCTTCGCGATGCGACGGTGAAATCGCAGGCCAGCACCAAGGAAAAGCCAGCACCGGCCGCCGCCCCTTCGACGGCAGCGACGATGGGCTTTGGATAGGCGCGGATGGTCTCAATCCAGTCGTGCAGCGCGTCGATGCTTGCCGCCTGGACCGCGGGCGGATATTTGCGGTTGGCGCGCAAGCGCGCAAGGTCTCCGCCGGCGCTGAACAAGCCATCGGCGCCTGTCAGCACCACAGAGCGGACCTCGGCGCTGCGCTCGGCGCCGTTGAGCGCCTCGATGCCTGCAGCGTACATGTCAGGGCTCAAGGTGTTGAGCTGGCCCGGATGATTCAGCGTCAGAACCAGAGTCTGACCTTCGGTGCGGCTGGTGAGTTCTGCGGCCATGTCAGTGCTCCACGTGTGTCAGGCTCAGTCCCAGGGCACCGCGTCGACGCAGCCAGGGGCTCGGGCGGTATCGCGGGTCGCCGTAGACGGTCTGCATGTTGAACAGGATTTCCAGAATGCTGGCAGGGCCCCAGCGGTCGCCCATGGCCAGCGGGCCAACCGGATAGCCCAAGCCGAGTGTGACTGCCATCTCCAGATCAGCGGGGCTGCAAATACCTTGCTGGCAGATATCGCAGGCAATGTTCACGATGTGCGCAACCACGCGCTGGGTCACGAAACCACCGCTGTCGCGCAGCACGCTCACCGGCTTGCCGTCGCGTGCGAACAGGGCGTGGGCGGCATCGCGCATGTCCTCGCGACTGGCGGGATTCGTAGCCAATACGCGGCGGCGCGTGCTGGCGTCGTTGATCAGCATGTCAATCCCCACGGTGCGCGACGGGTCCAGGCCTTCCACCACAGCAACGGTGGTGATGTCAAAGCCAAGCGGGGCCACCAAGCACAGCGCTTTCGCGGACGGTGCTGCCGCGGTCTCGATGGAGGCGCCAAGATCTTTCAGCAATTGGTAAATCTCGGTGCGGCGTGCGGCGCGTGGCGAGACCCACACGGGAGGCAGCGGCCCCATTGTCGGCACAGGTGCTTCGGCCGGTACCTGTGCTGCACCGTCTGCATAGCGATAAAAACCTTCGCCGCTCTTGCGACCCAACACGCCTGCAGCCAGGCGCTGCGCTGTGATTACGCTGGGACGGAAACGGGGTTCCTCGTAGAACTGGCGGTAGATGGATTCCATCACCGGATGTGAGACATCAAGGCCGGTCAAATCCATCAACTCGAACGGACCCAGGCGAAAGCCTGCCTGTTCGCGCAAAATGCGGTCCACCGTCGCAAAGTCCGCCACTCCCTCGGAAACGATGCGCAGCGCTTCCGTACCAAAGCCGCGCCCGGCATGGTTGACGATGAATCCCGGCGTATCCTGTGCGCGAACGGGCGTGTGGCCCATCTTCCGAGCGAAATCAGCCAGACTTTCGCACACTGCCGAATGCGTTCGCAGCCCGGGAACCACTTCCACAAGCTTCATCAGCGGGACCGGATTGAAGAAATGGAAACCGCAAAAACGCCCGGGTTGGCGTAAGCCGCAAGCCAATTCGGTAATGGAGAGCGACGATGTGTTGCTAGCCAGCACGGCGTCGACTGCCACGACGGACTCCAGTTGCTCAAACAAGACATGCTTGGCGTGTCGATCCTCAACGATTGCCTCGATCACCAGGGTGCACTGCGCCAGTTCGGAAATATCGTCGGCCACCTGAAGCGCTTTTCGCCACTGGCTCGTTTGCTCGGACGTAGCGCGCCCTTTTTCCGACATATTGCGCCATTGCGCTTCTATGGCCTCGATAGCTGCCTGCGCAGCACCTGCCCGGGCGTCCTGCAGCAAGACAGTGCTGCCTGCTTGGACCGACACTTGTGCGATGCCTTGGCCCATCGCACCCGCACCCACCACGCCCACCTGGGGAAAGTTCATTGTCATCGTTGGATTATGTCGTTCGCGCAGGCAATGTAATTTATGCAAGAATCGGCAAAAGCAATTTACAAAAAAAAGTGAGACTTCGTAAACTTTTACTCGGAATGGTGATGGTCGTTGCGGCGGGTGGGGCTGCAGCACTTTCGCTTGGCAATCCGCAAGGCACCGTGGTGTTGGGGCGTCCGTTGGATCTCGTATTCGACGTGCGTACCGACGGAACCGATGTGTCCGACGCTTGTGTCACTGCCAAGGTCACTGCGGGCGATGACCCGATTTCGCAAAGCCAGATTTCCGTGACCCCCCTGCCCAACGCTGCGGGGCGGTCGGCAAGCGTGCGATTGCGAAGCAGCCAGCCGATCAACGAGCCAGTGATCGATGTGCGCCTTTCTGCCGGTTGTTCGGGCAGCGTGGTGCGCACCTACACCGTGCTGGCCTACCCAGCGGAGGCATTGAGCGCATCGCAGGCTAGCGCCGAACGCACGAGTGCTGCTGCGGCGCCGCTGGTTTTGCGCAGCACGCTGACTCCCGATGCAGCAGGTGCGCGTGATGGCGTGCGCACACGCTCAGGCGCTGTTCCTGCGGATCAAGTCGTCACGCAGCGCTCGTCTCGCGTTGAGCGGGCGGTCAAGCCCGCTGTGGCCCGCAAGCCGGAGCTTGAACCGGGTCGCCCGCGTTTGGTGATGGAGCCATTGTCTGATTGGTTGCAGGCTCCTTCGGTGCTGCGCGCTTCGACGGAAATGGCGGCCCTGCCAGAATCGACCTCGCCATCGCTGCGCGAGGAAGCGGCTGCGCGCTGGCGCGCCCTGAACATGCAGTCCGAAGATTTGCTGCAGGAAGACGCACGCCGGGCCGCGCAGGACAAAGCCCAAAGCGAGAAACTTGCCGCTGCCGAGCGCGACAAGGAGGCTGCCTTGGCGGTGCAGCAGGAGCTTCAAGAGCGCGCTGCTGCGCGCTTTCCTGCCAACCTCGTCTATGCATTGCTGGCTTTGCTCGTCGCGCTTGCTGCGTTGCTGGCGTGGGTGTGGACGCGCAGACAGGGGCTGCCGAGCGACAGCGAACAATCCTGGACTCACGGCCCAGCCAAAGCGGCCACCTCTGTGGCTCCGGCAGGGGCCGTGCGACACGTCGCTGACGAGCACGACGTCACAACCCGGCCGCAACCGGCTGAACCCGAGATGCTGCCATCGGGCATGATGCCGCTCGAATTTGGGACGTCGGTCGACGCGCCTGAGCCTGCTTCAGCGGCGAGTTCCGTGCAGGCTGCAGCGCCCGCGCCCGTCACGGCGGTGCTCAATCCCGAAGACTTGTTTGATCTGCAGCAGCAGGCCGAATTTTTCGTGTCCGTCGGCGAGCACGATCAGGCCATCGAGGTGATGAAAAAGCACATCGAGGCCAATCAGTCGGCTTCGCCCTCGGCCTATCTCGAGCTTCTGCGGCTGTACCGTTCGCTCAGCCGCATCGAGCAGTTCAACGAATTGCGCGCGCAGTTCCACCGGTATTTCAATGCCCAGGTGCCCGAGTTCGCTGCGTTTGCGCGGCCCGGTAGAACCCTTTTCGGCTACCCCGACGTACTCGCCCGCATCGAGGCGCTGTGGTGTGATCCCTCGGTCGTTCCCATGCTGCAGGAGTTGTTGTTCCGCGGCCAGGGGCAGGACCAGCGCTTCGATCTGCCGGCCTACGACGATCTGCTGCTGCTGCATGCCGTTGCACGGACCACGCCCGCCTCGGCCCGTGGCCAGTCTGCTCCGCGCCGACGCACCACGCCGATGGAGGCCGCCGCAGCAGAAGAGGGCAAGGCCTCGGCCACAGCGACCGGACCTGACCCGGCCAGCAACCTCATGGAGTTTGAGCCCGACTGGGATTTCGATGCCCAGGCGGCTGCGTCGAGGCAAGCTGCGCCTGCACCCGGCGCGCCGATGGAAATCGACCTTGACCTGAGCGATCTGACCCATCTCGATGCACTGGCCGAGTCGGGCGAAATCAGCCAGCCGCTGCCTTTTCTGACGCAGCAGGAGGTGCCGGCGGTAGCCAGCACGCCGCCGCCGGCCCCGAACCAACCCGTGGGCTTCGGTGTGAACAGCGACCGTTTTGAAGCACGGGTCGATCCAGACGAACGCAAGCCGCGTTGAGTTGTACCGGGAGCTATTGGACGGTATCCGACACGGCTTCCCGTTGGGATGCAGCCTACATTCAGCGGTGCGGTGCGCTATGTTTTGAGTAGCTACCAGCGCAATAGGGCAAAGCGGCAGAGCCCTTTTTACCTGGATTGTGGCTCCACTGAATCCCAAGCTTGGCCACTGGCGCGATTCAGGCGGACAGGAAATCGCGCAAGGCCATTAGCGTTTCCTCGGGCGCTTCGGTCATTTCATTGTGGCCCACGGGAAGCAACGCCATCGAGACTGCCTTGCCTGCGGCCCGGGCGGCGTTGACGAGGGTTTGGGCGGCCTTGGGCGGGGTCATTTGGTCCTGCGTGCCCAGCGCGAACAGGACGGGGCAGGCGACGCGCCCGATTGCCGCTTCACCGCCCGCATAGCGGTCGCAAGCCACAAACCCCCGATGAAACAGATTGACTTCGGGGTTGCTGCCCAGCACGCGCCGGCCAAGTGCCATCTGGGCCCCAAACACCCAGGTTCCCGGCCCCAAAGCCGATGGGGGCGCAGACAGCGTACTGCGCGAAAACACATTGACCATGCGCAGGGCTTTTTCAGGCTCGTTCAGCGCGGCGTCCAGCAGTGCAGGCGAAACCTTCATCGGCCAGGCCGTCCCGACCAGCGCCAAATGCGTGGCCCGATTGCCCAGTCTTGCCGCAGCCTCCAGTGCGATCAGGGAGCCCCAGCTGTGGCCCACCAGCGCAGCGCGCTGGATGCCCAGGGCGTCCAGCAGCGCGATGACAAATTCCGCCCCTTCCTCCACGCTTTGTGGCGCGGCCCCAGCGCTGCGGCAGTGGCCCGGCAGGTCGACGGCCAGCACGTTCCAGCCGTGGTGGGCGAACCAGCGGCTTTGCATGGCCCAGACGCTGTGGTCATGGAGCACGCCGTGGATCATGACTACGCTGGGTTTTACGGGGTTGAAGACCTGACCGCCGGTGTAGCAGTAGGTGCGCGCTCCTTTGACCAACAGTTCCATTTTCAGCCCCCCGCCTTCTCAGCCGCTTTGAGCGCACGCTTGAGATCGTCGATCAGGTCGTCTGCGTCTTCGAGGCCAATCGACAAGCGAATCGTGCCCTGGGTGATGCCGGCCAACGCCAGAGCCTCGTCGCTCAAACGAAAGTGGGTGGTGCTGGCCGGGTGGATGACCAGACTGCGGCAGTCGCCCACGTTGGCCAAGTGGCTGAATATCTTCAACGTTTCAATGAATTTTTTGCCCTGCTCGCGCGTTCCTTTGAGGTCAAAGCTGAACACCGAGCCTGCGCCGCGCGGCAGCAGCCGCTTGGCAAGCTCGTGGCTGGGGTGTGTCTCCAGCATCGGGTGACCGACGCGCGCGACAAAAGCCTGGCTGACCAGAAACTCCACCACGCGCTCCGTGTTGCGCATGTGCTGCTGCATGCGCAGCGGCAGCGTCTCGATGCCCTGAAGAATGAGCCATGCCGTGTGCGGGCTCATGCAGGCGCCAAAGTCGCGCAGGCCTTCACGGCGAGCGCGCAGCAGGAAGGCGCCTACGGTGCTTTCTTCGGTAAACACCATGCCGTGAAAGCCATCGTAGGGGCGGGTGAGCTCCTCAAAGCGGCCCGATGCTTCCCAGTCGAAGCTGCCGCCATCGACCAGCACGCCGCCAATCACCGTGCCGTGGCCGCTGAGAAATTTGGTAGCTGAGTGATAGACGATGTCGGCGCCATGTTCAAAGGGCTTCATCAGCCAGGGCGTGGTGAAGGTGGAATCCACCAGCAAAGGCACCCTCGCTTCGTGCGCAATGGCGCTTACGCTGGGGATATCTAGCACGTCCAGGCCGGGGTTGCCCACGGTTTCGCCAAACAGCAGACGCGTGTTGGGGCGGATCGCTGCGCGCCACGCGTCAAGGTCGCCCGTGGGTACGAAGCTGGTTTCAATGCCAAAGCGGCGCAGCGTGTAGTGCAGCAGGTTTTGCGATCCGCCGTACAGCGCGCTGCTGGCCACAATGTGCGAACCCGCGCCCATCAGCGTGGCAATGGCCAAATGCAGTGCGGCCTGGCCACTGGCCGTGGCCAGCGCGCCGACGCCGCCTTCGAGCGCGGCCATGCGCTGCTCGAAAACCGCGGTAGTGGGATTGCTGATGCGCGAGTACACATGTCCGCCGCGCTCCATGTTGAAGAGCGAGGCGGCGTGATCGCTGGACTCGAAAACGAAGGACGTGGTGAGATGAATGGGCACGGCCCGCGCACCGGTGGCGGGGTCTGGGGTGGCGCCTGCATGCAGGGCCAGCGTGTCGAAGCCGGGATCGGCGTAACCGGGCATGGTTTTCTCCAAAGCGATAGCGGCATTGTGGGCTATATTTGCAGAGGCACCAGCAAGCGACACTGGCTGCAAACAGTACGGAGCACGCCATGAAAGTTAGCGACATCCTGCGAGTGAAGGGCAATACGCTCTACACCGCCCACCCAGCCGAACCTCTTGCCGACGCTGTGCGCGTCATGTCCGAGAAGGACATCGGCTCGCTGGTTGTCATGGAGCACGGGGATCTGGTGGGCATGCTCACCTTCCGTGAAGTCATCCAGGCCCTGGTGCGAAATGGCGGCAATGTGGGCACCATGCTCGTGCGTACGGCCATGGACGACCACCCACTGACCTGCACTTACGAGACCAACATGGACGAAGTGCGGCGCATGATGCTGGATCGCCATGCGCGCTACATGCCCGTCATGGACAACCGCATGCTGATGGGTGTCATCAGCTTCTACGACGTGGCCAAGGCCGTAGTGGACAGCCAGAATTTCGAGAACAAGATGCTCAAGGCCTACATCCGTGACTGGCCCGAGGGCGAAGCCGACGATTCGGACGAAAAGCTGCTGTAGGTTTCCGCGCCTTTTGCCTGCGCGCGCCAGGAAGTGCGAAGGCAGGCGATGGGGCCGATACAAGCCACGGCAGGCGCGGACAATGCTGCGCGCAACCACCGCAGGTCGTTCTACTGCCCCGATAATCGCTCTCCATGAGCGGCAATACTTTCGGCACCCTTTTCGCAGTCACCAACTTCGGTGAATCCCACGGCCCAGCCATAGGCTGCGTGATCGATGGCTGCCCGCCCGGCATGGCCTTGTGCGAGGCCGACATTCAGGCAGATCTGGATCGGCGCCGGCCCGGCACCAGCCGCCACGTCACCCAGCGCGCCGAACCCGACGCAGTGGAAATCCTCTCAGGCGTGTACGAAGGCATGACCACGGGCACGCCGATTGCGCTCTTGATTCGCAACACCGATCAGCGCAGCAAGGACTATGGCGATATTGCCCAGCGCTTTCGCCCCGGCCACGCCGACTACACCTACTGGCACAAATACGGCGTGCGCGACCCGCGGGGTGGCGGGCGTTCGTCGGCCCGATTGACTGCGCCCACGGTGGCGGCCGGTGCCGTCGCCAGAAAATGGCTGGCGGCGCAGTTCGGCACCCAGGTTCGAGCCTGCATGAGCCAACTGGGCGAATTGGAGATCGGATTTGAATCCTGGGAGCACGTGGGCCGCAACCCGTTTTTTGCACCGGTAGCCGATGTCCAGCGCTATGAGGATTACATGGATGCGCTGCGCAAGTCGGGCGACTCATGCGGTGCGCGCATTCGGGTCCAGGCAACCGGCGTGCCCGTGGGCTGGGGCGAACCCATCTACGACAAGCTCGACGCCGATATCGCCTGGGCGATGATGGGTCTCAACGCGGTCAAGGGCGTGGAAATTGGCGCTGGCTTTGCCAGTGCCGCGCAGCGCGGCACGGTGCACGGCGATTCGCTCTCGCCAGACGGGTTTCGCAGCAACAACGCAGGCGGCATTCTGGGCGGCATCAGCAGCGGCCAGGACATTGAGGTGCATATGGCCATCAAACCGACCAGCTCCATCCTCAGTCCGCGCGAATCCATCGACACGGCCGGCCAGAGCGTGCAGGTGTCCACCCGTGGGCGCCATGACCCCTGTGTCGGTATCCGGGCAGCGCCTATTGCCGAGGCTTTGCTGGCGCTGGTGCTGATCGACCATGCCCTGCGCCACAGAGCCCAATGCGGCGATGTGCGCCAGGCGGTGGCACCGATTTCGGCCGCCGCTCGCTGAACGCAATACTATTGAATAGATAGCTGACAACGCTTACCCAGTAAGCGCTGGAGGCCTAAAAAGTCGGAAAAATCGTGCTTGCGCCGCGTTCCAGGCGAAGGGTGGGGCTCGGATCGTGCGCGCGTTCTCAGCGTCTGACTTCGTCTACCAGGCTCTTGAACTCGTCGATGTCCTCGAAACTGCGATACACGCTGGCGTAGCGGATGTATGCCACTTGGTCGAGTTTTTTGAGTTCGCGCATCACCAGTTCACCGATGCGGCTGGACGCCAGTTCGCGCAGGCCCAGGCTCAGCAATTGCTCTTCAATGCGCTCGATGGCGGCGTCCACCTGCGCCGTGCTCACAGGGCGCTTGCGCAGGGCAATGGCGAAGGATCCGCGCAATTTGGCGGCGGCGTATTCGGTGCGCCGACCATCCTTCTTCACCACCACCGGGAAATTGATTTCCGGCTTTTCATAGGTGGTAAAGCGCTTGCCGCAGGCCCCGCAGCGGCGCCTGCGGCGGATGAAGCCGCCGTCCTCGGCCACCCGGGTCTCGGCCACCTGGGTGTCGAGATGGCCGCAGAACGGGCATTTCATGGGGCGAGCCCTTAGTCGCGGTAGACCGGGAAGCGGCTGGTCAGCGCATTCACCTTGGCGCGCACGGCGGCAATGTGGGCCTCGTCGCGCGGCTTGTCCAATACGTCGGCCAGCAGGTTGGCGGTCAGGCGGGCTTCCTCGTCTTTGAAGCCGCGTGTGGTCATGGCCGGCGTGCCCACGCGGATGCCGCTGGTCACCATGGGTTTTTCCGGGTCGTTGGGGATGGCGTTCTTGTTGATCGTCATGTGGGCCTGGCCCAGCACGGCCTCTGCTTCCTTGCCGGTGATGCCCTTGGCGCGCAGATCAACCAGCATCAAATGGCTTTGCGTTCCGCCGCTGACAATGCGCAGTCCGCGCTGGGTCAGCGTCTCGGCCATGACGCGTGCATTCGTCAGCACTTGCTGCTGGTACTGTTTGAAATCGGGCTGCAGCGCTTCCTTGAACGCCACCGCCTTGGCTGCAATCACGTGCATCAGTGGGCCGCCTTGCAAGCCAGGGAAAATGGCGCTGTTGATCGCTTTTTCGTGCTCCGCCTTCATCAGAATGATGCCGCCGCGCGGGCCGCGCAGGCTCTTGTGTGTGGTGCTCGTGACGACGTCGGCGTGCGGTACGGGATTGGGGTACAGACCCGCCGCAATCAGGCCGGCGTAGTGCGCCATGTCCACCATGAAAACCGCGCCCACATCCTTGGCCACTTTGGCGAAGCGAGCGAAATCGATGTGCAGGCTGTAGGCCGAGGCGCCCGCGATGATGAGCTTGGGCTTGGTCTCGTGCGCCTTCTTCTCCATGGCGTCGTAGTCAATTTCTTCCTTGGCATTGAGGCCATAGGAGACCACGTTGAACCATTTGCCCGACATGTTGAGTGCCATGCCGTGCGTCAGGTGTCCGCCTTCGGCAAGGCTCATGCCCATGATGGTGTCGCCCGGCTTGAGGAAGGCGAGAAACACGGCTTCGTTGGCCGAAGCGCCGCAGTGGGGCTGCACGTTGGCCGCCTCGGCGCCGAAGATTTGCTTGACGCGCTCAAGAGCCAGTTGCTCGGCGATATCGACGAACTCGCAGCCGCCGTAATAGCGCTTGCCGGGATAGCCTTCTGCGTACTTGTTGGTCAGCTGCGTGCCCTGGGCCCACATGACCGCTGGGGAAGCGTAGTTTTCACTGGCGATGAGTTCGATGTGCTCTTCCTGGCGCCGGTTTTCCGCCTGAATGGCTGCGAACAGCTCAGGATCGGTTTGCTCTACGAGAATACTTCGGTGGTACATGGCAGTCCTGTGAACTTGTGTCCCTTGAAACAAGGGCTGCCCAGGCGAACGGCGGAACGCAGCCAGCAAAAAGCCGGTGCGGCACGCTTCCCGGTGGTTCACAAGGGCAAAGCCTTGTCGGTTTCCACGTCAGCGGCAGCCCGGTCAGGGCCGCGCCTATCGCCAGTCGCGCACGGGTGTGAGTTTAACCGAGTGAAGCTTGCCCAGCCAGGTGGCCGAAGGTGCCGAGGTTTCAGGACGCCGAAAGAAGGGCCACTTTTTCGGAGCTCGGGACGACCACGGGTGCTTCGGGCGCTGCCACAGCTGTGGTGGCTGGCGGGGCGTCGGCTTTGGTGGTCAGCGTTCCGGCAGGGGGCGTGGCAGCGCGTGCGCCGCGCCCACCTGCCACTTGCCGCAGGCGGAAATGCTCAGCCAGCACTTTTGCCGCGTAGCCGCCGTCGTCTTCCAGGTTGGCGGCTCCGACGTAATAGCGTAGCCCGCCTTCAAGCGAACCCGCGCGGCGAATGCATTCCTGCAACACCTGCACGCCCACGCGCAAATTGGTGACCGGATCGAAGGCTGCAAGCTGTCCACCCACGGCTTCGTACTTGTCGGTATGCACGCGGGTCATCACCTGCATCAAGCCCTGTGCGCCGACAGCACTCTGGGCGAAGGGGTTGAATCTCGATTCAATGGCCACAATGGCCAGAATCAAAGTCGGGTCGAGCTTGGTCTTGGTACCAAGTTCATAAGCTTCGCCCACCAGCACGCTCAGCGGCTCGGGCGCTACGCTGTACTTTTTGCTTAACCAGAAGGCCACCCGGGCCTGCTCTTTGGGCAGACCGCGCGGGTCAGCCGCCAAAGTGCGCTCAATGGGCTCGTCGAGCTCGGCGTCCACATCTGCTTCTGGCCCTTGACGAGCCTGCAGCCAGCTGCGCAACTGCATTTCTCCCTGCTCGCGCAGGTCGGTGCGGGCGGTCAGGGTAATGATCAGGCAAGCAACTGCCAAGCCCAGAAGGGCAAAGCCGTTGTGCGTAAGTTTGAAAACACCGTTGACCAGCGCGTGTACCACTGTACGCAGGCCGGAGACCAAGGATCCTGTCGCTGTCATAGCTTCCTTTCGGCGGCAATGTCGAATCCTCCAAGACCCAAAGAGCTGGAGCATCGATATTCACCTGATTGGTACGCCATCAAATTCGTGCCTGGCGCTTAGCACAAGGTCGGTTTGACTTAGCCGATTTCGGCAGCGGAACTGGGGTTAATACTTAGCTTTTCGGAAAAGCTGGCGGATTCTAGAGGCCGATCAAATACCAAGTCAACACTATTAAAGCTAAATGTTAGACTTAATAGTATTTAAAAGACTGTATGTATCCCCTTTTTTGGGAAGACGCGGTCTGCCTCCAACGAATTCCGCGGCACCCGCCTTTCCCTTCTGCCGCGCCGTTGACAGCGCATCTGAGTCAGCGTGGAGAGCATTCGGAAAGCATGTGTTGACCAAGGTTTAGGGAGCTTCTTCAAAACCCTGTGAAAATAGGCTTGCGCTCGCCCTTGTGCGTGCTTCCTTCATCGCTCGTTTGTACGGGCTGGCGCTTTGCGCCTTTGCTCCTCACTTCCCATGTTTCCATTCTCTTTGCGCAACAAGATGTCTGACGCTCCTGATCTGCCCACTACGCCGCCTCCGACGACGCCCGTGCATCCGCTTGACGCGCTGACTGGCGGAGCTTTCTCTGCCGCGACTTCGGGCGAGCGCGCCTCACGCATCCGCGACTGGCTGGCGTCGCAGCCGACGCCAGCGCAACTGCAGGATGTGTTCAAGGAGCTCAGTGGCCGCGACAAAGGCGCAGCGCGAGCCGTGCGTGAGCGTCTGGACGAGCTCCGTCGCGCCAAGAATCAGGAGGCTATCGCCGCTGATTGGGCAGACAAGGCCAATGCATTGCTGGCAGCGCCCAAGCTGAATATTGCCGATGCCATGGCCTGGCAGCGCGATGCAGCCAAGGCCGGTGCGCCCCTCTCGCGTGAACCTTTGGCGGAACTCAAGACGCAGCTGACCGAGCGCATCAAGGTGATTGAAGACCTGCAGCACCGTGTTCAGGTGCAGCGTGAAGCGGCGGTGTTGCTGGCGCAACGCATTGAAGTGCTGTCCACCAAACCTTGGCAGGATGCCCATGCGACGCAGGACGCGTTGTCTACCGATGTGCAGCACTGGCAGGACCAGGCCCAGGCGCTCGCAGGCGACGCCAGTTGGCCGAGTGTCGAGGCACGCTTTCCTCCTCTGTTGGATGCCTCCAAAGCGCAGCTCCTAGTGGTTTGGGAGGCATTCCAGGCCGCCATCGGGCAAGCGGCAACTGCTGCGGCCGACGCACAGGCACCGCTTCCTGCGGTTCCTATGTGGGCTGAAGAGTTGCGCGCAGCGCGTGGTGAGGCACCTGCCGCTGCTCCCGCGGCGCAGCGGCCCAGCAAACCCCGGGTGGACCCGGAGCTGGCCGCGCAGTCCGCAGCCCGCGTCATGGATGCCCTGAACAAACTGGAAGAAGAAACAGCCCAGGGTCACGGCAAGGCCAGTGCCGGTGCAGCGACGGCTTTGCGCACCGTGCTCAAGCAGCATGGCCGGCATATCGATACTGCGCTCGAGCAGCGCGTGCACACGGCGTTGGTGGCGGCGGGTGAGCTCGAAGGCTGGCAGCGTTGGAGTGCAGATCAGGTGCGCGAAGACCTGGTTGCCAAGGCGCAGGGTTTGTTGCAACGGCCTGAAGGTCAAGGATTGGGGGGGCGCAAGATGCAGGAGAGCTTGCGCAATTTGCGCGAGCAATGGAAACAGGCCGACCAGGGCGGGGCGCCCAACCATGGCTTGTGGAAGAAGTTTGACGAAGCCTGCAATGAGGCGCACAAGGTGGTTGAGGCTTGGCTGGAGAAAGTGCGCACCGACGCGGCCGAGCACAAGGCGCAGCGTCTGGCCTTGATTTCCGAACTCCAGACCTGGGGCGAGCAAAACGCCACCAATACCGATTGGAAGTCGGTTTTGCGCGGTCTTCAGCAGTTTGGTGCCCGCTGGCGGGACGGTGGCCATGTGGGCGAAAAGCTGCTGGCGGAACTGCAGCCGCAGTGGAAACGCGCCATGGACGCCGCCGCTGGGCCTTTCGAAGCTGCGCAGGCCGCCAGCTTGGCGCGTCGCCACGCCATGATTGAGGAAGCCATCGCCCTGGGGGCCTCCCCCATGCTGCGTGTGGATGCCGTGAAGGCATTGCAGCAGCGCTGGCAAGTCGAAGCCCAGACGGTTCCGCTGGAGCGCCGCCAGGAGCAAAAGTTGTGGGATGCGTTCCGCAAGCCCATTGATGAAGCCTTCAACCGCAAAACCGCTGAACGCGAACGGGGCGCGGGTCAGGCCAGCGCACATGACAGGGCCGTGCTTGAAGCCGCCAAGGCGCTCGATGCCGCCAATGCCAGTGGTGACGCGCAGCGCATTCGCGCCGCCGTGAGCGCACTGGAGGCGGCGCTTCGCGGTCAGGCTGCGCATGCCGCCACACAGGCTCCTGTGCCAGCGCCAGCACAAGCTGCAGGCGAAGCGCCTATCCCGTCGGAACCGAGCTCGCAAGAGTCTGCCGAGTCGCAAGACGCTTCGGTCGACGAAAGCCCGGCAGCCACGCCGGTGACTCCGCCTCCGGCTCCGCGCCGGGTGGTGGCGGTGCGCGGGGACGACCGGCCAGGGATGAAGAAGGATGTGCCGGCGGCCCCGGGCCGAGGTGCACGTCCCGGCGAGCGGCGCGATAGCCGACCCGCGCGTGACGGCGGCCGCGACGGCGCGGGTTCTGGGCGCTTTGGCGATCGACCCGCCTTTGAAGATCGTGGCCCACGTCTGGGCGACGCAGCCTTTCGGGCCCAGCGCGAGGCTCTGGAGCATGCCGAGGCCGCTTTGCGAAAATTGGCGGCTCAGGCCCACGGGGAAGCCCTTACGCATCTGCTTGCCGCATGGGAAAAACGTGATGCAGACCTGGTGCCGCCAGCGCAGGAGTTTGGCCGCAGCGTGACGGGCGCCGTGCGCAATGCTTGGACGCAGGCGTTGACCGCGCCGCCGCGAACGGGGGGCAAGGTCTCCGGCGCTGATCTGCTGCTGCGGCTGGAAATTGCCGCCGAGGTTCCCACGCCGGCCGAGCATCTTTCGGATCGCCGCATGATGCAATTGCAGTTGCTGACGCGCCGCAACGAAGCGGCGCCAGCGCAGACTTGGGCGCAGGATGTGGCCGAGTTGCTCGCCCAGCCCAGCGACGCCGCTGCCGCACGCCGTTTGCAGAACGTTCTGAAGGCTTTGATGCGCGGGTGACGCGCAGAAGCGGCCAAGCGCTTCGGAAATAAAAAAGCCGCTGCAACTGCAGCGGCTTTTTGCTTGGTGCCCAGAAGAGGACTCGAACCTCCACGATGTTACTCGCTAGTACCTGAAACTAGTGCGTCTACCAATTCCGCCATCTGGGCCAGATATCGAATGCTTGAATTTTATAGCAGAGGAGGCAGGGTTGATGCGGTACTCTGGCGAATAAAAACAAAAAAGCCGCTTATGCAGCGGCTTCTCGTTAAACTTGGTGCCCAGGAGAGGACTCGAACCTCCACGATGTTACTCGCTAGTACCTGAAACTAGTGCGTCTACCAATTCCGCCACCTGGGCATTTCAGGAAAGAACGAGATTGTATAGTAAAAAAATGAGCGAAAAATTGCCTGCCAACCAGCCTTCCGATGAATTTGAAGGCACGGTTCAAGGGCACCGCGATGGCCACGGTTTTGTCCTGCGCGACGATGGCCTGTCTGACATTTTTCTCCCCCCGAACGAGATGCGCGCCGTCCTGCACAAGGACCGCGTGCGTGTCTGTATCGTGCGCCAGGACCGGCGCGGCCGACCCGAAGGCCGCGTGGTGGAAATCATCGAACGCCCCAAGCAACCCCTGATTGGCAGGCTGCTGCAGGAAAGCGGTGTCTGGATCGTGGCCCCCGAAGACAAGCGTTACGGCCAGGACGTACTCATTCCCAAAGGCGCTTTGGGCGATGCCGAGCCGGGACAAGTGGTGGTGGTCGAATTGACCGAGCCGCCTGCGCTCTACGGCCAGCCGGTGGGCCGCATCACCGAAGTGCTGGGCGAGGTCGACGACCCCGGCATGGAAATCGAAATTGCGGTACGCAAATACGGCGTGCCGCACGAATTTTCTGAAACCTGCCTGGCGCAGGCCGCTGCACTGCCCGACAAGGTGCGACCACTGGACAAAAAGGACCGCATCGACCTGACTGACGTGCCGTTGGTCACCATCGATGGCGAAGATGCGCGCGATTTTGATGACGCCGTGTACTGCGAGCCCGCCAAGGTCGGCCGCGCCAAGGGCTGGCGCCTGCTCGTCGCCATTGCCGATGTAAGTCATTACGTCCAGACCGGGAGCGCCATCGACATCGATGCCTACGACCGCGCCACCAGCGTGTACTTTCCACGCCGCGTGATCCCCATGCTGCCTGAGAAGCTCAGCAATGGGCTGTGCTCGCTCAATCCCGACGTCGAGCGCCTGTGCATGGTCTGCGACATGCTGATCACGGCCAAGGGCGAAGTGCACGCCTATCAGTTCTACCCGGCGGTGATGTTCAGCCATGCGCGCTTCACCTACACCGAAGTGGCGGCGATTCTGGCCAACACGCGCGGCCCCGAAGCGGCGAAACGCACGGAGCGGGTTCCCGATTTGCTCAATCTGCACGATGTGTACCGCGCTCTGTTGATTGCGCGGCGCGAGCGCGGCGCGGTGGATTTTGAAACCACCGAGACGCAGATCGTCTGCGACGACAACGGCCGCATCGAAAAAATCATTCCGCGCACGCGCAACGACGCCCACAAGCTGATCGAAGAAGCCATGCTGGCGGCCAATGTCTGCAGCGCCGACTTCATCGCCCAGGGCAAGCAGCACGGCCTGTACCGGGTGCACGAAGGCCCCACGCCCGAGAAGCAGGACATCCTGCGCAGCTACTTGAAAGCCATGGCGGTCGGTATGTCGATCAGCGACAACCCGGCGCCATCCGAATTTCAGGCCATTGCCGAAGCCACCAAGGACCGGCCCGATGCGCAGCAAATCCACACCATGCTGCTGCGCTCCATGCAGCAGGCCATCTACACACCCAACAACAGCGGCCACTTCGGTCTCGCGTTCGAGGCGTATACGCATTTCACCAGTCCGATCCGGCGTTACCCCGATCTGCTGGTGCACCGTGTCATCAAGTCGATTCTGGGCAATACGCGCTACCGGCTGCCGGCCCTGCCGCTTCCCGGCGAGGCGCATGCCAAGCTGAGCAAGCGCCTGGCGGCACGGGCCCAGAAGCCAGGCACCGAGCCGCGCAAGAAGGAAACGGGCGCGGCTCTGGCAGAGACACAATCCTGGGAAGCGGCTGGCCTGCACTGCAGCGCCAACGAGCGCCGCGCCGACGAAGCCAGCCGCGACGTGGAGGCCTGGCTCAAGTGCAAGTACATGCGCGAGCACCTGGGCGAGGAATTCGGCGGAGTAGTGTCCTCGGTCACCAGCTTTGGCATCTTCGTCACGCTCGACGCCATGTACGTCGAGGGTCTGGTGCACATCACCGAGCTGGGCGGCGACTACTTCAAGTTCGACGAGGCGCGCCAGGAACTGCGCGGCGAGCGCAGCGGAATCCGCTATGCCATTGGCTCGCGCGTGCGCGTGCAGGTCAGCCGGGTGGATCTGGACGGCCGGCGCATCGATTTTCGTCTTGTGAACGAAGGCGAGATCGCAGTGCCGCGCGGTCCCGGCGAGCGCAGTGGAGGCAAGAAAAGTGCCAAAGCCAGCGAAAAGCCGGCGCGCGAGCGGCGGGGCAGCGAAGAGGCCGCTCCGGCGCCCTCACGCAGGCAGCACGAGGCTGCGGCTTCGAAAGATTTCGGTGGATCCAGTGGATCCAGTGGATCTGGCGGCAAATCCAAACAGAAAGCTTCCTTGCTGACCAAAGCGCCTTCGGGGAAGGCCAAGGGACGCGGAACACGCCACTGAGGCGCAGCGCGGGTCTGCCTGGTCCGCCCCTGCAGCTGTGCCGATTCGCTCTTATTTCAGGAGCTGCTTGCGCTGGTGGAATAAGCGCTAGGGCCTATTTTTAATCAAAATTTGACGCCTTTGAGAGCGCGCTGGCAACCAGTGCCTGGTCTGCAGGCCAGCGGTCGGCCAAGCGGCCGTGCTGGTAGACGGCGCTGCACGCTGCCGCGAAAGATTCTTTCCCTGTCGCCCAGTGGGCACCCAGCATGCCGGCCAGCACATCGCCCGTGCCGGCCGTGGCCAGGCGCGCGTTTCCCGTGGGGTTGATGGCGGGCACGCGCCCCGGCCCGGCCACCACGCTGCCCGAACCCTTGAGCACGCAGACGCAGCCAAAGCGCTGTACCAGGCTCTGCGCTGCCGCCAGGCGATCGGCCTGCACCGCCTGGGCGCTGCAGCCCAGCAGGCGGGCGGCTTCGAGCGGGTGCGGTGTCAAGATGGTGCCCTGCCGGAGCGCTGCACGCTTTGCCAGTGCGGTTTGCAACGCCGCGCTGCTGGCAACGGCGTTAAGGGCGTCAGCGTCGAGCACCAGCCGGGCGGCGCGGGCCAGCACGGCGGGCAGCACCTCGGCCACGGCCTCGCCGCCGCCGCAGCCACAGACCACGGTCAGCGCTTCCAGCTCGAGCACCTCAAAGCGGCGCTGCATCAGCTCGGGCGCCCAGAGGGCGGCTGGGAGCGCTGCGCCGTCCAGCAGCGCCAGCAGCACACGGCCGGCGCCAGCGTGCAAGGCGGCGCCGGCCGCCAGCAGCGCAGCGCCCTCCATGCCCATGCCACGCCGTGCCAGACCCTCGCCGCCGACGACGGCGACATCGCCGTAGCTGCCCTTGTGGCTGGCATGCACGCGGTGCGCGGCCGGGGGCGGGCCGGTCAGCCAGGCGGTGGCGCGGGTCTCGTTCGCAGCGGTGTCGAGCGTGTCCAGCCACACGGTGCCTGCGGCGTCGCGGCCGTGGGCGGTGAAGAGGCCGGGTTTGAGCGTGAGCAGTGACAGCGTGTGGCAGGGTGCGCGCGCGGCCATTTCGGGAGCAAAGCCATCCGCCCAGGCCCCGGTATCGGTCTGCAGGCCGCTGGGCAGGTCCACACACAGCAGGCAGGCGGGGCCGGCGCGCAATTGCGCCAGCAAGGCCAGCCAGTGGGCCGGAGGCGGACGCGCTGCGTCGCCAGGCGCCAGACCGATGCCCAGCATGGCGTCCACGCAGATGTCAGCCGCAGTGAGGGCAATGGAAGGGGAATCGGCAAAAACTACGCCCGCGCCCCGCGCCCGGTGCAACGCGTGTTGGGCATCGGGCGGCAAACGGGCCTCGCTGCCCAGCCAGGTGACGGTGACGCGAATGCCCGCGCGGTGCAGGTGTGCGGCAGCTTCCAGCCCGTCGCCGCCGTTGTTCCCCGGCCCACAGACGATCCACGCGGCACGGGCGTGCGGCGCCAGGGCGCGAGCCAGGCGTGCGGTGGCCAGACCGGCACGCTGCATCAGCGTGTAGGGCGGCAGGCTTGCCGCCGCGCTGTGCTCAATGGAGCGCGTCGCTTCCAGGTCGTGAAGTGGGTGGGGGCTATCGGGCAGGATGCGCAGCATGTGCGCCATTATGGGCAGGCATTGCGCCTCCGAGGCGCGTGCACTTAGGCACCGCTGGGGGCGAAGTGCAGCAGGTCGGTGGGTGTGAGCGCTGATTCGCTTCCGACCAGTTGCTGAGCCAGCTCCCGCGCGCAACCGCTGGCCAGGGACCAGCCGCCGTCGCCGTGGGCCAGGTTGAGCCACAGGCCGGGTACGCCGCTGGCTCCGAGCAGGGGCAGGCCGCTTGGCCGTATGGCACGGGCGCCGCGCCACATCTGCAGGCCGGCGCCGCGCTGGGCGCTGCCGGGAAACCAGGTGTCCAGAGCCTCATAGAGCGCGTGCAGGGCCTTCGGGTGCTGCGCCGCTCCGGTGCCGCCCAGTTCGGCGCCGCCGGAAACGCGGATGCGCTGGCCCAGGCGCGCCAGGCTCACCTGCCGCGCCGCGTCCAGCACGGTGCCTTGCGGTCCAGGAACGCCTTCGCGCAGCGGTGCAGTCAGCGAATAGCCCCACAGTGCCACCATGCCGGTGCGCACGCCCAGCGGCGCGAGCAGGGACAAGGCATCGGCGCCACTGCACAGCACGGCAGCTTCGAAGCGCCGGGGCTCGGCTTCGCCGCGCAGTTGCAGCGTGGTGCCGTTGGAGGTGCTGCGAATTGCGGTGACTTCGGCCTGAAACAAGAACTCGGCGCCCAGGCGCTGCGCGGCCTGTCGCAGCAGCACGCTGAACTGGCGGCAGTTGCCGGCCTCGGCCGCGGGCAGGTGCAGCGCCAAGGCGAATTCTGCGTTCTCCGCCAGCCCGGGTTCGAGCTTGCGCGCGGCTGCGGCGTCCAGTTCGTGCAGCAGAGCACCTGCGCTGCGCAGCGCTTGCACGGCCTGGCGCAGCGGCGCGGCGGTGCGGTCGTCTTGCAGCAAGAGCAGTGCGCCGCAGCTGTGCTCCAGGTCAAGCTCCAGTGCCTCGGCGGTGTCAAGGTAGCAGTGCTGGCTCCACTGCGAGAGCTGCGCCAGCGCACGCATGGCGGGTGTCGGCTCTTCGCTGCGCAGTGCTTTGCGCGCAGCGCTTTGCCATTGCCAGAGCCAACGCAGCTGCGCCAAGCTGCTGGCGCGGCCGGCCTGAACGCTGGCCGAACTGCCCAGGGCACGCGGCACGCCCATGGCCCCGGGCAGCGCCCACGGAGCCAGTGGACCCAGGCCGCGCACGGCGCCAGGCGCAAAGCTGGTTTCTTCGGCGGCACTGGCGCGCCGTTCGAACACGGTGACGGTGTGGCCGTGGCGCGCCAACTCGTAAGCCGTGGTCACGCCGGCCACGCCGGCGCCCACAATCGCAATCTTCATGAATTCTGGGTATTTTTTGCCTCTAGCGCTTATCCATAAAGCGCTAGTAGCTATGATTTTTGTAGTTGTTCTTCCACCCGCAGGCCCACATTGAGCACCGCATCGTCGTGCAGCGCGGCGTGCCACAGCATCATGCCCACCGGAAGTTCTCCGGCTTGGTGGCAGGGCAGCGACAGCGCGCAGCCGTCAAGCATATTGACAATGCTGGGGTTGCGCAGCAGCAGGGCATTGACGCGCTGAAACTCCGCGTCGCGTGCTGCATCCTGCTGCGTATCGCTGCCGTCCGCCGGTGCGATCGACGCCAGCAATGGGGCCAGGATGGGGACGGTGGGCGAGAGCAGGGCGTCGAAGTCGCCAATGGCGGTCTCGATCTGCGCGATCCAGGCGGTGCGCGCGTGCAACAGGTCGATGTAGTCCGCCGCAGACATGCGTGCGCCGCGCTCGATCCGCACCCGCACGCGCGGGTCGTAGGCGGCTCCATTTCGGGCCAAATGTTGCCGGTGCCAGGCGAAACTCTCTGCGGCGGCAAAACCGCCAGTGGCTTGCAGGCCCGCGAGTTGCGCCACTTCGGGCAGGTCGATTTCCACGATACGTGCGCCGGCGCGGCGCAATTGCTCCACACTGCGCTCGAACGCGGTGCGCACGGGGGGCTCCAAGCCTTCGAGAAACACCCCGCCGGGCACCGCCAGCCGCCACGCCGACAAGGGTGCCGGGCTGCGCGTCACGCGCCGCGCCGCCAGAATTTCGTGCGCCAGCACGGCGTCGCGCACCGAGCGCGTCATGGCGCAAGCGGTGTCCAGGGTGGTCGAGAGCGGCACGGCGCCCGCAGTGGGCACCAGGCGGGCGGTGTTCTTGAAGCCGACAATGCCGCACAAGGCCGCAGGAATGCGAATCGAACCCCCGGTGTCCGAACCCAGGCCAATGAACGCGGCCCCGGTAGCTACCGACACGGCCGCGCCCGAGGACGAGCCTCCAGGCACGCGCGGCGCCCCTGGCAGCGCGCCAAAGCGGCCGTCAAAAGCAGCTGGCGTGCCATGGTGGGGGTTGATGCCAACACCGGAAAAGGCGAATTCCACCATCTGCGTGCGCCCAATCACGGCGCCGCCTGCCGCACGCAGACGCTGCACGGCCAGTGCATCACAAGCCGCAGGCGGCGCCTCGGCCAGCACCCGGGAGCCCGCCGGGGTAGGCATCCCTTGCATGTCAAACAGGTCTTTCACCGAAACTGCCAGGCCGGCCAGGGGGCGATGGGCCTGCCCAGGGTTGGTGGCTTCGCGGGCAGCCTGCTCCGGCAGCAAGGGTGTGAAGACATGCTGGCATTCGGGAGTGAGCGCCCGCTGGATGCAGCGCGCCATTTCCGCCATTGCAGTGGTGCCGCCGGCGTGCAGCAGGCGCAGCGTACTGTCAAGGTCTTTTGCCATGTCTATGCTAGAATCCTTGGGTTTTGCGGGGCGTTAGCCCTTAGCGAAACCAATAGCAAACCAGTCCCGCCAAGGTGTTGCGGCCCAGCCAGCGAATTGAGTGGTGGGCAGCGATGTCGGACTGGATTTTAGACCCAACCTTTGGAGCACTTTTATGGCAGTCACTATGCGCGAAATGCTGGAAGCCGGCGTTCACTTCGGCCACCAGACCCGGTTCTGGAACCCCAAGATGGCTCCGTACATCTTTGGCCATCGCAACAAGATTCACATCATCAACTTGGAAAAATCGCTTCCGCTGCTCCAGGAAGCCACCAAGTTTGCCCAGCAACTCACCGCCAATCGCGGCACCGTGCTGTTTGTTGGCACCAAGCGCCAGGCCCGTGACACCGTGGCGGCCGAAGCCTTGCGCGCTGGCGTGCCCTACGTGAACCAGCGCTGGCTGGGCGGCATGCTGACCAACTTCAAGACCGTGAAGACCTCCATCAAGCGCCTCAAGGACATGAAGGCGCAGCAGGAAGGCGGCCTCGAAGCCCTGAGCAAGAAAGAGCAACTCATGTTCACGCGTGAGATCGAGAAGCTGGAAAAGGACATTGGCGGCATTCAGGATATGGCTGCGTTGCCCGACGCCATCTTCGTGGTCGACGTGGGTTTCCACAAGATTGCCATTGCCGAAGCCAAGAAGCTCGGTATTCCGCTGATTGGCGTGGTCGACACCAACCACTCGCCTGAAGGCATTGACCACGTCATTCCTGGCAACGACGACTCCGCCAAGGCGGTGGATCTGTATGTGCGCGCCATGGCCGACGCAGTCATCGAAGGCCGCAACAACGCGGTCAACGACGTGGTGAAGGCGGTTTCCACAGAAGCCTCGGACGAGTTCGTGGAAGTGGAAAGCTCCGCTGCCTGAGCCTTCCCCCTGGCCGCGCGACGCTGTGTCGCGGAAAAAAGCGGGGCTCAATTGCCCCCTTTTTTTTATATTGATATGAATTGATTCTGGAGAACGACTGATGGCTGCAATTACCGCAAGCATGGTAGGCGAACTGCGCGCAAAGACCGACGCGCCGATGATGGAATGCAAGAAGGCACTGACCGAAGCCGCTGGTGACATGGTCAAGGCCGAAGAATTGCTGCGCGTGAAGCTCGGCACCAAGGCCGGCAAGGCCGCGTCGCGCATCACGGCCGAAGGCGTGGTGGCAAGCTTCATCGACGGCAACACCGGCGCGCTGCTCGAAGTCAACAGCGAAACCGACTTTGTCAGCAAGAACGACAGCTTCCTCGCCATGGCCAATGGAGCAGCCAAGCTGGTCGCCCAGCACAATCCTGCCGACATCGCCGCCCTGGGTGCGCTGCCCTATGAGCAGGACAGCTTCGGCCCCACGCTGGAAGACGTTCGCAAGGGTCTGATCGGAAAGATTGGCGAGAACATGTCGTTCCGCCGCTTCCAGCGTTTTGCCGGCAGCGACAAGCTTGCTTCCTACCTGCACGGCACGCGCATCGGCGTCGTGGTGCAGTACGAAGGCGACGAGACGGCAGCCAAGGACGTGGCCATGCACATTGCCGCCATGAAGCCGGTGGCGCTCGCCAGCAGCGACGTGCCTCCTGAGCTGATTGAAAAAGAGCGCTCGGTCGCTGCCGCCAAGGCTGCTGAAGACAAGGCCAAGGCGCAGGCCGAAGGCAAGCCTGTTCAATCCGACGAAATCGTGGCCAAGCGCATCGAAGGCGGCGTGCAAAAGTACCTCAAGGAAGTGTCTTTGTACAACCAGGCTTTCGTGAAGAACGACAAGCAAAGCGTCGAGCAGATGCTCAAAGAGCGCGCCACTGCTGTCAAGGGTTTTACGCTGTACGTGGTCGGCGAGGGCATCGAGAAGAAGGCGGACGACTTCGCTGCCGAAGTGGCTGCCCAGGTCGCCGCCGCCAAGGCCGGGGCCTGAGCATCTGACCACCGCGCCACCTGTTTTTTGCCTCGTCTTACGAAAGAAACCCATGACCTCCTCCACGCCGGCCTATAAGCGCATCTTGCTCAAGCTGTCGGGCGAGGCGCTGATGGGCGACGACGCGTTCGGCATCAACCGTGCCACCATCGTGCGCATGGTGGGCGAGGTGGCGGAAATTACCCGCATGGGCGTCGAGGTGGCGGTGGTGATTGGCGGGGGAAATATCTTTCGCGGGGTCGCGGGCGGTTCCGAAGGCATGGACCGTGCTACAGCCGACTACATGGGTATGCTGGCTACGGTGATGAATGCACTGGCGTTGGCGGACACCATGGACAAGCAGGGGCTCACAGCGCGCGTGATGTCGGCCATCTCCATCGAGCAGGTGGTTGAGCCTTATGTGCGCCCCAAGGCGTTGCAATACCTCGAAGAAGGCAAGGTGGTGGTATTTGCCGCCGGCACCGGCAATCCATTTTTCACCACCGACACGGCAGCGGCCCTGCGCGGTGCCGAGATTGGCGCCGAGCTCGTCCTCAAGGCCACCAAAGTCGATGGCGTGTACACCGCAGACCCGCACAAAGACCCCTCGGCCACGCGCTATGCGACACTGACATTTGACGAAGCCATGGCACGCAACCTGGGCATCATGGACGCCACGGCGTTTGCCTTGTGCCGCGACCAGAAGCTCCCCGTCAAGGTGTTTTCCATCTTCAAACCCGGCGCGCTCAAGCGCGTCGTCATGGGCCTGGACGAAGGCACGCTGGTGCACGCCTGAAGCGCTGCACGGCGGCCGCAGGCCCCGATTTCGAGGAGAACGAACATGACAGCCGACATTCGCAAGACCATGGAGGGCAAGATGGATCAGTCCATCGTGGCCTTCAAGAACAACCTGCAGAAAATCCGAACGGGCCGTGCCAGCCCGGCCCTGCTGGACTCGATCCACGTCGATTACTACGGCTCGATGGTGCCGCTCAGCCAGGTGGCCAACGTGCAACTGCTCGATGCCCGCACGATCAGCGTGCAGCCTTGGGAAAAAAACATGGGCGCCAAAATCGAAAAGGCGATTCGGGAGAGCGATCTGGGCCTGAACCCCGCGTCCCTGGGTGAGCTGATTCGCGTGCCCATGCCGCCGATGAGCGAAGAGCGCCGCAAGGAGATGACCAAGCTTGCACGCAACGAGGGCGAGTCAGCCAAGATCGCCGTGCGCAACCTGCGCCGCGACGCCAACGAGGCGGTCAAGCGCCTGGTGAAGGACAAGCTGGCGTCTGAAGACGACCAGAAGCGGTCCGAATCCGATATTCAGAAAATTACCGACCGCCATATCACCGAAATCGATGCCTTGGTAGCCGCCAAGGAGCAGGACATCCTGGCGGTGTGAAGCCGCTGCGGCACGCTCCCTACATGGTCTCACCCCTGCCTGCTCCTGAGCACATTGCCATCGTCATGGATGGCAATGGCCGCTGGGCCAAGCGCCGATTTTTGCCGCGCCTGGCTGGCCACAAGCAGGGCGTGGATTCCTTGCGCCGCTGCGTCAAGGCCTGCGCCGAACGCGGCGTGTCGGCGTTGACGGTGTTCGCCTTTTCTTCCGAAAACTGGAGCCGCCCGCCCGAGGAAGTTTCTGGCCTGATGGAGTTGCTTGCCCGGGCGATCGGGCGCGAAGTCCCCCAATTGGCCCGCGACGGTATTCGCGTGCGTTTCGTGGGCGACCGCGCCAGCCTGTCAGTGCAGTTGCGCGCTGGCCTGGAGCAGGCCGAATCCGAGACGGCCCATTGCCAGCTCATGCTGCTCAACATTTGCTTCAATTACGGTGGGCGTTGGGACATCGCTCAGGCAGCGGCGGGCCTGGCGGCGCGCGGGGAGGCCATCACGCCGGAGAGTCTGGACAGGGCCATGGCCCTCTCGCATGTCCGTGACCCGGACCTGTTGATCCGTACCGGCGGGGAGATGCGCCTGAGCAATTTTTTGCTCTGGCAGGCGGCCTATTCGGAACTGGTGTTCAGCGACAAACTCTGGCCCGACTTCGATGAGGCAGCGCTGGACTCCGCCATTGCCGCGTACCACGCCCGTGAGCGCCGTTTTGGCCTGATTTCCGAACAACTTGCCAGTGAGTCGCCGGTGCTGGCGCGCGCCTGAAAGGCCTTCATGCTCAAGCAGCGCATTCTCACCGCCCTGGTTCTGCTGGCCATTTTGTTGCCCGCGCTGTTCTATCCCGACCCGGCCGCGTTTGCCGGTGTGGTGCTGGTGCTGATGGCTGGCGCCGCTTGGGAGTGGGGACGCCTCAATGGCTGTTCGTTTGCAGCGTCGCTGGCGCTTTCCGCTGTGTGCGTTGCCTTGTGCGCCGCGGCCTGGCTGGCCGGTTGGGCGGCGCAGCCTCTGACCCTGCTGTGGACCTTGGCCGCCGGTGTCTGGGTCTTGGGCAGCGCCTGGTTGCTGCGCGCGGGCGTGCCGGGTTGGCCTCGCATTCCACGCGCATTGCGTCTTGTGCTGGGTGTGCTCGGATTGTGGCTGGCGTGGCTCGCAGTGGTGCAGGCGCGCGTCATTGGCATCAATTTTTTGCTATCGGTGATGACGCTGGTCTGGATGGCCGACATCGCTGCGTATTTCGCCGGTCGCAGCTTTGGCCTGCGCTTTACCAAGAACAAGCTTGCGCCTTCCATCAGTCCCGGCAAGAGCTGGGAGGGCGTTTGGGGCGGCATGGCAGGCGTATTGTTGCTGGGTTTGTGCTGGATAGTGGCGGATGCGCGTTGGGAGGCGGCCGTGCCCAGTCTTTATTCGCGCCTGTGGGCACAGGGCGCCTGGCTGCTGCTGCTGGGCGCGCTCTTCATGGCTTGCATGAGCGTGGTGGGCGATCTCATTGAATCGCTGGTCAAGCGCAGCGCAGGCGCCAAGGACAGCAGCAATTTGCTGCCGGGCCACGGCGGGGTGCTTGATCGCGTCGACGCCTTGTTGCCCACGCTGCCCATCGCCATGATGCTAACCCGCCTGGTGTCGTGATGCGCCAGCGCGTAACGGTGCTCGGCTCCACCGGGTCGATTGGCAAGAACACCCTCGACGTGATCGCGCGCCACCCAGAGCGCTTTGAAGTCTTTGCCTTGAGCGCATCGACGCAGACCGATTTGCTCCTGGCGCAATGCGCGCAATTTCGGCCCCGTTACGCCGTGATGGCGAGCGCACCGCACGCACGCGATCTGGCGGAAAAAATCCAGTCCAATGGGCTTCCAACGCAGGTACTGCAATCGCAAGATGCTCTTGAAATAATAGCATCTCACGCGGAGGTAGACAGCGTGATGGCGGCCATCGTCGGAGCGGCCGGTCTGGCTCCCTGCCTGGCGGCCGCGCACGCAGGAAAGCGCTTGCTGCTCGCCAACAAGGAGGCGTTGGTGGTGGGGGGTGAGGTTTTCCTGCGCGCGGTGCGAGACGGCCACGCCACGCTGCTGCCCATTGACAGCGAGCATTCGGCGATTTTTCAGTCCCTGCCGGACGATCCAGCGACCTGGGGCGAGCGGGTCGACAAAATCATTCTCACGGCCTCGGGCGGCCCGTTTCGCTCGCGCGCGCCAGCAAGCCTGCGGGACGTGACCCCCGCGGATGCTTGCGCCCACCCCAACTGGGTCATGGGCCGCAAGATATCGGTCGATTCGGCCACCATGATGAACAAGGCGCTCGAAGTGATCGAGGCGCGCTACTTGTTCGGTTTGGCGCCGGAGCAACTCGACGTCGTCATCCATCCGCAAAGCACCATCCACTCGATGGTCCAGTACCGCGACATGTCGGTGGTGGCGCAAATGGGCACGCCGGACATGCGGGTGCCCATTGCCTACGGCCTGTCGTGGCCCGAGCGCGTCGCTTCGGGCGCTGCAGCGCTTGATTTTCATGCGCTCGGCGCCATGACCTTCGAGTCCATCGACGATCACGGGCATCCAGAGCGATTCCCTTCGTTGCGTCTGGCCTGGGAAACCCTGGCCGCCCCGCCGGGAACCACTGTGGTGCTCAATGCGGCGAATGAGGTAGCGGTGGCGGCTTTTCTGGAGCGGCGCATCCGGTTTGACCAGATTCACGCCTTGAATGTCGAAACTTTGACCACAGTTCCCTCCTCCAAGCCCGATTCGCTGGCGGCGCTCCTCGAACTTGACGCTCGGGCGCGCAGCAGCGCGCAGCAGCACGCCGCGCGCATGGCGGCCTGACCTTCGCAAGGAGTTGCACGTGCTGACACTGATCGCTTTCATTGGCGCGCTTGCCATCCTCATTGCCGTGCACGAGTACGGCCACTACCGTGTGGCTGTGGCGTGCGGCGTAAAGGTGCTGCGGTTTTCCATTGGGTTTGGCAAACCCTTGTTGCGCTGGCAGCCCAAGGGGTCATCGACGGAATTTGTGTTGGCTGCCTTTCCGCTGGGTGGTTTCGTCCGCATGCTCGACGAGCGCGAAGCCCCGGTGCCCCCCGAGGAGCGGCATCTGGCTTTCAATACGCAACCCTTGCGCGCGCGCGCCGCGATCGTTGCAGCGGGGCCTTTGGCCAATCTTTTGCTCGCGGTGCTGCTGTATGCGCTGGTGAATTGGGCGGGCGTCCAGGAGCCCATGGCGTACATCTCGAGCCCGCCGGTCGGTTCCATCGCGCAAGTGGCAGGACTGCATGGAGGTGAACGCGTGCAGAGCGCAGCGCTGGGCAGCGATGAACCGCGTGTGCTGCGTTCTTTTGAAGACCTGCGCTGGACTCTTACCCGCGGCGCGCTGGATGGCACGCCGGTGCGGCTGGAAGTGGAGGCCCGCCCTGGCGCTCCTTTGCGCTCGGTGCTGTTGCCCCTCGATCAACTCGATGTGCGCGAGGCCGATGCCCAGTTGCTGCGCAAAATCGGCATTGCCACGCCCTGGACGCGGCCCGTGATCGGCGAGGTGATGGAGGGCGGCGCAGCGGCCCGCGCCGGCCTGCAGAAGGGTGATCTGGTCTTGCGCATTGGTGATGCGGAAATTGGCGATGCGCAGCAATTGCGTGAGCACATTCGCACTTCGGTGCGGGCCGGGGCGCCTGTGGCGCAGCGTTGGCACATCGAACGGGGTGGACGCGTGCTCGATCTGGACCTCGCTCCCGATATGGTGGATGAAGAGGGTGCGCAGATTGGCCGCATCGGTGCCTTCGTGGGCGAGCCACCTCGGTTCACCACCGTGCGTTATGGTGCGCTGGAAGGTCTGTGGGGTGGTGTGGAGCGCACTTGGCAAGTGTCTGCGCTGTCGCTCAAAATGATGGGGCGCATGCTGGTCGGAGAAGCCTCGATCAAGAATCTCAGCGGTCCGTTGACCATTGCCGACTATGCCGGCCGTTCGGCGCATGGCGGACTGACGCAGTATCTGACATTTCTCGCGCTCATCAGCGTGAGCTTGGGCGTGCTGAACCTGCTGCCCTTACCGGTGCTCGATGGTGGGCACCTGATGTATTATCTTTGGGAGGGTCTCACGGGCAAAGGCGTGTCCGAGGCCTGGATGGAAAAGCTGCAGCGCGGCGGTGTCGCGGTGCTGCTGCTGATGATGTCCATCGCATTGTTTAACGATCTGAACCGGCTGTTTGGCTAAACTGCGGGCCCCGGGCGATGGCGCACGGTGGCACCGACATCGACCTCTTTCCATGAATAAAAAACTACCTCGCTTTGGCGTGCGGACCATTGCGGCCGTGGCGGCTCTGGTTCTCGCGGCCCAGTCGGCCTGGGCCCTGGAGCCTTTCAAGGTGCGCGATATCCGGGTCGAAGGCTTGCAGCGCGTCGAACCTGGGACGGTGTTTGCGTCGCTCCCCTTGCGTGTAGGTGACGAATACAGTGATGACAAAGGCTCGGCGGCGATTCGCGCGCTGTTTGGCCTGGGTCTGTTTACCGACGTGCGCCTCGAAGCCTCGGGTGACGTATTGGTCGTGGTGGTGCAGGAGCGCCCCACCGTTGCCGATGTTGAGTTCGCCGGTGCACGCGAGTTTGACAAGGAAACGCTCAAGAACGTCATGCGCGACATCGGCCTGACGGACGGACGCCCTTACGACAAGGCGCTGACCGATCGCGCTGAGCAGGAACTCAAGCGCCAGTACCTGAACAAGAGCTTCTATGCTGCTGAGGTGGTCACCACGGTCACGCCGGTTGAGCGCAACCGCGTCAACCTGACTTTTACGGTGACAGAGGGTGATACGGCGCGCATCAAGGACATCCACATTGTTGGCAACAAAGCCTTCAGTGAATCGACGCTCAAGGGCCTGTTTGACCAGGACACCGGCGGCTGGCTCAGCTGGTACACCAAGTCTGACCGATATGCGCGCTCCAAACTCAATGCCGATCTGGAAACGCTGCGCTCGTACTACCTGCAGCGCGGCTACCTGGAGTTCCGAATCGATTCCACGCAAGTGGCGCTCACGCCGGACAAGCAGGACATCTCCATTACCGTCAACGTGACCGAAGGCGAACGCTTTGTGGTCTCCAGCGTCAAGCTGGAGGGCAATTACCTGGACCGCGACGACGAGTTCAAGTCCCTGGTGGCGATCCGCGCCGGCGAGCCCTACAACGCCGATCAGGTGGCGGAAACGACAAAGGCGTTTTCTGACCACTTTGGAAACTTCGGTTTTGCGTTTGCGCGCATCGAGGCCGTTCCCGAAATCGACCGCGAGAAGGACCAGGTGGCGCTCGTTCTGACCTCTGACCCGCAGCGCCGGGCCTACGTGCGGCGCATCAGCGTCGCGGGCAACGATCGCACGCGCGACGAAGTGGTTCGGCGCGAATTCCGTCAGTTTGAGGCGTCCTGGTACGACGGCGAGAAGATCCGCCTCTCGCGCGACCGCGTGGACCGGCTGGGTTACTTTACCGAGGTCGACGTGGAGAGTCAGGAAGTGCCTGGCGCACCCGATCAGGTTGATCTGGTGATCAGCGTGAAGGAAAAGCCGACTGGCTCCTTGCAGTTGGGCGCGGGCTTTTCCAGCGCCGAGAAAGTGTCCTTCTCGTTTGCCATCAAGCAGGAAAACGTTTTTGGTTCGGGCAACTACCTGGGCGTCGACGTCAACACCAGCAAGTACAAGCGCACCTTGGTGTTCAGCACCACCAATCCGTATTTCACCCAGGACGGTATTTCTCGCACGATCGACCTGTATTACCGCACTGACAAGCCCTATGAGGACCAGGGCGGCAACTACGAACTGGTGACCACGGGGGCCAGCGCACGTTTCGGCGTGCCCTTCAGCGAAACCGATACCGTGTTTTTCGGTGGCGGGCTGGAGCAGACCCGCATCAAGCCGGGCACCAACATTCCCGCGGCGTATCTGGTCTATGCGGATCGCTATGGCTACACCAGCTCGGCTGTGCCGCTCACCATTGGCTGGTCGCGCGACAGCCGCGACAGCGCTTTGGCCCCCAATTCAGGGGTCTACCAGAAGCTCAATTCGGAATGGTCCGTTGCGGGCGATGCGCGCTACCTGCGGGCGAACTACCAGTACCAGCAGTACGTGCCGCTGAACAAGAAGTTCACATTGGCCTTTAACGGCGAGCTTGGGCTGGGCAAGGGCATCAATGGGCGGCCATTCCCGGTGTTCAAGAACTTCTATTCGGGCGGCCTGGGATCTGTGCGTGGCTTTGACCAGGGCACCCTGGGTCCGCGTGACGTCACCGGTGCATCTTTGGGTGGTCCGAAAAAAGTCTCGCTCAATGTCGAGCTGATCGCTCCTTTCCCGGGCGCGGGCAACGACCGCACGCTGCGTGTCTTCACTTTCGCCGACATCGGCAACGTGTATGGCGACAACGAGCGTGTCCGTCTCAGTGAAATGCGTGCCTCGGTGGGCGTTGGCCTGAGCTGGATCTCGCCGCTCGGTCCCTTGCGCCTCGCGTATGCCAAGCCAGTGCGTAAATTTGCCGGCGATAGAATCCAGGAACTGCAATTCCAGATCGGAACGTCTTTCTAATGAAACATTTTTCTCGTTACGCCGCATGCACATTGGCATTGGCCGCCGTGGTTGCCGGGGCGCCTGCGCAGGCCCAGGAATTCAAGGCTGGTTTCGTTCACACCGAGCGCGTCTTTCGCGAAGCCACCACCGCGAAGGCTGCTCAGGCCAAGCTTGAGCAGGAGTTCTCGCGGCGCGACAAGGAACTGCTGGATCAGGGCAATGCTCTCAAGGCAGCCAATGAAAAATTCGAGCGAGAAGCCCCGACGCTGTCCGAGAGCCAGCGCTCGACGCGCCAGCGCCAGTTGGTGGACCAGGACCGTGATTTCCAGCGCAAGCGCCGCGAATTCCAGGAAGACCTCAACTTGCGCAAGAGCGAAGAGCTGACCCAGATGGGAGATCGCGTGAACAAGGTGGTCAAGCAGATCGCGGAGCAGGAAAAGTACGACATCATTCTTGACCAGGCCGTCTACATCAATCCCAAGAACGACATCACCGACAAAGTGATCAAGGCGCTCAATGCTGCGCCGGCCAAATAAGCGCGCTGAGCATCCTGCGGGTTTGGCGTGAGTCTTCGCCTGGGGGAAATCGTTGAGGCCTTGGGTGGCTGCCTGCACGGAGACGCCGAACTGCGCATTGAGCGGCTGGCGCCACTGGAGACGGCGGGTCCAAGCGCGCTGAGCTTTCTCAGCAACCCGCGCTATCAGCAGCAACTGGCCGCCTCTCAGGCGGCCTGCGTCATTGTGGGGCCAGCCATGGCCGATGCGGCGCGTGCGCGTGGGGCCTGCATCGTGGCGGAAGACCCCTATGTCTATTTCGCCCGCGCCACCCAGCTGTGGAAGCACCGCACGGCGCCGCCCCAGCAGGCCGGCATTCACCCGAGCGCGGTGGTGAGTACCGACGCACAGGTGCATGCCACAGCCTGCGTCGGACCTTTGTGCGTGGTGGAGCGGGGTGCCAGTGTGGGCGCGGGCACGGTGCTGCACCCACGCGTCACCGTGGGTGAAAACTGCCATATCGGTGAGCGCTGCATCGTGCACTCCGGCGCGGTCATCGGCGCGGACGGCTTTGGCTTTGCGCCCGAGCGCGGCACCTGGGTCAAGATCGAGCAGCTCGGCGCCGTGCGCATTGGCGATGACGTAGAAATTGGTGCCAACACCTGCATTGACCGCGGCGCGCTGGACGACACGGTGATCGAGGACGGTGTCAAGATCGACAATCTGGTGCAGATCGGCCACAACGTTCGCGTCGGGCGCCACAGCGCCATGGCCGGTTGCGTGGGCGTAGCGGGAAGTGCGCAGATTGGTGAACACTGCACCTTTGGCGGTGGCGCCATCGTGCTGGGTCACCTCAGCGTGGCCAATCACGTGCATGTGTCAGCCGCCACGGTGGTCACGCGCTCGCTGACGCGGCCTGGTCAATACACGGGGATGTTTCCTATCGATGACAATGCGCGATGGGAAAAGAACGCTGCCACGCTTAAGCAATTGCATAGCTTGCGCGAGCGCATCAAGGCGCTTGAAGGCCTCCTGCAGAACAACAAGATCGAACGCTCATGATGGATATTCACGCAATTCTTAAACAGCTCCCCCACCGCTACCCCTTTCTGCTGGTGGATCGGGTGCTCGAACTCGAACGCAACACGCGCATCACGGCCGTCAAGAACGTCACTTTCAACGAGCCCTATTTCATGGGGCATTTCCCCGGCCACCCCGTCATGCCAGGAGTGCTCATTCTTGAAGCCCTGGCCCAGGCCGCAGGGCTGCTGGCGTTCGACGCCATGGGCCAGGTGCCCGATGAAAACAATATTTACTACTTTGTCGGCATCGATGGCGCGCGGTTCAAGCGGCCCGTCGAGCCGGGGGACCAGCTGATGCTGGACATCACCATCGACCGCGTACGTGGCGGTATCTGGAAGTTCAACGGCATCGCCCGCGTGGGTGACGAAGTGGCCTGTGAGGCCCAACTCATGTGCACCATGCGCGCCGTGGGCTGACGGAGGACGCGGGATTGGCAACGGCCCACATTCACTCCACCGCCCTGGTGGATGCGGCAGCGCAGATTGATGCTTCGGTGCAGATCGGGCCGTATGCGGTCATCGGACCGAACGTGCGCATTGGTGCGGGCACCACGGTGGGGGCGCACTGCGTGATTGATGGCCATACCAGCATTGGCCAGGACAACCGCATCTATCAGTTCGCCTCGGTGGGCGCACCGCCGCAAGACAAGAAATATGCCGGCGAACCCACGGCCCTGGTCATTGGCGATCGCAACACCATTCGCGAGTTCTGCACCATCAACACCGGTACCGCACAGGACCGCGGCGTCACCACTGTGGGCGACGACAACTGGATCATGGCCTACGTGCACATCGCGCACGACTGCACGGTGGGCCATGGCACGGTGCTGGCCAACAATGCCACGCTGGCGGGCCATGTGCAGATCGACGATTTCGCCATCATCGGCGGGCTGACGGGCGTTCATCAGTTCACACGCGTGGGCGCCTATGTGATGGCGGGTTTTGCCAGCCATATCTCGCAGGACGTGCCGCCCTTCATGATGGTGGACGGCAACCCGTTGGCGGTGCGTGGCCTGAACGCCGAAGGCCTGCGGCGGCGGGGCTTTTCCAGCGCGCGCGTGGCACTCATCAAGCAGATGCACCGCCTGCTCTATCGCCAAGGTCTGACGCTGGCGGCAGCGCGCGCGGCCATTGCAGAACTGCCAACCGAGGACGCGCAGCAGGACGTGGCGTTGATGCTCAATCTGCTTGATGCGTCGTCGCGCGGCATCGTTCGCTGAGGGTATGACGCAGCAACCGCGCATCGCCATGGTGGCGGGCGAAACGTCTGGCGATCTGCTGGCCAGCTTGCTGCTGGGCGGCATGCGCGGTCTGTGGCCCGATCTCCGGGTATTCGGCATAGGCGGTCCCCAGATGGCCAGGCAAGGCTTTGATGCCTGGTGGCCGAGTGAGCGCCTTGCCGTGCACGGCTACAGTTTCGAACTGCTGCGCCGCCTCGCCGAGCTCGTTCGCATGCGACGCCAGTTGCGCGCCCGGCTGCTGGCTGAGCCGCCCGATGTGTTCATCGGCGTGGACGCCCCCGATTTCAATCTGGCACTGGAAACCGACCTGCGCGCCGCCGGCATCAAGACCGTGCATTTTGTCTGCCCGTCCATCTGGGCCTGGCGCGCCGATCGCGTGGAAAAAATCCGCCGTGCGGCCGACCACGTGCTTTGCATCTTTCCGTTCGAGCCCGCGCTGCTGGCCGAGCACGGCATTACGGCCACCTATGTAGGTCACCCCCTGGCCGGTGTGATTCCCATGGAGCCCGACCGCCGTGCGGCCCGTGCCCAGTTGGGACTGCGGGACGGTGATGCGGTGCTGGCCATACTGCCCGGCAGCCGTTCTGCCGAGGTGCAGTACATCACTCCAAGATTTTTTGAGGCCGCAGCGCTTATCCATCAAGCGTTTCCAGCTATTAAAATGATAGTTCCTGCGGTCCCTGCCTTACAAAACCGTATCGAACAAGCGGCGCATGACTGTGGCCTGGGCGATGTGTTGCGGATCGTTCCTGGCCAGTCGCATACGGTGCTGGCCGCTTGTGATGTGACCCTGATTGCCAGCGGCACGGCGACGCTGGAGGCTGCGCTGTTCAAGCGCCCCATGGTCATTGGCTACCGCATGCATCCGCTGAGCTGGCGCCTGATGCGCCGCAAGCAGCTCCAGCCCTGGGTGGGCTTGCCCAATATTCTGTGCAACGATTTTGTTGTGCCGGAACTTCTCCAGGATGATGCCACGCCGCAGGCGCTGGCCGCCGCTGTGCTTCAGTGGTTTGATGCACTGGAGCAGGACCCTGACCGAATGACCGCGCTGCACCAGCGCTTTACCGCACTGCATGAAAGTCTGCAGCGCAACACTCCCCAACTGGCCGCCGATGCAATCCAGAGAGTCCTTGCCAACACGGCCTGAACAGTCCCGCCTGCCCTGGCATCCTTCGGGCCTGGTGGCCGGGGTGGACGAAGCCGGGCGTGGCCCGCTGGCGGGCCCTGTGGTGGCGGCGGCCGTCATCCTGGATGATTTGCACCCCATTGCCGGGTTGGCCGATTCCAAGAAACTGACACCGTCCCGGCGCGAAAAACTCTACGACGAAATTCGCGCCAAGGCGCTGTGCTGCAGCATTGCCGAGGCCAGCGTGGAAGAGATCGATCGGCTCAACATCCTGCAGGCCACGCTGCTGGCCATGCGCCGGGCCGTGATGGGCCTGCGGCTCAAGCCGGCCATGGTGCTGGTCGATGGCAACCGCCTGCCGCTGCTCGACATGCCGGCCGAGGCCATTGTCAAGGGCGACGCCCTGGTTCCAGCCATCTCGGCGGCATCCATTCTGGCCAAGGTGCACCGTGACCGCTGGTGTGTCCAGGTGCACGACGAATTCCCGCAATACGGTTTTGCCGGACACAAGGGCTACGGTACGGCCGCTCACATGGCTGCCTTGCACGCGCATGGTGCATGTGTTCATCATCGGCGCTCGTTTGCGCCCGTGGCGCAGAGCCTGCGTGAAGAGATGTGCCGATGACTTCGCCCTCGGTGACGGCCATCCATTCGCGGGACAACGCCTTCGTCAAGGATCTGCGCCGCCTGGCACAGGACAGCACGCAATATCGAAAGCAGGGCCGCGTCTGGATCGAGGGGGATCACCTCTGCCGCGCCGCGCTGGCGCGCGGGCAGAGCGTGTCAATTGCGGTTTTTTCGGAGTCTTTTTGGCCTCTAGCGCCGGTGGAATGGTCCCAAGAAGCTAGTAAAATGATAGTGCTTTCCGATGCCTTGTTTGCCGACATCAGCGGTCTGGAGTCTCCGGCGCGCATGGGCTTCGTTATCGAACTGCCTGCCGTCACCGCCTTGCAGCCAGATGCTGCGACGGTGGTGCTCGACCGCGTGCAGGACGCCGGCAATGTGGGCTCCATCCTGCGAAGCGCTTCTGCGTTTGGATTTCAGCAAGTGGTTGCACTCAAAGGCAGCGCCGCCCTGTGGTCGCCCAAGGTGCTCCGTGCGGGCATGGGCGCGCATTTCGCGCTGGACCTGATCGAGGCGGCAAGCCTTGAAGACCTTCAGCCGCTGCGGGTGCCGATGCTGGTGACCCATGTGCATGAAGGCGACTTCCTGCATCGCGCCGAACTCCCCTGGCCCTGCGCGTGGGTGCTGGGCCACGAAGGGCAGGGCGTGTCGGCCGCGCTGGAGGTGCGGGCCACCCGGCGCATCCGCATCGCCCAGCCGGGCGGCGAAGAGTCGCTCAACGTTGCCGCGGCGGCAGCCATTTGCCTGCATGCCAGCGCCAGCGCGCGCTGACTTCGAGCTTACAAAAGATCGTTCAAAGGCCCGGCGAGACCATGGCGTTGCCCTGCGCGATGGGGCGCCTGCGGCTACAATCGGGGGCTTTTCTCGCAACAGCGTCGCCCGACCGCACCCAAAGCAATAATTCATCCGAGAGCCGCCGCAACCGCGTCCAGCGCAGGGCGGCGCGCAGGCACCGGGCGACCGTAACCATCCGGAGAACCCAGTGCTTTTGTCTCTAAAGGGAGCTTTCCCGACCGCCATCCTGGCGCTTGCAGACGGCACGGTCTTTGTCGGCAATTCGATTGGAGCCGCCGGCTCCACCGTCGGTGAGGTGGTGTTCAACACCTCCATGACCGGCTATCAGGAAATCCTCACGGACCCAAGTTACTGCCAGCAGATCGTGACGCTCACGGTCTCTCACGTCGGCAACTACGGCGTCAATGCAGAGGACATCGAAGCCGACAAGGTCCATGCCGCAGGCCTGATCATCAAAGACCTGCCCTTGCTGGCCAGCAATTTCCGCAGCACCGACAGCCTGTCCGGCTACCTGATGCGCGCGAATACGGTGGCCATTGCCAATATCGACACCCGCCAGCTCACGCGCCACCTGCGTGCCCATGGGGCGCAAAACGGCTGCATCCTCGCGCTCGCTCCTGGCGAAGCGGTGACCTCCGAGCGCCGCGAAGAGGCTTTGGCCGCTGCGCGCGGTGCGCCGTCGATGGAAGGCCTGGACCTGGCGCGCCAAGTGTCGGTGCGCGCGCCCTACGAGTGGACCCAGACCGAGTGGAAGCTGGGCAGCGGCTATGGGCAGCAGCAGTCGCCATCACACCACGTCGTGGCCTACGACTACGGTATGAAGCTCAACATCCTGCGCATGCTGGCCGAGCGCGGCTGCCGCGTCACCGTGGTGCCGGCGCAAACCCCGGCGCGCGAGGCCCTGGCGCTGGCGCCCGACGGCATCTTTCTGTCCAATGGCCCGGGCGATCCGCAGGCCTGCGACTACGCCATCGATGCGGTGCGCGAGATCGTTGCCACCGGTATTCCCACCTTTGGCATTTGCCTGGGCCACCAGCTGATGGCCCTGGCGGCCGGAGCGCGCACCTTCAAGATGGGCCACGGCCACCATGGTGGCAACCATCCGGTCAAGGACCTGGACACCGGGCGCGTCGGCATTACCAGCCAGAACCACGGTTTTGCGGTGGATGCGGACAGCCTGCCCGCGCAGGTGCGGGCCACGCACATCAGCCTTTTTGACGGTACCTTGCAGGGCCTGGCCTACCGGGACCAACCGGCCTTCAGCTTCCAGGGACACCCCGAAGCCTCGCCGGGCCCGCACGATGTCGACTATCTGTTTGACCGCTTCATCGATGCCATGCGCGCTGCGCGCAGCAAGGTGGCTGCTCCGGAAGCTACGGCGGTTTCGGCGGCGACAGCAGCATGAAGCTTTTCCGCTTTCCTGCCGCGGCGCTCGAAAAAGCGATCCACAAGCGCCTGCTGACACTTGCTTCGCCGCACCGCGAGTGGTTTGCCGACCGTTGGCAGCAAAAACCTTACCGCAAGGCCTTTGTGGAGCGCAAGGCCATGCCCTTGGTCACGCTGGTGTCCAAGGGCAAGACCTGGGACGACGCCACTTTCAATGAAGCTCTTGCAGAATGGGATGTCACGTTTCACGAAGCTGAGACCGAAGTGCTCAGCCCACTGGTGCAGGGCGACGGTCTGCTACAGCTCATGCAGAAAAACCTGCCTGCAGAACGCGCCGCCGTGCTGCTTGAGCACCTGCGCCGACGCCCGGGCGACGGCGCCGCTGCCACGCCCGCCCCCGCTGCTGCTCCAGCCGCCCCCAACGACTGATTTCCATGCCAAAACGCACAGACATTCAAAGCATTCTCATCATCGGCGCTGGCCCCATCATCATTGGCCAGGCCTGCGAATTCGACTACTCCGGTGTTCAGGCCTGCAAGGCACTGCGCGAGGAGGGCTACAAGGTCATCCTGATCAACAGCAACCCCGCGACGATCATGACCGACCCGGCCACCGCCGACGTCACCTACATTGAGCCCATCACCTGGCAGACGGTTGAAAAAATCATTGCCAAGGAACGCCCCGACGCCATCCTGCCCACCATGGGTGGCCAGACGGCGCTCAATTGCGCGCTCGACCTGTGGCGCAACGGCGTGCTGCACAAATACAAGGTCGAGCTGATCGGCGCCACGCCCGAAGCCATCGACAAGGCCGAGGACCGCCTCAAGTTCAAGGATGCGATGACCCGCATCGGCCTGGGCTCGGCACGTTCCGGCATTGCCCACACCATGGACGAGGCCTGGGTGGTGCAGAAGACGCTGGGCTTTCCTACGGTCATCCGCCCCAGCTTCACGCTGGGCGGCACGGGCGGCGGTATTGCCTACAACCCGGAAGAATTCGAGACCATCTGCAAGCGCGGCCTGGAAGCCTCGCCCACCAACGAACTGCTGATTGAAGAGTCGCTTCTGGGCTGGAAAGAGTACGAGATGGAGGTGGTGCGCGACAAGGCGGACAACTGCATCATCATCTGCTCCATCGAAAACCTCGATCCCATGGGCGTGCACACGGGCGACTCGATCACCGTGGCGCCGGCGCAGACGCTGACCGACAAGGAATACCAGATCATGCGCAACGCCAGCCTCGCGGTGCTGCGCGAGATCGGCGTGGACACGGGCGGATCGAACGTGCAGTTCTCGGTGAATCCGAAAGACGGCCGCATGATCGTGATCGAGATGAACCCACGCGTCTCGCGTTCATCGGCGCTGGCTTCCAAGGCCACGGGCTTCCCGATTGCCAAAGTGGCGGCCAAGCTGGCGGTGGGCTACACACTGGACGAGTTACGCAACGAGATTACGGGTGGTGCCACACCGGCGTCGTTTGAGCCGTCAATTGACTACGTGGTCACCAAGATCCCACGCTTTGCCTTTGAAAAATTCCCCACTGCCGACAGCCGTCTGACCACGCAGATGAAGAGCGTGGGCGAAGTCATGGCCATGGGCCGCACTTTTCAGGAATCCTTCCAGAAAGCTCTGCGTGGTCTCGAAGTGGGCGTGGACGGAATGGACGAAAAAACCCAGGACCGCGAAGTGTTGGAGCGCGAATTGGGCGCGCCCGGCCCCGAGCGCATCTGGTACGTGGGGGATGCATTTGCCATGGGGCTGTCGGTGGACGAGGTGTTTGAACTCACCAAAATCGACCGCTGGTTCCTGGTGCAGATCGAACAAATCGTGAAAATCGAGCTCGACATCGACCAACTCGTGAACGAAAAAGGCGAGGGCGCCTTGGGCTCAATGGACGCCGCGACGCTGCGTACGCTCAAGCAAAAGGGCTTTTCAGACCGGCGACTGGCCAAGCTGTTCAAGGCTACCGAGAAAGCCGTGCGCGAGGCACGCCGCCAGCAGGGCGTGCGCCCGGTTTACAAGCGCGTGGACACCTGCGCTGCGGAATTCGAGACGCACACCGCCTACCTCTATTCGACCTACGAGGCCGAAGGCAGCGAGTGCGAAGCCCTGCCCACCAACAACAAGAAAATCATGGTGCTGGGCGGTGGCCCCAACCGCATCGGCCAGGGCATTGAGTTCGATTACTGCTGCGTGCATGCCGCGCTCGCCATGCGCGAGGACGGTTACGAGACCATCATGGTCAACTGCAACCCCGAAACGGTCTCCACCGACTACGACACTTCTGACCGCCTGTATTTCGAGCCGGTTACGCTGGAAGATGTGCTGGAAATCGTTGACAAGGAAAAGCCCGCAGGCGTCATCGTGCAGTACGGTGGCCAGACGCCTTTGAAGCTGGCGTTGGCGCTGGCAGCCGAGGGCGTGCCCATCATCGGCACCAGCCCCGACATGATCGACGCGGCTGAGGACCGCGAGCGCTTTCAGGCCCTGCTGCACAAGCTCAATTTGCGCCAGCCGCCCAACGCCACGGCCCGGACCGAAGCAGATGCTCTGTCCAAGGCCGAAGCCCTGGGCTACCCGCTGGTGGTGCGCCCCAGCTATGTGCTGGGCGGCCGCGCCATGGAAATCGTTCACGAGCAGCGCGACCTCGAGCGTTACATGCGCGAAGCCGTCAAGGTCAGCCACGACTCGCCCGTGCTGCTCGACCGTTTTTTGAGCAACGCCATCGAGTGCGACGTGGACTGCGTGCGCGACTCGGCCGGTGTGACCTTCATCGGCGGCGTCATGGAGCACATCGAGCAGGCGGGCGTGCACAGTGGCGATTCGGCCTGTTCTCTGCCGCCCTACTACCTGGCAGCGGCCACGGTGGACGAAATCAAGCGCCAGACCGCGGCCATGGCCGAAGGTTTGAGCGTGGTGGGCCTGATGAACGTGCAGTTTGCCATTCAGGAAGTCGATGGCAAGGACGTCATCTACGTGCTTGAAGTGAACCCGCGGGCGTCCCGCACCGTGCCTTTCGTCAGCAAGGCCACGGGCATCCAGCTGGCCAAGGTGGCGGCGCGCTGCATGGCGGGTCAGACGCTGGCTTCGCAAGGCATCACCAAGGAAGTGACGCCGCCGTACTTCAGCGTCAAGGAGGCCGTGTTCCCCTTCGTCAAGTTCCCCGGCGTGGACACGATTCTCGGCCCCGAGATGAAATCCACCGGCGAGGTGATGGGCGTGGGCAAGACCTTTGGCGAGGCCTATGTCAAAAGCCAGCTTGGCGCCGGAACCCTGTTGCCGAAGTCGGGCAAGGTGTTCCTCACCGTCAAGAACGCCGACAAACCGCGTGCTGTCGATATTGCGCGCCAGCTGGTTCAATTGGGCTTTGAGCTGGTAGCCACCAAAGGCACGGCAGCGGCCATTGAAGCAGCGGGCGTGGCGGTGCAGGTGGTCAACAAGGTGACCGAAGGGCGGCCGCACATCGTCGACATGATCAAGAACAACGAAATTGTCATGGTCATCAACACGGTCGAAGAGCGCCGCAACGCCATCGCCGATTCACGCGCCATCCGCACCAGCTCGCTGCTGGCGCGGGTCACGACCTTCACCACCATCTTCGGCGCAGAGGCCGCAGTGGAAGGCATGCGGCACATGGACCAGCTCGATGTGATCTCGATTCAGGAGATGCACGCGCAACTGATTGCCTGAGATGCACGGGGCCTTGTCTGCCTGAGCAAACACGGCATAATTCGCGCATGAACAAAACCGCCGCGCGGCAACGTGCGGCGGTTTGCTTTTGGGGTATGCCACAGCACTTTCTGGCTGAGCATGCGTAGACAAGCCGCGCATTCAGCGGCACACCACCAACGGAGCCGTCAGGCCATGGCCACTCTTCCCATCACGAAACGCGGCGCTGAAAAGCTCAAGACCGAGCTGCATCGCCTCAAGACCGTAGACCGCCCAGGGGTCATCGCAGCCATTGCCGAAGCACGTGCGCAGGGCGATCTGAGCGAAAACGCCGAATACGACGCCGCCAAAGACCGCCAGGGCTTTATCGAAGGGCGTATCCAGGAAATTGAAGGCAAGCTCTCGGCTGCGCAGATCATCGACCCGACCGCCATCAACGCGGAAGGCCGCGTGGTGTTTGGCGCCACCGTCCGCCTGGAAGATGAGAACACCGGTGAGGCCGTCACCTACCAGATCGTCGGTGAAGACGAGGCCGACTTGAAACAAGGCCTGATCAACATTGGCAGCCCCATTGCGCGCGCGCTCATCGGCAAGACCGAGGGCGATATCGCCGAAGTGCAGGCGCCCGGCGGCGTGCGCAATTACGAAATCGTGGGCATCAGCTACGCCTGAGCATGCACGAACGCTTGCCCGTGCTGCTCGCCGCGCTGTGGTGGGGCAGCCTCACCACCTTGGGGGCGCTCGTCGTGCCGCTTTTGTTCGCCTATCTGCCCATGCCGGCCATGGCCGGGAACATGGCGGCGCGGCTGTTTGCTGCACAGACCTGGGTGTCGGTGGTTTGCGGCCTCTTGCTGATGGTAATTTCAAGGCCAAAAGGGGACGTAGCGCAATATCCATGGGCGCGGGCAGCTATGCTTTTCATACTGGGTGGCATGCTGTTGGCGGTGCTGGTGCAGTTTGGCGTGGCACCGCGCATTGAAGCGCGGCAGAACCTGCGCCTGTGGCACAGCGCCGGCAGCGTGATGTTCGGCCTTCAGTGGCTGTGCGCGCTGATGGTGTTGTGGTGCACCGCTGGGCAAAAAACATCATCCCCCTGAGCCGCTCATGCGGCTTCCTCCTTCTCTCACCGCGCCGCGCGCCGTGGGAAGGGGGACGAGGCCACCGCTGCGGGGCGGCCCTTGCGCGGCGTCTACTGAGCTTGGCTCCAGACGAAACCGGCGAAGGCGCACGTGTCACTCATGCCAGTGTTCGGCCACCCAGGTGGCAGGCCGGATAAATCGAAAGCGCCGGTTGCGCCGGCCGGCCAACGCGTCGGGCGGATTGCATTCGCCATGAAAAATCACCACGCGCGCGCCTTCGGGGACGAAGGGCGGCTGCCAGTAATTGGTGGGCCAGATCGGAATGCCGTCGTACTTGAAGCTCGGACACCAGGCCTTGGGCCAATAGCCCAGCTTGCCCTGGCGGTGCAAAAAATCCGACAGATACGCCTGTTCATTGCGAAAATTGGCTCGAATCTCGTTGAAATGGGAGCGAAAGTAGCCCAGCACGTCCGGGTGCGCCCCAAGCTCAAAGCGATACACCGACGAGTTGCCAGTGATGCGCCAAGGCCGCTTGTAGTCGTGAATGATCAGGAACTCGCCGGGCTGGGTAAAAAAGTCGTCCAGGCTGCCCGTCACCACCACGTCCACGTCAAGAAACAGCGCCGTACCCCGAAGGCCATACAGATCGGCGCTGAATGTGGCCAGCTTGTTCCAACCGCGCTCAGGGATGCCGGCCGGCAGATCCAGCGGCGGAATGGGCAGGCACTGCACTTCGCTGCGGATGCCTGCCGCATCGTCCGTCAGGCAGACAAAGTGGAAGTCGCCACGCAGGTGGCGGCGCACCATGGCATACAGGCGGTTGACGTATTCGGAGCCGTATTTTTTGCCCCATTTCATGCAGATGACATGGCGCGGCTGCGCCGGATTCGCACCGCTCATGGCATCAAGGGGACTGGCGCTTCTTGATGGATGTGAGCCTGGGCTTCTTGGCGCGCTTGACCTGGCCGCCCGGCGTCAAGCGCTGGTTGCCCAGCACGCGCAGTTGCTTGATTTCGGGGCGCTGACCGCCGCGTTTGCTGTACTTCAGCACCTTCACATCGCGCGGGCCGGGCATGCGGTCCTCGTCCACGCTGCGCTCTTTCTCGGGTTGCGGGCGCCACAGCACGAAGAGCTTGCCAATGTGCTGAATGGGCGCGGCGTTGAGCTCGGCTGCCAGTGCCTGATACATCAGCTCACGCGCTGCGCGGTCGTCGCTGAAAACACGAATCTTGATGAGGCCGTGGGCATTGAGCGCAGCGTCGATCTCCTTGCGAACGGCGGGTGTCAGGCCGTCGCCGCCCACCATCACCACGGGATTGAGGTGGTGCGCCTGGGCGCGGTATTCGCGGCGCGCGGCCGAGTTGAGTTCTATTTGGGGCATGGCCGTATTATCTGCGGCCTCGCGCGGGCCGCCTTTCATGCAAAAGTACCGATGACGAGGCTCGGGCGACAATACAGCTACATGAAAGTCAAAACCCAGAGCAAGAAGGTCAACAAGGCGTGGCTCAACGACCACGTCAATGACACCTACGTCAAGCTCGCGCAGCAGGAAGGCTATCGCGCGCGCGCCGCCTACAAGCTCAAAGAGATTGATGAGCACTTTCGCCTGATCCGCCCAGGCGCCGTGGTGGTCGATCTGGGCAGCGCGCCCGGAGCCTGGAGCCAGTACGTACGCCGCCGGCTGGGCGGCACTGGCACCATCGTGGCCCTGGACTTGCTGCCCATGGAGCCGGTTGAGGGCGTGCGCTTTCTTCTGGGCGATTTTCGAGAAGACGTGGTGTTGGCCCAACTGGAAGCGGCGCTGGGCGAGCGCAAGGCCGATCTGGTGGTCTCCGACATGGCGCCCAATCTTTCCGGAATCGCGGCGACCGACACGACGCGCATTTCGCTCCTGGTGGAGCTGGCCATCGACTTTGCCCGCAACCATCTGCAGGCCGACGGGGCGCTGGTGGCCAAAGTGTTTCATGGCGGCGGCTATGCCGAGTTGGCAGACGCGTTCCGCGCGAATTTTCGTCTCGTCAAACCGTTCAAACCCAAGGCTTCGCGCGACAAATCGTCGGAAACCTTTCTGGTGGGCGTTGGCCTTAAACCCTGAGAGACCGTGCTGGCGCAATGGCCTGTTGTCAGGGCGCTGAAGAGAGGCCCGGCTTGAAAAGCCTAAAATTGCCACTATCTGGGTCAAACTTACCCTGCTATCCACTCTGGAGTCCCGCTTGAACAATCAGTGGTTTTCAAAAGTTGCCGTCTGGCTTGTCATTGCCATGGTGCTGTTTACGGTGTTCAAACAGTTTGACACCCGCGCAAGCGCGGCGGCCGGCCACGTGGGCTACTCCGAATTTCTCGACGAAGTTCGCAACAACCACATCAAAAGCGCCACCATTCAGGAAGGCCAGGGCGGCACCGAAATCGTTGCCCTGACCAACGACGACCGGCGTATCCGCACCACGGCCACCTATCTTGATCGCGGTCTGGTGGGCGACCTGATCAACAACAACGTCAAGTTCGACGTCAAGCCGCGCGAAGAAGGCTCGCTGCTGATGACCTTGCTGGTGAGCTGGGGCCCCATGCTCCTTCTGATCGGCGTCTGGGTGTACTTCATGCGCCAGATGCAGGGCGGCGGCAAGGGCGGCGCTTTCAGCTTTGGCAAAAGCAAGGCGCGCATGATGGACGAGAACAACAATACGGTGACATTTGCTGATGTGGCCGGTTGCGACGAAGCCAAGGAAGAAGTCAAGGAAGTTGTCGATTTCCTGAAAGACCCGCAACGCTTTCAGAAGCTCGGTGGCCGCATTCCGCGCGGCCTGCTGCTGGTAGGCCCTCCAGGCACCGGCAAGACGCTGCTTGCCAAGTCCATTGCGGGCGAAGCCAAGGTGCCGTTCTTCAGTATCTCGGGTTCCGATTTCGTCGAAATGTTTGTCGGCGTCGGCGCAGCCCGTGTGCGCGACATGTTCGAGAATGCCAAGAAAAACGCCCCCTGCATCATCTTCATCGACGAAATCGACGCCGTGGGCCGCCAGCGTGGTGCAGGCCTGGGCGGCGGCAACGACGAGCGCGAACAAACCTTGAACCAGATGCTGGTCGAGATGGACGGCTTCGAGACCAATCTGGGCGTGATCGTGGTAGCGGCCACCAACCGCCCCGACATCCTTGACGCCGCATTGCTGCGTCCCGGTCGTTTTGACCGGCAGGTGTATGTGACGCTGCCCGACATTCGTGGCCGCGAGCAGATCCTCAACGTGCACATGCGCAAGATTCCGGTCAGCCAGGACGTGAACCCCGGCGTCATCGCGCGCGGCACCCCCGGCATGTCCGGCGCTGACCTGGCCAACCTGTGCAACGAAGCTGCTTTGATGGCCGCACGTCGAAACGCGCGCACGGTCGAGATGCAGGATTTCGAGCGCGCCAAGGACAAAATTCTCATGGGCCCTGAGCGCAAGAGCATGGTCATGCCCGAGGAAGAGCGCCGCAACACGGCGTACCACGAGTCGGGCCACGCGCTGATCGGCAAGCTTTTGCCCAAGTGCGATCCGGTGCACAAGGTCACCATCATCCCGCGCGGCCGGGCACTGGGCGTCACCATGAGCCTGCCGGCGCAGGACCGCTACAGCTATGACAAGGAATTCATGCTGAACCAGATCAGCATGCTCTTTGGCGGCCGCATTGCCGAGGAAGTGTTCATGGGCCAGATGACCACCGGCGCCAGCAACGACTTCGAGCGGGCGACCTCGATTGCCCGTGACATGGTCACGCGCTACGGCATGACAGATGCGCTTGGCCCCATGGTGTACGCCGAAAACGAAGGCGAAGTGTTTTTGGGGCGCTCGGTGACCAAAACCACGACCATGAGCGAGTCAACCATGCAGAAGGTCGATCAGGAAGTGCGCAAGATCATCGACGAGCAATACGCCCAGGCGCGCAAGCTGATCGAGGACAACCGCGAGAAGATCCACGCCATGGCCAAGGCCTTGCTCGAGTGGGAAACCATCGACTCCGATCAGCTTGACGACATCATTGCGGGCAAGCCCCCGCGCCCGCCCAAAGACTGGACGCCCCGCGCGCCTTCGTCAGGTGGTGACGACTCAAGCGGCGGCACCCCCGCCGTGGCGCCGGAGCCAGCGCCTTCAGCGGCCTGATGCAGGCATTTCCGCAATGAAGAAAACGGGGCGCAAGCCCCGTTTGTTCGTTCTCCATCTCCCTCTCCGTCCCCACGCATGTTCTGGCAAACCAGTCGTTTCGCCATAGACCTCAGCCGCCCGCAGGTCATGGGGATCGTCAATGTCACGCCCGATTCGTTCTCGGACGGTGGGCAGCACGCCGGCAGCGCGGCGGCCTTGCGGCATTGTGAAGCGCTGCTGCGAGACGGAGCTGATCTGCTCGACATTGGAGGCGAATCCACCCGGCCGGGAAGCCCCCCGGTACCGCTGGACGAAGAACTTGCGCGCGTGCTGCCCGTGGTGCGCGGCGCCGTCTCCCTGGGCGTTCCGGTCTCTGTGGATACCTACAAGCCGGGGGTGATGCAGCAGGTGCTCGACTTGGGCGCAGACATCGTCAACGACGTGTGGGCGCTGCGCCAAACCGGAGCCGTGGAAATAGTCGCCAGACACCCCCACTGCGGTGTCTGTCTGATGCACATGCACCGTGAGCCACAAACCATGCAGGTGCAGCCCATGGAGGGCGATGTTCCGGCGCAGGTGCTCTCTTTTTTGAAGCAACGTGCAATGGCAGTGCAAGCGCTGGGAGTCGAAAAGGCCAGAATTCTGCTGGACCCCGGCATCGGTTTTGGCAAGACCGTGGCCCAGAATTTCGCGCTGCTGGCGCGCCAGAACGAACTGTTGCAGGCGGGCTACCCATTGCTGGCCGGCTGGTCGCGCAAATCGCCACTGGGCGCAGTCAGCGGCCTGGAAGTTGGCTCCCGCATCATTCCCAGCATTGCTGCGGCGCTTCTTGCGGTGGAACGTGGGGCGCGCGTGGTGCGCGTGCACGACGTGGCCGAAACGGTACAGGCACTTACCGTCTGGCAGGCAGCCAGCAACGCGGTAGATTGAGCCGCCTTGCGCAGCACAGAACATAAGAATCTTGGAGAGGACCAGCATGCAGAGACAGTATTTCGGCACCGACGGCATTCGCGGAACGGTGGGGGAGCCGCCGATCACCCCCGACTTCATTCTTCGGCTGGGCCATGCGGTGGGCCGCGTGCTCAAGCGCAGCGAAGAGCGCCCCACGGTCCTGATCGGCAAAGACACGCGCATCTCGGGCTACATGCTCGAGAGCGCGCTCGAATCGGGCTTCAATTCGGCCGGTGTGGACGTGGTGCTGCTCGGCCCGCTGCCTACACCGGGGGTTGCCTATCTGACCCGCGCCCAGCGCGCGAGCCTGGGCGTGGTCATCAGCGCCAGCCACAACCCGTTTCCCGACAACGGAATCAAGTTCTTCAGCGCACAGGGCAGCAAGCTGAGCGACAGCTGGGAAATGGCCGTGGAAGAAGCGCTGGCCGAAGCACCCGTCTGGGCCGATTCGGCCTCGCTCGGCAAGGCGCGCCGGCTGGACGACGCCGCCGGGCGCTACATCGAATTTTGCAAGAGTACGTACGCACACGACCTGACGCTCAAGGGGCTGAAGATCGTCGTGGACGCCGCGCACGGCGCCGCCTACCAGGTGGCGCCCAAGGTGTTTCATGAGCTGGGTGCTGACGTGATCGCCATGGGCTGCTCGCCGGACGGCCTCAACATCAACCACGAGGTCGGCGCCACGCATCCCGACGCCCTGGTGCTTGCGGTGCGCGCCAACCATGCCGATTACGGCATTGCACTCGACGGCGATGCCGACCGTCTGCAAGTCGTGGATGCCGCAGGCCGCCTCTACAACGGCGACGAACTGCTCTACCTCATGGCACGCGAGCGCATGGGGCGCGACGAACTCGTGCCGGGCGTGGTCGGCACCCTGATGACCAATATGGCGGTGGAGCTGGCATTGGCCGAACGCGGGGTCAAGCTCGTGCGCGCCAAGGTGGGCGACCGCTACGTGCTGGAAGAGCTGGCGCAGCGCGGCTGGCTGCTGGGCGGCGAAGGCTCGGGTCACCTGCTGGCACTCGACAAGCAGACCACGGGCGACGGCCTGGTGAGTGCCTTGCAGGTACTGCAGTGCGTGGTGCGCAGTGGCCGCACGCTGGCGCAGCTGATGGAAGAGGTGACGCTGTTCCCGCAGGTGCTGCTCAATGTCCGGCTGACGCCCGGTAGCGATTGGCGCAGCAATGCGCATCTGGCGCGGGAAACCGAAGCCGTGCAGGCCGAACTGGGCGCCCTGGGCCGCGTGCTGATTCGCGCCAGCGGCACCGAGCCCGTGCTGCGCGTGATGGTGGAGGCGCGCGACGCCGCGCAGGCAAGCCGTTGCGCCGAACGTCTGGCCGAAGCCGTTCGAGCGGCTTAGTTACTCCTATTTTGATAGCTTTCAACGCATACTGGGTATGCGCTAGAGGCCTATTTCTATCAAAAGTTCGGCGATTCAGTCGAGTAGAAACGCCTCAATCAGCTTCGCCAGCGCCTCCGGCTGGTCGTGGTGCAGCATGTGGCCGGCGTCTTGGATGACGGCGGTGCGGCAGTCCGCCACGGCTTTCAGGCGCTCGTGGTACTGCGCCAGCGTGTAGCGGCCCTGCCACCACTGGCCCAGGCTGTCTCCGCTGGCTTCCACCGCCAGCGTGGGCGCGGTGATGGCGGCGTAGAGCGCTTGCGCCTCGTCCACGCGGTAGATCTGCGCGCTCTTCACCTTGTGCGCCGCGTCGCCCAGGATGGCCCAGCGGCCTGACGCGTCCTGCGCGGCCCAATGCTGGGCCAGCCATTGCGCCTTGTCCTGAGAGAGGCGGGGATTGGTCTTCATGAGCCGCCGCGCCACGCCGTCCAGGCTGTCGTAGCTTTTGAGCGCCATTTCGCCGCGTTCGAGTTGGCGGATTTCGTCCATCCACTCGGCATAGCGGCGCGCCGAAGACTCAGGTTTGGAAGCGGGCATGCCAAAGCCCTCCAGGTTCACCAGGCGCCGCACCCGCGCTGGCCGTACCCCCGCGTACATCATGGCGATGTTGCCGCCCATGCTGTGGCCCACCAGGTCCACCGGGCGATCGCCGGCGCAGTGGTCCAGCAGTTGGTCGAGGTCTGCCAGGTAGTCGGCAAAGGCGTAGTGGTCGGTCGGGGCCGGGGGTTTGGTGAGGCCAAAACCACGCCAGTCGGGGGCGAGGATGGTCCGGCCTTGCACGAAGGCCTCGGACAGGGCGTCCACCATGAACTGGTAGGAAGCGCCCACGTCCATCCAGCCGTGCACCAAAACAAGTGGCGGAGCATCGGCCTCGGGTGCTCCCCAGCGCCAGACGTGGTAATCGAGTGAGCGGATACGCACGAATTCGGTGCGCGCAGAAAAGCGTTCGGAGTACATCGCCCGATTATTCATGGCTGGCCGTGGCGGCTTGTCCTCGCGGCGACAAGCGCCTGCTCGCTTGTTCGCCTGCACGATTGCGCCTGCGCCCGTAAACTGCAGCGCTAGCTTTTGACAAGTCCCGCACCGCATGAAAACACTCCAACTCGGTCAGAGCGACCTGCACGTCACCCCCATCTGCCTCGGCACCATGACCTTTGGTGAACAAGTGGACGAGCCCACCGCCCATGC
>JAGNYI010000040.1 GCA_017985015.1 Giesbergeria sp. | reverse complement strand
CGTGGCCGATTTCGCCCAACTTGTTTTCCAGCAGCACGACCACGGCCGAGCCCACCAGCGGACCCGAGAGTGTGCCAAGGCCGCCCACCAGCGTCATCAGCACCACGTGGCCCGACGCGGTCCAGTGCACATCGCTCAGGGTGGCAAACCCCATCACCATGGCTTTGAGCGCACCGGCCAGGCCAGACAGCGCGGCTGAAAGCACAAAGGCCACCAGCTTGAAGCGGTTGGTGTCGTAGCCCAGCGACGTGGCGCGTGGCTCGTTTTCCTTGATGGCCTTGAGGACCTGGCCAAAGGGAGAATGCACAGTGCGCACGATGAGCAGGAAAGCAGCGATCACGATGGCCAACACGACGTAGTACAGCACCATGTCATTGCGCAGATCAATCAGGCCGAACATCTTGCCGCGCGGCACCGACTGCAAACCGTCTTCACCCCCAGTGAACGGTGCTTGCAATGCGACGAAAAACAGCATTTGCGCAAGCGCCAGCGTGATCATCGTGGAGTAGATGCCCGTTCGCCGGATGGCAAAGAATCCCACGATCAAACCCAGAAACGCACCGCTCAGCGTGCCCAGCAACAAGCCCAGTTCCGGCGTCAACCCCCACACCTTGATGACATGGCCCGCCACGTAGGCGGCACCACCGAAAAACGCGGCATGGCCAAAGGACAGCATGCCGGTGTAGCCGAGCAGCAGATTGAAGGCCGCAGCAAAGAGCGCGAAGCACATGAGCTTCATGACAAAGACAGGATAGGCGCCCAGAACGGGGGCCAGCAGCAGCCCCACAAAGAGCAGCCCGTAGCCGATGACGGCAATATTCTTGAGATTCATGTCTGGGGCCCCGTCAATTTTCTTTGCCGAACAGGCCGGCGGGGCGAATCAGCAGCACCACAACCATGATCACAAACACCACGGTAGAAGATGCTTCAGGGTAAAAAACCTTGGTGAAACCTTCGACGACTCCCAGGCCAAGGCCCGTGAGGATCGAACCCATGATGGACCCCATGCCGCCGATCACCACGACGGCGAAGACCACAATGATCAAGTTCTGCCCCATCAGCGGAGAGACCTGGTAGACCGGAGCAGACAACACGCCGGCAAACGCCGCGAGCGCTGCGCCAAAGGCATAAGTCAAGGTAATCATCACCGGCACGTTCACCCCAAACGCCTCTACGAGCCGGGGGTTCTCGGTGCCAGCGCGCAGGTAGGCGCCGAGCTTGGTTTTTTCGATGACGAACCAGGTCAGCATGCACACGGTAATGGACGCCACCACCACCCAGGCCCGGTAATTGGGGAGAAACATGAAGCCCAGGTTGGTGCCGCCCGAGAGCAGATCGGGCGTGTCGTACCCCAGGCCCGACACGCCGTAAACCGAGCGAAACACGCCCTCGACCAGCAGCGTCAACCCCAGCGTCAGGAGCAAGCCATAGAGGTGATCGAGCTTGTAGATCCAGCGCAGGAGCAGCCGCTCGATCACCACCCCGAACACGCCCACGATCAGCGGCGCCACTACCAGCATCACCCAGTAGTTGATGCCGAAGTAGTTCATGGCCATCCAGGTAATCACGGCCCCCATCATGAACAGCGCACCGTGCGCAAAGTTGATGACGTTGAGCAGGCCGAAGATCACGGCCAGCCCAAGGCTGAGAATTGCGTAGAACGAGCCGTTGACCAGCCCCAGAAGGAGCTGGCTCAGCAAGCCTGGCAATGAGATACCAAAGAATTCCATGGGCGGGACAGGTAGGGGCGTTTCGGTAAGGTCAGTGTCGACTCGGGCTTACTTCCAGAGCGCGCACTTGCTCTCGGCTTTGGTGGTGAACACCGACTCGCCGGGCATCGTCTTCACGATCTTGAGGTAGTCCCAGGGCTTCTTGGAGTCGGCCGGTTGCTTGGCTTCCACCAGGTACATGTCGTGCACCATGCGGCCGTCAGGGCGCAGCACCCCATTCTTGGCGTAGAAATCGTTGATGGGTGTCTTCTTCATGTATTCCATGACCTTGTCGGCGTCGGTGGATTTGACGGCAGCCACGGCCTTCAGGTAGGTCATGGTGGCCGAGTAATCAGCTGCCTGCACGTCGGTGGGCATGCGCTTCATCTTGGCGAAATATGCGTTGGCAAATTTGCGCGATGCGTCGTCCTTGTCCCAGTACCAGCTGGTGGTGTGCAGCAGGCCACCCACGTTCTTGAGGCCGAGGCTGTGGATGTCGCTCAGGAACACCAGCAGGCCCGCCACCTTCATGGTCTTGTCGATGCCGAACTCCTTGGCGGCCTTGATGGCGTTGATGGTGTCGCCACCGGCATTGGCCAGACCCAGAATCTGCGCCTTGGAATTCTGCGCCTGGAGCAGGAAGGAAGAGAAGTCCGAAGCGTTGAGCGGATGGCGCACCGCACCCACAATCTTGCCGCCCTTGGCTTCGACCACGGTGCTGGTGTCCTTTTCCAGCGCGTGGCCAAACGCGTAGTCCGAGGTCAGGAAGAACCAGGTCTTGCCGCCCGTGTCCACCACGGCGCCGCCCGTACCCTTGGCCAGCGCCACCGTGTCGTAGGCGTAATGCATGGTGTAGGGGCTGCATTGTTCGTTGGTCAGGGCGGAAGACGCTGCGCCGTTGTTGATGTAAACGCGCTTCTTCTCCTGCGCCACCTTGGCCGTGGCCAGAGCCGTGCCCGAGTTGGTGCCGCCAAAGATCATGGTGGCGCCCTGGGTGTCGATCCATTCGCGCGCCTTCGAGGCGGCAATATCGGCCTTGTTCTGGTGATCTGCGGTCAGCAGTTCGATCGGCTGGCCAAGCGCCTTGCCGCCGAAATCGTCAATCGCCATCTGGATGGCAGTGGCGCCGCCCTTGCCTTCCACGTCCGAGTACAGGCTGGACATATCGGTGATGAAGCCAATGGTGACTTTCTCTTGCGCGTGGGCGGCGCCCGTGGCCAGGCCTGCGGCTGCCAGCATCAGTGCCAGAGTGGTGTGCTTGTATTTCATGCGATGTCTCCTTGTGGACGGTTGGAAAACAAAAAAGCGAAAGAAGGCCGGTGCGCGACCCGACCTGGAAGACGGCTCAGATGCCGAGCAACTGATTGAGTATTGGCATGCGCGATTCCAACTCGCTGGCGTTGAAATTCTGAACGACGGTTCCGTGCTCGATCACATAGAACCGATCCGCCAGGGGTGCGGCAAAGCGGAAGTTCTGCTCCACCATCACGACTGTGTAGCCTTTGGTGCGCAGCATCGTGATCATGCGCGCCAGTGCCTGCACAATGACCGGCGCCAGGCCTTCAGAGATTTCGTCGAGCAACAAAAGCTTGGCTCCCGTTCGAAGAATGCGGGCCACGGCCAGCATCTGCTGCTCCCCGCCCGACAGGCGCGTTCCCTGGCTGTTGCGGCGCTCGGCGAGGTTGGGGAACATGTCGTAGATTTCGTCGATCGACATGCCGGGCGTTCCGGTCTTGAGCACGGGGGGCAGCAACAGGTTCTCTTCACACGAAAGACTGGCAAAAATGCCGCGCTCTTCCGGGCAATAGCCGACGCCCAGGTGCGCAATGCGGTGCGTAGCCATGTTGATGGTTTCGACACCGTTGATCTTGACCGAGCCCCGGCGCGCGCCTGTCAAACCCATGATGGCGCGCAGCGTGGTGGTGCGTCCGGCGCCGTTGCGCCCCAGCAAGGTCACCACCTCGCCGGGCTGCACCAGCACATCGACACCGTGCAGCACGTGCGATTCGCCGTACCAGGCTTCGAGCTTGCTGATCTGCAGTGCGGGAGTGGCGGGAGAACTGGCTGCCATCTCAGTGCGCTCCCTGCAGTTGGCCGTCGGTAGTGCCCATATAGGCTTCCATCACTTCGGGGTTGTTCGACACTTCGGCGTACGGGCCTTCGGCCAGCACAGCGCCGCGCTGCAGCACCGTGATGCGATCGGCAATGGTGGAGACGACTTTCATGTTGTGTTCCACCATCAAGATGGTGCGGCCTACGGAGACTTTCCTGATCAAATCGGTGACCCGGTCCACGTCCTCATGGCCCATGCCCTGCGTGGGCTCATCGAGCAACATCAATTCGGGCTCCATCGACAAGGTAGTGGCGATTTCCAGTGCACGCTTGCGGCCATAAGGCAGGTTGACGGTGACCTCATCGGCCAGATCGTCCAGCCCCACTTCGGTCAGCAGCTGCATGGCGCGGTCGTCGAGCTGGCGCAGGCTGCGCTCGCTGCGCCAAAAGTGGAAGGCCGTACCGAGCTTGCGCTGCAGGCCGATGCGCACGTTTTCAATGAGCGTGAGGTGCGGAAACACGGCCGAGATCTGAAACGAACGAATGACGCCGCGCCGGGCAATTTGCGCTGGCTTCTCGCGCGTAATTTCGGTGCCATTGAACCGAATGCTGCCCGAGGTGGGCTCGAGAAATTTGGTCAGAAGATTGAAGCAGGTCGTCTTGCCCGCGCCGTTCGGCCCGATGAGCGCATGGATGGTATGGCGCTGCACATTCAGCGTGACATCGCTGACTGCAGTGAATCCCTTGAACTCCTTGGTCAGATTCCGGGTTTCAAGAATGAAGTCGCTCATCGCGGCGGGGGTACTTTCATGGAGGGAAAACAGTCGATGCACTTTGATCAAGTGCAAAGACGCTTGAATTGCGAGCAATGGTAAGGTGCGCAGCCTTGCGCTGCACTGGGACTAACGCGTATGTAAAAGTGCCTACAGGTCCGCGCGCCTGGGGCTGCGCCTACACTGCGGCGCATGCCTTCTGACACCCAAAATTCGCCGCCCACCGCGGCCCCGCGTGCACTTTCCGGACTGTTGCCGTTTTTGCGCCCGTACCGCGCCCGCATGGCGCTGGCGTTTCTGTTCCTGCTGCTGGCGGCCGTGGCCACGCTGGCGTTTCCGATGGCTTTGCGCGCACTCATCGATGGGGGCCTCACGCCGCAGACAGGTGGAGCCAAGGCGCTGGAGCTGCGCGAGCACTTTCTGGCTCTGTTCGGCGTGGCCATCATGCTCGGCCTGTTTTCTTCTGCACGCTTCTATCTGGTGAGCTGGCTGGGCGAGCGCGTCACAGCCGATTTGCGCAACGCTGTGTACGCCCACGTGCTGCGTCAGAGCCCGGAGTTCTTTGAAACGACGCAAAGCGGCGAGGTGCTTTCGCGACTGACCACCGACACCACGCTGGTGCAGACGGTGGTGGGCTCGTCGCTATCAATGGGCCTGCGCAATGCCGTGGTGGGCAGCGGCGCCATTGTCATGCTGGTCTGGACCAACCCGCGCATCATGGCCATCGTGCTCCTGATGCTGGTTGTGGTGGTGCTGCCCGCGATGTGGATCGGGCGGCGGGTGCGAAAGCTCTCGCGCGCCAGCCAGGACCGGGTGGCGGATTCCAGCGCCATTGCCGCCGAAGTGCTCAACGCCGTGCCCGTGGTGCAGAGCTTCACCGGAGAACTGCGCGAAGCGCTGCGTTTTGCGCGCGCCACGCAAAGCGCGTTCGAGACCGCCGTGCACCGCTCACGCGCGCGTGCCGCGCTGGTGGCTTTCATCATCATTGCCAACGCCGCCCTGCTGCTCTGGGGCCTTTACCGGGGAACCCAGGCGGTGTTGGCTGGCACCATGACGGCGGGCCACCTGGGCGAGACGGTGCTCTACGTGGGCCTGCTTGCCGGCGCCGCTGCTGTGCTGGGCGAGGTCTATGGGGATTTGCTGCGCGCCGCTGGCGCCACCGAGCGGCTGATGGAGTTGCTGGCGAGCGAGTCGCCAGTGGCGTCCCCCGCGCAGCCGCTCGAACTGCCACAGAGCGGCCAGGGGCTGGCCGTCGAATTCGATGCGATCGATTTCCACTACCCATCGCGTCCAGGTCAGGCCGCCCTGTCGCAGTTCAGCCTCAGCCTTCGGCCGGGAGAAACCGTGGCTCTGGTGGGTGCCAGCGGCGCCGGCAAGACCACCGTGTTCCAGCTGCTGCAGCGCTTCTACGATGTGGATTCGTCGCAGGGGCCGCAGGGCGGTGAGCGCAAGCATGGTGTGCGGCTCAACGGTGTGGATGTGCGCGATCTGTCGCTGGAGAATCTGCGCCAGCACATTGGCACCGTGCCGCAGGATGCCGTGATCTTCTCGGCCACGGCGCTGGAAAACATTCGCTACGGCCGCCCGGATGCCAGCGTCGATGAAGTGCAGGCCGCGGCGCGCGGTGCGTTTGCCCATGAGTTTCTTGTAGCGCTGCCGGATGGCTACGACACCTTTCTTGGTGAGCGTGGCGTGCGCTTGTCAGGCGGTCAGCGCCAGCGCATTGCCATCGCTCGCGCCATGCTCAAAGCCCCGCCGCTGTTGCTGCTGGACGAGGCCACGAGCGCGCTGGACGCGCAAAGCGAGCGCGTGGTGCAGGCAGCGCTTGATTCCGCCATGCACAGCCACGCGGGCCAGCGAACCACCCTGGTGATCGCCCACCGCCTGGCGACAGTACAGAACGCAGACCGCATCGTGGTGCTGGAGCACGGCCGTGTGGTCGAGGAAGGAACGCACAGCGAGCTGATCGCGCGCGGCAGCACCTATGCGCGGCTCGCTGCGCTGCAGTTCACGGTATGACAGAAAATTTTGATTAAATAAGCCTCTAGCGCTTATTTGGTATCATTTTATTGCTATATTTAGCATAGCAATCATGATCGCTTCAGTGCAGCGGTTCGCTCAGTGCCGGCGGTACCGGAAGCACCAGAATCCCATCGGAGAGCAGCTCCCGGGTTTCCTCTGCACTGGCCACACCCCGGATCGCCCGGCCGGGCGAATCGCCTTCGTGCATGGCGCGCGCTTCGCGGGCAAAATGCTCGCCTACATCCTCGCTGCCTGCCACCCATTCGCGCATGCGCGAAAGCCATTGGCCCGCTTCGGAGACCTCTGGGGTCTGAGAATGGCTTGGCCCCGCCGGTGAATTCGAAGGAGGCGCGGCACCCCGCTGGATGCGCGGTGCACTGAGCAGCTTGTGCACCCTGGCATCAGCGCAGAACGGACACTGCACCAGGTCTTGGGCCAGCTGGCGCTGGAAGTCCTGCTCGCTGGCAAACCAGCCCTCGAAGGCGTGCTTATTGGCGCACTGCAGATCGAGCACCTTCATGGTGGAAACACCTGATGGCTGCGCTCAGGCGCGCCGCCGCAGCAAGTAGCGGTAAACGAACCCTGGAAAAGCGAGGGTAACAAACAAAGTGCCTGTCACGGCGTAGAACTCCCACTGCTGCGGTGCGATCTGGCCAGCGCGCTTCTCGAGCAGCAGGCCCACCGCGCCGACGATGAAATACATCAGCACCAATTCGGCAAAACGTTCCACCAGTCGCTTGGACGGCAGTCGAGGCGGTCCGACAAAGAAAAGTCGATTGCTGACAAACGGCAGGTTCGCGGCCACACAGGCCAGAAGAATGACGAGCCACACGGCTGCGCTTTGTGACACGGCGGGTCAGGAAGCCAGCGAACGCAAAATGGCGTCGGAGCACAAAGCCATCAGTCCCCCCGGCAGAATGCCGAGTACGAAAAGCAGGGCGCCGTTGAGCGTCAGGATCACGCGCACGTCCAGCGGCGCACTGATCACCGCCGTTTGCACCGGCGCATCGAAGTACATCACCTTGACCACCCGAAGGTAGTAGAAAGCGCCGATCAGCGACATCATCACCGCAAACACCGCCAGCCCGATGTGCAGCGCGTCCCCCGAGGCCACCAAAGCCTGCAGCACCGCCAGCTTGGAATAAAAACCCACCAAAGGCGGAACCCCTGCCATCGAGAACAGGCAAATGGCGAGAATGCCGGCGTACAGCGGGCTGCGCTGATTCAGACCTGCCATGTCGGCAATGTTGTCGCTCTCAAAGCCACTGCGGGCCAGCAGCAGGATGACGCCGAAAGCCGCCAGCGTGGTCAGCACATAGGTCACCACGTAGAACATGGAAGCGCTGTAGGCCGCCTGCGCAGTTGCGGCGTCGACGGTGCCGTTGATGACGCCCGACATCAGGCCCAGCAATACGAAACCCATTTGTGAAATCGTTGAATAGGCAAGCATGCGCTTGAGATTGGTCTGTGCAATGGCAGCCAGATTGCCTACCAACAGGGAGCCCACGGCCAGCACCGCCAGCATTTGCTGCCAGTCAATGGCCAGTGGCAGCAAGGCGTCCACCAGCAAGCGCATCACGATGGCAAAGGCAGCTAGCTTGGGTGCGCCAGCAATGAGCAAAGTGACCACCGTGGGCGCGCCTTCGTAGACGTCGGGCACCCACATGTGAAACGGTACGGCGCCCAGCTTGAATGCCAGGCCAGCCACGATGAACACCACGCCGAAGACCAGCACCTGGTGGCGGATCTGGCCGGAATTGACCGCCTTGAACACTTCGCCAATGTCCAGCGAGCCCGTCGCGCCGTACACCATGGAGAGGCCATACAGCAGGAAACCGCTGGCCATGGCACCGAGCACGAAATACTTCATCGCCGCCTCGGTTGCCGTGGCGTCTTCGCGCCGCAGCGCCACCAGCGCGTAGCTCGACAAGGTGAGCAGCTCCAGGCCGAGATAGAGCACCAGGAAGTTGTTGCCGCCAATCATGATGAACATGCCCAGCAGCGAGAACAGACTGAGCGTGAAGAGCTCGCCGCCGCGCAGCATGTCACGGTCGCCAGCATAAGGACGGCCATACACCAGCGTCATCATCATCGCCACGGCAGCAAAGCACTTGAGCCAGTTGCCCATGGCGTCGCTGACGATCATGTTGCCAAAACCGTAGAAAGTGGTGCCGCGGCTGGCATACATGCCCTCCAGCAGCGCCACCACACCCAGCGTCAACAGAGTCAGCACATAGGTGCCGGTGCGGCGTGGACTGTGTATGGCAAGGTCGACCAGCGCGATCACGCAAGCCATGACCAGCAAGACGATCTCCGGATAAATGGCCAGCCAGCTGATGTTGTCAATCATCGGGGTACTCTTGTTTCGATCAGGTCAGTTCAGCTTGGACGCAGCCACATGCTGGAGCAGCTTGGCCACGGAGGCATCGGTCACATCGGTCACGGGCTTGGGGTACAGCCCCATGGCCAGGATGGCGGCAGTCAGAAGCGCAAGCACAAAGAATTCCCGCCGCCCGATGTCCAGCATGGCGCGCACGTTGGCGTTGCCCACGGGGCCCAGGTACACGCGCTTGAACATCCACAGGCTGTACGCCGCGCCCCAGATCAAGGCGCTTGCCGCAGCCAGGCCGAGCCAGAAGTTGGCCTTTACCGCCGCCAGGATTACCATCCATTCGCCCACAAAGCCTGCTGTCCCCGGAAGACCGCAGTTGGCCATGGTGAACAACAAGGCAAATGCGGCAAAGTTGGGCATGGTGTTGACCACGCCACCGTAATCGGCGATTTCGCGCGAATGCATGCGGTCGTACAGCACGCCGATCGACAAGAACATGGCTGCGGAGACGAAACCGTGGGCAATCATCTGCACGATGCCGCCGGATACGCCCAGATCATTGAAGATGAAAAAACCCAGGGTCACAAAACCCATGTGCGCCACCGATGAGTAGGCAACGAGCTTTTTCATGTCCTTTTGCACCATCGCCACCAAGCCGACATAGATCACGGCGACGAGCGACAGGGTGATCATCAGCCAAGCCCATTCGCGCGAGGCGTCGGGGGCAATGGGCAAAGAAAAGCGCAGAAAACCATAAGCACCGAGCTTGAGCATGATGGCCGCCAGCACGGCCGAGCCGCCCGTGGGCGCTTCGACGTGCACATCGGGCAACCAGGTGTGCACCGGCCACATCGGCACCTTGACCGCAAACGCCGCAAAGAAGGCAAAGAACAGCATGGTCTGCGCGTGGGCCGACAGCGGCAGCGCATGCCAGGTTGCAATGTCAAAGCTTCCACCTGCCTCGTTGTAGAGGTAGAGCAAGGCGATCAAGGTCAGCAGGGAGCCAAACAGCGTGTACAGAAAGAACTTGAAGGCCGCGTAGATCTTGCGCGGCCCACCCCAGATACCAATGATCAGGTACATGGGAATCAAGGTGCCTTCAAAGAACACGTAGAACAGCATGCCATCGAGCGCGCAGAACACCCCAATCATCAGGCCCGACAGAATCAGGAACGCGGCCATGTACTGGTTCACACGGGACGTGATTGATTCCCAGGATGCAATCACGACAATCACCGTGATGAAGGCTGTCAGTGGAACGAACCAGAAGGAAATACCGTCCACGCCCAGGTGATAGAAGATCTGGAAGGTATCGATCCAATGCGCCTTTTCGACGAACTGCATGTCCGCAGTGCCAGGTACAAAGCCGGCCATCAAGGGAAACGTGACCAGCAAACCGGCCAAGGCGCCAATCAAGGCCAGCCAGCGTACGGCGCCCGCCTGTTCGTCACGCCCCAGTGCGAGCAGCAGAAGTCCGAACGCGATGGGCGTCCAGATAGCAAGACTCAACAAACCCATTTTTATTCTTCCCCTACTTGTTGAGCCAGACGAAGTACGTCATGAGCACGAAGATTCCCAGAATCATGACCAGCGCGTAGTGATAGACGTAGCCCGTCTGTACGCGTCGCACTACACCGGCAACCCATCCCACCAGCTTCCAGGAGCCATTGACCAACGCTCCGTCGATCACCGCCTGATCGCCGCCCTTCCACAAAGCCACCCCGAGGCCGCGCGCAGCCCGCGCCAGAATGTTTTCGTTGATCCAGTCGAGGTAGTACTTGTTCTCAAGCAGGGTGTAAATCGGCTGGAAGATGCGTTTGATGGCTGCCGGCAGCGCGGGGTTGACCATATACATGTAGTACGACGCGGCCACGCCAGCAAGGGCCAGCCAGAACGGCGCTGCTGTCAAGCCATGGAGCGCCATGGCCACCGGGCCGTGGAACGCCTCAGCGAGTTCCGCCATCGCCGGGTGCCGGGCCGCATCGACAGCGATCACGTCCTTAAAAAATTCACCAAACAGCATCGGACCAATGGTGAGGAAACCAATGACCACCGAGGGAATGGCCAGCAGCACCAGGGGCACTGTCACCACCCAGGGCGACTCGTGGGGCTTGCTGTGATCGCCATGGTGACCGTGCGGATCGGGCTCTTCGTCCGCAGCGTGGTGGTGCGCATCCGGGTTCTGGTCATAGCGTTCCTTTCCATGGAACACCAGAAAATACAAACGGAACGAATAGAAGGCCGTGACAAAAACGCCCGCCAGCACGGCAAAAGAGGCAAAGCCCGCTGCAGGCAGTGTGCTGGCGTGCACCGCTTCAATGATGCTGTCCTTGGAGTAGAAGCCAGCAAACAAGGGCGTGCCAATGAGGGCCAGCGAACCCAGCAAGAACGTGATCCAGGTAATGGGCATGTACTTGCGCACACCACCCATCCAGCGAATGTCCTGGTTGTGGTGCATTCCGATGATCACCGAGCCCGCCCCCAGGAACAGCAGCGCCTTGAAGAAGGCATGCGTCATCAGGTGGAACACGCCCACCGAGTAAGCCGATGCACCGAGCGCCACCGTCATGTATCCGAGCTGCGAAAGCGTGGAATAGGCGATGACCCGCTTGATATCGTTCTGGATGATGCCCAGAAACCCCATGAACAGCGCCGTGATAGCGCCGATGATCAGAATGAAGTTCAGCGCCGTGTCGGACAGCTCAAACAACGGCGACATGCGCGCCACCATGAAAATACCAGCCGTGACCATGGTGGCCGCGTGGATCAACGCCGAAATGGGCGTTGGGCCTTCCATCGAGTCTGGCAACCACACGTGCAGCGGAAACTGCGCGCTCTTGCCCATGGCGCCGATGAACAGACAGATGCAGACAACGGTAATCAGCATCCACGACGTTCCGGGAAAAGCCAGCGCGCTGAGTTCACTCGCCTTGGCAAACACCTCGCCGTAATTCAGCGTATTGGCGAAAGCAGCAATCAGTCCGATGCCTAAGATGAAACCGAAGTCGCCCACGCGGTTCACCATAAAAGCCTTCATATTGGCGAAAATCGCCGAGGGCTTGTTGAACCAGAAACCGATGAGCAGGTACGACACCAAGCCCACGGCCTCCCAGCCGAAAAAGAGCTGGAGCATGTTGTTGCTCATCACGAGCATCAGCATGGAGAAAGTAAACAGCGAGATGTAGGCGAAGAAGCGGTTGTAGCCATCGTCCTCTTCCATGTAGCCGATGGTGTAGATGTGCACCATCAGCGAGACGAAGGTGACGACGCACATCATCATGGCGGTAAGGCTGTCGATCAGGAAGCCCACTTCCATCTTCAGTCCGCCAACCTCCATCCAGGTGTAGATGCTCTCATTGAAACGGGCACCATCGATGGCCACGCTCTTGAGCGTCATGGCCGATATCACGAAGGCGACGAGCACCCCCAGAATGGTGATTGTGTGGCTCATGCGCCGGCCGATCCAGTTACCGCCGAACGTGGTACCGAACACACCGGCCAGCAGCGCACCTGCCAGCGGCGCAAGCGGCACGATCAGCAGCGTGGAAGCAGAAAGGGTTTGACTCATTGTGGGAAACCTTGGCTTGAAGTCGCCTCAACCCTGCAGGGTGTCGAGCGCGTCCGCATTGATGTTGGACTTGTTGCGGAACAACAGCACCAGGATGGCAAGACCGATGGCCGATTCGGCCGCTGCCACCGTGAGAATGAAGAAGACGAACACCTGCCCGTGCATATCGCCCAGGTAGTGCGAGAACGCGACAAAATTCATGTTCACCGCGAGCAGCATCAATTCAATCGACATCAACAGAACGATCAAATTCTTGCGATTGAGAAAGATGCCAATGACGGCGAGCGCAAACAGCATCGCGCCCAGCGAAAGAAAGTGGCCCAAGGTCAAGCTCATGCTTTGGTCTCCTGTGCTGTAGCTGGAGCACTGGGCTCAGGCGCCTGCATGGTGGGCGCCAGCTTGACGATGCGCATGCGGTCTTGAGCCCGCACACGGACCTGCTCCGACGGATCAATCGCCTTGCTGTCCTTGCGCTGGCGAAGGGTGAGTGCAATGGCGGCGATCATGGCCACCAGGAGGATGACCGCAGCAATTTCCACCGGCAGCAGGTACTGGGTATACATCAACTGGCCCAAGGCTTTGGCGTTGGAAAACGGAAGGACATGGCCCACCGCATCGACTGCGCTGGCCATGACCTTGGGTTCGTCCATGCCCCGAAAACCCGCCATCAACACTGCCGCCATCTCCAGCGCAATGGCACCGCCGACAGCAGCAGCCAGGGGAAAGTGCTTCCAGAAACCTTTGCGCACGCCGGCCATGTCGATGTCTAGCATCATCACGACGAACATGAACAGCACCATCACAGCGCCCAAGTACACCAGCACCAGCACGATGGCCAAAAATTCGGCCTTCAAAAGCAGCCACAGGCCGGCGGCCTGTGAAAAAGCCAGCATCAAGTGCAATACCGCATGCACGGGATTTCGCGCCGTGATGACCCGGAAGGCGGCAAACAGCAGCACGACCGAAAAAAGATAGAAAAAACCAGTCTTGGCGTCCATGAATCGGTTCTTTTCAAGAAGTCTCGCGTAAGGGCCCTACCGCTCAGCGGTAGGGCGCGTCTGCCGCTCGGGCAGCAGCTATTTCGGCTTCGTAGCGATCACCGACCGCCAGCAGCATGTCCTTGGTGAAATACAGATCGCCCCGTTTTTCACCGTGGTATTCCAGGATATGCGTCTCGACGATGGAATCCACCGGGCAGCTTTCCTCGCAGAATCCGCAAAAAATGCATTTCGTCAAATCGATGTCGTAGCGCGTGGTGCGACGCGAGCCATCGTCACGAATATCCGACTCGATGGTGATGGCCACCGCAGGGCACACTGCCTCGCACAGCTTGCAGGCAATACAGCGCTCTTCGCCGTTCTCATAGCGACGCAGTGCGTGCAGCCCGCGAAAACGTGGCGAAAGCGGTGTCTTTTCTTCGGGGAACTGCACGGTCACCTTCCGCCGGAACGCGTAGCGCCCGGTCAGAGCCATGCCCTTGACCAGTTCCACCAGCAAAAAGCTCTTGAAAAAATCCTTGACGGAAAAAGATGCAGCAGCGACGGCAGCCATGGGGTTCTCCGCTTATTTCCAAATATTCCAGGGCGAGAGCAGCCAGCCCGCAATCACGAGCAGCCACACCAGCGTGACAGGAATGAAGATCTTCCAGCCCAGACGCATGATCTGGTCATAGCGAAAGCGCGGGAAAGTGGCGCGAATCCAGATGAACATGGATACCACGAGGAAGGTCTTGATCCCCAACCAGATCCAGCCCGGAATGAAGTCCAACACCGCAAACGGCGAGAGCCAGCCTCCCAGGAACATGATGACCGCAAGAATGGACACCAGCCACATGCTCGCGTACTCGGCGAGGAAGAAGATGGCAAAGCCCATGCCGGAATATTCCACCATGTGGCCAGCTACGATTTCCGCCTCGCCTTCCACCACGTCGAACGGGTGGCGGTTGGTTTCGGCCACGGCCGACACGAGGTAGACAATGAAAATAGGCAGCAGGGGCAGCCAGTTCCAGGACAAGAACGAGAGCCCGTGTGCGGCCATCGCGCCGCGCCCCTGGCCCAGCACCACCTCGGTCAAATTCATGCTGCCGGACACCATGATCACCACCAGGAAGCAAAAGCCCATGGCAATTTCATAGCTCACCATTTGTGCCGAAGCGCGCATGGCACCCAAAAAGGCGTACTTAGAATTCGAGGCCCACCCCGCGATGATCACGCCGTAGACCTCGATGGAGGTAATTGCCATCATCAACAACAAGCCGGCGTTGATGTTGCTGAGCGCCACCTCGGGACCGAAGGGAATCACCACCCAGGCGGCCAGCGCCGGCATGATGGCCATCACCGGACCCAGAACGAACAGTCCCTTGGAGGCCGCCGATGGCTGGATGATCTCTTTGGTGAGCAGTTTCACGGCGTCGGCGATCGGTTGCAACAAGCCCAGCGGCCCGACCCGATTGGGACCGTGACGCACCTGCATAAAACCCAGCAACTTGCGCTCCCAAAGGGTGAGATAGGCCACGGCGCCCATCAAGGGCAGCACCACCACGACGATCTTGATCAGAATCCACAGCACCGGCCAGGCTGCTACCGTCCACCAAGCCTGATCCAGAAGATGCAAGCCGCCGTTGTACATCGCGTCGATCATGGCTGTACCTCCCCAACCGCAGCCCGACCATCCCGCGTCGCCTGCAGCGACGGCGAGCGTCGGACCAGGCTATCGAGTTGGTAGATCGCTGCGGATGCCGGCGCTTCGTTGGCGACGCCGCTCACATCGCAGGAGACAAGAGCCTCGCTGCGATTGCTCAGCAGCGCAGACGGAAGGGCAGCTGCATTGCTCTGCGCACCGGCAATCTGGCCCAGCACGTCTTGCGAAGTTTCGAACTCGAAACCGGGGATTTCCATCAGGTTGGCAAGCACGCGCAGCACCTTCCAGCCAGGTCGCGTTTCGCCCAGGGGGCGCACAACGGCATGGAAGCTTTGCAAACGCGCCTCGGCATTCACAAAACTGCCCGAAGTTTCCGTAAATGGCGCAATGGGCAACAGCACATCGCTGAAATCCATATTGGTCTTGAAAGGACTGAGCGTCACAACCATGTCGGCACCCGCCAGCGCGCCGACAGCGCCCGCGCCTGCAGCAGAGTCCCACACGGGCTCGGTGTTCAGCAGCAATACGCCCTTGAGCGCACCCGAGAGCATCTGGCCGGCATGGAGCGCTCCCGCATCCGGCAGGGCGTTCACCCACTGCGCGCCCACAGTATTGGCCGCCTCCGTCAGGTAGCCAACGCTTGCGCCTGTCTGCTCGCCGATCCAGTTGCACAGTGCCAGAAGCTTCGATGCCTGGCTGTGGTGGGCCGCAGCATTGCCCAGCAAAATGGCCTTGTTTTCACCGCGCAGCAAGGCCTTGGCGATGTCCGACGACACCGCGCTTGGCTCAATGTCGCTGACCGGCGCCGACACCTCGTTGGTCCGCGCGACCGCAGCGGCTATTTCAGCCAGAGCGCGCAACCATTCCGAGGCGCAAGCTACCAGACTGTTGGCCACCGGCATGGCCCAGTCAGGCTGCACCGAGTTGACAGAGCTCACCACACCGCCCTTGCGCTGGGCCTGCCGGATGCGCTGTGCAAACAGCGGATGGTCTTTGCGGACGTTGGAGCCCACAACCAATACGGCAGCAAGCGTTGACAGCGATGCAATGGAGCGCCCCAGCCAGCGTACCCCCGGGGCGGGTTCAAAGTCTGCATTTCGCAAACGGTAGTCGATATTGCCGCTGCCTATGCCGCGCACCAAGGCGCCCGCCAGGTACAGCTCCTCCAACGTGCTGTGAGGGCTGACCAATGCGCCGATGCTCGCACTGCCGTGCTCGGCATCGATATCCTGCAAGCCGTTGGCTACATATTCAAGCGCAGTCTGCCAGTCGACTTCCCGCCATTCACCGCCCTGCTTGAGCATGGGGCGCTCAAGGCGATCGGGTCCCGTGAGTGCCTCGTAGGAAAAGCGATCGCGGTCGGCGATCCAGCATTCGTTGACGTCCTCGTTTTCAAACGGCAGGACGCGCATCACACGGTGGTTCTTCACCTGAACGATAAGGTTCGCACCCGTGGAGTCGTGCGGGCTGATGGACTTGCGGCGCGAGAGCTCCCAGGTGCGGGCGCTGTAGCGAAATGGCTTACTGGTCAAGGCGCCGACGGGACAAATATCGATCATATTGCCCGAGAGCTCGGAATCGATGGTGTCGCCGGCCACGGTGGTGATCTCGGAGTGCTCGCCGCGGTGGATCATGCCGAGTTCCATCACGCCGCCTACCTCTTGGCCAAAGCGAATGCAGCGGGTGCAATGGATACAGCGGGTCATCTCCTCCATGGAGATCAAGGGGCCCACGTCCTTGTGCAGAACGACGCGCTTTTCTTCCTCGTAACGCGAGGCCGAAGCGCCATAGCCGACTGCCAGATCCTGCAATTGGCATTCACCGCCCTGATCGCAGATTGGGCAGTCCAGCGGATGGTTGATGAGCAGAAATTCCATAACGGATTTCTGCGCCTTGATGGCCTTTTCGCTCTTGGTGCGCACCACCATGCCTTGCGTGACCGGCGTGCAGCATGCAGGCATGGGCTTGGGAGCCTTTTCGATGTCCACCAGACACATGCGGCAGTTGGCCGCAATCGTGAGCTTTTTGTGATAGCAGAAATGCGGAATGTAGGTACCCGCCTTTTCGGCTGCATGCATCACCATGCTGCCTTCGGCGATCTCTACCTTTTTTCCGTCGAGTTCAATTTCAACCATATGCTTTACTCGCGATCAGGCCGAAGCCGAGGTGCGCGGATTCGTCTTGGGAATCATCGCTTCGAATTCGTGACGGAAATGCTTGAGCATGGCGCGCACCGGCATGGCCGCAGCGTCGCCCAAAGCGCAAATTGTGCGTCCCATGATGTTGGCGGCCACGTCATCGAGCACGTCCATATCCGCTGGCCTGCCTTCACCACGGTGAATGCGGTCTACCAGGCGCCACAACCAGCCTGTGCCCTCGCGGCATGGCGTGCATTGCCCACAAGACTCGTGCATGTAGAAATACGATAGACGCTTGAGCGATTCGACCATGCAGCGGCTGTCATCCATGACGATGACGGCACCCGAGCCCAGCATGGAGCCCGCCTTGGAGATGGAGTCGTAATCGAGCGTGCATTCCATCATGATGGAAGCGGGCAATACAGGCGAAGAAGAGCCCCCTGGGATTACGGCCTTGAGCTGGCGCCCTTTGCGCACGCCGCCGGCCAACTCCAGCAACTTGGCGAACGGAGTGCCCATCGGCACCTCGTAGTTGCCGGGCAGCTCTACATCGCCCGATACCGAGTAGATCTTGGTGCCGCCGTTGTTGGGCTTGCCGCAGGCAAGGTAGGCCGCGCCGCCGTTGCGGATGATCCATGGGACCGCCGCAAAGGTCTCGGTGTTGTTGATGGTTGTTGGTTTGCCGTAGAGGCCAAAGCTCGCCGGAAACGGCGGCTTGAACCGGGGCTGACCCTTCTTGCCTTCCAGCGATTCGAGCAAGGCCGTTTCTTCACCGCAGATGTAGGCGCCAAATCCGTGATGGGCATGGAGCTCGAAGCTGAAGTTGCTTCCAAGAAGCTTGCTGCCCAGATAGCCAGCGCGACGCGCCTCTTCCAACGCAGCCTCGAACCGCTCGTATACCTGAAAGATCTCGCCGTGGATGTAGTTGTAGCCCACGCTGATGCCCATCGCGTAAGCCGCGATGATCATGCCTTCGATCACGCTGTGGGGGTTGTACATCAGGATGTCACGGTCCTTGCAGGTCCCGGGCTCTCCTTCATCTGAGTTGCAGACCAAGTACTTCTGCCCTGGAAACTGGCGCGGCATGAAGCTCCATTTGAGCCCCGTGGGAAAACCTGCACCACCGCGTCCGCGCAAACCCGATTCCTTGACCGTCGCGATCACCTGGTCGGATGTCAGGGCAGCAGCGCCATCAGCACCCAACATGGTGCGCACTGCCTGGTAGCCGCCGCGCTGAATGTAGGCGTCAATGCCCCAATTGGATCCGTCGAGTCCCGCATAGATTTGCGGGTCGATGTGTCGTCCATGGAAACAGGTTTCGACGCCTGCAGCCTGGAATTGCGAAAGAACTTGCACGGCCTTCATGCTTGCCCCTCGGCAGAACGCAGGCTGTCAACCAGCTGGTCGAGCTTGTCGTCGGACATAAAACTGCACATGGAACGGTCGTTGACCAGCATCACTGGCGCATCGGCGCAGGCTCCCAGGCATTCACACTGTTGCAGCGTGAACATGCCGTCGGCCGTGGTGCCGCCCATTGCGATGCCGAGCTTCTTCTCAAGATATTCGAGCGCCTTGCCGCCGTCCCGCAGCAGACAGGGAAGGTTGGTGCAGACGTTGAGCTTGTACTTGCCCACCGGCGCTTGGTTGTACATGTTGTAGAAGGTCGTCACCTCATGCACGGCAATCTGCGGCATGTCGAGATAGACCGCAAGCGCGGCCTCGCTCGCATCACTGATGAAGCCCTGTTCCTGCTGCACGATGGCCAAGCAGGCCATCACGGCAGACTGCTTTTGCTCGGCGGGGTATTTGGCAACTTCGCGCGCAAAGCGCGCAAGGGTCGTTTCAGAAATCATCGGTCAATTTCTCCGAACACGATGTCCATGGTGCCGATGATGGCCACCACGTCGGCCAGCATGTGGCCTCGAGCAAGCTCGTCCATGGCTGCAAGATGCGGATATCCGGGCGCCCTGATCTTCAGGCGATAGGGCTTGTTGGCTCCGTCACTCACCAGATAGATACCGAACTCGCCCTTGGGGTGCTCCACGGCAGCGTACGCCTCACCTTCCGGCACATGCATGCCTTCAGTGAACAGCTTGAAATGGTGGATCAGATCTTCCATGCCGGTCTTCATCGACTCGCGGCTGGGAGGGGCAATCTTGTGGTTGTCGGTAATCACCGGGCCGGGATTTTTGCGCAACCAATCCACGCACTGCTTGATGATGCGGTTGGATTCGCGCATTTCCTGCACGCGCACCAGGTAGCGGTCATAGCAATCGCCTGTGACCCCCACCGGCACGTCGAACTCCATGCGGTCATAGACCTCGTAGGGCTGCGTCTTGCGCAAATCCCAGACCACACCAGAACCGCGCAGCATGGGGCCAGTCATGCCAAGGTTCAGCGCGCGCTCCGCAGAGACGACACCAATGCCCACGGTGCGCTGTTTCCAGATGCGGTTGTCGGTGAGCAGCACTTCGTACTCATCCACACACTTGGGGAATCGCTGCGTGAAATTTTCAATGAAATCAAGCAGAGAGCCCTGGCGGTTCTGGTTGCGCGCCTCCAGTGATTTGGCGTTGCGCACCTTGCTGGCTTTGTACTGCGGCATGCTGTCCGGCAGGTCGCGGTAGACACCACCCGGACGGAAATACGCAGCGTGCATGCGCGCGCCCGACACGGCTTCGTACATGTCAAACAGGTCTTCACGTTCGCGGAAGGTGTAAATCAGAATGGTTGAGCTGCCACAATCGTTGCCGTGCGAACCCAGCCACATCAGGTGGTTCATCAAGCGGGTGATTTCCGAGAACATCACGCGGATGTATTGCGCGCGCAAAGGCACTTCAACGCCCAACAGCTTTTCAATGGCCAGGCAGTAGGCGTGCTCGTTGCACATCATTGAAACGTAATCGAGCCGGTCCATGTAGGGCAGCGACTGGATGAAGGTCTTGTGCTCAGCCAGCTTCTCGGTGGCACGATGCAGCAGGCCAATGTGCGGATCGGCGCGCTGCACGACTTCGCCATCGAGCTCCAGCACCAATCGCAGCACGCCGTGCGCGGCCGGATGCTGAGGGCCCAGGTTCAGGGAATAGTTCTTGATTTCAGCCATGGCTTTGCGTAACCGTGCCTCAAAGAGACCTCAGTGAAGGCCTCCGTATTTGTCTTCACGAATGATGCGAGGCGTTACTTCGCGCGGCTCGATCGTAACGGGCTCATAGATGACTCGGCGCTGGTCGGCGTCGTAGCGCATCTCCACATGGCCGGACAAGGGAAAATCCTTGCGAAACGGGTGCCCGATGAAACCATAGTCGGTCAGGATGCGGCGCAAATCACCATGGCCATCAAACACCACGCCAAACAAGTCGAAGGCCTCGCGCTCGTACCATTCTGCGGATTTCCAAAGATCAGTCACCGAATCGACGACGGGAAAGTCGTCGTCCGGACAAAAGACTTTGACGCGTACGCGCTGGTTGAGGCTCACCGACAGCAGATGCGAAACCACGCTGTAGCGCGCGCCCTCGGTGCCGATATCGCCATAGGTGGAATGATCCATTCCGCACAAATCCACCAATTGCTCGAAGCGGCAGGCCGGCGCATCGCGCAGCAGCTTCATGGCCTCGTGGTAGCGCGCGGCAGGTACCACGGCGATCACTTCACCGAGCAACACGTGCACGTCACGCGCCGCATCACCCAACGCATGGACGATCGCGTCACGAACGGCTTCGGGGCGTACAGCAACAGATGTCATTGATAACCCCTCAGACGCGTGCAATGGTGTTGGTGCGGCGGATTTTTTGCTGCAACTGAATGATCCCGTAGATCAGGGCTTCGGCTGTGGGCGGGCAGCCCGGCACATACACATCCACAGGAACAATGCGGTCGCAGCCACGCACCACGGAATAGCTGTAGTGGTAATAGCCGCCGCCATTGGCACACGAACCCATGGAGAGCACCCAGCGCGGCTCGCTCATCTGGTCGTAGACCTTGCGCAAGGCGGGCGCCATCTTGTTGCACAGCGTGCCGGCAACAATCATCAGGTCGGACTGGCGCGGGCTGGCGCGAAACACTTCCGCGCCAAAGCGGCCAATGTCGTAGCGCGCAGCCGCCGCATGCATCATTTCCACAGCGCAACAGGCCAGACCAAAGGTCATGGGCCACAGCGAACCGGTCTTGGCCCAATTCACCACCGAGTCATAGCTCGTGGTGACAAAGCCTTCATTCATTACGCCTTCAATCATCGCGTCATTCCTTGTTCGAGGCGTCTATTCCCAATCCAGGGCGCCTTTTTTCCATTCGTAGGCAAAACCCACCACCAGCACCGCAAGAAAGATGGACACAGCCACAAAGCCCGTCAAACCTACTTCATGCAGGGAGACGGCCCACGGGAAAAGAAATGCGATTTCAAGATCGAAAAGAATGAAGAGAATGGCCACCAGGTAATAGCGGACATCGAACTTCATGCGCGCGTCTTCAAAAGCTTCAAAGCCGCACTCGTAAGGAGAGTTCTTCTCGGGGTCCGGGCGGTTGGGGCCGAGGATGTAGCCCAAAGCGATCGGCACGATGCCCACCGCGATACCCACCAGAATGAACAAAAGAACGGGGAGATACTGATCGAGGTTCATCTTTTGGATGCGCTCACCGCTGCGGCCTGTGCATTTGCAATGTACCGATGGACACTGCAATCAGGCCTGTTTTGTTTGGTGCCGTCGGCGAGACTCGAACTCGCACAGCTTTCGCCACTACCCCCTCAAGATAGCGTGTCTACCAATTTCACCACGACGGCTAAGTCTTGTCTGAGTGGCATGAGGACCAAGCGGTTTTGGCTTCCCAGACAATCTCGAATTCTACTCGGGAAAAACCCTGCTCCTGACCTGCAGGAGCAGTTTTTGCGGCCTTTATTTGGTCGGAATTTGTCCAGCACCTGCAGCAGGCACCGCAGGCGCTGAGGGAACGGCCGCGCCGGCTGGAGCCGAGCTGTCCGCAGTCGGAATGCCAGCTGCGGGAGGGGCCACCACCGCGGCATTCTCCAGCACGCTGCCGGAGCTCACGGGCTGCAAATTGCCAAAATACGCCAGCGCAAGGGTGCAGGCAAAGAAGACCGCCGCCAGCACCGCCGTGCTGCGCGAGAGAAAGTTGGCACTGCCGCTGGCGCCAAACAGGCTGCCCGAACTGCCGCTGCCGAAGGCCGCACCCATATCGGCGCCCTTGCCGTGCTGGATCAGGATCAGGCCGACCATGATCAATGCCGTCAGGATCTGGGCTGTCAAAATTACGTTCAAAAGCACACTCATTCTTCATTCACTCCGGTTGTTCTTGTGTAAGGGCAGCGAGGCCAGCAAGCTCTAGCCTATTGCGCCGCAGCAATGATGCTCAGAAAGTCGGGCGCCTTGAGCGACGCACCGCCCACCAAACCGCCGTCTATATCCTGCTCTGCCAGCAACTGCGCTGCATTGGCAGCATTCATGCTGCCGCCGTAGAGCAAGCGCATGGCCGGCGCATGGGCGCTGGCTGCGGCCAGTTGTGCGCGCAAGGCAGCGTGCACTTCCTGCGCCTGGGCAGGCGTGGCGGTGCGACCGGTGCCAATGGCCCAGACCGGCTCGTAAGCCACCACCACCTCGCTGATGCAGCGTCCATTGAGGTGAATGACGGCCGCCAACTGGCGCCGCACGACTGCTTCGGTCTGACCGGCTTCGCGCTCGGCCAGCGTCTCGCCAACGCACACGATAGGGGTCACACCTGCGGCCAGGGCGCGCTGCGCCTTTTCTGCCACGGCAATGTCGCTCTCGCCATGAAACTGGCGCCGCTCGGAATGGCCCACCAGCACATAGCGCACGCCAAAGTCGCGCAGCATGGATGCGGCCACCTCCCCCGTGAAAGCACCGGCTTCTTGCTGGGACACATCTTGCGCAGCCAGACCAACGCCACTGCCGGCAAGGAGCCCCTGCACCTGCGCCAGATACGGCGAAGGGACCGCCACGGCGACATCGCAACCCGCTTGCACAGGCAAGCCTGCGCGCACGGCCTGAAGCAGCGCTTCATTGGCTGCGAGGCTGCCATTCATCTTCCAGTTGCCAACAATGAGTTTCTTTTTCATGGTTCCCACGTCAAAACGATCTTGCCCGCATGCTGGTTGGACTCCATCAGCGCGTGCGCCTGCGCGGCCTGCGCCGCCGGAAAGGTGCTGTGCACCACCGGCGCCACTTTGCCCGAAGCAAACAGCGGCCAGACTTTGCTGCGCAGCGAATCCGCAATGGTGGCTTTGAAAGCCACAGAACGTGCGCGCAGGGTCGATCCGGTAATCACCAGGCGCCGGCGCAGCACCAGGCCCGCATCGAACTGCGCGCCCGTGCCGCCCTGCACAGCGATAATCACCAGCCGTCCGTCTTCGGCCATGCAAGCCACTTCGCGAGCCACATAGTCGCCCGCAACCATATCAAGCACCACGTCAACGCCCCGACCTTCGGTGATGCGAAGCACCTCGGCGCCGAAGTCCTGGCTACGGTAATTGATGGCATGCTGCGCGCCCAGGGAGAGGCACACCGCACACTTTTCATCAGACCCGGCCGTGACAAGGACCGTGGCGCCGAAGGCTCGCGCCAACTGAATGGCGGTCACCCCAATGCCACTGCCACCGCCCTGTACCAGCAAGGTTTCGCCAGATTGCAGCCCCCCCCGGTCAAAGACATTGCTCCACACGGTGAAGAACGTCTCCGGCAGGGACGCCGCTTCGACATCGCTCAAGCTCCCCGGAACAGGCAGGCACTGCGCGACCGGCACCACACACCACTGCGCGTAGGCGCCACCCGCCACCAGAGCGCAGACACGCTGGCCCAGTTGCAGGCCGGCAAGCGCGAGGGCGTCCGCGTCGCCCGATTCAATGACGCCCGCCAGCTCAAGTCCAGGAATATCGGACGCGCCTGGGGGCGGTGCGTAGTGCCCCTTGCGCTGCAGCACGTCGGGGCGGTTGACGCCGCTGGCCGACACCCGCACCAGCACCTCGCCCGCGCCAGGCACGGGCATAGGGCGCTCGGCCAGACGCAATACGTCGGGCCCGCCAAAGGACGATATTTCTACGACACGCATCACGGTCAGGTTTAAAATTTCATATGATTTTTGCCTCCAGCGCTTATTCCATAAGCGCTAGCAGCTACTAAATCAATAGCAATCAACCTTCTTGTTGCGATGCGCCGCCCAGCGGCAGCGCCTGCTGCTGTTGCTGCTCGGCTTCGCGTGCGGGTTGCTCGGCGCGGTCACGGCGCTCGCCACGATCCTGGCGTTCGCCGCGCTCACCACGTTCGGGGCGCTCACCACGCTCGGCGGGCGCGGGACGGTCGCTGCCGCCGGTGCGCTCTGCCAGCGCCTTCATCGACAGCTTGACGCGGCCCTTTTCGTCGGTTTCCAACACCTTGACGCGAACGATCTGGCCTTCGGTCAGGTAATCGCTCACACGCTCGACACGCTCATGGGCAATCTGGCTGATGTGCAGCAGGCCGTCTTTCCCGGGCAGCAGGTTGATCAGCGCCCCGAAGTCGAGAATCTTGGTGACCGGGCCTTCGTAGACCTTGCCGATTTCGACTTCTGCCGTGATCTGCTCGATGCGGCGCTTGGCCTCTTCGGCGCGTTCGCTGTCGGTCGACGCGATGGTGATGACACCGCTCTCGTCGATATTGATCTGGCAGCCGGTTTCTTCGGTCAGCGCGCGAATCACCGAACCCCCCTTGCCGATCACGTCGCGGATCTTCTCGGGGTTGATCTTCATGGTGTAGAGCTTGGGCGCGAAGCTGCTGACTTCGGTCTTGGCTTCACCCATGGCCTTTTGCATCTCGCCCAGGATGTGCATGCGCGCTTCCTTGGCCTGAGCCAATGCCACCTGCATGATTTCCTTGGTGATGCCCTGGATCTTGATATCCATCTGCAACGCGGTGATGCCGGCGGTGGTGCCCGCCACCTTGAAGTCCATGTCGCCCAGATGATCTTCGTCGCCCAGGATGTCGGTCAGCACCGCAAAGCGGTTGTCTTCCTTGATCAGGCCCATGGCAATGCCGGCCACATGCGCCTTCATGGGAACGCCGGCGTCCATCAGCGACAGACAGCCGCCGCAGACCGAAGCCATCGACGAGGAGCCGTTGGACTCGGTGATTTCCGACACCACACGCATGGTGTAAGGGAATTCTTCCTTGCTCGGCAGCACGGCGACCAGCGCGCGCTTGGCCAGGCGGCCGTGGCCGATTTCACGGCGCTTGGTGGAACCCATGCGGCCCACCTCACCAGTGGCAAAGGGAGGCATGTTGTAGTGGAACAGGAAACGGTCTTCGTACTCGCCCATCAGCGCGTCGATGCGCTGCGCGTCGCGCTCGGTGCCCAGGGTGGACACCACCAGTGCCTGCGTCTCGCCGCGCGTGAACAGCGCCGAGCCGTGGGTGCGGGGCAGCACGCTGGTGCTGATTTCGATGGGGCGCACGGTGCGCGTGTCACGCCCGTCGATGCGCGGCTCGCCCGACAGAATCTGGCTGCGCACGATCTTGGCTTCGATGTCGAACAGCATGCCTTCGACCTTGACCGCGTCGAACTCAACGCCGGCCTCCTTCAGATCGGCCTTGACCACGGCGTAGGCTTCGCGGCAGGCATGGGTGCGGGCCTGCTTGTTGCGAATCTGGTAAGCGGCGCGCAGCCTGTCTTCGGCCAGTGCACCGACCTTGGCGATCAGCGACTCGTCCTTGGCGGGAGCCGCCCAATCCCACATCGGCTTGCCGGCATCGCGCACCAGCTCGTGGATGGCGTTGATGGCGATCTTGCCCTGCTCGTGGCCAAACACCACGGCGCCCAGCATCACGTCTTCAGGCAGTTGCTGCGCTTCGGATTCGACCATCAGCACGGCAGCTTCGGTGCCGGCTACGATCAGGTCCATCTGGCTGCTCTTGCGCGCCGTCTGGCCGGGGTTGAGCACGTATTCGCCGTTGATGTAGCCCACGCGCGCTGCACCAATCGGGCCGTTGAACGGGATGCCGGAGATGGCCAGCGCTGCACTCGATGCAATCAATGCTGCGATATCGGCATCCACCTCGGGATTCAGCGACACCGTGTGGATCACCACATGCACTTCGTTGTAGAAGCCTTCGGGAAACAGCGGGCGGATCGGGCGGTCGATCAGGCGGCTGGTCAGCGTTTCGTGCTCGCTGGGCTTGGCTTCGCGCTTGAAGAAGCTGCCGGGAATTTTGCCTGCGGCGTAGGTCTTCTCGATGTAGTCGACCGTGAGCGGGAAGAAATCCTGCCCCGGCTTGGCGCCCTTGGAAGCCACCACGGTGGCCAGCACCACGGTGTCGTCGATATTCACCAGCACCGCGCCAGACGCCTGGCGGGCCATCTGGCCGGTTTCCATGACGACCGTCTTGTCGCCCCATTGGAACGTCTTGCTGACCTTGTTGAAAATGCTCATGTTTGCTCCTGTTTGTATAGCTGGCAGCGCACCACCAGCAAGCGCCAGAGCCCTTTCAGAACACGATGCCATTCCAGTGAAACCGCACGCGGAACTTCAGTGGAATGACACAGCTTCGATCTGCAAGGACCGCCGGCAAAGTAAAAAACGCCTGAGCTAGCGTGCTAACCCAGGCGTTTTTCCATGGTGCCCGCTTACTTGCGCAGGCCCAGTTTTGCGATCAGCGCCACATAGCGCTCGCCGTCTTTCGCCTTGAGGTAGTCAAGCAGCTTGCGGCGGCGGCTCACCATGCGCAGCAGGCCACGGCGACCGTGGTGGTCCTTGGCGTGCTGTTTGAAGTGAGGCATCAGTTCATTGATGCGGGCCGTCAGCAGTGCCACTTGCACTTCTGGGCTACCGGTATCGTTGGCGGCGCGGGCATTGGCCTTGACGACCTCGGCCTTGATGGAGGATGCGATCATTGGGAAGTTTCCTGAAATATGGCCGGCAATAGCTCGAACGGATAGCTCGAACGCAGAGCGGCACTGGTTGTACTTGCGCGGGCAGCTGGAAGGGTTGCCTGCGTGCGTCTTGCACCGTGCAAAACCG
>JAGNYI010000039.1 GCA_017985015.1 Giesbergeria sp. | reverse complement strand
AGTCCAACGGACGGGTCTATGTGGGCGGCAGCCTCAACCTCGATGGGGCGATGAACCGCATGCGCTTCGAGCTGAACCTGCGCTCCCACCGCAACAAGCCTTTGCAGCACGATTGGATCGCGCATGGGGCGGAATGCTTCAGCTTCACCGTGGTGGACCGCATCAAGGAGCGGGACGATCCGCTTTTTGATTACCGGGCCGAGCTCGACGGCATGCTGGAACTGTGGCGGGAAGAAATTCCTTGCCATGGCGACAGCGGCTACAACGGAGCAGCAACATGAACGCACCGGCTCGTGACGCACTGGGGTTCTGTCTGTTGCTCAGCCGTGCCTGTGCGCGCCTTGAGCTGTCAATGGCGGACAAGCTGGGCGACTTTCATGGATTGGATTTCGCTGATTTCAGCCTGCTGCATCGGCTGGCGAGCGCGCCGGATGGTCGCCTCGCCATGGTGGATCTTGCACAGGCGCTTGGCATGACGCTGTCGTCGCTGATGCGGAAACTGGTGCAGTTGGAGAAAGTGGGCCTGGCGCAGCGAGACAGCGGTTTGAGCGCAGACGGCCTTCGCTGCGCGAGTCTGCGGCCCGTCGGAAAACGTCTGGTGCAGGAGGCCGAGGTCACGGTCCGTGCCCTGTGCGCGCAAGCGCTGGGGCCGGTCACGCTCGCCCATCTGCCTGAGATGGCGCTTGCGCTGGCGGCCCTGTGCCAGGACGAAACCCGGGAATGTGCCGAGTGTTGATACGCTGGGGACACGCATAGCGCAAGCCCATTTGTACCTTACCGAGAATCCTGCTCCATGACCTCATCTTCACTTCCTGGCGCTTCCGGAACCCTCACCGCTTTTGCCGGCTTTGAACGCCTCGCCAGAGGCGGCCGACAAGAGGTGTTCGCCCAGTTGCGGCAATACACAGGCAGTGCACCCCTTCTGATTTTTGACGACATCAGCGGCGCTTTGGTAGACCTTGATCTGCGCGAGCCGGCGCCGGAGCCGATGGCTGCCGAGGCGCCGCGCAGCGTCGGCCGGCCCAAGCTGGGCGTGGTGGCGCGCGAGGTCACGCTCTTGCCGCGCCACTGGGACTGGCTCGGCCGCCAGCCCGGCGGCGCCTCGGTGGCGCTGCGCCGCCTGGTGGAAGAGGCGCGCCGCATTCACCACGGGCGCGACAGCGTGCGCGAAGCGCGCGAGGCGGCGTACCGCTTCATGACCGCCATGGCAGGCTCGCAGGAAGGTTTCGAGGAGGCTGCGCGTGCGCTGTTTGCAGGCGATGCGCAGCGCTTTGCGGCGCTGGTGGCGGCCTGGCCCCCGGACGTTGCGGAGTATCTGCAGGGCCTGGCCACCGCATCCTGGAGCGAAAATGAACCCACCTGAGCGGGTAATGGCGGCTGCGCCCGCCGCACCGCGCCCGCTGTGGCGCGTGTTTGCCGTGTTCCTGGCGCCCATGCTGGCGAGCAATATCTTGCAGTCGCTCTCGGGCACGCTCAACAACATCTACCTGGGGCAGATGCTGGGCGTCAAAGCCCTGGCGGCAGTCTCGGGTTTTTTCCCGGTGATGTTCTTCTTCATCGCCTTCATGATTGGCCTGGGCGCGGGCGCCTCGGTGCTGATAGGGCAGGCCTGGGGCGCAGGCAAGGTGGAGCGGGTGCGCGCCGTGGCGGGCACGACGCTGACGGTGGGCGTGGTGTTTGGCTTGGTGGTGGCGGTTCTGGGCGGGAGCTTCACCGGCCCCATGCTGCGCGCGCTGGGCACCCCGGCCGACATCCTGCAGGACGCCACGCAGTACGCCCGCATCATCCTGATTGCCATGCCCGGCCTGTTCGTGTTTCTGCTCGCCACGGCCATGCTGCGCGGCGTAGGCGACACGGTGACGCCGCTCTACACGCTGCTGATTTCAGCCGGCATCGGCCTGGTGCTGACGCCTGCGCTGATTCGTGGCTGGGCAGGTTTGCCCCAGCTGGGCGTGGCCAGCGGCGCGGCGGCCACGGTGGTGTCTTTTGTCGTGGCTACCACCTGGTTGGGCTGGCGACTCATGCGGCTGCACAGCCCGCTCGCGCCAGGCCATGCGCTGGCCGCGCATCTGCGCATCGACTGGGGCTTGCTGCGCGCAGTGCTGCGGGTGGGCGTGCCCACCGGCGTGCAGATGATCGTCGTCTCGCTCGCCGAAATCGCTCTGCTGGGCCTGGTGAACGGTTACGGCTCGCAGGCTACTGCTGCCTATGGGGCGGTGAACCAGGTGGTGGCCTATGTGCAGTTCCCGGCCATCTCGATTGCCATCACCACGTCCATCCTGGGCGCGCAGGCCATTGGTGCCGGGCGCCTGCACACCCTGGGCGCTATCGTGCGCACGGCGCTGTGGATGAATGTGGTGCTGACGGGAGCGTTGGTGCTGCTGGGCTACCTGTTCTCGCGCACGCTGATGGGCTTTTTCATCACCGACCCGGCCGTGATTGACGTGGCGCAGGAGCTGCTGCACATCATGCTCTGGAGCACGGTGATTTTCGGCATGGCCTCGGCCCTCTCGGGAATGATGCGCGCCAGCGGCTCCGTGCTGGTGCCCACCGGCATTGCCATTGCGTGCATTGCCCTCGTCGAGCTGCCGGCCGCCTGGCTGCTGAGCCAGCACTTTGGCCTGCGTGGTGTGTGGATGGGCTACCCGGTGGCGTTTGCCGCGATGCTGCTGCTGCAAGCCACCTACTACCGAAAAATCTGGCGCCACCAGCCGATTCGCAAGCTGGTTTGAGCGGCATTTTCAGCGCCGGATGCGGTGCCCCGTCTTGAACACCCACCACACCACCGCCAGACACACGGACATGAACATCAGCGTCATGCCCACACTCACGCCAATGTGCACATCGGCCTGGCCGTAAAACGCCCAGCGCAGGCCGCTGATCAGGTAGACCACCGGGTTGAAGAGTGAGACTTTTTGCCACACCGGCGGCAGCATGTTGATGCTGTAGAACGCGCCGCCCAGGAAGGTGAGCGGCGTGACCACCAGCAGCGGAATGATCTGCAGCTTCTGAAAGCTGTCGGCCCACAGGCCGATGATGAAGCCGAAGAGGCAGAAGGTGACGGCCGTAAGAATCAGGAAACCCACCATCCACACCGGGTGCGCCACTTCGTAAGGAACAAAGAGCCGCGCTGTGGACAGAATGAGCACCCCTACCAGCAGTGACTTGGTGGCCGCCGCGCCCACGTAGCCCAGCAGCACCTCGACCCAGCTGACCGGTGCGCTCAGCAGTTCGTAGATGGTGCCCGACCACTTGGGCATGTAGATGCCGAAGGCCGAGTTGGAAATGCTCTCGGACAAGAGGGACAGCATCAGCAGGCCGGGGATGATGTAGGCGCCGTAGCTGACGCCGCCAATGTCGCCCATGCGCGAGCCGATGGCCGAGCCGAAGACGATGAAGTAGAGCGAGGTGGAGAGCACCGGCGCTATCAGGCTTTGCATCCAGGTGCGAAACGCGCGGTTCATCTCAAACTGGTAAATGGCGCGCACGCCATGCAGGTTCAGTCCCATCATGCGGGTGCTTTCGTGTCGTGGACCAGGCTGACGAAGATGTCTTCGAGCGAGCTTTCGCTGGAATGCAGGTCCTTGAAGTCAATGCCTTGCGCAGCCAGCGCACGCAGCAGTTCGGCAATGCCCGTGTCTTCCTGCTGCGAATCAAAGGTGTAGGTGAGTGCCTGGCCTTGCTTGCCCAGCTCCAGCGGCCAGCGGGCAAGCGCATCTGGCACACGCTCCATGGGTTGCTGCAGGGTGAGCGTGAGCTGCTTCTTGCCGAGCTTGCGCATCAGCACGTCCTTGTCTTCCACCACGATCAATTCGCCTTTCCTGATGACGCCGATGCGGTCGGCCATGTCTTCGGCCTCTTCGATGTAGTGCGTGGTCAGAATGATGGTGGTGCCGCCGTCCCGCAGCTGGCGCACCAGGCGCCACATGTCGTGGCGCAGCTCCACGTCGACACCAGCGCTGGGCTCGTCGAGGAACAGGATTCTGGGCTCATGCGACAGTGCCTTGGCAATCAGCACGCGGCGTTTCATTCCGCCCGAGAGGGCGAGGATTTTGGTGTCCTTCTTGTCCCAGAGCGAGAGGTCTTTGAGGATTTTCTCGATCAGCGCCGGGTTGGACGGCTTGCCAAACAGCCCGCGGCTGAAGCTCACCGTGGCCCACACGGTTTCGAACGAATCGGTGTGCAGTTCCTGCGGAACCAGGCCGATGGCAGCGCGCGCGGCACGGTAGTCGTTCACGGTGTCGTGGCCGTCGGCCGTGACCGTGCCGGTGGTGGCGTTGCTCATGCCGCAGATCACACTGATCAGGGTGGTCTTGCCGGCCCCGTTGGGGCCGAGGAGGGCAAAAATTTCACCTCGGCGAATGTCAAGGTTGACGTTTTTCAGCGCCTGAAACCCTCCGGCGTAGATTTTGGAGAGGCCGCGAACACGGACGATGCTGTCGGAGGCGTTCGGAGAGATGGAAGCAGTCGAAGACATGGATCAGGGAGTGCAGATGCCGCGCAGCGTCGCAGCGCGCGCAAGGAAGGCGATGGGGCCGGACATTGTGACGTGAACAGCGGCTTGTTGCCTGGGTTGGTATGGCGCGCAGAAAATACTGATTTTATGTACAGTACTGTGATGTCTGACGTCCTGATTCCTCTGCGTGCGCTCAAAGGCCGTGGCGTAGCGCATCGGCAGCCGCACCGTTTCGAGCGCGATGCGCGCGATGCCTTCGATGACGGCTGGGGCACAGTGGATGCTCAGAATGAGGCGCAGGCACTACCGCCCGTGACGCAGGTGCGTTTTGAGGACGCGCGCAGCGCCATAACGCGCAACGATTCGCCGGACATCGGCTTCAGCCAGGGGCTCAACCCGTACCGCGGCTGCGAGCACGGCTGCATTTATTGCTATGCCCGGCCCAGCCACAGCTACCTGGGCCTCTCGCCGGGGCTGGATTTCGAAACGCGTCTGGTTGCCAAGCGCAACCTGGCTGAGGTGTTGCGCGCAGAGCTCGCCCGCCCGCACTACCGGCCCGAGATGATTGCCGTGGGCACCGTGACCGACGCCTACCAGCCCGTGGAGCGCGAACTGCGGTTGACCCGCGCTGCGCTGGAGGTGCTGTGCAGCGCCCGGCACCCGTTTTCCATCGTCACCAAGGGCAGCGGCGTGGAGCGCGACCTCGATCTGATCGCTCCCATGGGTGCGCTCAATCTCGCGGCGGTGTACGTGACCATCACCACGCTGGACGCGAAACTTGCGCGCATTCTTGAGCCGCGCGCCGCTGCGCCGTACCGGCGCCTGCGTACCCTGCGCACGCTGGCAGAGGCGGGCGTGCCGGTGGGTGTGAGCGTGTCGCCGCAGATTCCTTTTGTCAACGACGACATGGAACAGGTGCTGGCCGCCGCCTACGAGGCGGGCGCACGCCGCGCGTTCTACCAGGTGCTGCGCCTGCCCTGGGAACTGGCGCCCATGTTTCGCCAGTGGCTCGATCTCCATTACCCCGACCGCGCCGCGCGCGTGATGGCGCGCGTACAGGACCTGCATGGCGGCAAGGACTACCAGGCGGACTTTGCGACGCGAATGAAGGGGCAGGGTATCTGGGCCGATTTGCTTCGCCAGCGCTTCAACAAAGCCTGCGAGCGCCTGGGCTACCAGCGCGAGCGCCATGCGCCGGACCTTTCGCTGTTTCGCCCCGCGGTGCTGCGGGCCCAACAGGAGTTGTTTTAATTCAGGCGCCGACGCCTGCGCGCCCTGCGGTGTGCGCAATACCTTCTGCCAAGCGCTCCAGCAGTGCGCCCGGCAGATCGTGGCCCATGCCGGGAATGAAGTCGGTTTGCGCGCCAGCGATGTACTGCGCCAGTTGGCGGGCGCAGGCCGGGGGCAGCAGCGGATCGTCGGCGCCGTGCACGATGAGCGTGGGCGCGCTGATGCGGCGCAGCAGCGGCGTGCGGTCGCCATCGGCCACGATGGCCAGCAGTTGGCGCGCCGAACCGGCGGGGTGCCAGGCGCGCTGCACCGATTCCAGCGCCAGCGCCCGCAGCGCAGTGGGGTCTGCCGGGTAGCCGGGGCTGCCAATGGTGCGCAGCACATGGACGATCCAGTCGACCGCGGCATCGCGTCCGGGGCCCTGTGGGCGCGACAGGAGCTTGCGCTGCACGGCCCAAGACGGCTTGGGCAGCGAGCGTGCACCGCTGCTGGTCATCATCAGCGTCAGGCTGGCGACGCGCTCTGGTGCGCTGGCGGCAAGGTGCTGCGCAATCATCCCGCCCATGGACGCGCCGCACACATGGGCACGCTCAATACCCAGGGCATCGAGCACGCCCAAGGCATCACGGGCCATATCGGCAAGGCGGTATGGAGAGCGCACCGGCAAGTGCAGCCAATGGCGCAGACCGGCCACCGCGATATTGGGCACGCCCGCAGCATCGAAACCCTGGCTCAACCCGATGTCGCGGTTGTCAAACCGCACGACGCGAAACCCGCGCCCGGTCAAGGCCTGCACCAAGGCCTGTGGCCAGGCGATGAGCTGCATGCCCAGCCCCATGATCAGCAGCGCCACCGGCCCGTCAGTCGGTCCCTGGTCATCGACCTCGATACGCAGGCCGTTGGCTTGAATTTGCATGGGGGCGTCAGCGGCCTCGCGCGCTGTGCACCATCAGTGGCGCGTGAGACCGGCGCGCCCTATACCAGCGGCCCCCGCGCAAGGGCCTGGGCCGGCCGCGCCGCCCCGCCGCGCTGGGGGCGTCCCCCCTCCCAAATCGCGCAGCGATTTGAGAGAGGGGGGAGGGAGCGCAGCGACGCAGGGGGGTGCCCCTAATACCACTGCGTCACGACTTCGGGCTGGTGCGCCACCTTGAAGAACCAGCGGCGCGCGCCTTGCACATCGAAGCGCTTCCAATGCGCCGGGTCCTGGCGCAGGCGGTCGGCGATGGCGTACATGGCCAGCGGGTTCATACCCATGCCAATGTGGCTGGCGTGCACCTCGATGTTCTCGGTGTGCGCGTGGCGTGCCGGGTTGATGCTGCAGGGCCAGGCGACGATGCCATCGGTCTTGCTGTAGATCGACGTGGTGGGCACCGGTGGCGGCTTGCGCACCTCGGCCAACAACTCGTCGTCGGGCGCTTGCTGGCGACTGACCATGCGATAGAAGCGCCAGGCATTCGTCGCCTTGGGGTGGCCGGTAAAGGGGGTGCCCAGCGTGATGACGCAGCGCACCTGCTCTGGCATTTCCTTGGCCAGTTCCCGGGCGTAGATGCCGCCCAGGCTCCAGCCCACGATGCTGACCGGGGCGCCGTGCTCTGCGCACAGGGCTCGCAGGCGCTCGCGGCAGCCGTCGAGCACGCCGTCGCGCGGACCGAGGTTCACGCCCTGTTTCCAGGGGTGGGCGCTGTAGCCTTGGCGTTTGAGAAAGCGGCGCAGCGCCAGAGTGCTGATGTCCGAGGCCCCCAGACCAGGCAGTACCAGCACCGGGTGGCCGTCGCCCGAGGGCATTTTCGAGAGCCAGGGCGAGACGGCGGCCAGGCCCATGGCTTCCCAAGGTGCCCGCGCTTCCAGCATCAACAGCCACAGGCTGGGGGCCGTCAGGGCCAGCGCACTGGCGGGGTCGTCGCCGGCTTCCGGGCGAATCGGGCGAGGGCGGCAAGGTCGGATGCGGGCATAGAGCGTAGACACCATGAAAACATCCTAGCGAATCCGCGCCCCGCTGGCATCCGCGGTGACCCGAGCGGTGCGTCGCGTACGCGACATTTTTCGCGCCGGTGTCGCATTGGAGTTGAACTTGGGTTTTTTGGGCGCGTGCTGAATTTTTGCCGCGGCGGCAGCTTTTGCGGGCACTGGCAGTGCCCGCAGCTCTATCAGGGCCGCGTCGAGCGCAAGCGCCAGCGCTTTGACGTCGGGCATTGCCTGCGCGTCGGCCATCAAACCGAAATCCATGTGCGCGTCGAAGCTCTGCACCGTGATGTTCAAGGCCAGCCCATGCACGACGATGCTGGTGGGGCAGTTGGCCAGTACGCGCGCGCCGGCCAGGTAGATCGGAACCTGCGGGCCGGGCACGTTGGAGATCACCACGTTGGCTACCTGTGGCAAGCGCTCGGCTACCCGGGCCTTGCCGTAGAGCGAGGCGGCCGCTTGCATCAGCCAGGGAATGCCGATTGAGGGGAAATCGGTGGGCAAAATGCTTTTCATCTGGCCCATGGTCGTCTTCATCGCCTGGCTCGCCGCGCGGATATGCGCCAGACGCCTGCCTGGGTCGGGCAGGTGTGTGCCCAGGCTGATCAAGCTCATCGAAGCCTGGTTGTCGGAGCGGGTATCGCCCGCCGGGCGCAGCGAGATCGGTACCGCCGCCACCAGGCTCTTGCGCGGTAGCTGTTGGTGTTGCAACAGGTAGCTGCGCAGCGCACCAGCGCACAGCATGAGCACCAGATCATTGAGCGTGGCGCCATGGGCCTGGCCCAAGGCTTTGAGTTCCGAGAGCGGCACGCTGGCCGAGGCAAAGGCCCGGGCAGGGGTCACCGACCGGTTCATCGGCGTGGCGGGCGCCAGCGTGACATTGCCCGAGCCTTTGCCCAGCAGTTTTTTGGGGCTGAGCACGCCCTTTGCCGTTCCAGCCACCGTGCCAAGGGCGGCCGGCAGCTCGCGCACCAGACGCACCACCTGGCTGGCCTCGTTGCCCAGGGCGCCGCGCAGCATCTCGACCATGCCGATGCGGAAGGTTTTGCTGCGTCTGGATGGGCGTATTTCGATCTCGCGCGGTTCTGGCGTGGTATCGAAGAGCACGTTGCCCAGCGCCACGGCCGCCTGGCCATCGACTGCCGCGTGGTGCACCTGCGAAAGCACGCCCACCTGTTTGCAACCGCTCGCGCTGCGTGGCAGGCCTTCGATGACGTGCATGCGCCACAGGGGTTTGCTGCGGTCCAGCAGTTGCGGGTGCAGTTGGGAGACGGCTTCTTCCAGCAGCGTGCGGGCGTCTGGGGGCGTGCCGCCCTTTTTGCGGCTGGGCAGTTGGTGCTCGACGATGTGATAGCTCAGGTCAGGCTCTGCATCGACCCAGGCGGGGTTGGCCAGGTTGAGGGGCATCCACCACAGCCGCCGGCGCAGTGCAGGCGTGGCCGGCATGCGCGCCGCGTAGAGGCGGCGCAGCGCGTTCACATAGCGGCCACGAAAGCCCTTGGGCAGTTCGAGCAGGTGCATGGCGCCCACGTGCATGGGCATTTCGGGTGTTTCCAGAAACAGAAAGCTCGCGTCCAGTCCGGACAGTTGCTTGATCGGCATGGAAGTTCTCCTGGTGGCTGGGTGGCTTTCTCTGTGCGGGATTATTGGCCGCGAAGGCTCTCGCCACCACGCGCTGCAGCCACTGCCTGCCCCAGCTCAATGACGGCCATGGCGTAGTAGCTCGACCAGTTGTAGCGCGTGACGGCATAGAAGTTGTCGGTGCCGGCCACAAAGGTGGGCGCATCGCCGCCGTTTTGCAGTTCGATCAGGGCCAGCTTGCCGCCATAGGCTGCGCCTGCGCCTTCCACCAGCGCCCCCTTGGCCGCCATGGATGCGACGCTGAAGCTGGGCAGGATGTCCGGGGCGAGCAGGGCGTCGAGGTCCAGCCGCGTGTCGTCAAAGCGCACCGGAAAATGGGTGGTCAGCCCCGGTTGCCAGCCGTGTCCGATGAAATAGCTGGCCACGGAGCCGATCGCGTCTTCCGCGCTGCCAAAGAGGTCAATGTGGCCGTCGCGGTCAAAGTCCACCGCCCAGCGCGCCCAGCTCGACGGCATGAATTGCCCCAGGCCCATGGCGCCGGCGTAGCTGCCGCGTGGCTCGAAGGGGTCGGTGCTGCTGCGGTGCGCCAGGCTCAGAAACTGCTCCAGCTCGCCGCGAAAGTAAGCCTGGCGCTCGGCAGCACGCGGATGGACGCTGGGGAAGTCAAAGGCCAGCGTCGTCAGTGCGTCCAGCACGCGGATGTTGCCCATGTGCTGGCCGTAAAGCGTCTCCACGCCCACGATGCCGACAATGATTTCCTGCGGCACGCCGTACTCCTGCTCGGCCCGCGCCAGCGCGGCGGCGTTTTCGTTCCAGAACCGCACTCCGGCCCGGATACGCACCGGTTCGACAAAGCGCCCCCGGTAGGCGCGCCAGTTTTTGGCTGTACCGCGCGGCGCCGGCAGCATGAGGCGCGGTACCTGAGGCAGAAAGCGCGCACGGCCGATCACGGCGCGCACCCAGGCCGGATCGAGGTCGCGCCGCTCGGCCAGATCGTCGGCAAACAGCATGGCATCGGGTCGGCTGGCGTACAGCTGGCTCTCGACCGGGGCGCTGGCTTCGATGGCGGGTATGGCCCGTTTTTTGGATGGTTTTTTGGCTGCAGCGCTTATGGATACGGCGCAACAAGCTACAAAAATAAGAGCAAATCTAAGAAAATGGGGCATGCAGTTCAGGCAGAGGGCGTTGGCAGGGCCAGGCTAGCAAAGCGGCGGCGCAACTGTTTCAGGCGCGGCGCGGGATTGTCATCGTGCGCAGCGTAGCGCAAGGCTTCGAGCTCCAGCAGCCATTGGGCCAGCGGCTCGCCGGCCGCGCCAGAATGGGCGCGCACGGCATCGGCCATGGCGCGTGGCGGCAAATGCGCTGGGAGCACAAGCCCCGCCCGTGCCAGGCGCTTTCGAGCCAGGGCCAGCAGGCGCAGCCAGGGGTCGTGCTGCAGGCGCTCCCACGCGGACCATAGGGCACCGCCCAGCGCCGCCGCCGCCACCAGGCCAGCGAGCAGGTTGACCAGGTCCTGCCAATCTGGCGCGTCGAAGCCCAGGGCCTTGAGCATGTCGAGTTGGCGGGTCTGCGTGTAGTTCAGCACCCACTGGTTCCAGCGGTTGTTGGCCGCCTCCCACACGGCGCGCAGTTGCTGCGCCAGGCCGGGGCTGATGACACTGTCCACCGCGCTGCCAAACGCCCCACGCGGCGCGCGCAGCCGGGTCAACTGGCCAATCCGGCCGGGCGCGACGGCGCCTGTGGGGTCCACACGCACCCAGCCGCGGCCTTCGATCCACACCTCGGCCCAGGCGTGGGCATCGCTCTGGCGCACGGTCCAGTAGCCGTCCACCGGATTGCGCTCGCCGCCTTGGTAGCCAGTGACGACGCGCGCCGGCACATTCGCCGCACGCATCAGGATGACGAAGGACGAGGCGATGTGCTCGCAAAAACCTGCCTTGCGGTCGAACCAGAATTCGTCGGCCGTCTGCTCGCCGTACACGCCGGGCTCCAGCGTGTACTCGTAGCCGCCGGTGCGCAGGCGCTTGAGCGCAGCGTCCACCAGGGCCTGCGTGCCGCCTGCGGTGAGTGCCGGGTCGGCACGCATTTGCGCTGCCAGCGCTTTGGTGCGCGGGTTGGAGTTTGCCGGCAGTGCGCTCAAAAAGCGCAGCGTGCGTGTTTCTGCCAGCGGCCCATGGCGAAACTGCGGGTAGCTCGTGGCGCGGTAGCGCAGCACGTCGCCCACCGGCCGGGCCGACAACCATTCCAGATCGCGCGCCATATAGGCCTGCAAGCCGCTGGCCTTGGGGCCTTCGGGTGAGGCATCAAGCAATAGCAGCCAAGGTTTTTGGTGCGGCTCCAAGGTGGTTTCGTAGCCGATACCGGGGCCTTGGACTTCAAGCAGAGCAGGGGTGTTCGGGGTATCTCGGATCGGCAAGGCCTGCCACTCGCGGCCGTCGAAGTCAGAGAGCACCGGGCCGCGGAAATACATGGCCGACTGCGGCGGCAGTGCGCTGTCGGGGCCGTCGAAGCGCACCCGAAACGCCACGGTGTCGTCCAGCGCCATCTGCGCCATGCTCCCCACCCGCATGCTGCCCGAGAGGCCGCTGCGCCCAGAGAGCTGGTCGCCGGGCAAGCCCCACAGAGGTGCCATGCGCGGGAAGAACACGAACAGCGCCACCATCACCGGCGTGCCAAAGAGCGCCATGCGCGCGGCAGAGCGCAGCGCCACGGTCAGGGGCGGGCGGCCCACCGGCATGTGGGCATTGACCAGCGCTGTCAGCAGCCCCATCAGCGCCACCAGCATGGCCACAGCGGTGAGCATCGACTGCGAGAAAAAGAAGTTGCTGAGCATCGTGAAGAAACCCAGGAAGAAGATGACCAGCGCGTCGCGTCGCGCACGCGCCTCCAGCGTCTTGAGCGCGAGCAGCATGGCAATCAGCGTCACCCCGGCTTCGCGCCCGAGGATGGTGCGAAACTGGCCCAGCGTGGCCGCCACGGCCAGCACCAGCAGGGCAAACAGCAGCCAGCGCGGCGGCAGTGGCCGCGAGCGAAGGGCCAGACCCGCGCGCCAAAGCAGGAGCAGGCTGGCCAATGCGCTCGCCCAGAACGGCAGGTGCGGAACCAGCGGCAACAGCACGCAGCCAATGACACCCAGCAAAAACAGGGTGTCGCGCGCCTCGCGTGGCAGGTGGCTGAGGGTGCCGCGCAGATTCATACGGGCCACCATTCGCTATGAACAAGATAGCTGACAGCGATTGTGCAATAAGCGCTAGAGGCCAATTTGATTGAAATTTTTAGCTTCAAACTCAACACAGTGCCAGTGCCTCCAGGCAGCGCAGGCGCTGCGCGGCGCCGCTGCCTTGGGGCACCACGGTGCCGGCAAGGCGCAGTCCATAGCGCAGGCCCAGTCGGTCGGCCTGCAGCACCCAGGCGCAGAGCCGGGCGATGCGTGCTTCTGGGTCAGTCAGGCCGGTGCGCCCGTGTTCCAGCCACAACTCGCTGCGCTGGCTTTGCTGGGTGTCGCGACTGACGAGCGCGTCGGTGCCCGTCGCCATCGCTTGGGCGGCTTTTTTCCAGACCACCAGCTTTTGCGGGTCGCCCCGGCGGTAGGCGCGCACGCCATCGAACTCGCCGCTGCCTGCGCTCTGCGTGGTCGGCGCGTCGCCGCCTGCGCTCTCGCCCGGCGGCAGCGTGGGTGCATGCGGCTCGGGCGCGGGGTAGACCAGCACCTGCGCCGCCGGCCGCCACAGCGCCCAGACGCGAAAGGTACCGAGGGGAAAGCGCGTCTCGGCGGTGAGCACCGGCACCTCGTGCAGACCGCGCCGCGCTGGCGCGAATGCCACTTGCACCACGGCGGTGCCCTGGGCAGGCACGTCGGTCCAGGCCCACTGGCCACTGCCTTGCACGGCCAGTGCGATCGCCATGCGCGCGGTGGTGCGCTCGCTGCTGAGCTGCACCTCCAGCGCCGCGCTGTCGCCGGCAAAGTGGGGTGCGGGCGTTTTGAGGTGCAAGGACAAGCCGCGCAGCGTGGCGTGGCAGACATGCATGCCGGCCACGGCGCTGCCGGCCAGCAAAAAGGTGAGCAGATAGCCCAAATTCAGCTGGAAGTTGATGGAGGCCACCAGCAGTACCAGCAGCGTGAGCGCCAGCATCCAGCCCGCCCCCGTGGGCAGGATGTAGACGTTGCGCTGCGTGAGCAGTGTGGTGTCGGTGCGCGTCAGACGCGCCATCCACCAGGCGCGAAAGCGCCGCCGCACCATGGCCGCCGGGTTCAGTACTGATGCCAAAGTGCGCCAGCGTTCGCCGGTGCTGGACGTTTGCGTATCTGCTGTGCCGATGGAGCTCATCGCCGCTATCCGTCGGCCAGTGCGTATGCAGAGGGCGGGCCTGCATACCAGTGCCACCGTGGAACTGGCTTTGCCAGGTCACTGGTGGCGTCCCCCTCCCGCAGGAGAGGGCGAAAGCGCCGTAGGCGACGCAGGGGGTGCTTCATAGTGCTACGGTAGGGGAACTGCTTCCACCATGGCGCGCACCTGCTCAATGGCGCCCCGGCCCGCATCGCCCACCGGCACCAGGCGGTGCGCAATGGTTTGCGGCAGGATGGCCTGCACGTCGTCGGGCGCCACGTAGTCGCGTCCGCTGATCAGGGCCTGCGCCTTGGCGGCGCGCACCAGGGCAATGCCGGCGCGGGGCGAGAGGCCCTGCAGGAACCAGCGGCCCGAGCGCGTGGCGGCGATCAAATCCTGCACATAGGCCAGCAGCGGTTCGGACACATGCACCGCCTGCACCTGGCGCTGCAGCGCGGCCAGGTCTTCGCCCGACAGCAGCGGCAGCATGCTGCTCGCCATCTCGCGCCGGTCCTCGCCGGCCAGGAGCAGGCGTTCGGCCGCGCGGTCGGGGTAGCCCAGCGAGATGCGCATCAAAAAGCGGTCGAGCTGCGATTCGGGCAGCAGATAGGTGCCAATCTGGTCGTGCGGGTTCTGCGTGGCGATGACGAAGAAGGGCTGGGGCAGGGCGCGGGTTTCGCCTTCCACGCTGACCTGCTTTTCCTCCATGGCTTCGAGCAGTGCGCTCTGCGTGCGGGGGCTGGCGCGGTTGATCTCGTCGGCCAGCAGCACCTGGGTAAAGACCGGGCCGGGGTGAAAGACAAATCCTTCGCGGCCGCGCTCGTACACCGAGACGCCTACCAGATCGCTGGGCATCAGGTCGGCGGTGAACTGTACGCGCGAAAACTGCAGTCCGAAGGTGTGCGCCAGGGCGTGAGCCAGCGTCGTCTTGCCGACGCCGGGCACGTCTTCGATGAGCAAATGGCCGCCGGCGAGCAAGCAGGCCACACAGTCCTGCACGCGGGCCTTTTTGCCCACAATCACCGTGTTAAGCTGATCAAGAATCGACTGAATTTTGGGCTGCGCTTGCATCCCGTGACGTTATCCGAAAAACCGCCTCAGACTCGAGCGGGGAGACAAAACTATGGGCAAGACGGGTTATTTCACCCACCGTGATTGCAAAAAGCACGAGATGGGCCCTGGCCATCCCGAATGTCCCGAGCGGCTCGACGCCATTGAAGACCGGCTATTGATCACCGGAGTGTCCGATGCGCTCGAACACTTCGAAGCACCGGAAGCGGCCCTGGCCGACATCGAGCTGGCGCACACGCGCCTGCACATCGCCTCGCTGCGCGGCCTGACAGACTGGCTGCGCGAGGAAATGGACGCGGGCGGCCCCTCGCACACCCAGATGGACCCCGACACGTCGATCAACGCTCACACCTGGAAGGCAGCGCTGCGCTCGGCCGGTGCGGCCATGGCCGCCACCGACGCGGTGATGGCGGGCGAACTCGAAAACGCCTTTTGCGCCGTGCGCCCGCCGGGACACCATGCCTGCCGCGACAAGGCCATGGGGTTCTGCTTCTTCAACAACGTGGCGATAGCGGCCAAATATGCGCTGGAGCGCCACCAGCTCAAGCGCGTGGCCGTGGTCGATTTCGACGTCCATCATGGCAACGGCACCGAGAACATTCTTGCGGGGGACGAGCGCGCGCTCATGGTGAGCTTCTTCCAGCACCCCTTCTACCCCTACAGCGGAGACCAGTCGCCAGCGGCCAACATGGTCAATGTGCCCGTGCCGGCCTATACCAAGGGCATGGAAGTGCGCGAGCTCATCGACATCATGTGGATGCCGCGCCTGGAAGCCTTCAAGCCCGAGATGATTTTCATCAGCGCCGGCTTCGACGCCCACCGCGACGACGACATGGGCCAGATGGGCCTGACCGAGCAGGACTACGCCTGGATCACCCGGCGCATCAAGGATGTAGCGAAGAAGTATGCGCAGGGGCGCATCGTTTCCTGCCTGGAAGGCGGTTACGTGATGCGCCCGCTGGCCTTGAGTGTGGAAGCCCATCTGCGCGTGCTCGCAGACCTTTGAATCCCCCCTGAGCCGCCTTCGGCGCCTTCCCCCCAGGGGGACACCGCCAGTGTGGCGGGGCGGCCCTTGCGCGGCGGTCGCTGGTGGGCGCGCTGCGCTATTTTTGAACGCCGCGGCTTGCGCGGCACGATAGGAGCATGTCGATGTCGGAATCTGTCAATTTGCTGCAAATCACAAAAGACGCGCGCGGCGTCGTCACGCTGACCCTCAACGATCCGGCCCGCTTTAATGCACTGGGCTCTGAGATGCTCGCCGCTCTGCAAGAGGCGCTCAATGGCTTGGCAGGCGATGACACGGTGCGGGTGGTGGTGCTGGCCGGTGCCGGCAAGGCCTTTTGCGCCGGCCACAACCTCAAGGACATGGCGGCGCACCCCGAGCTGGCGTGGTACCAGCAGCTTTTTTCTCAGTGCAGCCGGATGATGCTGTCCCTCCAGCAATTGCCGGTGCCGGTCATCGCGCGGGTGCACGGCATGGCCACGGCGGCCGGGTGCCAGTTGGTGGCTCAGTGCGATCTGGCCGTGGCAGCCGAGGGCGCTACGTTTGCCACCAGCGGCATCCACTACGGCCTGTTCTGCGCCACGCCCAGCGTGCCCCTGGTGCGCAACGTACCGGCCAAGCGCGCCATGGAGATGCTGCTCACGGGCGACTTTATTGACGCGCAGACGGCGCTGCGCGAGGGCCTGGTCAACCGCGTGGTGCCCCTTGAAGCGCTGGACGCTGAGGTCGAGCGCCTGGTGCAGTCCATTGTCGAGAAGCCCCGCGCAGCGGTTGCTTTGGGCAAGGCGTTGGTGTACCGCCAGCGTGAGCTGGGCCTCGAAGCCGCCTACCAGATTGCAGGCCAGACCATGGCCGTCAACATGATGGACGAAGCCGCCCAGGAAGGCGCGCGCGCCTTCGCTGAAAAGCGCAAACCTGGCTGGAAAGCCTGATGCTTGCCAATGGTCCGTTGCTGGATGAATTGGGCGGCAAGCTGGTTGCGCTGACCCAGCCCACGGTGCTGATCGAACTGGCCGCTGCCCTGGCGGCGCTGGTGCTGGCATGGGTTTTTGTTGCGGCACTGCGCCGTTTGAGTGGTCAGCGCAACCCCGATTCCATCCTGTTTGGCCGGCACCTGTTTGATGGGGCGCTGTTTCCCCTGGTGTTGCTGGTTTTTGGCTACGTGGCCCGCAATTTCGTCGATGACCATATTCCCCTGGCCGCGTTTCGGCTGGTGATTCCGGCGCTGATGTCGCTTGCGGTGATTCGCACGGGCGCCAAGGTGCTGCAGGCGGCGTTCCCGCAGGCGCAGTGGCTGGGGGACATTGAACGCACGATTTCCTGGCTGGTCTGGGGCGCCATGGTGCTGTGGGTCACGGGGGTGCTGCCGCGCGTGCTGGTTGCACTGGGCCAGGTTCGCTGGAAGATGGGCAGCTCGGAGATGTCGGTGCGGACCGTCCTTGAAGGGGCCATCACTGCGGGCATCGTGCTCCTGGCGGCGTTGTGGATTTCTTCCGTTCTGGAAGCCCGGTTGCTTCGCTCGGCCACAGGAAGCGGGCTCTCGGTGCGCAAGGCACTGAGCAACGCCATTCGAGCGCTGCTGCTCTTCGTGGGGCTGATGTTTGCACTTTCGGCGGCCGGCATTGACCTGACGGCGCTCTCCGTGCTGGGCGGGGCGGTGGGCGTGGGCATTGGCCTGGGCTTGCAAAAGCTCGCCGCCAACTATGTCAGCGGCTTCGTCATCCTGGCCGAGCGCAGCGTGCGCATTGGCGACAACGTGCGGGTCGACGGCTTCGAAGGGCGCATTACCGACATTACGGGGCGTTACACCGTGATCCGGTCACCAGGAGGGCGCGAATCCATCGTGCCCAACGAGATGCTGATTTCTCAGCGTGTCGAGAACTTGTCGCTGGCAGATCCGCGCGTCTGGCAGTCCACGGTGGTGAGTGTGGGCTACGACAGCGACGTCGATCTGGTCATGCGCTTGCTGTGCGAGGCGGCTTATGCCAGCCCGCGTGTGCTGAAGGAACCTGGCCCTTCGGCGGCGCTCTCGGCCTTTGGTGCCGATGGGCTCGAGTTCACGCTGGGTTTCTGGATCGTGGATCCGGAGAACGGCACGCTGTCGCTGCGCTCGGACATCAACCTCGCTATCCTGCGGGCGTTGCGTGCGCATGGCATCGACATTCCCTTTCCGCAGCGTGTGGTGCAAATTCAGGGTTTCGGCCCGGCCGCACAGGCTGCGGGCGGGGCGATGGTGCCGAATGTGCCAGCGGATTTGGCACAGACCCCCGCGAGTGCCCTATAATTTTAAAAAGCACGATCGTTCTTTTTTGTTCAGTGTCCCGGGTTTTCCATGAGCGCCTGTGGACCGCGACTTAGAATGTTCCAGTTTACGTAAACGTCAATTCAACCAACTCTAGGAGCCGCAGCAATGAAGGTCTTGGTCCCTGTCAAGCGCGTGGTGGACTACAACGTCAAGGTCCGTGTGAAATCGGACCACAGCGGTGTGGACATTGCCAACGTCAAGATGAGCATGAACCCTTTTGACGAAATCGCCGTCGAAGAAGCCATGCGCCTGAAGGAAAAAGGCCTGGTTACGGAAATCATCGCCGTCTCCTGCGGTGTGGCCCAGTGCCAGGAAACCCTGCGCACCGCCATGGCCATTGGCGCCGACCGCGCCATCCTGGTCGAAACCACTGAAGAACTGCAGCCGCTGGCCGTCGCCAAGTTGCTCAAGGCGCTGGTCGACAAAGAGCAGCCCCAGCTCATCATTCTGGGCAAGCAGGCCATTGACGACGACGCCAACCAAGTGGGTCAGATGCTCGCCGCGCTGTGCGATTTTCCGCAGGCCACGTTCGCCAGCAAGGTGGAACTGTCTGCCGACAAGGTCATTGTCACGCGCGAGATCGACGGCGGTGCCGAAACCTTGTCGCTCACGCTGCCGGCTGTGATCACCACCGACCTGCGCCTGAACGAGCCGCGCTACGTCACGCTGCCCAACATCATGAAGGCCAAGAAGAAGCCGCTGGAAAACCTCAAACCCGAAGACCTTGGCGTGGATGTGAAACCGCGCCTCAAGACGCTCAAGGTCAGCGAGCCGCCCAAGCGCGGCGCCGGCATCAAGGTGCCTGACGTGGCCACCTTGGTCGACAAGCTCAAGAACGAAGCCAAAGTAATCTGAAACTTTGCGGGACAGACGAAAGCGGCGTTGCCGCACGCGCTGTCCCCAACCGATCAAGGGGAATTCATGACCGCACTCGTCATCGCAGAACACGACAACACGAGCCTCAAGGGCGCAACGCTCAACACCGTCTCGGCCGCTGCGCAATGCGGCGGTGACGTTCACGTATTGGTGGCCGGCCACAATGCCGGCGCCGCCGCCGAAGCCGCCGCCAAGATTGCCGGCGTCAGCAAGGTGCTCCACGCCGACGCCGCCGGTTTGGAACACGGCCTGGCCGAAAGCGTCGCCGCGCAAGTGCTTGCCGTCGCCGGTAACTACAGCCACATCCTGTTTGCCGCTACAGCGGGTGGCAAGAACGTCGCGCCGCGCGTGGCCGCCAAGCTTGACGTTGCGCAGATCAGCGAAATCAGCAAGGTGGACAGCCCCGACACCTTCGAGCGCCCGATCTATGCCGGCAACGCCATTGCCACGGTGCAAAGTGCCGATGCAACCAAAGTCATCACGGTGCGCGCGACAGGTTTTGACGCCGCAGCCGCCACCGGCGGCAGCGCCAGCGTGGAAAAAATCGACGCCGCAGCAGACGCCGGCAAGAGTAGTTTTGTGGGTAGCGAAATCGCCAAGAACGACCGCCCTGAACTGACCGCAGCCAAGATCATCGTCTCGGGTGGCCGGGCGCTGGGCAGCAAGGAAAAGTTCGACGAAGTGATGACGCCGCTGGCCGACAAGCTGGGCGCCGCCATTGGCGCCAGCCGCGCTGCAGTGGATGCGGGCTACGCGCCCAATGACCTGCAAGTGGGTCAGACCGGCAAGATCGTCGCGCCGCAGCTCTACATTGCCGCAGGCATCTCGGGAGCCATCCAGCACCTGGCCGGCATGAAGGATTCCAAGGTGATCGTTGCGATCAACAAGGATGCCGAAGCGCCGATTTTCAGCGTTGCCGACTATGGCCTGGAAGCCGATCTGTTTACCGCCATTCCCGAGCTGGTCAAGGCGCTCTAAACACGCTTTGCCAACCCAAAAGGCATCGCTGGCGGTGCCTTTTTTTTCACAATTTTGACGCCTTCCGGAGACCGCATGAGTTACACCGCCCCGCTCAAGGACATGCTTTTCGACATCGAGCACCTGGCTCAAATTGACCAGGTGGCGCAGTTGCCCGGTTTTGAGGATGCAGGCCTGGACACCGCGCAGGCGGTGCTCGAAGAGTGCGCCAAACTGGCCGAAGGCGTGCTGGCGCCACTGAACTGGGAGGGCGACCAGAATCCTTCAGCGTTCAAGGACGGCGCGGTACAGACGACCCCGGGTTTCAAGGCGGCGTTCCGCCAGTACGCCGAAGGCGGCTGGCAGGGCCTGCAGCACCCGCAGGATTTTGGCGGCCAGGGCCTGCCCAAGACGATAGGCGCGGCCTGTATCGAAATGATCAACAGCGCCAACATGAGCTTTGCGCTGTGCCCGCTGCTGACCGATGGTGCCATCGAGGCCTTGCTGACCGCGGGCAGCGACGCGCTCAAGACGACCTACCTCGAAAAGCTGGTGACCGGCGAATGGACCGGCACCATGAACCTCACCGAGCCGCAGGCGGGGTCTGACCTGGCATTGGTGCGCACGCGTGCCGAGCCGCAGGGTGACGGTACGTACAAGGTTTTCGGCACCAAGATTTTCATCACCTATGGTGACCACGACATGGCCGAGAACATCGTCCATCTGGTGCTGGCCCGCGTGCAGGGCGCGCCCGAAGGCGTCAAGGGCATCAGCCTGTTTGTGGTGCCCAAGTTCCTGGTCAACCCGGACGGCGGCCTGGGTGCGCGCAACGACGCGCACTGCGTCAGCATCGAGCACAAGCTGGGCATCAAGGCCAGCCCCACCGCCGTGCTGCAGTTTGGCGACCATGGAGGCGCCATCGGTTATCTCGTTGGCGAGGAAAACCGCGGTCTGGAATACATGTTCATCATGATGAATGCCGCGCGCTACGCCGTCGGCATGCAGGGCATTGCGATTGCCGAACGCGCCTACCAGAAGGCCGTGGCTTATGCACGCGACCGCGTGCAGAGCCGGCCGGTGGATGGCAGCATGAAGGAGAGTGCCACCATCATTCACCACCCCGATGTGCGCCGCATGCTGATGACCATGCGCGCCCACACCGAGGGTTGCCGCGCCATGGCCACCGTGGCGGCGGCCGCCTACGACGCCGCGCACCACCATGCCGATGCGCAGGTGCGCAAGGACAACGCCGCGTTCTACGAATTCATGGTGCCGCTGGTCAAGGGCTACAGCACCGAGATGGGCATCGAAGTGGCCAGCCTGGGCGTGCAGGTGCACGGCGGCATGGGTTTCATTGAAGAAACCGGCGCGGCGCAGTACTACCGCGATGCGCGCATCCTCACCATCTACGAAGGCACGACCGCCATTCAGGCCAACGACCTGGTGGGCCGCAAGACGGCGCGTGACGGCGGGGCCGTGGCCCATGCCATTGCCGCGCAGATTGCCAAGACAGAACAGGCGCTGCACGCCAGCAGCAGCGCCGCCGCGCAAACCGTAGCCGCGCGCCTGGAAACAGCGCGCCTGGCGTACCTCGACGTGGTCGATTTCGTTGTCAAAAATACCAAGTCATCCCCCAACGCGGTGTTCGCTGGCAGCGTGCCGTATTTGCTGCTGGCGGGCCGGCTGGTGGCGGGTTGGCAACTGGCGCGCTCGCTGCTCGTGGCCGATGCCCTGTTGCACCAGGGGCAGGACAGCGCCTTCATGCAGGCCAAGATAGTGACCGCGCAGTTCTACGCCGACCATGTGCTGAGCGCCATCCCTGGAATGCGCGACGCCATCGTGGCCGGCGCGGACAGCGTGAACGCGCTTGCCCTGGACGCATTCTGAGCCAGATTTGCTATTAAATAAATAGCTTCTAGCGCTTTATACATAAGCGCTAGAAGGCATTTTTACCTAAATTTTGAGTGCCATGCCCAAGCTTCCCCCTGTTTTGCAGCATCTCTCGCTTCCCGTCATTGGCTCGCCGCTGTTCATCATCAGCAACCCCAAGCTGGTCATCGCGCAGTGCAAGGCTGGCATCGTGGGTTCCATGCCCGCGCTCAATGCCCGCCCTGCCGAACAGCTGGACGAGTGGCTGGCGGAGATCACGGAAACCCTGGCAGCCTGGGACAAGGCGCACCCGGAGCAGCCTGCGGCGCCGTTCGCCATCAACCAGATCGTGCACAAGAGCAACGACCGGCTGGAGCACGACATGCAGGTGTGCGCCAAATACAAGGTGCCCATCGTCATCACCAGCCTGGGTGCGCGCGAGGACGTGAACCAGGCGGTGCACAGCTGGGGCGGCATCGTGCTGCACGACATCATCAACAACAAGTTCGCGCACAAGGCGATCGAGAAGGGCGCCGACGGCCTGATTGCGGTCGCTGCCGGCGCGGGTGGCCATGCGGGCGTCAAGAGCCCGTTCGCGCTGATCCAGGAAATCCGCCAATGGTTTGATGGCCCCATTGCCCTCAGTGGCGCCATTGCCACCGGCGACGCCATACTGGCCGCCCAGGCCATGGGTGCCGATTTCGCCTACATCGGCTCGGCCTTCATTGCCACCGAGGAGGCGCGCGCCAGCGACGCCTACAAGCAGGCCATCGTGGATGGCAACTCCGACGACATCGTCTACAGCAACCTCTTCACCGGCGTGCATGGCAACTACCTGGCACCTTCCATCCGCGCTGCCGGCATGGACCCGGACCATTTGCCCGAGTCCGATCCGAGCAAGATGAATTTTGGCGGCGACGCCAAGAAGGCCTGGAAAGACATCTGGGGCTGTGGCCAAGGCATAGGCGCAGTGACCGAGATCACCAGTGCGGCGGTGTTGGTGGATCGCTTGCGCGCACAATATCGGGCAGCTCGCGCACGGCTCGTCCTGTAGAGGCAAGCGCGCGGGCCAAGAGGGCCCGTCAGTGCGTTGTAAGTGCCAGCGCCGACATTGGCGGGAGCCATCCCACGACCTTCAGGAGACTTCCCCCATGAGCGCGCCTTCGTCTGCCATTGAATCCACCCTCGTCGAGAACCGTGTTTTTCCCCCCAGCGAAGCGACGGTAAAGGCCGCACGCATCTCCGGCATGGCCGCCTATGAGGCCTTGTGCGCCGAAGCAGCTGCGGACTACGAAGGTTTCTGGGCGCGGCTCGGCCGCGAACACCTCCAGTGGACCAAGCCGTTCACGCAGACGCTGGACGAATCCAACGCCCCGTTCTACCAGTGGTATGCAGACGGCGAGCTCAATGCCTCAGCCAACTGCCTGGATCGCCACATGGGCACGGCCGCCGAGAACAAGACAGCCATCATTTTTGAAGCAGATGACGGTTCGATCACACGGGTCACCTACAAGGAACTGCTGGGCCGCGTCAGCCGCTTTGCCAATGCGCTCAAGGCGCTCGGTGTGGTCAAGGGCGACCGTGTCCTGATCTACATGCCCATGACCGTCGAAGGCGTGGTTGCCATGCAGGCTTGCGCGCGCCTGGGCGCCATTCACAGTGTGGTGTTTGGCGGTTTTTCGGCCAAGGCCGTACACGAGCGCGTCATTGACGTGGGCGCCAGCATCGTTATCACTGCCAATGCCCAGTTGCGCGGCGGCAAGGAGCTTCCGCTCAAATCCATCATCGACGAAGCCCTCTCCATGGGTGGTTGCGAGAAAGTGCGCAATGTGCTGGTGTACGAGCGCACCAAGACCGCCTGCAACATGGTGGCCGGGCGTGACCTGACGTTCAGCCAGGCGATGCAAGGCCAATCGGACCACTGCGAGCCGGTTGCCGTGGGCGCCGAGCATCCGCTGTTCATCCTCTATACCTCGGGCTCCACCGGCAAACCCAAGGGCGTGCAGCACAGCACGGCGGGCTACCTGATGTGGGCCAAGGTGACGATGGATTGGACCTTTGACCTCCAACCCAGCGACGTGTTCTGGTGCACGGCGGACATCGGCTGGATCACTGGCCATACCTATGTAACCTACGGACCTTTGGCGGCAGGTGCCACGCAGATTATTTTTGAAGGCATCCCCACCTACCCGAACGCCGGTCGCTTCTGGCAGATGATCGAGCGCCACAAGTGCACCGTGTTCTACACCGCTCCCACTGCCATCCGCTCGCTCATCAAGGCGGCCGAGGCCGATCCGGCGGTGCACCCAGCGCGTTCGGATCTGTCGAGTCTGCGCATTCTGGGCAGCGTGGGCGAGCCCATCAACCCAGAAGCCTGGATGTGGTACTACAAAAATGTCGGCGGCGAGCGCTGCCCGGTGGTGGACACTTTCTGGCAGACCGAAAACGGCGGTCACGTCATTACCCCGCTGCCCGGCGCCACGCCGCTGGTTCCCGGCAGTTGCACCTTGCCGCTGCCCGGCATCATGGCCGCCATCGTGGACGAAACGGGGAATGACATCCCCAACGGCTCTGGCGGCATGCTGGTCATCAAGCGCCCTTGGCCGAGCATGATCCGCACCATCTGGGGCGACCCAGAGCGATTCAAGAAAAGCTATTTCCCCGACGAAATGGGCGGCAAGACCTATCTTGCGGGGGATGGAGCCGTGCGCTCGGCCGATCGCGGCTACTTCCGCATCACTGGCCGCATCGACGATGTTCTGAATGTCTCCGGACACCGCATGGGAACGATGGAAATTGAATCTGCTCTGGTCGCCAAGACGGATCTTGTCGCCGAAGCCGCCGTGGTGGGTCGCCCGGACGATCTCACGGGCGAGGCCATCTGCGCCTTTGTCGTCTTGAAGCGCAGCCGTCCCACGGGCGAAGAAGCCAAGCAGATCGCCAAGGAACTGCGCGACTGGGTGGCCAAGGAAATCGGCCCCATCGCCAAGCCCAAGGACATCCGCTTTGGCGACAACCTGCCCAAGACGCGCAGCGGCAAGATCATGCGCCGCCTGTTGCGCTCGATCGCCAAGGGCGAAGCCATCACCCAGGACACGAGCACTTTGGAGAATCCGGCAATCCTGGACCAATTGTCAGAGACCAACTGATCCAGGCCGCGCTGCAGGCGCGGACGCGAAGCGCTTCGCCGGATTGGAGCGCCACTTGAGTCGCGCAGCGATCTGATGTGGCAAAAAATCCTCTCCGAGATCCATTGGCTCAAACCAATGGATCGAGATGCCCCTGTAAGAAATTCACCCGATCGCACCCTGCATCGCCTGATGGGTGCGTGAATCGGGTACAACCTCGCAAACACGCAACTCCTGCGTGCGTCTCTCCTGTAGACGACTGCGAGGACCCCATGAATTTTCGATCCCTCTTGCTCACCCTGACGGCGGCGGCGATTGCCGCTATTGCTGTGTTGAACTGGAATACGCTGGCCACGTCCGTACCTGTCTCGTTGGGTGTGGTCACCGTGGATGCGCCTCTGGGCATCGTGATGCTGGCATTGACTGCCTTGCTGGCGGCCTTTGCTCTTGCTTATGTACTGTGGCTCCAAGGTTCGGTCCTGATCGAGACGCGCCGCCACGGCAAAGAGATGCAGGTGCAGCGCGAGCTGGCCGACAAGGCCGAGGCGTCGCGCTTCACAGAAATGAAGATCTTTTTGCAAGCCCAGAGCCAGCAAACGCATTCGGCCCTGATGGAGCGCATCGAAACGCTGGAATCGCGTGTGCTGGCACGCGCCAACGAATCGGACAATTCCACGGCAGCCTACTGGGGGCAGCTGGAAAACCAACTCCATATGCCGCGGCGCGTTCTGGAATAGCCAAAGCTTGCGACAATCCAAAAAAATACGGCCGCCCTGCGCAAAACAGGGCGGCCGTACCGCAATCCAAAGCGCCGCGAGGCGCCACGGCTGCTTATTTCAGTGACATCACCCAGGTGGCGAGTTCCTTGGCTTCAGCTGCGCTGACCTGCGTGTTGGCAGGCATGGGCACGGGACCCCAAACGCCCTGGCTGCCCTTCATGATCTTTTCTGCCAGCATGTCCACAGCGTCCTTCTGACCCGCGAACTTCTTGGCCACGTCTTTGTAGGCTGGACCGACGACTTTTTTGTCTACCGAATGGCAAGCCATGCAGTTCTTCGATTTGGCGAGCGCCTCGTTCGCCATTGCCGGGCCGGCAACGGTCAAGGTGAGCGCCAATGCAAGCAGAGTGCGTTTCATCATGTTGGTGTTTCCTTCGTTGGGTTACATTGCTGCAACGTGGATTGTAATGACTCGGTCGCTTTCAATGGGGAATATGATCCGCACTATTGAGGAACATCATGTACACGCTTGGCCTTGGTATCCTTCTTTGCCTCTTGAAATATCTTGAGGTTGGCCCCGTCGCCACATGGTCCTGGTGGTGGGTTCTCTCCCCCTTTGCCATAACGCTTCTGTGGTGGGCTTGGGCTGACAGCACGGGCTACACCAAACGCAAAGCCATGGAAAAGATGGACCAGCGCAAGCAGGACCGCATTGACCGGAACAAGGAAGCCATGGGCATGGGCCCACGCCGCCCGCGCTGACCGGCGGCACGCCTTCAAGTGAAAAGCGCCTGAGAACCCCAGGCGCTTTTTTGTTGCTGGTCTCGCCCAGAAAGACGCTCCGGGCAACGCCGTCCTCAGTAGTTGTCGAGCACAGCGCCCTTGCTGGCGCTGGACGCGTTGAAAGCAAACTTCGCTTGTACGCCGCGGGTGTAGCGTGGGGCCGGGGCCTTCCAGACCGCGCGGCGCTTGGCGATTTCGGCCGCTGCCACATTCAGCTCCAGCACCAGAGTGCGCGCGTCAATGGTGATCGAGTCGCCTTCCTGAACAAACGCGATGGTGCCGCCCGCAGCTGCTTCCGGTGCCACGTGCCCCACCACCATGCCCCAGGTACCGCCCGAGAAGCGCCCGTCGGTAATCAGCCCCACGTTCTCGCCCAGGCCCGCGCCAATCAGTGCGCCGGTGGGCGCCAGCATTTCTGGCATGCCCGGCCCGCCCTTGGGACCCAGATAGCGCAGCACCATCACGTCGCCCGCGACGATCTTGCCGGCCAAAATGGCTTCAAGTGCGGACTGTTCATCGTCAAACACCCGCGCCGGGCCGGTAATCACCGGGTTCTTGAGGCCGGTGATCTTGGCGACGGCGCCTTCGGGGCTCAGGTTGCCCTTGAGGATCGCCAGGTGTCCTTGCGCGTACATGGGCTTGTCGATGGGGCGAATCACGTTCTGGTCGGCGCGCGGCGCGTCGGGCACGTCCTTGAGCACTTCGGCAATCGTCTGGCCGGTAATCGTCAGGCAGTCGCCATGCAGCAGCCCAGCGACTAGCAGCATCTTCATGACCTGAGGAATGCCGCCGGCCTGGTGCAGATCGACCGCCAGGTATTGGCCACTGGGTTTCAGATCGCACAGCACCGGGGTTTTCTGGCGCACGCGTTCGAAGTCGTCGATGGTCCATTCGACTTCGGCTGCGTGCGCGATGGCGAGGAAGTGCAGCACGGCGTTGGTCGAGCCGCCAATCGCCATGATGACGGCCACCGCGTTCTCGATGCTTTGGCGCGTCACGATGTCGCGCGGTTTGATGCCTTTCTTGATGGCTTCGATCAGCACGCGGGCAGACTCCTTGGCCGAATTGCGCTTTTCGTCGTGCGGGTTGGCCATGGTGGACGAGTAGGGCAGGCTGATGCCGAGGGCTTCAAACGCGCTTGACATGGTGTTCGCCGTGTACATGCCGCCGCAGGACCCAGTGCCCGGGATGGCGCGCTTCTCGATCTCGTGCAGGTCGTGGTCGCTCAGCTTGCCGGCGGCGTTCTCACCCACAGCTTCAAACACGCTGACGATGTTCAGGTCCTTGCCCTGGTAGCGCCCCGGAAGAATGGTGCCGCCATAGACGTAAATGGCGGGCACATTGGCGCGCAGCATGCCCATCAGGCCGCCGGGCATGTTCTTGTCGCAGCCACCGATAACGACCACACCATCCATCCACTGGCCCTGAACGCAGGTTTCGATGCAGTCGCTGATGACTTCGCGGCTCACCAGGCTGTACTTCATTCCCTCGGTGCCCATGGCCATTCCGTCCGAGATGGTAGGTGTGCCAAACACCTGGGCGTTGCCGCCGGCTTCCTCGATGCCCTCGATCGCCGCATCCGCCAGCTTTTGCAGGCCCGAATTGCAGGGCGTGATGGTGCTGTGGCCGTTGGCCACGCCGACCATGG
>JAGNYI010000038.1:10024-27973 GCA_017985015.1 Giesbergeria sp. | reverse complement strand
AGCGAATCAGCCACCTTGCGCACGCACTCGCGCAGCCAGGCCGCTGCAGCGGAATGCTGCGTCCGCGCATGCCAGAGCTGGTAGTAGCCCAGCGGCGGAAACGCCAGCGGCGGCGCCAGAATGGTCAGCGGCAGGCGTGCAGTGAAGCGCTCGCAGTACTGGCGGCCCGTGGTGAGCACCAGCAGGCTGGACGCAACCATCTCGGGAATCTGCCCGAAATGCGCGCAGCGGGCAACGATATTGCGCGAGAGGCCCAGGCCGTCGAGGTGCGCGTCGATCACGCCGCGCGCGCCGGGGTGGGTGGGCGTGGGGGCAATGTGCTCGGCCTGCAACCAGTCGTCCAGACTCCAGCCGCGGCGCACAGCGGGGTGCTCGCGCGAGACCAGGCACACCACCTCATCGGCAAACAGCTTGCCCAGGTGCAGGTCGCCCGGCGGTTCGGGCCAGTTGCCGATCACCAGGTCGGCCCCGCCATCGGCCAGTTGCGCGTGGTAGTGCGCGTCGGGCGAGAGCGGCAGGATCTCGATCGGGCACAGCGGCGCCTCGGCCTTGATGCGCGCCACCAGCCGAGGCAGAAACAGCGGGTCCAGGTAGTCGCTGGCCGCGACGCGAAAGCTGCGCGTGCTGGTGCGCGGATCGAACCCCCGCGCATCGGAAAACAGCGCCTCGGCGCTGCGCAGAATATCGGCCGCCGGCTCCACCATGCGCAGCGCGGCGTCGGTGGGCACCATGCTGCTGCCCGAGCGCACCAGCAGCGGATCACCCGAGAGCTCCCGCAGGCGCTTGAGCGCGGCAGACACGGCCGGCTGGTGCATGCCCAGGCGGATGGCGGCCCTCGATACGCTGCGTTCAGTGAGCACGGTGTGCAAGACCCTTATGAGATGGAGGTCTATCTTGTCGAAAAGGGCTTGGTCTCTCATAGTTGTTTGCGCATTCGCGTCATATGCTGGCGCTTATGCGGGCCAGCGCAATGCGTTCTACCCTTAGTAACCGCATTTGGAGCGGATCACAAAACTCAGCGAAGCGATCTTGGCAAGGCGCTCTGCCGCAGGCAGTACAAACCGTACGGCAAGGCAGAGCAACAACGCCAAGAGAGTTTTGTTATCCGCTCTCATCCTGTACCGCTGTACCCTTTGCCCATGCGCCCCTTGCACTTCATCCGTCGCGGTCAGCCTGTAGCGCTGGCCAATGTACCACCCGAGCGCACACTGCTGGAGCTGCTGCGCGAAGACCTGGGCGCCACCGGAACCAAGGAGGGCTGCGGCGAAGGCGACTGCGGTGCCTGCACCGTGGTGCTGGGCGAAATGGAGGGCGAACGCATCCGCTACCGCGCCATCAACGCCTGCATCCGCCTGGCGCATTCCATCGACGGCATGGCGCTGTGGACGGTGGAAGATCTGACCGAAGACCCGCTAATCGAACTGGTGAGCTTGCCCACGGCGCACAAACCGTCGCGAGCGGACGGCGGGCTAGGCGCACGGAGCGCAGGAACCGGAGTGGACCTTGGGGTCCATGAGGATTCCGAGCACCGCGCAACGACGCCCCCCGTTCGCGCAGCAGGTTTGCATCCAGCCCAGGAAGCCATGGTGCAGTGCCACGGCTCTCAGTGCGGCTTCTGCACGCCCGGCTTCGTAATGAGCCTGTTTGCCATGTACCAGAGCCGCTGCTGCCAGGGCGAGGCGATCACGCGCGCCGATGCAGTGCACGACCTGTCGGGCAACCTGTGCCGCTGCACCGGCTACCGCCCGATTCTGGATGCGGCGCAGGCCATGGGCGATCTGCCGGTGCAGGCCGTCAACGAGCCGCGTTTGCTACAACAATTGAAGCTGCTAGCGAACACCAGACAAGCGCTAGAGCCTGATTTGACCTATATTTCTCCGCCCACGGAAGCGGCCTTGCTGGCAGCGCGCGCGGCACACCCGCTGGCGCAGGTGGTGGCGGGTTGCACCGACGTGGGCCTGTGGGTCACCAAGCAGCACCGCCAGTTTGCCCAGGTGCTGGACGTCACCCAGGCGGCCGAGTTGCGCCGCATCGAAGAGGGTGCCGGCCACCTGCGCATCGGCGCCGCCGTGACGCTGGCCGATGCCTTTGGCGCCTTGCAGCAGCACTGGCCCGACGCCCTGCGCTTTGCCGCCCGCTTTGCCGGCTTGCCGGTGCGCAACTCGGGCACGCTGGGCGGCAACGTGGCCAACGGCTCGCCGATTGGCGACTCGATGCCGCTCCTGATCGCGCTGCGCGCCCGCGTCGAGCTGGGCAGCGTGCGCGGCACGCGCGAACTGGCGCTCGAAGACCTCTACACCGGCTACCGGCAAAACGTGATGGCGGCGGACGAGCTGCTCTTGCGCATCCACGTGCCGCTGCCCCAGCCCAACGAACGGCTGCGTGCTTACAAGGTATCGAAACGCTTTGACGACGATATTTCAGCGGTTTGCCTGGTCTTGAACCTCACCATCGAGAACGGAGCGGTACAAGCCGCATCGATCGGCGCAGGCGGTGTCGCCGCAACACCCGCCCGCGCCCGCGCGGCCGAGGCGGCGCTCGTCGGCCAGCCCTGGAGCGAAGCCACGGTGCAGGCCGCTGCCGCCGCGCTGCAGGCCGAGTTCGATCCCATCTCGGACATGCGCGCCAGCAGCGCCTACCGCCGCGCCATGCTGGCGGCCCTGCCCCAGCGCTTCTGGCTGGAAACCCAAGGCGGCGCTCCGGCCAGCCTGGACCTGCTGGCCTTGGAGGAATTGCCATGACTGCACGCGATGGGCTTTCTGTGAGCCGCGATGCCGTGGCCGATCCCGTAGCAATGGCCGCCGACACCATCGCTGAGCTGCCCCTTTCGCCGCATGGCCACGCCGCTGCTGCGTCGCCGCGCGCCTTGGGCCATCCGCATGCGCACGAGAGCGCCCGTGCCCAGGTGGCGGGCAACGCCAGCTACATCGACGATCTGCCCGAACTCAAGGGCACGCTGTACGCCGCGCCCATCCTGTCCAAAGTGGCGCACGGGCGCCTGAACGGCGTGGACGCAGCCGCCGCATTGGCCATGCCCGGCGTGCGCGGTGTCGTACTGTCGGCCGATATTCCCGGCGACAAGCTGCTTGCCGCCTTTGCGCACGACGAGCCGGTGTTCGCTTTTGAGACCGTGCAGCACGTAGGCCAGGTGATTGGCGTGGTCGTGGCCGAATCCGTCATGCAGGCGCGCCGCGCCGCGCGCGCGGTGCAGGTGGACATTGCCCCCCTGCCGGCGGTGCTGGACCCGCGCGCGGCGCACGCGCAGCAGAGTTACGTGCTGCCGCCGGTGTTCGTGCGCCGGGGGGCTCCCGAGGCTGCCATGGCGAGCGCGCCGCACCAATTGAGCGGCAGTTTCGATGTGGGCGGCCAGGAGCACTTCTACCTGGAAGGCCAGATCGCCTACGCCCTGCCGCTGGAGCAGAACCAGTGGTGGATTCATTCCAGCACGCAGCACCCCGGCGAAGTGCAGCACTGGGTGGCCCACGCACTGGGCATCGACAACCACGCCGTCACCGTGCAGTGCCGGCGCATGGGCGGTGGTTTTGGCGGCAAGGAGACGCAGGCCGGCCATCTGGCGGTGTGGTCCGCCGTGGCGGCGCACAAGTTCGGCGCGCCGGTCAAGCTGCGGCTCGACCGCGACGACGACTTTCTGGTCACCGGCAAGCGCCACCCGTTTTCCTACGACTATGAGGTGGGTTTTGACGGGCGCGGCCGCATCACGGCGCTGGTGCTGACCATGTTTGCCAATTGCGGTTTCTCCGCCGACCTGTCCGGCCCGGTGGCGGACCGCGCGGTGTTCCACTGCGACAACGCCTATTTCCTTGAAAACGTACTGGTGGCGTCTTACCGCTGCAAGACCAACACGCAAAGCCACACCGCGTTTCGCGGTTTTGGCGGCCCGCAGGGCGTGATTGCGATCGAGCGCATTCTGGGCGACATCGCCGGTGCGCTCGGGCTCGACGCCTTCGACGTGCGCATGGCCAACCTCTACAGCGACGAACCACTGGCCGACGGCAAAGGCAAGCGCGACACCACGCACTACCAGATGCAGGTGGAAGACAACATCCTGCACGCGCTGCTGCCCGAGTTGGAGCAAACCTGCAACTACCGCGCGCGAGCAACCGAGATTGCTGCCTGGAACGCCCGGCAGACGGCACTGCGCCGCGGCATCGCGATCACGCCGGTCAAGTTTGGCATCAGCTTCACCGCCACTTTGTTCAACCAGGCGGGCGCGCTGGTGCATGTGTACACCGACGGCAGCGTGCAGGTGAACCACGGCGGCACCGAGATGGGACAGGGCCTGCACACCAAGGTGGCGCAGATCGTGGCGGACGAGCTGGGCGTGCCGATGGCGCAGGTGCTGGTGACGGCCAGCGACACCAGCAAAGTGCCCAACGCCAGCGCCACGGCGGCGTCTAGCGGCACCGACCTCAATGGCCGCGCGGCGCAGTTCGCCGCACGCAACATCCGCGACAACCTGGCCTCTTTCGTCTGCGGGCTCGACACCTGCGGCGCCGGCGAAATCACGTTTGCGGGTGGCGAGGTCATCTCGCCCAAAGGCCGGCGCAGCTTCAACGAAGTGGTCAAAGAGGCCTATGCCAACCGCATCCAGCTCTGGAGCGACGGCTTCTACCGCACGCCGAAAATTCATTACGACAAGACCACGCTGACCGGGCGCCCGTTCTTCTACTTCGCCTACGGCGCCGCCTGCACCGAGGTGGTGATCGACACGCTTACCGGTGAGAGCCGGGTGCTCAAGGTGGACATCCTGCACGACGTGGGCCACAGCATCAACCCGGCGATCGACATCGGGCAGATCGAAGGCGGCTTTGTCCAGGGCATGGGGTGGCTGACCACCGAAGAACTGGTCTGGAAGGCCGACGGCGCGCTTGCCACGCACGCGCCCAGCACCTACAAGATTCCTGCCACCGGCGATGTGCCCAAGCACTTTCGCATCGCCCTGTGGCCCGAGGCCAACCGCGAAGACAACGTGGGCGGCAGCAAGGCTGTGGGCGAGCCGCCTTTCATGCTGGCGGTCAGCGTGTACGAGGCGCTGCGCCACGCAATTGCCGCCGCGCGGCCCCAGGACGGCGACGTGGCGTGGATCCCCATTGCGCTTCAGGCACCGGCCACGGCCGAGAGCGTGCTGCGGGCACTGGGGCGGTTGCCCGCCTGAGCATTCTCATCGGGCGATGGCGGCGGCACGAACGCTAAAATAGTGACGTTTTCGGCCTCTAGCGCATATTTCACAAGCGTAGTTAGCTATTTATTTAATAGCACTTCGTGTTCCGTGGCCGCCGGCTCAGGCCTGTCTACCGGCATCACCACACAGTTGCGCCCGGCGCGCTTGGCCTCGTAGCAGGCCATGTCGGCGGCGTGCAGCACGGCGGCCACATCGCGCAACTGCGCCGTCAGTGGCACCAGGCCAATGCTGACCCCCAAGGTGAAGCTGCGCCCGCCATACACCGGCTCCCAGGCACGCACCGCCGCACGCAATTGCTCAGCCACTGCCAGGCCGTGGGCGGCCGAGCAGTTGGGCAGCACCACCACAAATTCGTCTCCGCCCAGGCGAGCCACCCAACCGGCCTGGCGCACCTGGGCTTCGAGCAGACGGGCAACATGCTCCAGCACATCGTCGCCCGCAGTGTGACCGGCAATGTCGTTGACCACCGTGAAGTGGTCCAGATCCAGGTACATCACCACACCGCAGAGCGCCTCACCGTGCGCTGCGACGCTCTCGTCGAGCCCCAGCAGCACGCCGCGCAGGCGCTCTTCAAACGCACGGCGGTCGGGCAGGCCCGTAATGGGGTCGTGCAGGCGCTCGTGCCGGCGCTGGCGGCGCGCTTCGTGCACCGCCGTCAACTCCTCCAGAATCCAGACGATGCCGGCCGACATGCCTGGTGCCTCGGCGGCGCGGCCCTGCACCCGTGCCCAGACGGGGCTGCCGTCCTTGCGTGCGAAGCACAGGTCACCGTCAAAGGCGCCGTGAGCGGCGAACGCCGCCCGGGCCCGCTCCTCTCCCTGGGCCCAGGCCGCGTCCGACGCATACAGCGCGCGCACCGGCTGGCCAAGGAGTTCGTCGGTGTTGTAGCCCAGCATTTGCGCTGCCTGGCGCCCGAGCATGCTCAGGCGGGCCGCGCGCGTGATGACGATGCCCACCGGAGCATGGTCCAGGATGGCCTGCAGGCTTCCCGTCAACGCACTGTCGCGCAGCGCCTGACCGCTGCGCTCCAATACCAAGCTGTCAAGCAGCTGCGTCAGCGTGCCAACTTCATCGCCCAGAAGGGGCGCGGGCGCTATCGAATCCTCAAAATCTCCCTGCTGCGCCAAGCCCCATGCCCGCTCGCGCAGGCGCGCCAGCGGCTGCATCTGCCAGAGGCTGAGCAAAGCCCCCAACAACGCGATCAGGCCCACCGCCAGCACCGCGAGCCACCAGGCCCGGCGCTGCGTGCCCTCCAGCGGCGCGAGCAGAGCCTGCGCTTCGCTGACACGGGCCACCGTCCACTGGGGAAGCGGCATCTGGGCCAGACTGACGACGAAGCCCGGAACGACTTCGGTGCGACCCGGTGCGGCAGCCGCCTCATTCTGTGCAGACCAGACTTTATAGGCCTGTGCCAAGCCCGGCTCGTCGCTGATCTTTCCCAGTACGCGGCGTGGATCGGGATGGGAAAGAATCGTCCCGTCGCTTGCAAACACGACCAGACGCGAACCCGACTGCTCCGGCGGCGCCATGGAAGCGGGCAGCAGGCCTTGCGATTGCAGGCGCAGCGCCCCCGCCACGACGCCGGTGAGCGATCCGTCCGCCCCATGCAGCGGCTGCGTGAACATGACGCGCGCATCGCCCGTCCGGCTGCCGACCAGCTCGGAGACGATGGGCTTGCCGTCCATCAGGGTGCGCCGCAAGGCTTCGCGCTCGGCCGGCTCCAGCGCCGCAGCCTCGCCCTGCACGCCATACTGCAGATTCACCCTGAGCGTGCCATCGGCCCGCGCGACCTGCATGGCGTCAAAAAACTGCACCGCTGGCAGGCCTTGCTGCAAGAGCCACTCCAGTGAGGACGGCGCCTCGAGCATCTGGGGCGTAATCCCTGCGGCCACCGTGCGCAGCACCTTCTGACTTTGCTCGATTTTGCTGGCCAGAACGCGTGCCAGTGTCTGCACCTCATCGCCCTGCTGGCGCATCACGCGCTGCAGCGCTTCGTCGGCAGCGGCCCGGGTGGCAATCCAGCCTGAGGCGGCTCCGGCCACCAATGCGGCCCCCATCAGCAGTGCCGCAAGGCGCAAAGCCAGCGACCCGGGCAGCACAAAACCCTGCAGTGGAGTGTGCCCGCTCATGGTCCGAGGCACGCAAACGAAGGGGTGCCGATAGAAGGAAAGAACGAAAGCGTGATCGCAGACATGGCTGGCAATCAATATACGCAGCGCTGCGATGGCAGGCGCTTGGGTAGAACCCGCAAACGCGGACTATGAAAACCCTGAGTGGAGCAGGCGACAAGGACCGCGCGGCCTTGCTAGTGTTCAGTCCCGTAAGTAGTTGCCTGAAATGAAATCGATGGATTCGTGCTCAGGACAAGGCGCAAACCGCAGTGATAGCCATTGCTATCACGAGGATTTGCAACGCGGTACTGGGCACGAAGGCGCTGTTTTCTAGGCAATGTATTTGCGGGACAGCACGCTAGCCGCCAGCGACCAGTTGAAGCGCACGCGGCTCGGGCAGCTTGAGTACATTGCCCGACCCCAGAATCAACCCATGCTCGCGCAGACTGCGCAGCACCCGCGAGAAGGTTTCGGGCGCGATGCCCAGTTGGGCTGCGATCAACCGCTTGCGCTGATGCAGCGTCACGCTCATCGTGCCGCTGGCGTCGTTCTGGGCATGGCGCAGCAACCACTGGGCGCAGCGCGCCTCGGCGTCCTGTGCCAAGCGGCTGACGGCCAGTTCGGTTTGCTGCCGGTAACCCGCGGCCAGATCGTGCAACAGGGTTTGCGCCGCACCGGGGAGCGATTCCAGCGCGGAGCGAAACTGTGCCAGGGGCTGGCGGCGCAACTGCACCCGGGTTTCGGCCACCATGTCAACGGCGCAGGGCTGGCCCAGCATGGCAGACGCGGCATCGAGCCAGAACGGGCCTTCCACCACGCCCAACTGCTGGCGCACCTGGGCGCCATCGTGTACACACAAAAGAACGCGTCCATGCAGCAGGTGCAGGACATCGTCGGGTTGCTGTTGGCGTTGCCGCAGCACCTCGCCAGGCGCCGCAGTTTCTACGTCGGCGGAGGGGTGGGAAGAGAGAAGAGGCAACATCCGGGCCACTTTGCAAGGCAGCCCCCAATGAGGTATTGCGCAAAATCAAACCTGGGGCTCGCAAAGTCGCACCCGCCGGGCCACTTTGCTTTGCATCAAGGCATTCGCCCCTGCTGCGATGCAGCATTGAACGTTCAGCCCCCCGCCAGCTCCGTTTTCTCGGGAGCCCGCCAGCCGCCGCCCAGGGCCTTGTAGAGCGCCACTTCGTTTTGCTGGCGCGCCAGCTGAATCTGCGCGAGCGCCTGCTGCGTGGCAAACAGCGCGCGCTGGGCGTCGAGCGCATCGAGGTAGCTGGCAATGCCGTTGCGGTAGCGAAGATCGGCCAGGCGGAAGCGCTCGGATTCGGCGCTGGCCTGCGCTTGCGTGGCGCTCACTTGGTCGGCCAGCGTGGCGCGACTGGCCAGCGCGTCGGCCGCCTCGCGGAACGCCACCTGGATGGCCTTTTCGTACTGGGCCACGGCCGCTTGGCGCGCGGCCAGCGCGGAGTCGAGGTTGGCCTGGTTGCGCCCACCATCAAAAATCGGCAGCAGTGCCTGCGGCGCCAGTGTCCAGCCCCATGCGCCGTTCTTGAACAAGCCCGAAAGCGCGCTGCTGGCCGTGCCGGCGCTGGCGGTCAGCGCCATGCGCGGAAAGAACGCCGCGCGCGCAGCGCCAATATTGGCATTGGCCGAGCGCAGTTGCTGCTCCGCCTGGCGCACGTCCGGTCGGCGGGTCAGCAAGTCCGAAGGCAAGCCGGCGGGGACATGGGCAAACGCAATGACCGGCTGCGCACCGGTGTGCAGCAAATCGTCCGGCAATGGCGCGCCGGCCAGCAGCGTGAGCGCATTCACGTCCAGCGCGCGCAGGCGCCGCTGCTGCGCAAGGGTGGCGCGCGCCGCCGCCGTGAGCGATTCGGCCTGGCGCAGGTCGAGCGCCGAACTCACGCCTTGGTCAAAGCGCAGTTGGGTGAGCCGCAAGGAGTCGTCCCGCGTGGCCAGGGTGCGCTCGGTCAAGGCAAGCAGCGCGTCATTGGTTTGCAGGCTCAGCCAGGCGTTGGCGAGCGCCGCCACCAAGCTGGTCTGCACGGCGCTCCGCGCTTCCTGCGTGGCGAAATACTGCGCCAGCGCCGATTCCTCCAGGCTGGCGATGCGGCCAAAGAAGTCGATTTCCCAGGACGCCAGGGCAACGCCCGCCGAATACGTGCTGGTGATGCCTCCACTGCCATTGGCCGCCGGTTGGCGGTTGCCACTGGCGGCCAGATTCAGGGTCGGCGTGCGGTCCGCAGAGCGGATCTGGTACTGGGCGCGCGCCTGTTCGATGGCCAGCGCTGCCACCCGCAGGTCGCGGTTGCCGTCCAGGGCCCGTGCCACGATGGCGCGCAGGCGCGCGTCCTGCACGAAGTCCTGCCAGGCAATGTCTGCCGCCGGCCGGCTGTCCACGGCACCGACCGCTGACTCCGGAAACTGGGCAGGGATCGGAGCGTCAGGCCGCTGGTAGCTTGGAACAAACGAGCAGCCCGCAGCCAGCACCGTGAGTGCGCTGACTGCCAGCCGGGTGCGGCACGGGCGCAGGGAAAGGGACGGCATCTTGGCCTTAAACATGGTGGTCCTCCGCCGCGCTTTGCTGGTGCGCATGCTGGGCATCGAACTGGCGCTGGCGCGCACTGCCCTTGAACAGGCCGCGCACCAGCACGAAAAAGATGGGAACGAAAAATACCGCCAGCGCAGTGCCGGTCAGCATTCCGCCAATCACGCCAGTGCCGATGGCGCGCTGGCTGGCCGAGCCGGCGCCGGTTGCCAGCGCAAGCGGCAGCACGCCCAGGGTGAAGGCCATGGAGGTCATCACGATCGGGCGAAAGCGCAAATGGGCGGCCGCCAGAGCAGCCTCCATGGCGCTCTTGCCCTGGGCCTGCAGGTCCTTGGCAAACTCGATGATCAGGATGGCGTTCTTCGCCGACAGGCCGATGATGGTGATCAGCCCCACCTGGAAGTACACATCGTTGGACATGCCGCGCAGGCTCACGCCCAGCAGCACGCCCAGCACCCCCAGCGGCACCACCAGGATGACCGACAGCGGAATCGACCAGCTTTCATACAGGGCCGCCAGGCACAAAAACACGGCCAGGATGGCAAAGCCGTACAGCACCATGGCCTGCGAGCCGGCCATTTTTTCTTCGCGCGACTGACCCGTCCATTCAAAGCCGAACCCCACCGGCAGCTGCGCGGCCATGCGTTCCATCTCGGCCATGGCATCGCCGGTGCTGTAGCCGGGCGCCGCACCCCCGGCGATGCGCATCGCCGGATAGCCGTTGTAGCGCACGGTCTGCATGGCACCACTGATCCAGCGCGTGGTGGCAAACGACGACAGCGGCACGGCCTTGCCCTGGCTGTTGAGCGCCGTGAGCTTGAGGATGTCATCGGGCTGCATGCGTGCCTCGGCCTCGGCCTGCACCACGACACGCTGCAGGCGCCCGGCGTTCGGGAAATCGTTGATATAGGCCGAGCCCAGCGCCGTGGAGATGGCGTTGTTGATGGCGGCAAAACTCACGCCCTGCGCGCTGGCCTTGTCGCGGTCGATATCGACCTGCAATTGCGGCGCGTCTTCCAGGCCATCGGGTCGCACGCCGGCCAGGATTTTGCTTTTGGACGCCATGCCCAGCATCTGGTTGCGCGCCGCCACCAGCGCATCATGGCCATTGCCGCCGCGGTCCTGCAGCCGGAAGGTGAAGCCCGAGCTCACCCCCAGCTCGGGAATGGCGGGGGGGCTCAGCGCAAAGATGAACGCATCGCGCACACCCGACAGCGCGCCCATGGCCCGGCCTGCGATGGCTTCGGCCGTATGCCCGGCACCCGCACGCTCGGACCAGTCCTTGAGTGTGACGAACGACAGGCCGGCATTCTGCCCCTGGCCCGAGAAGCTGAAGCCCAGCACGGCGACCATGTTCTTGACTTCGGGTTGCTTGAGCATGAAGTCCTCGACCTTTTCGACCACGGCCTGGGTGCGTTCCAGCGTGGCGCCAGGCGGCAGCTGGATGTTGACCAGCAGGTTGCCCTGGTCTTCGTTCGGCAGGAACGAGGTCGGCAGGCGCATGTACAGCACGCCCACGGCGGCGATCAGCGCGACATAGATGACCATCATCCGGCCACCGCGGCGCAGCAGCTTGGCCACCCAGCCTTCATAGCCTTTGGCGGTGCGGGCAAAGCCCCGGTTGAAACCGCCAAAAAACCCCTTCTTGGCGTGCCCATGCCCGGCCTCGACCGGCTTGAGCAGGGTGGCGCACAGCGCGGGCGTGAGCGACAGCGCCATGAAGGCGGAAAAGGCGATGGACACCCCCATCACCGCCGAGAACTGGCGGTAGATGTTGCCCACCGAGCCGGCAAAAAAGGCCAGTGGCAAGAACACCGAAATCAGCACCACGGTGATGCCGATGATGGCGCCCGAAATCTGGCCCATGGCCTTGCGCGTGGCCTCCAGCGGCGGCAGGCCCTCCTCGTTCATGATGCGCTCGACGTTTTCCACCACCACGATGGCGTCGTCCACCACGATACCGATCACCAGCACCATGCCGAACATGGTCAGCACGTTGATCGAAAAGCCCATCGCCAGCAGCGCCCCAAAGGTGCCCAGCAGCGCCACCGGCACCACGATGGTCGGGATGATGGTGTAGCGGAAGTTCTGCAGGAACAGGAACATCACCAGAAACACCAGCGCGATGGCTTCAAGCAGGGTCATGGCGACCTGCTTGATGGAAATCTTGACGAAGTCGGAGCTGTCGTAGGGAATGGTCCAGCTCACGCCGGACGGAAAGTATTTTTCCAGCTCGGCCATGCGGGTCTTGACCGCCGTGGCCGCCGCCAGCGCATTGCCCGAGGGCGACAACTGCACCCCCATGCCGGTGGCCGGCTTGCCATTGAGGCGCGCGGTGGTGGCATACGACTGGGCGCCCAGTTCGATGCGTGCCACATCCTTGAGGCGCACCGTGGAGCCGTCGGCATTGGCGCGCAGCACGATGTCACCAAACTCCTTGGTCGAACTGATCTGCCCCGGCACCACCACGGTGGCCGAGATCGTCTGACCGCTCAGGTTGGGCAATTCGCCCAGGCTGCCGGCCGACACCTGCGCGTTCTGCGCCTGGATAGCGCTGGCCACGTCAGCCGCAGACAGGTTAAAGCCCTGCAGCTTGGCCGGGTCCACCCAGACGCGCATGGCGCGCTCGGCACCGAACAACTGCACCTGGCCGATGCCGGGCAGGCGCTGCAGTTCGGGCACCACGTTGCGGGCGGCGTAGTCGCTCAGCGCGTTGACGTCGAACTTAGGGTCGGCCGACGACAGCATGGTGAACAGCAGGAAGTTGCTGCGCGACTTGTCCACACGCACACCCTGCTGGTTCACCACCGAAGGCAGGCGCGGCGTGGCGCGCGACAGGCGGTTCTGCACCTCGACCTGCGCCAGATCGGCATTCGTGCCCGGCTCGAAGCTCAGCGTGAGGGTGCCGGTGCCGTTCGCCTGGCTCACGGCCTCCATGTAGGCCAGACCGGGCGCGCCGTTCATTTCGCGCTCGATCACGGCCAGCACGCTGTCTTCCAGCGTTTGTGCCGAAGCACCGGGATAGGCAGCGCTGACGACGATGGTCGGAGGCGCCACCGAGGGGTATTGCGACACCGGCAGCCTGGTGATCGACACGGCACCCAGCACCATGATGAACAAGGCAATCACCCACGCAAAGATGGGGCGGTCAATAAAGAACTTGGCCATGGGGCTGGCTCCTTATTGCTGGTCGGCGCTGACGGCCGCAGCAGGGGCGCTGGCGGCAGGCGCAGCCGCTGGTGCGGCGGCGCTGCCGGGGGCCTGCCAGGGCACGGCCTTCACCGGCGTGCCGGGCGGCATCATCTGCAGCTTCTGGAAGCCATCGACCATGACCTGCTCGCCTTCCTTCAGGCCCTCCAGCACGATCCACTGGTTGTTGCGGGCCGCGCCCACCTTCACCATGCGCGGGCTGGGCTTGCCGTCGGCGCCCACCACCATGATCCGGTCGCCCTGCTGGGTACGTGTGACCGCCTGCTGGGGCAGCGTGATGGCGTTGGCCACCTGGGCCTGCTCCAGCCGCACGCGCACATACAGGCCCGGCAGCAAATCGCCCTTGGGGTTGGGCACCTCGGCGCGCAGCGTGATCTGGCCCGTGCTGGCGTCCACCGTCAGGTCGGAAAACAGCAGCTTGCCGGGGCGGGCGTATTCGCTGCCATCTTCGAGCACCAGGCGCACGCTGGCGGCTTCGCTGCCCCCGGCGCGCTGCAGCTGGCCATCGGCCAGCGCGCGGCGCAGCTTCATCACCTCGCCAGCCGACTGGGTGAAGTTGACATACACCGGGTCGATCTGCTGGATGACGGCCAGTTGCGTGGCTTCGCCCTGCCCCACCAGGGCCCCTTCGGTGACCAGGGCGCGACCGATGCGGCCCGAAATCGGCGCCGTGACGCTGGCGTAATTCAGGTTGATGCGGCCCGTCTGCACCGCCGCCTTGCCTGCGGCGACATCGGCCTCGGCCTGCTTTTGCGCCGCCACGGCGTTGGCATATTCCTGCTGGCTGACGGCATTGGCGGCCACCAGGGGCTTGTAGCGCTCGGCCAGCGCGGTCGCCTGGGTCAGGTTGGCCTGGGCGCGTGCCAGCGTGGCCTCGGCACTCTGCAAGGCCGCTGCATAGGGCGCGGAGTCTATGGTGAACAGGGGCTGCCCCGCCTTCACGTCACTGCCCTCGCGGAACAGCCGTTTCTGCAAGATGCCAGCGGCACGCGCCCGCACCTGCGCCACGCGCGAGGCCTCCAGGCGGCCGGGCAGCTCGGTGATCAGGCCGACATCGCCCGGTTTGGCCACCACCACGCCCACTTCGGGCGGCGGCATGCCGCCCCCGGGTGGCGCGGCGGGCGCATCACCCTTGCCGCAGGCCGAGAGCAGCAGCGCCGCGCCCAGACAGCCGGCGGCGAGGGCCTGCCGCTGGCGCGACCGGTGGGATGCGGGGGACAGGGCAGAAACAATCGGGGCTTGGCGCAAGAGCATGGGATTCCTTCGGAAAAGTCCGTCCGTGGAGTGCACGAAAGCAGGCAGTCTAATTTTTTTCTGTGAAACGTGCGTACACCCGTCATCGACGGATGTTGGGTTGTGGAGTATACATACATCCTTGAATGTATGTATAGTAAAGGGCTTGCCTCCAGGAGAAATGTCCATGGCCCGCCGCACCAAAGCCGATGCCCAGGCAACGCGCAACGCGCTGCTCGACGCTGCAGAGCGCCTGTTCGAGGAAAAAGGGGTTTCACGCACCTCGCTCAATGACATCGCGGTGGCCGCCGGTGCCACGCGCGGCGCCATCTACTGGCACTTCAAGGACAAGGCGGACCTGTTCAACGCCATGATGGAACGTGCCACCCTGCCCATGGAGCAACTGCTCACCGGCACCGGGCCCGATGCGCCCCCCGCCAGCATGCAAGTGGTGTGCGACGCCATGCTGGAGGGCTTGCGCCGTATTGCCAGCGACGCGCAATTGCGCCGCGTGATGCAAATTGCCATCCACCGCGTGGAATATGTGGAAGAACTGGGAGCCGTGCAGGCCCGCCACCTGCAGATGCACCGGCAATGGCTGGCGCGCAACCGCAGCGCCCTGGAGCATGCCTTTGCCCAGCGCCCCTGCCCTGCCGCCGTGTCGCCCGACATGGCCGCCCTGGGCCTGCAGGTGCTGATCGAAGGCCTGCTCCAAAGCTGGCTGCTGGACCCGCAAGCGTACGACCTGGTGCAGGCCGCCCGCATCAGCGTGGGCACTTACCTGCGCGGGCTGGGCCTGGAGGTCTGGCCCAGCAACAACAAGGTGTAATTATTGAACCGGAGCGCCCGCGTCGTGCCAGCGGGCAATCAGGTCGCGCTCGGCGTCGGTCATTTGCGTGGCATTGTTCATGGGCATGAGCTTTTGCAGCACCACTTGCTGGTAGATGAGCAGAGCGCGCGGCGCCACCTGCTGGGCACTGTCAAGACGCACGCCCTTCATCTGCACGTCGGGCCCATGGCATTGCACACAGCGCTCCTGCAACACCGCCTGCACCTTTTCATAGTCAAAATGGCCTGCAGCGCTTGTCAATGCAGCGCTACCAGCTTCTGAAGTGATAGCAACCACAGGCGCAGGCCGCAGCCACACCACCGCGCCGACAATCACCGCCACGCCGACCAGCGCATACGGCCAGGGGTGGGCGTTGCGGCCCAGCTTGAAGCCATGGCGCAGGACGAAAAACTGCCGGATGGCCGCGCCCGCGAACATCATGAGGATCAACACCAGCCAGTTTTGCGGGTGGCTCCAGGTGAAGCTGTAGTGCCCGCTGAGCATGGCAAACAGCACCGGCAGCGTGAAGTAGGTGTTGTGCACGCTGCGCTGCTTGCCGCGCTTGCCATGGATGGGGTCCACCGGCCGCCCGGCCTTGAGGTCGGCCACCACGGTGCGTTGGCCGGGGATGATCCAGAAAAACACGTTGGCGCTCATGGCCGTGGCCATCATGGCGCCCACCAGCAAAAAGGCCGCACGCCCGGCAAACCAGTGGCAAGCGAGCCACGAGGCAATGCACACCAGCACCAGCACCAGAACACCTACGATGGCGTCGCCATTCTTCTTCTGGCCAAACACCCGGCAGATGGCGTCGTACAGTAGCCAGAACACCACCAGGAAGGCGAGCGCCACGGCGATCGCTTCGGCAGGCGCCCAGTCCATCTTGGACTTGTCTACAAGATAGGTGCTGGCGCTCCAGAGGTAGGACACCGTGAACAGCGAGAAGCCGCTCAGCCAGGTGGTGTAGCTCTCCCAGAAAAACCAGTGCAGATGCTGGGGCAGCTTCGGCGGCGCCACGTTGAATTTGACCGGGTGGTAAAACCCCCCACCGTGCACCGCCCAGAGTTCGCCGCTGACACCCTGGCGCTTTTGCTGCGCGTCCTCGGGCGGCGTGAGGCTGCTGTCGAGAAAGACGAAGTAAAACGACGAGCCAATCCAGGCAATGGCGGTGATGACGTGGACCCAGCGCAACAGCAGGTTGGCCCAGTCAAACAGATAACTTTCCATGGGGTGACCTCCGCGGCGCTTGCGATGCACGCCGCTATATCAACCTGCTCACCACTGCGGGCGCTCTGAGCAGACAAAGAGGTCGCGCACTCGGGACTGGGGCTTTTGGCTCACCCCACCCTGGGCACCGCTGCGACGTAGATGCGAAGTGTATGCAAATTTTGTGTGCAATTCCAGCACCCTGATCGCCATCAGCCCCCGGATTTACCCTCAAACCCAGCGTTCCCTTGTTGCAGCAGCTGCGCCGCAACGGCCACGGCAATCACCTCAGGCTGTTTGCCCAGGATGCCTGGCACCCCGATCGGGCAAGTCACCTTCTGCAGTTCATCGTCTGAGAATCCGCGTCGGCGCAGGCGGCTGCGAAACGTCGCCCATTTGGTGGCACTGCCGATCAGGCCGATGAACGGCAGATCTGCCGCTGCCCGCTGGCGCGTGAGGCAGGCGGCGACGACGTCCAGGTCTTCGGCGTGGCTAAAGCTCATGATCAACACGCTGGAGCCGCTCGCCAGTTGCGGCACGGCGCCGTGCACCGGCTCGGAATGCTCGCACACGACGTTTTCCGGCGCCGGATTTGGAAAAATGCCGTCGCGGCTGTCGATCCAGGTGATCGCGAACGGCAAGGGAGAGAGCACCTGCACCAGCGCATGGCCCACATGGCCACCGCCAAACAGCGCAAGGGGCTGGAGGGCGGGCGAGAGGCGTTTTTGCAGGCTCGCCAGCTCGGCATCCTGCACCGAGAGATTCTCAAACCGCAGGTGCATCACGCCGCCGCAGCACTGACCCAGGCTGGGCCCAAGGGCGTAGCGCAAGGTTTCACTCGCCAGGGGCTTGGGGCGCTGCAAGCGGCTGCGCGCATGGGCCATGGCCTCAAATTCCACATGGCCGCCGCCAATGGTGCCCAGAACCCGGTCTTCAAACACCGCCATCCACGCGCCCACCTCGCGCGGCGCGGAGCCCTGGGTGTGTTCTATTGTCACAAGACAGGCCGGTGCCCTACGAAGGCCTTCCAGGAACTGGTGCAAAAATGCCATTGATCAAGCTCCTCTCAATCCATTGCCATGAAACCCGACTCCCCACCGCCCACTGCGCCGCGTAGCCGATGGTTCCGCAGCGGACTCATGGCGTCCATTGCGGCCGTGATCGCCGCCTGCCGCTCGGCCCCCAGTCCGTCTCCCAGCGTGCCGGACGAAGCAGCGCCCCCAGGCACCGTGTCCCACGTCACCGGCCCCGTCCCTGCGGCAGAGGGCTCGGCGCGCCCCTCGGCAGCGAGCAACCCGCGTGCCTACCGCCAGGACGCCGCAACCCACCTCTACGGTCTGAATGCGTCCCGCATCTACAAAGGCCGCTTGCCGCCGCTCCTCTATGCCATTGGGGTGCTGCAAGTGGACATTGACGCCCGGGGCCGTGTGTTGCGCACATCCTGGATGCGCGCGCCGCACCAGGCACCAGAAGTCATGGCCGAAATCGAGCGCACCGTGCGCGCAGCCGCCCCCTTCCCGGCGCCCGCCCGCATGGGCAAGGTCACCTACACCGACACCTGGCTGTGGGACAAGAGCGGCCGCTTCCAGCTCGACACGCTGACCGAGGG
>JAGNYI010000038.1:0-9924 GCA_017985015.1 Giesbergeria sp. | reverse complement strand
TAGCTCCACGGGCTGACCAGGAGCGGCACGTGGTAGTGCTGATCGGCATGGGCCACTCCGAAATCCAGACTGACCTGGCCGAGAAAATTCGGCTCGGGCAAAGCCACGCCCTTGTCCTTGAAATAGCGCGCCACATCAAAAGTGAGGCGGTAGGTGCCGGCGCGCAGCGACGCGTTGTCAAACAAGGGCGCGTCGGTACGCCCATCGTGGTTCAGCACCAGATCCTGAAGCAGTTGGGCAGATCCGCCGTTGGTGGAATACAGCGCGACGTGCATGCCTGCGGCGGGGCAGCCGTGCATGGTGTCGAGCACGTGGGTACTGAGTCCCATAGGGGGTTCTCCTGAAGGTGGGAGGTGGAAAAAACAATCGTTGTGCACCAAAAGTGTATACACTTTTGGCAATCGCGCCTATCATTGCTTGTATGGAATCCTCCACCCACGCCATTGTCCAATCGCTGACCCGTGCCATCGTGGAGCACCGCCTGCAGCCCGGCACCAAGCTGGCTGAGCAAAAGCTCGCGGACCATTTTGGCGTCTCGCGCACGCTGGTGCGCCAGGCCTTGTTCCAGTTGGCACAGAACCGCCTGGTCACGCTGGAGCCGGCGCGCGGCGCGTTTGTCTCCACGCCCTCCGCCGAGGAGGCACGCCAGGTGTTTGCCGTGCGCCGCATGCTGGAGACGGAAATGACGCGTGCCTTTGTACGCAGCAGCACGCCCGCCAAGCTCAAGGTGCTGCGCACCCATGTGGCCAGCGAAGCGGCCGCCCTGAGCGCACAAGACGCCAGCGGCCGCACCGAACTGCTGGGCGACTTTCACGTGCGCATGGCCGAGCTGATGGGCAACGACGTGCTGGCCCAGCTGCTGCGCGACCTGATATCGCGCTGTGCGCTCATCACGCTGATGTACCAGAGCGCCAGCGAGGCCGCGCACTCACACGAGGAGCATGCGGAAATCGTCGCCGCGCTGGCGGCGCGCGACGAGGCGCTGGCGGTGCAGCTGATGCACCAGCATTTGGAGCACGTGGAAGCCAGTCTCATTTTCGACCGCGAGCAGCCAGTGAACGAGCTTTCGCTCGCGCTCTCGCCCCTGTGAGAACGCCATGACTTACGACAGCACCCTCCCCTACCCGCGCGACCTCGTCGGCTACGGCCCGAATCCACCGCATGCCCGCTGGCCCGGCGGCGCGCGCATTGCCGTGCAGTTCGTGCTCAATTACGAAGAAGGCGGCGAAAACTGCGTGCTGCATGGCGACGCTGGCTCCGAGCAGTTCCTGTCGGAAATGTTCAACCCCGCCAGTTACCCCGAGCGCCACATCAGCATGGAGGGCATCTACGAATACGGCTCGCGCGCTGGCGTCTGGCGCATCCTGCGGGAATTCCAGCAGCGCGGCCTGCCGCTCACGGTGTTTGGCGTGGCCACGGCGCTGGAGCGCCACCCCGACGTGGCCCGCGCCTTCGTGCAGGCCGGCCACGAGATCGCCTGCCACGGCCTCAAGTGGATTCACTACCAGCATGTGCCCGAAGCCGTCGAGCGCGAGCACATGGCGCAGGCCATGGCGATCGTCAAGCGCCTCACCGGCGCGCGGCCCGAAGGCTGGTACACCGGCCGCGACAGTCCCAACACGCGCCGCCTGGCAGCCGACTTCGGCGGCTTTGCCTACGACAGCGACTACTACGGCGACGACCTGCCTTTCTGGATGAAGGTGCGCAAAACCGACGGCAGCGTGGCGCCCCAGCTCATCGTGCCCTACACGCTCGACTGCAACGACATGCGCTTTGCCCTGCCGCAGGGCTACTCGCACGCCGATCCGTTCTTCCAGTACCTGCGCGATACCTTCGACACGCTGTATACCGAAGGCGACCCAGCGGGCCTGGACCGGCCCAAGATGATGAGCATCGGCATGCACTGCCGATTGCTCGGCCGGCCCGGCCGCATCACTGCGCTGCAGCGCTTCCTCGACCACATCGCGCAGCAACCGAACGTGTGGGTGTGCCGCCGCATCGACATCGCCCGCCATTGGGCAGAGCAGCATCCTGCACCGAAAATTTGAACAAAATTGGCCTCTAGCGCTTATCTAGCAAGCATTAGTAGCTCACTTTTTGATAGGAAAACCCCCATGGCCCTGACCCTGCAGGAACTCAACACCGCAAGCCCCGCTCAGGCGCTTGCATGGCTGGATGGCGTGTACGAGCACTCGCCCTGGATTGCAAGCCAAGCCCTGGCCGAGCGGCCGTTTCGCTCGCTCGCCCACCTCAAGCACGCGATGGCAAGCGCGGTGCGCAATGCCGCGCCAGAAGCCCAGCTCGCACTGATTCGCGCCCACCCGGAACTGGCCGGCAAGGCCATGGTGAGCCAGACCCTCACGGCCGAATCCACCCACGAGCAGGGCACGGCAGGGCTGACCGACTGCTCGCCCGAAGAATTTGCGCGCATCCAGCAACTCAATGCTGACTACAACGCGCGCTTTGGCTTCCCCTTCATCCTTGCAGTGCGCGGCCCGCGCGGCACGGGCCTGTCCCGCAGCCAGATCATCGACACCTTTGCCCGGCGCCTGGACAACCACCCCGGTTTCGAGCGCGCCGAGGCGCTGCGCAGCATCCACCGCATTGCCGAAATCCGCCTGGCCGACAAGTTCGACGCCCATCCCGTACTCGGCAACGAGGTCTGGGATTGGCACGAGTCGCTCGCCCGCCATTCCGACCCCGGCTACGCCGAACACGGCCAGCTCACCGTCACCTACCTGACCGATGCGCACCGCGCCTGTGCACAGCGCATCAGCCACTGGATGCGGGACTGCGGTTTTGACGAAGTCGAGATCGACGCCGTGGGCAACGTGGTGGGCAAGTACCACGCGGCAGCATCCGGCGCCAAGACCCTGATGACGGGGTCCCACTACGACACCGTGCGCAACGGCGGCAAGTACGACGGTCGCCTGGGAATCTTCGTGCCCATGGCCTGCGTGCGCGAGCTGCACCGCTCTGGCAAGCGCATGCCCTTTGCCATCGAAGTGGTGGGCTTTGCCGAAGAAGAAGGCCAGCGCTACAAGGCGACCTTCCTGGGCTCAGGCGCGTTGATCGGCCACTTCAATCCGGCGTGGCTGGAGCAGCAGGATGCGGACGGCGTCACCCTACGCGCTGCCATGGAAGGCGCCGGCCTGTGCATTGCCGACATCCCGAAACTGCAACGCGACCCCGCGCAGTACCTGGGCTTCATCGAAGTGCACATCGAGCAAGGCCCGGTGCTGAGCGAGCTGGACTTGCCGCTGGGCGTCGTCACTTCGATCAACGGCGGGGTGCGCTACGTGGGCGAGATGCTGGGCATGGCCAGCCACGCCGGCACCACCCCCATGGACCGCCGGCGCGACGCTGCGGCGGGCGTGGCCGAGCTGCTGCTGTACGTGGAGCAGCGGGCCGCGCAGGACGGGGACTCGGTGGGCACCGTGGGCGTACTGAACGTGCCCAGCGGGTCCATCAACGTCGTGCCCGGCCGCTGTCAGTTCACCCTGGATCTGCGCGCACCGAATGACGCTCAGCGCGACGCGCTCAGCCAAGACGTGCTGGCACAACTGGCAGCCATCGCCGCGCGCCGCGGCCTGCACTATCGGCTGGAGGAATCCATGCGCGCCGCCGCCGCGCCCAGTGCGATCCCCTGGCAACAGCGCTGGGAGCGCGCCGTGGCAGCGTCCGGCATCCCCGTTCACCGCATGCCCAGCGGCGCCGGCCACGACGCCATGAAGCTGCACGAAGTCATGCCCCAGGCGATGCTGTTCGTGCGCGGCGAGAACGCCGGCATCAGCCACAACCCGCTGGAATCGACCACCAACGACGACATGGAGCTGGCCGTGCAGGCCTTCAGCCATGTGCTGCACCAACTTGCCAAGGAACCCGCATGACCGCCACGACCGACTACAGCGCGCTTGACGCCTGGATCGACCAGCATTTCGATGAAGAAGTGGCCTTCCTGCAGGCGCTGGTGCGCGTGCCCACCGACACGCCCCCTGGCAACAACGCGCCGCACGCCGAGCGCACGGCCGAGCTGCTGGCGCCCATGGGCTTCGAGGTGGAGCGCCACGCCGTACCACAGGCCGAGGTGCAGGCGTATGGCATGCAGAGCATCACCAACCTGATCGTGCGCCGCCCCTACGGCCCCGCCGGCAGTGGCCGCACCGTGGCGCTCAACGCCCACGGCGACGTGGTACCGCCGGGCGAAGGCTGGACGCACGACCCCTACGGCGCCGAGATCGTGGACGGCAAGATGTACGGCCGCGCCACCGCGGTCAGCAAGGGCGATTTCGCCAGCTTCACCTTCGCCGTGCGCGCGCTCGAAGCAGTCGCCAGGCCCACACAAGGCGCGGTGGAGCTGCACTTCACCTACGACGAGGAATTTGGCGGCCTGCTCGGCCCGGGCTGGCTGCTGAAACACGGCCTCACCCGCCCTGACCTGCTGCTGGCGGCCGGCTTTTCTTATGAAGTGGTGACCGCGCACAACGGCTGCCTGCAAATGGAAGTGACGGTGCACGGCAAGATGGCCCACGCGGCCGTGCCCGACACCGGTGTCGATGCCCTGCAGGGTGCGGTGCATATCCTGAACGCCCTGTACGCACTCAATACCGAGAACCGCAAACTGCGCTCCAAGGTTGCGGGCATTACCCACCCGTACCTGAATGTGGGCCGCATTGAAGGCGGCACCAACACCAATGTCGTTCCCGGCAAGGTCACATTCAAACTTGACCGCCGCATGATCCCCGAGGAGAACGTGGCCGAGGTAGAGGCTGCGATCCGCGCCTGCATCGCCACAGCGGCAGGCGAATGCCCGGGCATCACGGTGGACATCCGCCGCCTGCTGCTGGCCCACGCCATGACGCCGCTGGCGGGCAACCTGCCACTGGTGGAAGCCCTGCAAAAGCACGCTGGCGAGGTGTTTGGCCAAGTGCCGCCGGCCGTGGGCACGCCGCTGTACACCGACGTGCGCCTGTACGCCGAGCAGGGCATTCCCGGCGTGATCTACGGCGCCGGGCCGCGCACCGTGCTCGAATCGCATGCCAAGCGCGCCGACGAGCGCTTGGATCTGGACGACCTGCGCCGCGCCACCAAGGTGATTGCGCGCTCCCTGCATGTCCTGCTGACGCCATCGGCATAAAGGCTTGCTGCGCGCGCTCGCGCGCCGCCCTACACTGGCCGGCGCCTTCTGGCGGCTAGTCTGCTCCGTGCATCCGGTGTCACCCGAAGGCTCCATCAAACCCGAGGAGGCACCATGAAAATTCGACACACTTTGCTCGCCAGCAGCCTTGCGCTCGCACTGCTCAACCTGGCCGCCTGCAACTCTGCCCCCCAGGCGGCCGCCCCACCCGCCGTCCAGCAAACCGCAGCCGCCCAGGCCGCGAGTGCCGCCTACGACTTCGACATGGACGTGTTCCACCCCGTGGTGGCGCACCACGGCATGGTGGCGACCGAGCAAGCCTTGGCCTCGCAGATTGGCCTGAACATCCTCAAGGGCGGCGGCAATGCCGTCGACGCCGCCGTCGCCATCGGCTTTGCCCTGGCCGTGGCCTTGCCCAACGCCGGCAACCTGGGCGGCGGCGGTTTCATGATGGTCTACGACGCCAAGACCGGCAAAAGCGTGGCGCTCGACTTCCGCGAAATGGCACCACGCGCGGCGACGCGCGACATGTACCTCGATGCCAAGGGCAATGTGGTGGACGGCAAATCCCTCTACACGCACTACGCGGTTGGCGTGCCCGGCACCGTGGCCGGCATGGAGCACGCCCTGAAAACCTGGGGCACCATGCCGCTGGCCAAGGTGGTGGCACCCGCCGCTGCGCTGGCTGAGCAAGGCTACCCAGTGAGCGAAACCCTGGCCAAGGTGTTGCTGCAGACCAAGAAGACCATGGGCCAATGGCCCGCCACGCAGGCGATCTTCTGGAAGAACGGCGAGCCACTCAAGGCCGGCGACTTGCTGGTGCAAAAAGACCTGGCCACCTCGATGCGCCTGATTGGCAGCGAAGGCGCCAAGGCGTTCTACGAGGGCGCGATCGCCACGAGAATCGCCGCCGAAATGGCATCCCACAAAGGCGCCCTCACGCTGGAAGACCTGCACAGCTACAAGGTGGTGGAGCGCGAACCCACGCGCGGCACCTACCGGGGCTATGAGATCGTGACCATGCCACCGCCGTCGTCGGGCGGCCCGCACCTGGTGCAGATCCTCAACATGCTCGAACCCCTGCCGCTGGGCGAGTGGGGCCCCAACAGCGCGCAGACCATTCACTACATGGCCGAGAGCATGAAGCTGGCCTACGCCGACCGCGCGCAATACCTGGGCGACCCCGATTTCGTCAAGATTCCGCTCAAGGGCCTGACGTCCAAGCGCTACGCAGACCAGCTCCGCGCCGGTATCGACCCCAACCATGCACGCCCAAGCAAGAGCATCCAACCCGGCAAGCCCCAGCCGTACGAAAGCGACCAGACCACGCACTTTTCGGTCGTGGACCAGGCCGGCAATGCGGTGGCCGTGACCTATACGCTGAACACCAATTTCGGCAGCGGCATCGTCGCCGCCGGCACCGGCATCCTGCTCAACAACGAGATGGACGACTTCTCTGCCAAGCCCGGTGTCGCCAACGCCTACGGCCTGGTGGGCGGCGACGCCAACGCGGTAGCGGCCGGCAAGCGCCCGCTCTCGTCGATGACGCCGACCCTGGTGCTCAAGGACGGCAAGCCGGTGCTGGTGACCGGCAGCCCCGGCGGCGCCCGCATCATCACCACCGTGCTGCAAACCGTGGTCAACACCATTGATTTCGGCATGAACCCGGCCGAGGCGGCCTCCACGCCGCGCGTGCACCACCAATGGACGCCCGACGAGCTGCGCGTGGAAAAGGGCCTCTCCCCCGACACCATGGCCCTGCTGCGCCAGCGCGGGCACAACGTTGTGGTCAAGGCCTCGATGGGGCGCACGCAGACCATTGGCCTGCGCGGCGGGGTGCTGTACGGCTATTCCGACCCGCGCAACCCGGATGGCAAGACGCTGGGCTATTGAGGCTCTCTCATCGCCTTCGCAAGCCGCCCCGCACCGGGCGGCTTTTTTTGGTCATTGCATTTGTGCACGCAGCACACGGAATCGCCAAATTGCTATCGTAAACAGAGCTGTATTCTCTTTACCAGTAAGCGCTGGATCCATTTTTTACTTGAATTTTTCCCACTTGCAGCCGGGAAAAATGGGTGGACAGAGATCAGGTCAAGCGCAAGCACAGGGTTTCTCTCTAGCTGATTTTTCTTATGTTTTGTATACACTTTTTGTATGGACTCAGTCGGAATGCGCGACTGAGCATGGGCCCCAATCTCTTTTCTTCGCACCCGCAAGGAGCGTTTCATGCAAGCGACTGTTCACCCCGTTGACGAACACCTGCCGCTGGGCAGGCTGACTGCGCTGGGACTCCAGCATGTGCTGGTGATGTATGCGGGCGCCATTGCCGTGCCGCTCATCGTCGGGCGCGCACTCAATCTCACGCCCGACCAGGTGGCCAAGCTGATCTCGGCCGATCTGTTCTGCTGCGGCCTGGTCACGCTGATCCAGGCGCTCGGCGCAACCCAATGGTTCGGCATCAAGCTGCCGGTGATGATGGGGGTGACCTTTGCCTCCGTCGCCCCCATGGTGTCGATGGCGCAGACCACGGGGGGCACCGCCGGCGCCGGACTGATCTTTGGCTCCATCATTGGCGCGGGGGTCATCTCCATCCTGATCGCGCCAGCGGTCAGTCGCATGCTGCGCTTCTTTCCGCCGGTGGTCACCGGCACCATCATTGCCGTCATCGGCATCAGCCTGATGCGGGTCGGCATCAACTGGATTTTTGGCAACCCGGTGGGCCCTACGGCGCCCGCCGTGGTCAACCCGGACTACGTCAAGTGGCTCAGCGAGGTGCAGGCCGCCGTCGGCGCGCCGGGCAGTTCGCTGCCGCCCGTCCCCAAGGGGTTTGCCGTGGTGCCGACGGTTCCCAACCCCCGCTACGCCGACCTGACCGGCGTGGGCATTTCAGCGCTCGTGCTGGTTTCGATCCTGATGATCGCCCGCTTTGCCAAGGGTTTTCTGGCCAACATTTCGGTGCTGCTGGGGATTGTCGTTGGTGCGGTAGTTGCAGCAGCCATGGGACTGATGAACTTCGACAAGGTCGCCAAGGCCGCCTGGTTCGACCTCATCCTGCCCTTCGAGATCGCTACGCCCGTCTTCGACCCCATCCTGATCCTCACCATGACGCTCATCATGATCGTGGTGATGATCGAATCGACCGGCATGTTCCTGGCGCTCGGCGAGATGACCGACCGGAAGATCAGCCAGGCGGACCTGGCGCGGGGCCTGCGCACCGACGGCCTGGGCACGCTGATAGGCGGTATCTTCAACACCTTCCCCTACACCAGCTTCTCGCAAAACGTGGGCCTGGTGGCGGTCACCGGCGTCAAGAGCCGCTTTGTCTGCGTGGCGGGCGGCGTGATCCTCGTCATCCTGGGCGTGCTGCCCAAGATGGGGGCGTTGGTGGAATCGCTCCCGACGGTGGTTCTGGGTGGCGCCGGGCTGGTGATGTTCGGCATGGTGACCGCCACCGGCATCCGCATCCTGGGCGGTGTCGATTTCCGCGACAACCGGGCCAACGGCATGATCGTTGCCGTCTCCATTGGCGTGGGGATGATCCCGCTGGTGGCGCCCAACTTCCGCCAGTGGATGCCGCACGCCATCCACCCGCTGATCGAGTCGGGCATCCTGCTGTCTTCGGTCACCGCTGTTTTGCTCAACGTGTTCTTCAACGGCGCCAACGGGGACACCTCGGCTGCCGTCCACGCCGCTCGCCAGGCCGAAGCCCACTGACTGGCGGCGGTGACAAGGCGCGGCCCCGGCAAGCCCGGCGCCGCGCTTTTTTACATCATGGAAGGCGGCCATCCGCAAACCATTGCTCTATGCTTGTAATGCCTTTGCCTTCTGGAACCCGATATGACCGAACCCCTCAGCAACGCCGAAATGACCCTGCGCGACGCGGCGCGTGAATACCACCGCAACCCGACGCGCGGCAAGATTGCCGTCACCCCTACCAAGACGCTTTCCAACCAGCGCGATCTGGCGCTGGCCTATTCGCCCGGCGTCGCCTACCCCTGCCTGGACATCCAGGCCGATCCGTCGCTCGCCTTTGAGTTCACCGCCCGCGGCAACCTGGTAGGCGTGGTCACCAACGGCACCGCCGTGCTGGGGCTGGGCAACATCGGCCCGCTGGCATCCAAGCCGGTGATGGAAGGCAAGGGGTGTTTGTTCAAGAAGTTCGCCGGTGTCGATGTGTTCGACATCGAGCTGGCCGAAAACGACCCGGACAAGCTGGTTGACATCATTGCCGCGCTCGAACCCACGCTGGGCGGCGTCAACCTCGAAGACATCAAGGCGCCCGAGTGCTTCTATATCGAAGAAAAGCTGCGCGAGCGCATGAACATTCCGGTGTTCCACGACGACCAGCACGGCACGGCCATCATTTCCTCGGCCGCGCTGCTCAACGGCCTGGAACTCGTCGGCAAGGACATTGCTGCCGTGAAAATCGCCGTCTCGGGCGCCGGTGCCGCAGCGCTCGCCTGCGTGAACGTGATGGTGGGCCTGGGTGTTACGCGCTCCAATGTCTTCATGGTGGACTCCAAGGGCGTCATTTATGAAGGCCGCCCCGGTGGTTACGACGCTTCCAAGGCCCGCTACGCGCAAAAAACCGAGGCGCGCACCCTGGCCGACGTGGTGAGCGGCGCCGACGTGTTCCTGGGCTGCTCGGCGCCCGGCGTGCTCACGGCCGAGATGGTCAAGACCATGGCCGACAAGCCCATCATCCTGGCGCTGGCCAACCCCGAGCCCGAAATCCGCCCCGAGCTGGCCAAGGCCGTGCGGCCCGATTGCATCATCGCCACCGGGCG
>JAGNYI010000008.1:91140-96226 GCA_017985015.1 Giesbergeria sp. | reverse complement strand
GTTCCAGATCCACCAGCACGGCCACGAACTCGTCGCCGCCGATGCGTGCCAGCGTATCGCCTTCGCGCAGCGCTTCGCCCATGCGGCGCGAGAGGGCAATCAGCAACTGGTCGCCCAGCGCGTGACCATATTGGTCATTGATGGCTTTGAAGCCATCGAGATCAAGAAATGCCACCGCCAGCGACGATGAGCGGCGCTGGCAATGCGCCATGAACTGGCGCAGGCGATCAAACAGCAGCACCCGGTTGGGCAGTTCGGTGAGCACGTCGAAATGCGCAATGCTCTCTAGCTGCCGCTCGGTCGCGCGCTCGGACGTCACGTCGGTGAACACCGCCACGTAATGCTGCAAGGCCCCCTGCGCGTTACGCACCGCGCTGATGGTGATCACTTCAAGGAACAGCGAGCCGTTTTTGCGCCGGTTCCAGATTTCGCCGGTCCAGTAGCCCCGGGTGGAGATGGCTTTCCACATGGCCGCGTAAAACTCGGGCGGTTGGCGGCCCGATTGCAGGATGCGTGGGTTGCACCCGATGATTTCTTCGCGCGCATAGCCGGTGATGCGCGTGAACGCCTCGTTCACATCAATGATGATGCCGGAAGGGTCGGTGATGCTGATGCCTTCGCGCGCGTGGGTGAACACGCTGGCGGCCACCTGCAGGTTGTCGTGCTTGCGCTGCCCATCCGCGCATTCCTGGTAGGCCCCCACCATGCTGCGGGCCAGGCCCTGGGGGGACCGGCTCTGCACCCGGGCACGGAACAGGCAGCACAGCCATTGGCCATCGCGGCGGCGCAGCCGGTACTCCATGATGTATTCGTCGCGCTCGCCGCGCAGGCATTGGCCACAGTGCTCGCGCTGGCGCTCCGCATCGTCGGGGTGCACCAGCGCCTGCCATGCGGCTGCGGACAAGCGCAGGGGATCCGTGGGCTCAGCCCCCAGCAACTCCCGCAGCAAAGGGTCAAACGAGACCTCGGCGTGCTCAAAATCCACCATCCACGCTCCCATACCAGCCATGCGCAAGGCGGGCGTGATCTGCGAAATCAGCGCAGCGGTGGCGGGGGACTCCTGGGGAGCGGTGGCGGACATAATTGTTGCAAAAGTTGACGTATGGTCACACAACCCGCCGCTGCTTGCAAATAGTAATTTGTGCGATTTGCCGTCAGCCTGCGCGCCGGGTCAGCCGACGCAGCGGGCAAAGAGTGCCAGCGTGCGCTCACGGGCGACCAGCGCTGCGGCCTCGTCGTAGGAGTCCCGTTGATCGCAGTTGAATCCGTGGGCTGCGTCGTAGACCTGCACCTGCACCTCGGGGTGTGCGCGGGCAAAAGCCTGCACCTCTTTTTGCGGGATGTGGGCGTCGTGTGCGCCGAAATGGGCAATCACCGGGCAGCGGGGGCGGCGCGCGACTTCCGCGTCGCCGGTCATTCCGCCGCCGTAGTAGCAGGCCACGGCCGCCAGTCCCTGCAACTCGCAGGCGGCGCGCCAGGCCAGCAGGCCGCCCCAGCAAAAACCCACCAGACCCACCTTGCCGCCCGAAAGCGCGGCGGCTTCGTCGATCGCGGCCTGGATGTCGCCCAGAACCAATGCCTCGGGCAGGCGCTCGACGGCTGCTTTGAGCTTGCGACCGGTGGCCACATCGCCCTGCCCGTATCCCAGGTCCACGCCGGGCTGGACGCGGGCAAAGGTGTCGGGGGCCACCGCGGCATAGCCGCGCGCGGCAAATCGCGTGGTGATGGCGCGTATGTGCGCATTCACACCAAAAATCTCGGGCAGCACCACCATGCCGCCGCGCGGCGCACCCTCGGGCTGAACGCACCAGGCGGGGCAGGCAAAGCCGTCGGGGGAGTGCCGCAATGGGGTGGGCTCGGTCATCTCAGTCTCCATTTGGTGGGATGGCGCCGTGCGAGACGCCAGGGAAATACGGCACACTCTGCGGCACTCCCCATTCTTGCAGCACATTCTCATTGGCAACAAGCACCGCATCCGCGCTGAGAAGGGGCTTGGCGTCGCTCAGCGGCCTTTGCGAAATCCCCAACACTTTCTGAAACGCTTGGCATGGACCTCAAACCCCTCGTCACTCTGCTGGCCATCGTCAATCCGCTGGCCATCGTCCCGTTTTTCATCCACTACACGCAAGGCTTTTCCGAAGCCCAGCGCAAACGCACCATCCGCACGGCGGCGTTCAGCGCCTTTTGCGTGATTGCCGCCTGCGCGCTGCTGGGCCTGCAGATTCTCGAATTCTTCAACATCTCGCTGCCGAGCTTTCAGGTAGGCGGCGGATTGCTGCTGCTCATCAGCGCGATGAACATGCTCAACGCCCAGCCGGCCGAGGCCAAGCCGGCCACCAACGAACTGGAAGAGGGCGCCGAGAAGGCTGCCGCCGGCGACAGCATTGCCGTCGTGCCGCTCACCATCCCGCTGCTGACCGGCCCGGCTTCCATGTCTACCGTGGTGATTTACGCCAACGACGCGCAGACCTTCTTGCAGCACGGTGCGCTGGTCGGCTACGGTTTGGTGATTGGCCTGGCCACCTGGATTTGCTTCTCGCTGGCGGACCCGATTGCGCGCGTGCTCGGCAAGACCGGCATCAACGTGATGACGCGGCTGATGGGCTTGATTCTGGCGGCGCTGGCCGTCGAGGTGATGGCTGGCGGCCTGACGAAGATTTTCCCGGTACTGGTGGGCCACTGACCCTCTATGGTGGCGCAGGTATTGCTGCTCGAAGACGACCCGGCCATTGCCCGGACCGTCGCCTACGCGCTGGAGCGCGAAGGCCTGCAGGTGACGCACAGCCTGCTGCTATACGACGCGCGCAAGCTGTGGAGTGCTGGCGGTTTTGACTTGCTGGTGCTCGACGTCGGCCTGCCAGACGGCAGCGGCCTGGACCTGTGCCGGGAAGTGCGAGCCGCCGGCCACACCCCGGTGCTGATGCTCAGCGCGCACGGTGAGGAGCTGGACCGCGTGCTGGGCCTGGAGCTGGGCGCCGACGACTACCTGGCCAAACCTTTCAGTCCGCGCGAGCTGGCCGCCCGCGCCCGCGCCTTGCTGCGCCGTGCGGCCGCGCCCCCTACCTCCCCTTTCTCCCCTTTCTCACCGTGCCAGTCCACGCCGCGAAGCACGCCATTTCACGACGACCCGCAGGGCCAGCGCGTGCAGCTGCACGGCCATGCGCTGGCGCTCACGCGGCGCGAGTACCGACTGCTTTCCTGCCTGTTGGCGGGCGCGGGCCGCATCCACAGCCGTGCGGCGCTGCTCACCGCCGCCTGGGGCGACGACAGCGAAAGCACCGACCGCACGGTGGACACCCACATCAAGACGCTGCGCGCCAAGCTGCGCGAGGTGGACCCGGCGACGGACTACATCGTCACGCACCGGGGGATGGGGTATTCCATTGAGGTTTAGTTTTATAAGAAAAATCGGCCTCTAGCGCTTATCCAGCAAGCGCTGATAGCTATATTTTTGATAGTTTTCATTACCTGTCGCTGACCTATGCGCCTGGGCATCCGCCTGCTGTTCGCCTTCTTCCTCATCAACGGCATTGCCGCGTTCTTTGTGCTGCGCGTCTTTGTGGCCGAGATCAAGCCCAGCGTGCGCGAGGTGATGGAAGACATGATGGTGGACACGGCCCACATCCTGGCCGAGCTGGCCAGCGACGACCTGGCCTCGGGAAGCCTTCAGGCAGGCGGCAGCGCCTTTGCCCGGCAGGTGCAGCATTACGCCAGCCGCCCCGTGGACGCCGCCATCTGGGGTTTTTCCAAGCAGTCGCTCGACTACCGCATCTATGTGACGGATGCCGCCGGGCGCGTGGTTTTTGACTCGCAATCGCAGGCCGTCGGCCAGGATTTTTCGCAGTGGCGCGACGTGGCGCTCACACTGCGCGGCGAGTACGGCGCGCGCATGAGCCGGGACACCCCAGGCGACGACACCAGCGGCGTGATGCACGTTTCAGCCCCGGTTTTCGTGCAGGACCGCATCGCCGGAGTGCTGACCGTAGCCAAACCCACGCGCACCGTGCAGCGCTTCATCGACCGGGCCGAGCACAAGGTGCTGATGGGTGGCCTGCTGCTGCTGGCGCTGTCGGCCGCCGTGGGGGTGGCGGTGACGCTGTGGATGGTGTGGAATGTGCGGCGCCTGCGCGACTACGCCCTGAGCGTGCAGGGCCCGGAGGCGGGCGCGCAGGCCACCGCAGCCACCCCGGTGCTGGCCGTGCCGAGGGTGCCTGGCGAGCTGGGCGACCTGGCGCGCGCCATGGACCGCATGCGCGCCCGGCTGGAGGGGCACGGCTACATCGAAGCCTATGTGCGCGCCCTCACGCACGAACTCAAAAGCCCGGTGGCCGCCATTCGCGGCGCAGGCGAGTTGCTGCAGGAAGACCTGCCCGCGGGCGACCGCACCCTGTTTGCCGCCCAGGTGGTGCAGCAAAGCGAGCGCCTGCAGCGCCTTATCGACCGCCTGCTGGAACTGAGCAAGCTGGAGCAGCGCCAGCACGCCGAAGCGCAGGGCCCGGTGGCGCTGCACGACTGCGCCAGCACCGCGCTGGCCCACACACAGGCGCGTGCGGCGCAGCGCGGCGTGGCGCTCACCCTTGCGGGCCAAGGTGCCAGCGGCCCTTGGGAGGCGGAACTCATCACCCTGGCGCTGTGCAACCTGATTGACAACGCGATCGATTTTTCGCCTGCCGGCAGCACCGTGGCAGTCGAGCTGCAAGGCACTGCGGTGGCCGTGCAGGACAGCGGCCCTGGCGTACCCGACTACGCTTTGGCCCGCCTGGGCGAGCGCTTCTTCACCACCGCCCGCCCGAACGGCGAGCGCAGCGGCTCGGGTCTGGGGCTGGCCATCGTGCAGCGCGTGGTGGCGCTGCATGGCGGACACATGGCGGTGCGCAATACGGCGCCGGGCCTGCGCGTCACGCTGCACTTTCCGAACTGATCTTCACCGGAGCGGGGGAGGACTTCACACTGCCCTCACAAACTTCATCGTGCCCTCACGGCGGCGCCACAGACTGCCAGCACATTCACTGTGGAGCACGCTCTTGAAACCCCCCTGGTTCACCAAACTGGCCGCGCTGGCCGCCGTGGTTCTGTTGCTGCTTTT
>JAGNYI010000008.1:0-91040 GCA_017985015.1 Giesbergeria sp. | reverse complement strand
GCAAACGCGGGCAGGTTGCCCGCGCGCATTGGCCCTTGGGCAGAGGAGCCGACGACGTAGAAGGCGCTGGCGGCGTCCAGCATCTGCCTGCTGCCGAAATCGGTGACGTAGCGCGCCACGATCTCGCCCGCGCTGCGACCGGGGCTGTAGCGGGCCACGTCGCTCAGGTACATGAACAGGCTGAGCGGCGAATCGAAGAACTGCGCGTCGCCATTGCTGAAAATGACCTGCGCTGCCCAGGCGGGGGAGCGCGACGGGTACATGCCGCAGACCGGGCAGCGGGCGTCCTTGGGCACGGCGCGGGCCGCATGGAGCGCGAGGCCCAAAGCCGGATCGTAGGGCGTGGGGGGCGCCACCAGGCAGAAGTCGCTCTCGGGCTCAGGCACCGCTTTGCGGCCCATCCAGGCGCTGGCACCCGGCAGGGTGCCGACGGCAAGCGCGGCCAGCCCCAGCGTGACCCAGGTGCGGCGGGAGGACAGAGCGAGCGACTTCATGGGCGTCAAGGGGGTCAGCGGTGCCGGCGCGGCCCTACATGCGGTTGTCTTGCTTGGCCCCGCCGCTCAAATCCACCATGTCGGGCTGAATGGCGGCAAAGGGAAACACCTTGCCGCCGTAGTCGGCAGCGAAGCGCTGGGCGTCGGCCTCCTTGGCAAAGCTGCCCACGGTGGGGCCCATGGAGCCGTGGCGTTTGCTGCCAAACACATAGAACGCGCTGCGCGCATCGGTCCAGTGGCCTTCGGGGTGGTCCCAGTCGGCCTGGGCCATGTCCTGTACGTACACCGCGCGGATGGCGCGCACCTGCTCCCCAGCGAGCAAGGTGTTCAGCAGCTCGGTGGTGTCGCAGAAGAAGGCGGGCTGGGCCTGGCCGTCATAGTGAATCTGCGCCTTGGGGCCGGGGTAGTCGGCAAGCAGCATGCCGTCGAGTTCGCAACTCGTGCTGCGGTCGATTTCCACCGGAGCAATGCTGGCGCTCTCAACGGCTTTGTCGCAGCCCGACAAAGCCAAGGCACTGCCCAGCACGGCCAGGGCCAACAGCGAGCGAAAGAATTTTGGATAAGAGTTCATCGAAATCTCCAGCGCGCCACCAGGAGCGGCACCACAATCCACACAAGCATGACGCCGCTCAGCAGCGCCTGGCTGCCCAGCGACGCCGGGACGATGCTGGCCAGCCCGTACAGCGTGCGCACGTCGTCCAGCGAAAAAACGTTCAAGATACGGAACACATCGGCCGGGTTGAGCAGCAGCAGCCAGGCCAGGGCCTCGCCGCCAAATTGCCCGCCCGTGCTCACCAGCACCCCGAGCAACACCAGGTCGAACACCAGCACAAAGAAGAACCACAGGGCAATGGCCAGACCGGAGGCGCGTGTGCGCTCGCGCGCCACCACCGACAGCAGCACCGCCATGCTCAGAAACGCCAGGCCCAGCAGCACGGAGCTCGCCATGAAGCCGCCGTAGTGGTACAGCCCGGCCCAGCTCAGGCGCTGGTACAGCAGCAGCGCCACCAGGCCAAAGCCCGCCAGCGTCGAGAGCGTGAGCGCCGCAGCAAGTCCCAGATATTTGCCCAGCAGCAGTTCCAGCCGGGTAATGGGCAGGGCCAGCAGCAGATCGAGCGAGCCGCGTTCGCGCTCGCCGACGATGGCGTCAAACCCCAGCAGCAGGGCGATGAGCGGAATCAGGTAAATCACCAGGCTCACCAGGCTGGCAATGGTGACTTCGATCGAGCGAAAACCCACGGCGCCCTGTTGCGCGCCGCCGAAATAGGCAATTACCAGCGAAAACACGGTAAATACCAGGGCCACCGCCAGCACCCAGCGGTTGCGCATGCGGTCGCGAAATTCCTTGGCGGCGATGGTGAAAATTTGCGTCAGTTCCATGGGGCGCGCCTTAGTCAGAAAAGCCGAAGAACACGTCTTCGAGCGAAGGTTCGCGCAGGGCCAGGTCGTGCACGCGGCCACCAAAGGGCGTGAGTGCGGCCAGCACGGCCATCTTGCGTGCGCGCGGGCAGGCTAGGCGCAGCCCGCCGGGCACGGCTTCAGCGGCTTCGCCTGTGGCGGCCAGCAGTGCTTGCGCGATAGGGGCGAAATCGCCCGCGTCGAGCACCAAGTCGAAAATCAGCGGCATGTGCGTCTGTTCGCGCAGCGCTTGCACGCTGCCCAGCGCCTGAATGCGGCCATTGGCCATGATGGCCAGCCGGTCCACGCGCTCCTGCAGTTCGGCCAGGATGTGCGAGGTAATGACCACCGTGACGCCGTTGGTCTGCAATGTGCGCAGCGTGGCGTAGAAGTCGCGGATCGCCTGCGGGTCCAGGCCGTTGGTGGGTTCGTCGAGAAACAGCACCTGGGGCGTGCCCAGCAAAGCCTGCGCAAACCCGAGACGCTGGCGCATGCCCTTGGAATATTCGCGCACCGGGCGCTTGCCGGCGTGCGCCAGACCTACGCGTTCGAGCAGGCCGGGACACTGATCGAGTGCAGCGTGCTTGAGCCGGGCAAAGAAGTGCAGTGTCTCCAGTCCGCTCAAGTTGTCGTAGAGCACCACGTTCTCGGGCAGGTAGCCGATATGCCGGCGTGCCGCCCGGAAACCGCGCCCGCGCACCGGCGCGCCGCCGAGCACGATGGAGCCCGCCGTGGTGGCTTCGAGGCCCAGCATCATCTTGAACAGCGTGCTCTTGCCGGCGCCGTTGTGGCCGATCAGGCCGAAAATTTCGCCGCGCACGATGTCGAGGTCTACGCCATCGACGGCGTGCACCGCGCCATAGTGCTTGGTAACGCCGCGCAGCGAAACCGCTGCGCTGGCATCAACGGGGGAAGTACTTGCCACGCCAAAGGCTCCAGTCTGTGTGTTCGGGCTGCATGCGGGGGTGGGCGTCGACCACGGTGGGCACGCGCAGCACCGGAAATTGCTGGCCCACCAGTCGCAGGGCCTGCACCGCAGGGCTGGCCAGCAGCAGTTTCATGCCGGGGTAGCGCCAGCTCAGTCGGTCGACCATGTCATTGGCTTCGTAGGGCACGTCGCCCCGGCCGTCGCCATCGCGGTCCCAACCGACGTAGTTGCTCCAGTAGTTGCCCACCTTGCCGCCCCAGGGCTCGTCCTTGGTGCCCACGTAGCGCACCTGCTCGCGGTTGCCGATGAAGTCGTTCTGCTCGACCACGTTGTTCTTCACGCCGGCCGAGAGGTGGGCGCCGACAAAGTTGTCGACGATGAGGTTGTGGCGCAGGGTGACGTACTCGACGTCGTAGATGAAAAAGCCGCGCTGGTTGCCAGCGACGACGTTGTTTTCCACCACCGAATCCTGCACCGAGCGCAGCATGATGCCGTGGTCGGAATTGCCCCAGGCGCGGTTGCCCCGCACCGTCTGTTCGCGCACTTCCATCAGCGCCAGGCCGCCGCGGTTGTAGTAGGTCTCGTTGCCTTCCCACAGGTTGTAGTACGACGACATGTAATGCGCGCCGTAGCGGCTGTGGTGCAGCTTGTTGCCACGGAAGAGGGCATGGTGCGATACATCGATGTACAGCGCGTCGCGCACGAAGCTGATGTTGTTGTCGAGAATCTGGGCGCGCTGCGAGTTGTAGAGCTGGATGCCGTTGCCGCGCCGCGCCGAGTCGTAGTCGCGTTTGCCGGTAATGGTGTTGCGTTCGATGCGAACGTCGTTGACCTTCTCGATCCACAGCCCAAACAGGTTGTAGGTGAGGTCGCAGTGCTGCACCACCGCCCGGTGCGCACCGGGGTAAAGGTAGATGCCGGCGTTTTGCTCGCCCTGGTGGTCGCCCGAGTCGCGCACGATCAGGCCCTCAATGGTGACGTCCGGGGCGGTGACGCGGATGGTGTCGCCCTGGTTGCCGCCGCTGATGGTGGGGCGGTCGACGCCGCGCAGCGTCATGGGTTTGTCGATCAGCAGGTTGGCGCGGTACAGGCCGCGCGCTACCTCCACTGTGTCTCCGGGTGCTGCCGCACGCACGGCGGCGGCCAGGTCCTGACCGGGCTCGACGCGCACGGTGGCGGCGTGTGCAGCGCCTGCCAGCGCCAGCAGTGCTGCGCCCAAGCCACCGAGCAGGCGCTGCCTCATATGACAAGTAGGCCGAAGGACTTGAGCAGCAGGAACAGCGCGGCGCCAATCAGCAAGTTCTTGAAGGCGACGTAGCTCAGCATGTCCATCAGGCCGGCCACGCGGTAGTGGTCGCGCCACCATGGGCCGTCCTTCACGTAGCGTTTGCCCGATAGGCGAATCAACACTTCGTACACGCTCCAGCCAAACCACCAGCCAATGATGGCGCCCGACGACAGCGTCCCCATGGCGGTCATTACCCAGGCAAGGGTAGCGGCGACCGCCAGCGAGAAGCCTGCAATCTGCAGCGCGCGCTGCGAGTGCCAGCCTTCGGTGCTCCAAGGCCACAGGTGGTCACGCAATTCCAGCCACAGCCATTCGAGCTTGCCGATATCCACTTTGTGGGCGGGCAATGCGGGGTCGGTGGGCATGCGCGGGTCTGGGCCGCCGACCGCTTTGGGGATGATCTGGTCGGTGTAACTGGTGGAAGGATAAATCGGGAAGAAGTAACCGTTGTCACCAATCGGAGTGATCTCTAAACCGTCTTTCTCGCGCCGCTTGCGCTCTTTGGCCAGCGGCGGGCATCCCTTAGTGTCGGTGTACAGAATCATGCAGTCCAGGCAGTGCAGGCACTCGCGGTGGTCGATGCGTCCATCAGCATCAATCGCCTGCGCGCCGCAGCCCACAGCGCAAGCTTTGCAGCTGTTGCAATCTTGCTTGCGCTTCAAGCCAAACCAGCGGAAGGTGCTGGGCATTGCCAGCGAGGCACCCAGCGGGCAAATGTATTTGCAGTACGGCCGTTCGATGAAAATCGAGACGCCCAAGATGGCAGCCACGAACAGTCCGTAAGGCCACGACCGGTTCATCACGCCAACCAGGAAGGTGGTCTTGAAAGGCTCGACCTCTGAGAGCTTCTCCGCCAGGCCCATGGAGAACATCGACACCGTGAGCAGGAAAAAGAAGACGGCGTACTTGACCCACTTCAGTCGGTCGTGCCATTTTTGCGGCAGCTTGGTCTGAAAGCGCCCCAGGCCAACGAAACGGGCGATCTTGTAGATGGATTCTTGCAGCGACCCGAACGGGCACATCCAGCCGCAGAACAGACCGCGCCCGAACAGGAATACCGTGACGATGATGAAGATCCAGAACAGGAAGATGAACGGATCGGACAGAAACAGCGACCAGGTCCACTGGAACAGCAGCGCATGGAACCAGGTCAGCACCTGCGTGATGGAGGGTTGCGCCAGGAGGCCAAACCCCACGAACACGATGGAAATCGCCCAGGCCGTGTACTTGAAACCGTTCACCGGCCACTTGTTCTTGTGCGTGGACAGACGGGTGAGCCGCTCGCGGTAGGCATAGACCACGCCGACGGCTACCAGCAGCACGACAAACAGCGCAATTTCTATCGCGCGCGATTTCCAGATCCGCACCCACGGCGCGTCGGGCTCCACCACCTTGGGGCGGCCGCCTTCCAGCATGGAAGCAGGTAGCCAGTACGGCGTGTCGAAGCTGGTAAAGCTCTTGGCGCCGGTGGCGCGGTCCACGCGATTGCCCAGCAGAGAAAACTTCCAGGGGTAGGCATCGGAGAATGCCTTGGAGCGGACGATGAAAATCGCCGACTCATTGAATTCTGGCGCACCCGCAGCCTTTACGCCGTAGAGATTGAGGTAGTCCAGGTCGCGGAACGTAAACGAATCTGCGCCTTGCTTGACCTGTACGCGGTCATACAGGCCGCCGCGCACAAAACCAGACCCCTTGAACGATTCGCGCCCGGCCGTGCGAATCACGAAGATGGCGTGCTCGCCTTCCTTGAGCTGGCGATGGAGGTTCTCCCAGTCGGCCTCGCCCAGGACGCTTTTGCCAATGTCTGGGTGGCTCAGGTCGCCAAACCACAGCTCGATGAAGGGATCGGCGCTGCGATCCTGTCCAAGTTGTTCGGGCATGACGCGCAGGTGCTCCACGGCGCGGCGCCCCACCAGCTCGTCCCAGGTAAGAGCCTCGCCCCGCACCTTGTAGCGCGCTGCCTCTCGCACGACGGGTGCGAGGATGCCCACCTGGCGCGCCACCGCAGAGCCCGAGGCCATCATCACCTGGTTTTGCGCAATCACCGTGACGGTCGCGCCGGAAATGGCGTCCAGCCCCACGATGTCTTCGTCAGGGCGCGACTGGCCGATCTCGATCTTGTCGGCCACCGACTTGCCAAGGTACTGATTGTTGAAATTGAGCAATGCGGATTCGGGGATGCCCAGCAGCAAGATGGGCTCAGAGTGCTTGAGCACCTTGACGCCGACAAAGTGGCCGGTTTTGTCCATGCCGATCAGCGTCACCACGGGCTTGCCCGAGTAGGCCGGGGTGTCGGTGATGTCGGTCGAGAGCATCACGTAGCCCAGCAACTGGCGCCCTTCGCCGGCCTTGTCGTAGGCCTCGACATAAGGCGGCTGGCCCATGCGATCAGAAAATTCGGTGGCGCCGGGGAATACGTCCTTGCACGGAAGCAAGGCGCACATGTCCGTGGCCGTTGCCAAGCCAGCAGGCAACTCGGCCTCATAGGTTCCTGACGCTGCCTGTGCACCCGGTGCAAGCGCACCCAGCAGCAAAGCCAGTGCCATCCAGAGGGTGGCGATGAAACGGGGGAAGGGCAGAAGCATCAGGGGTCCAGAAAAGAAAAAGGGGCAGCACCTATCCCGGGGATCGCGCTGCCCCTGCGAACCCGTTCGCGATCCCCTGCGAGATCGTGAACAGGCTCTGAGGGGCCTATCAGGCCTCAACCAGCATACGCGAGCGCATTTCGAGGTGCAGCGCGTGGCAGAAGTTGGTGCAATAGGCCCAGTACACGCCAGGCTTGTCCGCAATGAAGGTGACCGACTTGGTCTCCTGCGGATTCACAATGAAATTGATGTCGTATTTCGGAATGGCGAAACCGTGCGTAAGGTCTTCCACCTTGTCGAGGTTGGTGAGGATGATCGTGACTTCGTCGCCGCGCTTGACGGTCCACTCGCGCAGGCCGAAGGTGGGTGCCTGAGAAGTGAGGTACACGGTGACCTTCTTGCCCTTGCGCTCGACGCGGCAGTCCTTGGCGTCCTTGACCGCGTTGGGGAACTCATCGATGTCGTACACCTGGCGCGTGCGGATCAGATTGCGCGGGATGATGATGGAGTCGTGCGGCTCGGAGTACACCGCGTGGTCGGCCACCAGCTTCATCTTGTCGCCGCTGATGTCGATCAGCTGCGCCGTCTCGGGGTGCAGCGGGCCCACGGGCAGGAAGCGGTCCTTGGAGAACTTGTTGTCAGACAAAAAGTACTTGCCGTCGGCGTCCTTGGTTTCACCCATCGAGGTGAAGCCGTGGCCGGGCTGGTACTGCACGTCGAGGCGGTCCACCACGGGCTTGGCGGTTTTGTCGCCAGCGTAGGACTTGATGGCAGCTTCCACGTTCCACTTGACGATCTGGCTGTCGAGGAACAGCGTGGTGTAGGCGTTGCCACGGCCGTCAAAGCCGGTGTGCAGTGGGCCCAGGCCGATTTCGGGCTCGGCCACCACGGCTTCGCGCGCTTCCTTGAGTTCGCCGTCAAACCACTTGAGCACCAATGCATGCTCGATCAGCGTGGCGGTGGGCGAGAGCTTGCCCGAGCAGGCGTAGTACTTGCCGTCCGGGCTGGCGTTCACGCCGTGCGGGTTTTTGGACACGGGCACATAGCAGACCAGCGAGGTCTTGGCATCAGGGTTGCCTGCCTTGGTGCCATCGACCACCGGCACCTTGGAGCCGCCGTAGGTCTTGAACTTGCCGGCCTTGACGGCTTCCTCGATGCGGGCGATGTTGAAGAAGAGGCACGCATCCATTTCGGCGGACATCATGTCTTCGTAATGAAAACCGTTTTCGGTGTTGTACTGATTGGTGCAGGCGAGCTTGCCGTCGTACGAAGATGCGACCAAGTCGCAGTTGCCGTCGATCAGCACCTGCCAGCGCACTTCCATGGTTTCGGAGTCGACGCAGCTGAAGATCGAGCGGTAGTCCGCCGTCGCATCCATGTTCTTGCCGTTGTTGTCCAAGGGAATGGAGAACTCACCACCGCAGAACACGCGCGTGGTGTGGTTGATGGCGGGGTCCACTGGATCGCGCTTGTCGGGGAAAGTGCCATGGAAACCCTGCACCAGCGGCAGCTCGGTGATTTTGTCGGTTTCCATCGTATCCATGCGAATGCGGGCCAGGCGTCCGTGGATCTTGTCATTGACGAACATGTATTTGCCGTCGTAGGTGCCATCCTTGTACGAGGGGTGTATGTGGTGCGTGTCGCCCGTGTGGTACTTCAGGCTGCCATCGGGTTTGGTGCCGATGATTTTCTTCGACTCGTTGGTGATGCCCCAGCCCACCAGACAATCCATGTTGAAAACCGGAATGCGTTTGAACAAGCGGCCGGATGGCAAACCGTAGATCCGGCACTCGCCTGAGTGACCGCCCGAGGAGAAAGAGTAGTACTCGTCGAGCTGACCGGGAGCCACTTCGTACTTGCCCACTTCGGATGCAGCGTGGGCAGCCGGTGCGGCTGCCGGCGCGGCGGTCGAAGGCGCGGTGCTGGCTGCGGGCTTGTCGTTGCAGGCGGCGACGCCTGCGGTCAGACCGGCCAGGGCAGCCGTGTTGAGGAACTTGCGCCGGCCAATGCCTGCGGGTTCGCGTTGGGACGCTTTCTTGTCGTTCATGGTGGGACTTTCTTTCAGGGTTGGTTCACGAAAAAACAGGGGGCCCACGCCCAGGCGGCGGCGCACCGGATCGCGCGCAGACGTTGGCCGCAGCAGGAGGAAGGAGGTGCGAATTGGCCGGCGCAGCGCAAGGGATGGACGCGCTCACAAACGGCGCCGGGCCAGCAGCTGGCAGGCACAGGGGACAATTGAGCAGACGCGTTTCACTGGGCAAGCCGTCGTCGGTCAGCACCACCAGCGCCACCCCGCCGGCGCCAGCGCAGACCAACTGCGTGCGGGAAGGGTGCACATAAGGGGACGCCGCAGAGACGCCCATGACGGAGAGAAATACGACGAGCAAGGCCCGGCGCAGCCAAGTCCATGCTCTAAGGGTTTTCATGGATGCGAGTGTAGGTCAGGGTAAATACTGATTTTTGACCGAGATCAATAGTGCGCGTAGGGAGATTCCTGCTGGATCCCAGAGGCGGCGTTACATTAGAGGCGCTCTCCGGGTCAGTCTTGCGCCAGCAATGCTGCGTTGCACAATGAGTATGGCGCATTTGCCCTACGCGCGACGTCACCGCCCTGCTGTACAAGGATTGTCTCCCGTTTTTTCTTGTAAGGACCCTCAATGAATTCCGCTTCCCGCGTTCTCGCCGTCGCTATCGTTTCCTTGTTCCTGGCCGCCTGTGGCGACAAGAAACCCGAGGCGCCCGCTGCACCTACGGCTGCTCCGGCGGCACCCGCAGCCACCGCTCCCGCAGAACCGGCGGCGCCAGCACCCGCCCCGGACGCAGCTGCGGCGCCCGCAGCCGCCGTGCCCGTGGCCGATGCAGCTTTGGGCAAGAGCGTCTACGGCAAGACCTGTGCCCTGTGCCACGCCGCAGGCATTGCCGGGGCGCCCAAGCCAGGCAACAAGGACGAGTGGGGCCCACGCATCGCACAGGGCAAAGAAACGCTGTACAAGCACGCCATGGAAGGCTTCACCGGCTCCAAGGGCGCGATGCCTGCACGCGGCGGCAACGCCAAACTGACCGACGAAGAAGTCAAAGCCGCCGTGGACTTCATGGCTGACCAATCGGTCTAAGGAAAGCTTCCATGCAGACTGCCCGCCCCTGCCTGACCATGACGCGGCGGCGCGTCGTCATGGCTGTGCCTTTGCTCGGCGCCGCGCAGTGGGCCGGAGCCGCCGTGGCCCCGCGCACCGCACCGCCCTTGCAGCGCAGCGCGCGGGCCCTGATGGGAACGCGTGTTGACATGGTGGTCAGCGGCCGGGACGCTGCGGCGCGCGACGCCGATCGCGCCATGGACGCGGCCTGGACCGAAATGGAGCGCCTGGCGCGCATGATGACGCGCTACGACGAGCGCAGCGTGGTCAGCGCCATCCACCGCGCGGCCGGTCTGCATGCGGTTGCCGTGCCGCCCGAAATGATGGCAGTGCTGCGCGACGCGCAGGCGCTGTCGGCGGCCACCCAGGGCGCTTTTGACATCACCGTAGGCGCGCTGCGCGCTTGGCGGTTTGGGGATCAACAGGACCTGCCCGATCCCGCCGAGATCGCTGCCGAGCGGCGCCTGGTCGGCTACCGTGGACTCATTCTGGACGCGAACGCCGGGACCGCGCGCCTTGCGCGGGCCGGAATGGCCATCGATCTGGGTGGCATCGCCAAGCTGCCGATTCTGGCTGCGGGCATGCAGGTCTTGCATGCGCATGGCGTGGCCGATGCCTTGCTCAATGGCGGTGGCGACGTGCTCGTCGCCGGCAGCCAGCAAGGGCGCCCCTGGCGCGTTGGCCTGCGCGATCCCCTGGCCCCTGAGCGCATGTTGGGCGTATTGGCGCTCAAGGGTCCCAACATCGTTGCGTCCTCGGGCGACTATGAGCGCTTCTTCATGGCGCAGGGCGAGCGCCAGCACCACATTCTTGATCCGGCCACGGGCCGTCCTACTCGCGGCCCGCACGGCATCAGCCTGCTGGCGACGGACGCGAGCAGTGTGAACGGCCTGGGCACGGCCATGATGGTGCTTGGCGGCGAGCGGGCGCAGGCGCTGGTGCAAAAACGTGCATCGGTGCAGGCACTCATGATGAACCACGACGGTTCGCTCTGGCGCACGCCGGGCATGGCTGAACTGCTTCAGACTGCCTGAAAACCGGCCTGGTTCGCGTGGCTCAGAGCTGCTGCGCCAGCGCAACGTACTGCTCTACCGGCACTTCTTCCGCGCGGCGCAGCACGTCGAACGACCCTGAAAACCCCCGAGCCTCCAGCCAGCGGCCCAGCGTGTGGCGCAAGAGCTTGCGGCGCTGGCTGAATGCCACCTGTACCAGTTCCTCAAGCAAAGGGAGCGGAACGGGGGCGGCGTCCGCGCGTGGCAGCATGCGCACCACGGCGCTGTCCACGCGGGGCGGCGGATCAAAGCTCTCGGGCGGGACGAACAGCACGTTCTCCATGGCGTAGCGCCACTGCAGCGCCACCGACAGGCGCCCATAGGCGGCCGTTGCCGGTGCCGCCACCATGCGGTCGATCACTTCCTTTTGCAGCATGAAGTGCTGGTCGGCAATGACATCCACCTGCGCCAGCAACCGGAACAGGATGGGCGTGGAGATGTTGTACGGCAGGTTGCCAACCACTCTCAATTTCGGAGCAGAAAGCTCTTGTGCAATCAGCGCGAAGTCCACTTTCAATACATCGGATTCGATGACCTTGAGGTGCTCGTGCTGCCGCAGCCGGGCGGCCAGGTCCCGGTCCAGTTCGATGACGGTGAGGTGTCCGAGGCGCTCGACCAGCGGCTGCGTCAGCGCGGCCAGGCCCGGGCCGATTTCGACCATGGTGTCGCCCGGCTGCGGCGCAATGGCCGCCACGATGGCATCGATGATTGCGCCATCGGCCAGAAAATGCTGGCCAAAGCGTTTGCGGGCAATGTGCTTCACACGGGGTCGCGATACTCAACATAGGCGCGTCCGCGCAGCTCGCGTAGCCAGGTCGCATAGGTTTCCTCGGCCTTCTTCTGACGCAGCGCCTCACGTGCGACTTCGCGCTGTTCGCGCGGATTGAGCTTCACTTGGCGCCGCTCCAGCAGCTCGATCAAGTGCACACCAAAACGAGAAACTACGGGTTGGCTGATCTCGCCAGGCTTCAGTCCTTCCAGCACCGCTTCAAATTCCGGCACATAGCGCCCGGGCGTGGACCAGCCCAGGTCACCACCCTGCGCAGCGCTTCCATCCTGCGAATGCTCCCGCGCCAGGGCTTCAAACGTGGCGTGGCCCGCCAGAATGCGCTGACGGTACTCAGCCAGTTGCGCCGCAGCCGCCGCTTCGCTCAGCTGCGCCGTGGTGCGCAGAAGAATATGGCGCGCGTGGCTTTGCACCACGGTCGCGGCCCCTGCGTCGCTGCGGCTTTTCTCCAGCAGCTTGAGCACGTGAAAGCCCGCGCCGGAGCGCACCGGCCCGGCAATGCCGCCCACGGCCAGCGCGCCGGTGGCGTTCACGAACAGCTCGGGGTAGCGGTCCGCCGGGCGCAGCCCCATCTGTCCGCCCTGGGCGGCTTCGGGCGCGTCGGAAAACTCCTTGGCCAGGGCGGTGAAATCGGCGCCGCTGCGTGCGCGATCGGCCACGCTGCGGGCGCGCTGCTCGCGCTCTGCCAGCACGGTGCCACTGGCGCCTTCAGGCACCGAAATCAGGATGTGGCCGAGGTTGAGTTCCAGACCCGCTGCGCCGTTCTGGGGCTGCTGCTCGCGCAGGTATTGGTCGATCTCGAATTCGTTCACCTTGGCGCGCGCATCGATCTCGCGCTCGCGCAGGCGTTGCAGCACCAGCTGGGTGCGCAGCTCTTTGCGAAATTGCTCGGGGGTGATGCCGTCGGCCCGGAGCTTGCGGAACATCGTTTCCTTGGACACATCGTTCTGCTGCGCCACGCTGGCCTCGGCCTGGTCGATCGCCAGATCGGCCACGGTGATGCCGGCTTGCTGCGCTGCCTGCAACTGCACCTTTTCGACAATGAGGTTCTCGAGCACTTCGCGCGTCAGGGCGTCCTCGGGTGGCATGGCACGGTTCTGGCCGGCCAGCTGCTTGCGCACGCGTTGCACCCGCGCAGCCAGTTCGTTGCGCGTAATCGGCTCGGAATTGACCACGGCGACGATGAAATCAGCCGCTTGCGGCTCCGCTGAGACACTTCGAACTGCGGGCGGTGCTGGCGGCTGAAGCGCAGGCGCAGGCCGGGCTCCCGGGACGCGAACCCCCTGCGCGGCGGCGGGCGCAGCCAGCGCGCCTGCGAGGCAGGCCAGGCCGAAGGCGAAAACACGTGGATGCATGGACAAAGCCCTAGTCGTAATTGCTGAAGCGGCTGGGAACCGGCTGGGGGTCACCCAGGGTACGGTAGCCGGGGATATTCTGGCGCAGGCTGGACAGCGGGTTCGAGCCCAGGCTCAGCCGCGAGAAGCCGACAAACTCGATCTGGAACAGCAAACGTGTGTTCGATGTGACGAGGCTGTTTTGCAGCCGCTCAAGCACGACACGGCCGATCCAGCAGCAGCTGTCGTACTCGAATCCCACCACGGTGTCCACGAGTTTGCGGTCGCGCAGGCTGTAGTTGAGCCGGCCGACACCATACCAGCGTCCCTCTCGCGGCGCTTGCGGGGCGGCGCTGGCGTGCTCGGGCTGGGGGCTGGAGCCGCCTCCCCACAGGTCCGCGAGCGGCCACTGCCAGCCGATGTCGATTTGCTCGCTGGTGTTGCGCTGGAAGCGGTAGGCTGCGCTCACCACGTGAAACGGCGCAGGCTGGTAGCGCGCGCCAATGGTCGAGCGCTCTGAGCGGCGCGTCTTGGGGTTGAACTGCACGGTGGAATTGAACCCCCACTGCGGCGTCCAGTTCACCGCTGCGCCGACCATGATGTCTGACAAGCGTTCCTGCACCAGCGGTTCCCCAGGCAGCGTGACGTTCTGGTCGGAAAACCGCAGCCGCTGCGCCAGGCCAAAGCGCGCTGCCTCTGCGCCGGTATCGGGGTCGAGCAGGCGCGTGGTCAGGCCCAGGGTCAGCAGGTTGTTGTCGGCTATCCGGTCCTGGCCTCCATAGGCATTCTCGGTGTAGAGGGTGGCGAAATTGAAGTCATTCGCCGCCGTGTCGTACACCGGCAGCAGGTGCTGGTCGCGGTAGGGTGTGTAGGTGTAGAAGGCACGCGGCTCCAGCGTCTGCACAAAGTTGCGGCTGAAGAAGCGTGCGTCGCGCTCGAACACCAGGCCACTGTCGAGGCTGAAGGTCGGCAATGCCCGGCTGGCCGAGCGCGCACCGTTGGCGATGGGAGTGTCGAACTGGTAGCTGGTCGCGTGCAACTGCAGACGCGGGGTGACGAAACCGGCAGGCCACAGAAACGGCCGGCTGATCTGCGCCAGCGCGTAGCTGCGCTGGGCGTTGGGCTGCAGCGTCAGGCTGCGGTCACTGTGAAAGTGCGTGGTGTCGAGTTCGACGCTGGCGTCCAGCCCCATTCCCAGCTGGCTCGGGGTATAGCGCCACTGCAATTGTGGCAGCCGGTCGTACGGCGGCACGATGGGCGCGAGGGGGTCCTGCAGCGTCTGCCACCGCAGCGTGCGCAGCATCAGGTGCTGGTCCCCGCCGCCCCAGGTGAACAGCGCATCGGCCGGCAACAGGCGCTGGGTATCGCCCTGCGTGCCGCGCCCCAGGTCGCGCCAGTAGTTGTCGTCGCTGACGCGGCGGATATTGAGGTTCACGCCGATGCCGCCTATCGGCGTCCCGACGCTGGCGCTGTGCTCCAGCGCGTAGCTCCAGCGGTTGCGATCGCGCAGCCGGTCCGAGGGCAGTACGTCGCCCAGCAGGCGGCCGCGGTAAGTGGGTTCGAGGTAGCGGAACTCACCCCCCGCACGCACGCCGCGCTTGGTGATCAGGGCAGCTTCCAGCGTCGCGTCACGGTTGGGTGCAATGTTCCAGTAATAGGGCTGGGAATACTCCAAACCGTTGACGCTGTCGATGCCCAGGGTGGGTGGCAACAAGCCCGATTTGCGCTTGTCCGACAACGGAAAGCTGATGTAGGGCACCGGCAGAATCGGCACGCCTTTGAATTCCAGCACGGCGCCGCGCGCCACGCCAATGTCTTCCACCTGGTCGAGCTCCAGGCGCTCGGCACGCAGGATCCAGTCGGGCTGCCAGGCGGCAAAATCCTCGCGCGTGCAGGTGGTGTAGGTGGCGTCGTGCACCACCGCGCGGTCCCGGTCCAGGAAATCCACGCGCGTGGCCACGCCATGCGCGCCGTTGGCAAGCAACTGGTAGCGCGCATCGTTGAAAAAGCCTTCGAACGCGTTGACGTGCAACTGCAGCTCGCTGCCTTCGTAGACATTGCCCGCCCGGTTGATGCGCACCTTGCCGGTGGCGGTGGCCAGGTCGTCGGGCACGGTGTATTCCATGCGGTCGGCGTGGATCACCGTATCGCCGCGGCGAAGCTGGGCATCGCCTTCGACCACGGTGCGCTCGTCGGTCTCGCCCCACATGCGCTCGCCCGAAACAAACACCGGCAACTGCGAGCGCGTCGCCTCGGGAATCTTTTCGCTCAGCTGCGGGCTGCTGCGTAGCAGCGGTGCGGGGGCGGCTGCGGCCGGTGCGCCCTGCGCCATGCCGGCAATGGGCAGGCCGCACAGGGCCAGAGCTACCAGGCGCGCCCACGCGGCGGTGGGGCACAGGGGTACGCGGGGCGCCATGGCGGGGCGAAAAAACGGCGACGGTGGCTGCAAGAGGTCTGTCCCTGGGAGCGCGGCTGTGCAGCGCAGGCATGCGCCACCAGCCACCCGCGCCACAGAGGCCGGGTTTGTAGAATCGGATTATCCATGAGCCACCCCTCCGACCGACCCGGCGACAGCGCCGTTACCTGGGCTGACAAACAGCGCCAGGCGCAATGCACCCAGTGGCTCGCGTCCCTGGCGCCCACCCACGGCCTGCGGCCCGAGACCTTGCGCCTGGCCTCGGCCGACGCCAGCTTTCGCCGCTACCTGCGCATCGATGGCCTCCAGGCCAGCTACATCGTGATGGACGCGCCGCCCGACAAGGAAGACTGCGCCCCGTTCGTGCAGGTGCAAGGCCTGATGCAGCAGGCCGGCCTGCACGTCCCGCAGGTGTTCGACTGGGACCGCGCGCACGGCTTCCTGCTGCTCTCGGACCTCGGCCAGCACACCGTCATCGAACGGCTTGACCCCGCCGATCCGCAGGGCGCCGCAGCCTGGTACCGCCAGGCCACCGACACGCTGCTGCAGTGGCAACTGGCTTCGCGCCCCGGCGTGCTGCCGCCCTACAACGACGCTTTGCTGCGCCGCGAGCTGGCCCTGTTCCCCGATTGGTACGTGGCGCAGCACCGCCAGCTGGTGCTGAGCGAGGCGCAGCAGCAGGTGCTGGCCCAGGCCTTTGACCGCATCGTGCAGGAGAACCTCTCGGCGCCCAGCGTGTTCGTACACCGCGACTTCATGATGCGAAATTTGATGGCCCCCACGCTCCCCGCTGCGCGTGGTTCGCTGCCCCCCGAGGGGGCGCAATCCGCCTTGGGGCGGCCCGGCGGCGGATTGATGGCCCCCACGCTCCCCGCTGCGCGTGGTTCGCTGCCCCAAGGCGGGGAAGGGGCTCCGGCTTTGCCGGTCCGTGGGGCGCAATCCGCCTTGGGGCGGCCCGGCGGCGGATTGATGGCTCCCCAGCACCCCGGCGGACCGCTGGGCGTGCTCGATTTTCAGGACGCTGTCTACGGCCCCATCACCTACGACATCGCCAGCCTGCTGCGCGACGCCTTCATCAGCTGGGACGAAGACTTCGTGCTCGACATCACCGTGCGCTACTGGGAGCAGGCGCGCAAGGCAGGGCTGCTGGGCGCTGCCAGTGCCAGCGGCTGGGGCGACGACTTTGGCGCCTTCTACCGCAGCGTGGAATGGATGGGCCTGCAGCGGCACCTGAAAGTGGCCGGCATCTTTGCCCGCCTGACGCTGCGCGACGGCAAACCCAAGTACCTGCAGGACGCGCCGCGCTTCATCGCCTACATCCGCGCTACCGCCCGCCGCTATCGCGAGCTGGGGCCCCTGGCCCGGCTGGTGGACCAGATCGAGGGCGACGCGGCGCCCGTCGGTTTCGCTTACGGGCGGATGTGAAAATTTCAAGCAAAATTGGCCTCTAGCGCTTACTGCATAAGCGTAAGCAGCTCTTGTTTTGGAAGCAAATGCCCCGTTTTCACTGTCCTGTAGATCTCGCCACCGGCCTGGAGTTGGAACTGCCCGCGGGCGCCGCCCGGCATGTGCAGGTGCTGCGTTTGCAACCGGGCGACGCCATCACCCTGTTTCAAGGCGGCTCGTTCCACGGCGGCTTGGCAGGCACGGGCGCAGGTGAGTTCGAGGCCAGCGTGACCCACATGGGCCGCAGTAGCGTTCGCGTGCAAGTGGGCGCTCACCACGCCATCGAACGCGAAGCGCCGCGCGAAGTGCATTTGCTTGCCGGCATCACCGCCAACGAGCGCATGGACTGGCTGGTGGAAAAGGCCACCGAACTGGGCGCCGCCAGCATCACCCCGCTCTTGGCCGAGCGCAGCGTGCTCAAGCTCAAAGGGGAGCGCGCCGACAAGAAACGCGCGCACTGGCAGGCTATCGCCATCGCCGCCTGCGAGCAGTGCGGGCGCAACCGGGTGCCGGTGGTGGCTGCGGCGGTGGATCTGGCGGGGTGGCTGGAGGCGAACGCGAAGGCTGCGCCGATGCAGCGCCTGCTGCTGTCGCTGCACAGCGCCAGCGTGCCGATCGGCAACTTCCAGGGAGCTGCTGCTCCGGCGGTTTTTCTCTCAGGCCCTGAAGGGGGCCTCAGCCCCGCCGAAGAAGACGCGGCGCTGGCGCAGGGCTTTCTGCCGGTCAGCCTGGGCCGGCGCGTGCTGCGCGCCGAGACGGCGGCACTGGCGGCGCTGGCGCGAATGGCGCAGGACGCTTAAGTCCCGACACCGACAAACCGCTGAGTCCACCTACAGCGCAAAAATCTTCCCCGGATTCAGAATGTTCTTCGGGTCGAGCGCCTGCTTGATCGCCCGCATCACGCCCACCGCTCCCTCGCCCGCCTCCTCGCGCAAAAACCCCATCTTGTGGATGCCCACGCCGTGCTCGCCGGTGCAGGTGCCGCCGAGCTGCAGGGCCCGTGCGACGAGCCGGTGGTTGAGTTGCTCGGCCTGGCCGCGTTCGGTGGGGCTCGCGGGGTCGATCAGGTAGCCAAAGTGGAAGTTGCCGTCGCCCACATGGCCGACGAGGAAGTAGGGAATGCCGCTGGCCTCGGCCTCCTGCACCGAATCGAGCAGGCAGTCGGCCAGGCGGGAAATGGGCACGCAGGTGTCGGTGGAAATGGCGCGGCAGCCGGGGCGGCTTTGCACGGCGGCAAAGTAGGCGTTGTGCCGCGCTGCCCACAGGCGGGTGCGTTCTTCGGGCGTGCTGGCCCATTCAAAGGCGTTGCCGCCAAATTCGCTGGCGATTTCCTGCACCGTCTCGGCCTGCTCGCGCACGCTGGCGGGCGAGCCGTGGAACTCCATCAACAACATGGGTTCTTCGCGCAAACCGAGCTTGCTGTGGGCATTGACCATGCGCACGCTGTGCGCGTCGATCAGCTCGCAGCGTGCAATCGGCACGCCGAGCTGGATGGTCTGGATGGTGGTGCGCACTGCGGCCTCGATGCTGGGGAACGAGCAGATGGCGGCGCTCACCGCCTCGGGCAGGGGGTACAGGCGCACCGTCACTTCGGTGAGGACGCCCAGCGTGCCTTCGCTGCCCACCATCAGGCGCGTCAGGTCGTAGCCGGCGGCACTCTTCTTGGCCCGCGTGCCGGTGCGGATGGCTTCGCCACTGGCCAGCACCACTTCGAGGGCCAGCACGTTTTCGCGCATGGTGCCGTAGCGCACGGCGTTGGTGCCGCTGGCGCGGGTGGCGGCCATGCCGCCAATGCTGGCGTCGGCGCCTGGGTCGATGGGGAAGAACAGGCCGGTGTCCTTCACCGCCTCGTTGAGCTGCTTGCGGGTGATGCCCGGTTGCACCGTCACCGTCAGATCGTCGGCATCGATGGACAGCACCTGGTTCATGCGGTTCACGTCGATGCTGATGCCACCCTGCACCGCCAGCAAATGGCCTTCGAGCGATGAGCCGGCGCCATAGGCGATGACGGGCACGGCGTGCTCGCTGGCCAGGCGCACGGCGTCCTGTACGTCCCGCGTGCTCTGCGCAAACACCACGGCCGACGGGGGCGGCGCCTGCAGCGAGCCTTCATCTCTGCCGTGTTGTTCGCACACGGCCTGCGCGGTGCTGCACTGCGCGCCAAAGCGCTTGGCCAGCGCGTCCAGCAGTGCCTGCGGCACCGGGCGCAGGGCAATTCCAGGCAAGAGGTGGGCGGTGGCGGTGGGGGCGTTCATGGCAGGTCTCCGATGGCACTGGAGACCATGGTACCGCCAGCCGCCCGGTGTGTCAGAGGCGCGCGCCGGCGTCGAACTCCTGGCGCGAGAGCATGCCGTCGTGGTTGGTGTCAAGGTGCTGGAAACGTGCGCTCATGGCAGGGAGCTTCTGCACTTCCTTGGAGCTCAGCTGGGCGTCCTTGTTGGTGTCGGCCCGGTCAAACGCAGTGCGCACGCCCGTGGGCATGGTGGCGGTGATTTCGGGGCGCTTGTCGGGGTGGGTCGCCTCGTCCGTACCGGCCGCGGCGCGGTTCGGCCCAAACGCCGGCGACATCGGCAAGGACGGGGGCGTGTTTGGTTGGGCGCTGGCAGGGGGGCTGTTGGCGGGGTTGGTGGCGGCCGGTGGAGTGAGCTGTACCGGTGCCGGCGGGATCCGTTGCGAGGGGCCTGGAAGTGACGTGCCGGGTTGACCGTCGGCGGCGTGGGCATGGATTGCGGCACCTCCACCCAGGCTGAGTGCTGCAAAGAGCAGCACGCTGCGGGCATCAAAATAGTGGTGTTTGCGAGCGCTGGTGCGCATGGGTTTTCCTTTGCATGTATCGAAGAGGACTGCATTGCAGCAGCTATCGTCGCAAGCGCCCAGCGATATTGCTTCCCGTTTCCCCAACGCACAATTGGGCGCGTGATGTAACCTTGTCGCGGACTGATGGAGAACGCCTGATGGGAAAACGACTTACACAAATTGCCACGCGCACCGGCGACGACGGCAGCACCGGTCTGGGCGATAACACCCGCGTGTCCAAAAGCAGCGGCCGCCCGCACGCCATGGGCGACGTGGACGAGCTCAATTCGCATATCGGCCTGCTGCTGTGCGAGGCGCTGCCTGCAGACATGCGAGAGCTGCTCATCGACATCCAGCACCAGCTCTTCAACCTGGGCGGCGAGCTGTGCATGCCGGGCTACGAGGTGCTCAAGGACGATGCGCTTTTGCAGCTCGACAATGCGCTGGTGCGGTACAACGCCGATTTGCCGCGGCTGCAAGAATTCATCCTCCCGGCCGGCACGCGCGCAGCGGCCCAGGCGCATGTCTGCCGCACCGTGGCGCGGCGCGCTGAACGCGCCGTGGTGGCGCTGCAGGAGACCGAGCGCATGCGTCCGGCGCCCCGCCAGTACCTCAACCGCCTCTCGGATCTGCTATTCGTGCTCTCGCGCGCGCTCAACCGCCTGGATGGCGGAGACGAGGTGTATTGGAAGAGCGAGCGCCTGGCGCGCAGCGAAGCAGACGATGCGGCCTGAACCTGATTGCTATTTAATCAATAGCTAATAGCGGTTGTCACGCAAGCGCTAGAGCCCTATAAAGCCAGAAATTTAGCGCGGCGCCAGCATCGCCATCGTGATCCGCGAGACGCAGGTCAGCTCACCTGCCTCGTTCACCATTTCAATCGCCCACACTTGTGTGGTGCGGCCGATGTGCACCGGGCGCGCCGTGCCCGTCACCCAGCCGCTGGTGGCGGCGCGCAGGTGGTTGGCGTTGATGTCCAGGCCCACACCGCGGTGGCCTTCGGGGCTGGCATAGAAGGCGCCGATCGAGCCCAGGGTCTCGGCCAGTACCACGCTCACGCCGCCGTGCAGCAGGCCAAAGGGCTGGCGCGTGCGCTCGTCCACGGGCACGCGGCCCACCAGGTAGTCGTCGCCGACTTCGGTGAATTCGATGCCCAGGTGGGAAGTGGCGGTGTTCTCGCTCGTGCGCTTGCATTCTTCGAGTGTGATGGGCTTCTTCCAGATCGACATGGCAGCTTCAGTGGGTAGTTGGTGGTGGGTGTTCAGGCGGCTTGCGAGGGCTCGCCGCGGTTGAGCAGGGCGTACAGCACGATGGCACCAAAGGTGGCAGTGCCGATGCCGCCCAGCGCAAACTGGCCAAATTTGAGCGTGAAGTCGCCCGTGCCCAGGATGAGCGTGATGGCGGCGACGATCAGGTTCTTGTTCTGCGAGAAATCGACCTTGTTGTCCACCCAGATCTTCGCGCCCGCCACTGCAATCAGGCCGAAGACGACGATGGACACCCCGCCCATCACCGGCAGCGGAATCGCCTGAATGACGGCGCCGAATTTGGGTGAAAAACCCAGCAGCACGGCAATGAGCGCAGCGACGAAAAACACGGCAGTCGAATAAATCTTGGTGGCCGCCATGACGCCAATGTTCTCTGCATAGGTGGTCACACCCGTGCCGCCCGCTGCGCCGCTGACCATGGTGGCAATGCCATCGCCAATGAAGGCGCGGCCCATGTACTGGTCAAGGTTCTTGCCCGTCATGGCGGTGACGGCCTTGATATGGCCCAGGTTTTCCGCCACCAGAATGATGACCACCGGCACGATCAGCAGCATGGCGTTGGCGTCGAAAATCGGCTTGGCGAATTGCGGCATGCCCACCCAGGCGGCGTTCATCACGCCCGACAGGTCCAGCGGCTTGCCCAGGCCCAGGCCGTTGGTGAGCACGGCGTAGATCACGCTGGCCAGCACCAGGCCCACCAGAATCAAGAGGCGCTGCACCATGCCGCGCGTAAACACCGCCACCAGACCCACGCTCAGGAAGGTCAGCGCCTGCATCCAACTGTCGAAATTGCTGGCCGCCATGTTCTTGATGGGAATGCCGGCCAGGTTGAGCCCGATCACCGCCACCACCGCGCCCGTGACCACGGGCGGCATGAAGCGTTCAATCCAGCCGGTGCCCACCGCCTGCACCACAAAACCGATGAGCGTGTACACCGCCCCGCAGGCAATGATGCCGCCCAGCGCCAGACCGATGTTGGCGTTGGGCCCTTTGCCCGCGTAGGCCGTGGCGGCGATCACCACGCCGATGAAGGCAAAGCTCGAACCCAGGTAGCTGGGCACCTTGCCGCCGGTAATGATGAAGAAGATGAGCGTGCCGATGCCGCTCATCAGAATGGCCAGGTTGGGGTCAAACCCCATCAGGATGGGCGCGAGCACCGTGGAGCCAAACATGGCAATCACGTGCTGCACGCCCATGGCCCCGGTCTGCGGCCAGGGCAGGCGCTCGTGTGGGCCAATGACGCCGCCGCTGGCGAGTACGGCGGCGCTTTTCTCTTGCCAGTTGAACATGGACATGCCTGGTTTCCCCCCGGATTGATTTGGTGGCCGCGATGCTACGCGAAGGCGGGCGAAATGGTGCACATTGCGCCGCGAAGGGCTTACCAAGGGTCCACGAAACGGCTGCTGGCACTGAGCGCAGGTGGCTTCGCCGCCGCAGATTCGAGCCCGCGCACCAGCCAATCGCGCGTTTCCATGGGGTCAATGACGGCGTCGATCTCCAGGCCCTGGGCCATGTGGATCGCATCACCATTGGCGTACTGTTGGGCGACCAGCTTCGCGAACAGGGCGTCGCGTTCGGCGCCCGGTGCAGCCGCTTCTAGTTCCTTGCTGAAGCCCAGGCGCACCGCGCCTTCGAGGCCCATGGGGCCGAACTCGCCGGTGGGCCAGGAGAGCGTGAAGATGGGTGTGTCAAAGCCCCCTGCCGTCATGGCCTGCGCGCCCAGACCGTAGCCCTTGCGCAGGACCACGGCAAAGAACGGCACGCTCAGGTGCGCGGCCACGACAAACATGCGGCAGACGTGACGCACCTGCGCTTGCGCCTCAATGTCGGGCCCCACCATGAAACCGGGGGTATCGGTCAGCGAGACGATCGGCAAGCCATGCGCCTCGCACAGTTGCATGAAACGGGCGCTCTTGTCGGCTGCGTCCACGTCGATCGCGCCGCCCAGGTGCGTGGGGTTGTTGGCCATGATGCCCACCGCCCGGCCCTGCACGCGGGCGAGCGCGGTGACGATGCCGGCGCCATAGCCGCGGCGCAGTTCCAGCAGCGAATCGGTGTCCACCAGGGTGTGCATGAGCGCGCGAATGTCGTACACGCGCAGGCGGTTTTCCGGCACCGCGTGGCGCAGCAGGCGCTGGTCGGCGCACTCCCATTGCGCTGCGGGCCCCTGGAAGTACGAGAGGTACTTCTGGGCGGCCACCACTGCCTCGGCTTCGTCTTTCACCAGAATGTCGATCACGCCATTGCGCGATTGCACGTCGCTGGGCCCGATCTGCTCGGGGGTGTAGGTGCCCAGGCCCCCGCCCTCGATCATGGCCGGGCCGCTCATGCCGATGTTGCTGGCCTCGGTGGCGATGACCACGTCGCTGCAGCCCAGCAGCGCCGCATTGCCGGCAAAGCAGCGGCCATGCACGATGCCCACCACCGGCACCTTGCCCGAGAGCGCGGCAAACTGGCGGAAGGTGTGGTTGTTCAAGCCGGCGACGATGGGCTTGTCGATATCGCCCGGCCGCCCGCCCCCGCCCTCGGCAAACAGCACCACCGGGAGGTTCAGTTGCAGCGCGAGGGCCAGCATGCGGTCGGTCTTCTGGTGGTTCCAGGCGCCCTGCGTTCCGGCCAGCACCATGTAGTCGTAGGCCATGACCACGCAGCGCGACTTTTCCTTGCCAAACAGCCCGGCGTTGACCGTGCCGATGCCCGTCACCATGCCGTCGGCCGGCGTGTTGGCGATCAGATCGGGCAGGCTGCGTCGGCGCGTTTGCGCAGCAATGGCCAGCGCGCCGTACTCGATGAAGCTGCCGCCGTCGCACAAGTGGGCAATGTTTTCGCGCGCGCTGCGCCCGCCACGTGCGTGCCGCTTGCTGACGGCCGCAGCGCGGTTGTCGTCCAGCAGCCAGGCGTGGCGGTCGCGTGTTTTTTGCAGGTCGGCGCGGATGGTGTCGAGGTCTGCGAGCGTCTCTTCGCGCGTGGCCTGGTCCGCTGCTTCCATCGGTTCGAGCACCAGGACCACCGCGGCCTCGGTCAGGTAGCTGCCCACCTCGCAGCGCACTTCCAGCACCTTGCCGGCGGATTGCGCCAGCAGCACATGCTCCATCTTCATGGCTTCGAGCACGGCCAACTGCGCGCCCTGGGGCACCACGTTGCCTACGGCGACATCGATCTGCACCAGCTTGGCCGGCATGGGCGCGCGCACGGCGAGCAGGCCTTCGGCCACCTGCGCATCCGGCTGCGGCGCGGCCGCGGCGCCCTGCGTTGCGCTGGTGGGGTGGCGCTGCGCCCTTTGTTGCTCGACTTGTTGCGCCTCTCCCACCAGGGCGGGCAGGTGCTCTTCCACAAACCGCGTGTGCACGGCTTGGGTATCGAACTCTTTCCGCGAGACGATGGCCTGGAGCAGCGCAAGGTTGGTGGGAACTCCGGTGATGCGGCATTCGTCCAGCGCACGTCGGGCTCGGCGCGCGGCGTCGGCAAACACCGGGCTGCGGGACGACACCACCAGCTTGGCCAGCAAGGTGTCGTAATGGGGCGAGGGCGTGGCGCCCGCGTAGCCATGCGTATCCACGCGGACGCCGGGGCCGGACGGCAGATCGAACTGCGCCAGCATGCCGGTGCCGGGCCGTGCCTGCCCATCGGCACCCAGCGTTTCGGCATTGATGCGCAGTTGAATGGCATAGCCCGTGGAGGCTGGCGGCGCCTGGGGGTCAAGCCCCAGACTGCTAAGCGAGCGGCCTGCGGCCACGGCCACCTGCAGTTGCACCAGGTCCAGGCCGGTGACTTCTTCGGTCACGGTGTGCTCCACCTGCAGCCGGGGGTTGGCTTCGATGAAGACCCAGGGCAGCTCGCTGGAGCCTTCATCCACCAGGAACTCAAACGTGCCCAGGCTGCGGTAGCCGACATCGCGTGCCATGGCCAGCGCGGCCTGCGTAATCTCGTGGCGGAGCTTCTCGGAAAGCGACGGGCTGGGGGCGATTTCCACCAGCTTCTGAAAGCGCCGCTGCAGCGAGCATTCGCGCTCGCCCAGGCTCATCACGGCCTTGCCGTCGCCCAGAATCTGGATCTCGATGTGGCGCGCGTGCAGCATGAGCCGCTCGACGTACACGCCCTCGACGCCGAACGCGGCCCGCGCTTCGGACACGCAGCGGGCATAGGCTTCGGGCAAGTCGGCGGCCTGTAGCACCGCGCGCATGCCGCGCCCGCCGCCGCCGCCAATGGCCTTGACCATCACCCCGGCGCCGTTTTGTGCGGCGAAGAAGGCCTGCGCCTCTTCCAGTGTCACGGCGCCCGCGCTGCCCGGCATCAGCGGCACACCACAGCGCTCGGCCAGGGTGCGGGCGGCGGCCTTGTCGCCGAACAGCGCCAGGTGCGCGGCGTCGGGTCCGATGAAGGTCAGGCCCGCCTCGGCGCAGGCACGCGCAAAATCGGCGCGCTCGCTCAGGAAGCCGTAGCCAGGGTGAACGGCATCGCAGCCGGTCTGGCGTGCAATGGCAATCAGCCGCGCGCCATCCAGGTAGGCGCCAGGGCCCGTAGCATCGAGCGCCGCGGCTTCATCGGCCGCACGGACATGCGGCGCCTGGGCGTCGTCCTGCGCAAAAACGGCCACGCTGGGCACATTGAGGTCGTAGAGCGCGCGCACCAGGCGCAGGGCAATCTCGCCGCGGTTGGCGACCAGGACTTTCTTGAACATTCAGATGCTTTCCTTGAGCAGGCGGCGCAGCAGCTTGCCGGCGCCGGTGGCAGGCAGAGCGTCGATCAAACGGATGTCGCGCGGGGCCTTGTACGTGGCCATGTTGTCGCGCGACCAGGCCAGCAGTTCGGCGGCGTCCGGGTGCTGCCCTGCCTTGGGCACGATGAAAGCCATCACCACCTCGCCCTTGTCGGCGTCGGGCTTGCCGATGACGGCCACCTGCGCCACGGCCGGGTGTTTGATGAGGATGCCCTCGACCTCTTCCGGGAACACGCTGTAACCGGAGACCTTGATCATTTCCTTGAACCGGCCGATGAAGGTCAGGTAGCCGTCTGCATCCATACGGCCCATGTCGCCGGTGTGGACCCAGCCGCTGCGCAAGGTCTGGGCGGTGGCGTCTGGCTTGTTCCAGTAGCCCTTGAAGACGCCCGCGTTGCGCAGCACGATTTCGCCGATGTCTCCAGCAGGCAGTTCTGCGCCCGTGTCGGGGTCCAGGATGCGAATTTCGTTGCCGTCCACCGCGACGCCATGCGTGCCCCAGCGAATGGCACCGTCCGGCATGTAGGTGTCCATGGTGTGGGTTTCGCTCAGGCCGTAGGCCGCTTCCATGGCGCGGCAGTTGGGCGCAAAGGCCTGCCATTGCTGGGCCAGCGCCTCGGTGAAGCCGATGCCGAAGCTGGTCACCGAGTTCTGGCGCAAGCTGCTGCGGTCGTAGCGTGCGGCGTCCGGCACCGCCATCACGGCCACGTTCATCGGTGCAATGCTGTACCACCAGGTGACCTTGTGGCGGTCGATGGCCTGCAGCACGGCCATGGGGTCGAAGCGGTGCAGCAGCACCGTGGTGGCGCCCGACAGGATCGGGATGTTCACCCCCATCAGCATGCCGGCAATGTGGTACAGCGGTGCAATCGCCAGCAGCACGTCGTCCGCCGTGACATGCTTGGTGTTGACCGACACGGCGGTTTTGTAGAGCGCGTTGCGGAAAGTGAGCATCGCCCCCTTGGGCAGGCCGGTCGTGCCCGATGTGTAGGTCATCAAGGCGACGTCGTTGTCGATGTCGATGGTGACGGGCGGCGGCTTGCCACCGCTGCGCGCGACCTGCAGGAAGTCTTCAGCACTGGCGGGCAGCACGGGCGCTTCGCACACTTGCAGTTCAGCCGGCAGATCGATGGTCGGCGTGGACGGCAGAAGATCGCCGTAGCGCACAGCAAACACATGCTGCAGGCCAGTGCGCTCGCGCACTTTCTCGACGATGGGCAGCAGGCTGTCGGCGGCGACGATCACGCGCGCCTGCAGGTCTGAGAGCTGGTATTCGAGCTCGTGCTCCTTGTTGAGCGGCCCGCAGGGGCAGACGATGGCGCCCAGCTTCTGGATGCCGTAGTGCGCCATCACGTACTGCGGGCAGTTGTTCATGAACAGCGCCACCGGGTCGCCTTTGCGCACGCCCAGCTGGTGCAGGTGCGCGGCAAAGGCGTCGCTCGCCTGATCCAGCTCGGTAAAGGTGATGCGCGCGCCGTACCAGAGGTAAGCCGCCTTGTCGGGCGTAGCCCGCGCATGGGCGCGCAGGTGCTCATGCAGCGGAAGGTCGGACGGCAGCAAACCGGTGGTGGTCATGGAGTCTCCTTGGGGCGCCCTGTGGAAATGACGGGCTTGTGTCTGTCAATATATACCCCCAGGTAGATTGAACCTACCAGCAGGTATAACTTATGCGACAAGACAGCAAGAACCCCAAGCGGCCAGCATCCAGAAAACCTCCGCAAGCCAAGCCCCGCGAGGGTTCGGACGAGAAGCGCGAGCGCATTCTTCGCGCGGCCGAGGCGCTGTTTGCCAAGCAGGGCTATGCGGCCACCACCATGGAGCAGATCGTGGCGGCGCTGGGCATGACCAAGCCCTTCGTGTATTACTACTTCCGCAACAAGCAGGAAATCTTCGAAATGCTGTCATGGGCGCCGACAGTGGCGTGCTTCACCAGCATGGACTTCCCTGCGGACGACCCGAGGCCGGCGCACGCCAAGCTGGAGGACGGCCTGCGGCGCTTGATCGGGGCCACCTTGACGCATTACCCCTCGGCCTTCTTCCCCTACCGCGAGCCCCAGGCGTACCGCCCCGAATACCGAGCGGCGCAGAAGGAGATTGCCCGGCATTTCTATGACCGCATGTGCGCACTGCTGGAGCAGGGCCGCGCGGACGGCATGCTGGAGTTCAACGAAACCAAGATCACGGCGCTGGCGGCCTGCAGCCTGCCGGGTTTTCTCTTCCACTGGTACCGCCCGGACGGCCGCCTGCCGCAAGAGGCGGTGGTGGACGAACTGACGCAGCTGGCCTGCCGCGTCATCGGTCTGCGCACGCGCCGCAAGACGGCCGCGGCGCCGAGCATGCCCGCCTAGGCGGCTCGCTGTGAAATCAGCCAATCGCTCTCGAAATAATAGCTATAAGTGCTTATGCATTAAGCGCTAGAGGCCATTTTTGCTTGAAATTCAAGTCGCGACGGGCAGTACCATCCCGCGGCATTCGCCAAATCCGATGCGTGCGGCGCCCGGCGCCTCGCACCAGCCGCGCAGCACCACCGCATCGCCGTCTTCCAGAAAGCGGCGCTGCTCGCCGGTGCCGGTCAGCGTGAGCGGCTGGGTGCCACCCAGGCTCAGTTCGACCATGGCGCCGGCTTCTTCGGGCGCCGGGCCCGAGATGGTGCCGGTGCCCAGCAAGTCGCCACTTTGCAGGTTGCAGCCGCCCACCGTGTGCTGGGTGAGCATTTGCGCCACGGTCCAGTACTGGTGGCGAAAGCTGGTGTGGGTGATTTCGGCCGGGGGCAGGCCCCGCTGGCGGTGCAGCGCCGTCTCCAGGCCCACGGTCAGGCGCACGTCAATGCCTCCACGGCGCTGGTTGGCATCCTGGGCCAGGTAGGCCAAGGGATGCGGATCAGACGCAGGCCGGTGCACGGCGCCCACGCGGTAGGGGGCCAGCGCATCCATGGTCACCACCCAGGGTGAGACGCTGGTGCAGAAGTTCTTGCCCAGGAAGGGGCCGAGCGGCGCCATCTCCCAGAACTGGTGGTCGCGCGCCGACCAGTCGTTGAGCAGCCCCATGCCAAAGATGTGCTCTTCCGCTTGTGCCAGCGGCACTTGCTCGCCCAGCGCGTTGCCGCGCCCGACATAGATCGCCATCTCCAGCTCGAAATCGAGCCGCGCGCAAGGCCCGTACACTGGTGCGGCCGCGCCCGGCGCAAGGGCCTGGCCCATGGGGCGGTGGAAGTCGGTGCCGCTCACCACCACGCTGGATGCTCGGCCGTGGTACGCAATGGGCAGCCACTGGAAGTTCGGCGACAGCGGCTGGTCGGGCCGGATCATGTGGCCGACGTTGCGCGCATGGTGGATGGAGGTATAGAAGTCGGTGTAGTTGTGCACCTGTACCGGCAGCGTGTACTGCACCGCAAGCTGCGGCGTCAAGCAGCCGCGCAGGGCGTCGGCTTCAGGGCCCTCTGCGCCCTCCCTCAAAAGCGCAAACAGGCCGTGGCGCAGCGCGCGTGCGGCCTGGGGGCCCATGGCCATCAGTTCGTTGAGGTAGGGCTGAGCGCCCGCAAGGGCCGCCTCGTGGGCCACACCGTCCAGGCAGCCGGCCACGGCGACGCGTGCCAGGTCGATCACCTGGTCGCCAATGGCCACGCCGCCACGAAACGGCTCGTCGCTCCCGTGGCGGCGGAACACGGCAAAGGGCAGGTTCTGGATCGGGAAATCGGCGCCGGGCGCGTTGGCCGAAGCCACCCAGCTGCGGGCCGCCGGGTCGTGGGTGTGGTCGAGCGTGGTCATGGCGGGTTCACACCTTCTCCGCTTTGGCGGGCAACAGCGCGTCGTCGAAGATCGCCACGGCGCGCGTCCAACCGGCCGAGGCGCCGCGAATCTTGTGCGGGAAGCAGCTGATCATGAAGCCCGTGGGCGGCAGGGCTTCGAGGTTGTGCATCTTCTCCAGGTGGCAGTAGCCGATGTCGCGGCCGGCCTTGTGGCCTTCCCAGATCAGGCTCGCGTCGTGCGTCTGGCCGTACTTCTGCGCGGTGTGCACAAAGGGCGCGTCCCAGCTCCAGGCGTCGGTGCCGGTGAGGCGCACGCCGCGCTCCAGCAGGTACATGGTGGCCGCATAGCCCATGCCGCAACCGGAGCTGACGAAATCGCCGTGGCCGTAGCGCGAGCCCGCGCGGGTGTTGACGACGACGATCTCCAAGGGGCTGAGCGTGTGGCCGATGCGCGCCAGCTCGGCCTCGACGTCCGCAGCCGTCACCACGTAGCCGTCTGCAAAGTGGCGGAAATCGAGCTTCACACCGGGCTGAAAGCACCATTCGAGCGGCACCTGGTCGATGGTGATGGCCGGTTTCTTGTCGCCCAACGCCTTGTCCATCGTCGAGTGAAAGTGGTAGGGCGCGTCCAGGTGGGTGCCGTTGTGGGTGGAGAGCTGAACCAGCTCCACCGCCCAGCCTTCGCCGTCGGGCAAGTCTTCCTTTTTCAGGCCGGGGAAGAAGGGCGCGATCTGCTCAAAGGTGTTCTCGTGCGAGAAGTACTGAATCTTTGGCGCGAACGCGGGCGGGTCGGAAATGACGTCGTTTTCCAGATAAATGGAAAGGTCGACAAAGGTGCGGGCCATGGGTACTCCAAAAAAAGCGGGGACTAATTCCAATGCGCGGGCGGCAGCCCGGCCACTGGTGAGCGGAAAAAGGGAATGCGGGTGCCCATCAGGCTGCCGATGTACACGGTGCGCAGGTCCGGGCCGCCGAAGGTGATGCTCGCCATCCAGGGCGCCACGGTGCCGCGTGCGGCGAGCATGTCTTCCGGGCTGACGAAGCCGTCCGCCATGCCCTGCAGCAAGCGGCGCGAGGCCTGCGGGTTGCCGTCGTCCAGCAGCACACGCTTGTCGCCTTGCGGCGTCAGCGCAATAAGCTGGTCCACCATCACCAGCGTGCACCACAGGTTGCCGTGAGCGTCAAAGGCAATGCCGTCGGGAAAGCCGCCCAGATGGCTGGGGCCGAAGATTTCGCGCTCGGTGAGGCGCACGCGTGGGCCGCTCTCGTCCACCCGCATGCGGGTGATGTGCGGGCCCGTCGTCTCGACGATGTAGAGCCACTGGCCGCGTGCGTCGAGGCGGATTTCGTTGGTGAAGTGAAAGCCGTCCGCCACCACGTACAGACCGGTGGCGTCAAGCACCGCCACGTAGCCGTCGCGCACACGCGTACCCGCCGCCTTGGTCCAGGGGTTGACGCGGGTCGAGACGGTGATCCAGATGCGGCCCTTGGCGTCGCGCAGCACGAAGTTCACCTTGCCTATGGGCTGGCCGTCGATGGAGTCGGCCAGCACGCGGGTCTGGCCGTCCCGGGTCATGCGCTCAAGCCGGTCGGTGCCGAAGTTGGAGATCAGGATGTCGCCGTTCTCGGCGAACGCCAGGCCGTTGGGCAGCGTGCCGGTGGTGAACTTGTGCTCAACGGCGGCGTCGTCGTCGGCCTTGGCCTGTCCAAAGCGCGCATCGGCCTGCTGGCCGATGAAGCGCTGGGTGCCGTCCGGAGCAATGCGCATGACGCCGCCGCGCGCGTCCGCTGCCCAGAGCGTGCCGTCCGGCTCGGCCAAGATGCATTCGGGCCGCTGCAGGTCGTGGCCAACGGTCTGGATCGTTGCGCGGTCGACCTCGAAACCGTCGAGCGGGTTGGGGCCGTGCATGGCAAGTCCTTTACTTGAGCAGCACCAGGCTGATCGATGGGAAGAAGATGAGCAGCAGCAGCACGGCAAACATCATCAGAGTGAACGGCGCCGTGCCACGGAAGATGTCGCCGAGCGACACACTCTGGTCCTGCAGCGTGCTCTTGATGACGTAGACCGACAGGCCAAACGGCGGCGTCAGCAGGCCAATTTCCACCGCCACCACGGTGACCACGCCGAACCAGATCATGTTCATGCCGAACTGCTCGGCCAGGGGCAGCATGAGCGGCAGCACGATGAGCAGGATGGACGAGGAATCGACCACCATGCCGAGCGCAATGACGATCAGCACGTAGACCATCAGGAACGCCGTCGCGCCCAGGCCAGCGTGGGTCATGGATTCCAGCAGGAACTGCGGCATGCCCGACATCGCCAGCATGCGCGTGTAGATGGTGGCGCAGATGATGAGGAAGCTGACCGACACCGTGACATGGCCGGTTTCGGTCAGCACGCTCCAGAGCGTGCGCGGGGTGATCTTGCCGCGCAGCAGCGCAATCACCAAGGCCAGCGCGGCGCCGACGGCGCCCGCCTCGGTCGCGGTGAAGTAGCCCGCGTACAGGCCGCCAAGCACCAGCACGATCATCAGCACGCTGGGCACCATCTTGCGCAGCAGCATGCCCGCGGGCATGAGCACCATCGCGTCAACGGGCTGCGGCGCGCCGCCCAGGTACACCGAGCGCGGCCAGACGTAGGACATCACGACAATGCCCAGCGCATAGGCCAGCGCCAGCACCAGCCCCGGCACGATGCCGGCGGTGAACAGGTCACCCACCGACTGGTTGGCCAGGAAGCCGTACAGAATCATCAACAGGCTGGGCGGGATCAGCATGCCCAGCACCGAGGAACCGGCCACCACGCCCACGGCAAACTTCGGGTTGTAGCCAAAGCGCAGCATCTCGGGCACCGCCACGCGGGTGAACACGGCGGCGGAGGCGATGGAGACGCCGGTGATGGCCGCAAAGACCGCGTTCGACGCCACCGTGGCAATGCCCAGGCCGCCGCGCAGGCGCCGCAGCAGCTGGTTGGCCACCTCAAACGCGTCCTTGCCGATATCGGCATGGGCGACGAGAAAGCCGGTCAGCACGAACAGCGGCACCACGCCAAAGATGTGGCTGGCAATCGCATCGCTGCTGGCCTGCGCCAGCAGGTTGGCGGCAATGCCCGGATCGCCCCTGATCAGCCAGACGCCAATGAAGGACACCACGGCCAGCACCACGGCCACGTGCATGCCAAACCAGATCAGCGCCAGCATCAGCACCAGCGAGGCGCAGGCAATCAGCGCCGGGCTCATGGCAGCGTCCCCGTGCGCTGGCGCAGCGCGCCAAAGCGCCGCCAGTCGGCGTACGCCAGCAGCACGAAGGTGGCCAGCGTCGCCGCCAGTCCAATCAGCATCACCAGGCGAACCGGCCACACCGGCGCGGTGAAGTCGCCAATCGCGCCGACATATTCGCGGATGCGGATGGACTCCCACAGCGGCTCCCAGGCGGCCCAGAGGATGGTCGCCATCAGCACCGCACCGATCAGGTGGAAGGCGACGTGCAGCAGCGCCGCCAGGCGCGGCCGGTTCTGCTCCAGGCCTTGCAGCATCACATCGGCGCGCGTGATGCGGCCGCTGTGCAGCGTGTCGGCCAGTTGCAGGAAGACGATGCCGACGATGGACAGCGACACCAGTTCGGTGACGCCGCGCACCGGTGCGTTCAACAGGTTGCGGCCCAGCACATCGGTGTTGATGAGCACCATGAGCGCCACGATCCACAGCGTGCCCAGCGCATTGAGCGCCTGCAGCACGCGGTGGAACTTCCAAGGCATGGGCTGGCCGTAGGCGTCGCGCGCCACTGCTGGAGGGCTGGCGTCGGTTGGGGCTGAATGCTCCATGTTGCCGCGTTCTTACTTGGCCGACCAGTCGCGCGGCAAATCGGCGCCGCTTTTCTTGAGCCCCTCGACATAACCCTTGAGCACTTCGTCGGCGGGCAGGCCCTTGGCTTGCAGGTCAGCGGCCCAGGTCTTGGCAATCGGCGGCAAGGTGTCGGCCCAGCGCTTGCGCTCGGCGGCCGGCAGTTCGCTGATTTTTGCGCCGGCCTCTTCCATCTTCTTGAGCAAGCCGGCGGCGGCGGCTGTCTGCGCGGCGGCAAAGCGGGCGCTGTATTCGTCGCCGACGTCGCGGAAGACTTTTTGCACCTCGGGCGGCAGTTTGTCAAAGCGCCCCTTGTTCATGGCGATGCCGCCGGCGAACTGGGAGCCGAAATTGACTTTGGTGATGTAAGGCGCCACTTCGTGCACCTTGGCACCCCAGGCGCCGGTGGCAAAGGTGATGACACCGTTGGAGACGCCGGACTTGATGTCTTCGTAGTAAGTATTCAGGTTGCCCGCCACCGCCACCGCGCCGGTGTCGCGAATCCAGTTCGCAGAGGGCCCGGGCGCGGTGATTTTCTTGCCCTTGAGGTCGTCCACCGAGTTCACTGGGAAGTTGGTCCACAGGTGGTAGGAGTCGAGTGCGGCGCCGCCCAGGTACACCAGACCGTTCTTGGTCCAGGTGCCGCCCATGGCGGGCACGTCGTGCTGCAACTGGTTGACCACCTTGGTGACGGTGCCTATGTCGTTGGAGCCAAAGGGCGCGAAGTAGCTCACGTTTTGCAGCGGGAAGCGCGGCGCCTCAAAGATGGTGCCAACAAAACCAATGTCGGCCACACCATCGGCAATGCCCTTGGATTCGCTGCCGATTTTGATGAGTGTGCCGCCCCAGGCGCGCGTCCAGTCGATTTTGGTTTGGCCGCCAGCGGCCGCCAGGCGCTTGTCCACCTCGGGAATAAAGAACTCGTCAATCAGCTTGACCCACAGAAACACCGGCGGGTGGCCGCCGGCTGCGGTGAGGCGAATCGTCTGCTGGGCGTGCGCGGCGCCGGTGGCGGCCAGGGCAAGCGTGGTGGCCAGGGCCAGGCGGTGCAGGGTGCGGCGGTGCATGGGGAAGTCTCCTTTTGGGTCGGTATCAACGGGTGGCGGCGGAATGCGGGAGCGGCTGCGCCGGCAGCAGCAGCGCGCCAATTCCGGCGGTAATGAAGGCCGTGAGCAGCGGCGCGGCCTGCGCGTCGTGGGGCGTATTGGCGCCCAGCGACAGGCGTTCGACGCGGTGATCAATCAGGTGGTGGAGCAGCGCCCCCATGGTGAACTGGTAGGCCCAGGCGGTCTGGGCCCGCGTGCTGCCGGGGCAGGCCGCCTGCAGCGCCGCAATGAAGGCGTGCGCCATGGGGTCAAAAAAATCGGCCAGCACCTGCTCAGTGCCTGGAGTGCGGTACAGGAGCTCGCGCGCCACCAGCAGCGCGTAGTACTCGCCTTCGCTGCTGGCCCGCAGTTGCAGCACCGGCTGCACAAAGGCGTGCACGATGCGGCCCAGGTGGTGGGCATCGCGTGGACTCGTCTCGGCGTCGGCCAGCAGCGCCAGGCGCTCGGAGATGGTGCCGCGCCAATGGGCAAAGATGGCGTGAAACAGCTCGTGCTTCTGGCCAAAGTAATAGCCCACCAGGGCCAGCGGAACGGCGGCTTCCTGGGCAATCTGCCGGATCGATACTGCGTGATAGCCATGCTCGGCAAACAGCCTTTCTGCAGCCAACAGGATGGCCGCGCGGCGATCTGGGCGCTCGCCCGTGGCGGTTTTTGCGCGGCGTGTGCGCGGGCGGATGAGCGTCGGCATGGCGGTATTGAACGATCGTACAAAACCTTTGTACAACCGTACAAACCCTAGTCACGTCGCCGCGTCTGTGGCGCTACCCTCAAGAGCCTATGCAAGCGCCCCATATTCCTCAGATTCGCCTCTACCAGGACTGGCTGCGCGCCGAGCGCGGCCTGCACTTTGACGACTACGACGCGCTGTGGCGCTGGTCCACCACCGAGCTCGACGTGTTCTGGCAAAGCATCTGGGAGTTCTTCGACATCCAGTCGCCCACGCCGCACCTACACGTGCTGGCAAAGAACGTGATGCCAGGCGCAGAGTGGTTTCCTGGCGCCCAGGTGAACTACGCGCGCCAGGTGCTGCGACATGTGCCAGGCGCACATGCGGCCGGCATACCGGCCATCGTCGCACGCAATGAGCGCGGCGCGGCGCGCGAACTTTCCTGGCCGCAGCTGCAGCAGCAAGTGGCGGCCATGGCGCTGCATCTGCGCGCCGCAGGCCTGCAGCCGGGCGACCGCGTGGCAGCCTACCTGCCCAACATTCCCGAAGCCATGGTGGCGTTTCTGGCCACAGCCAGTCTCGGCGGGGTGTGGAGCATCTGCGCGCCCGACATGGGCACACAGGCGGTACTCGACCGCTTCCGCCAGATCGAACCCAAGGTGCTGATAGGCGTAGACGGCATCGTCTATGCCGGGCGCGAAATCGACCGCCTGCCGGTGCTGGCCCAACTGCGCGCCGCATTGCCCAGCGTGCAGCACGCGGTGCTGGTGGGCAACCTGGATGCTTCTGTTTCTATAGCTGATTGGGCAAACTGGACTAGCGCAAGCAGCCGAAATGATCCAGAAACCGAAGCCTTCGAACCACTCTGGCTGCCGTTTGACTACCCGCTCTGGATCGTGTATTCCAGCGGCACCACCGGCCTGCCCAAACCCATCGTGCACGGCCACGGCGGCATGATGCTGGTGAAGATGATGATGGGCGGACTGCACAACGACATCGGCTGCAGCTATGCGCCCAACAGCTGGGGCGAGCGTTACCACTGGTACAGCAGCACCGGCTGGGTGATGTGGAACGCGCAAATGGCCGGCCTGCTCTCGGGCACCACCTGCGTCATCTTCGACGGCAGCCCTGGAGGCACCAAAGAGAACCCCGACTGGTCGGTGCTCTGGCGCTTTGCCGCCGAGACCGGCGTGACCTTCTTTGGCGCCGGCGCCGCCATCTACGCCAATTGCATGAAGGCCGGCATCACCGCCGCGCAGTGCGGCGATCTGACCCGCATCCGCGCGCTGGGCTCCACCGGCTCGCCGCTGTCGGCCGAAGTACAGCAATGGGGCACGCGCTTCATGGCAGCGGCGGGCGTCGATGGCAACCGGGAAGATGGCATCTGGTGGGCCAACATTTCTGGGGGCACCGACTTTGCCGGCGCCTTCATTGGCGGCAACTGTGAGCTGCCGCAAACCCCTGGCCGCATGCAGTGCCGCATGCTGGGCGCCGCTGTCGAGGCCTGGGACACGCACGGCCAGCCGGTGCTGGACGCCGTCGGTGAACTGGTCTGCACGCAGCCCATCCCGTCGATGCCGCTGTACCTGTGGGGGGACCCGGGTGGCGAACGCTACCTGTCGAGCTACTTCGACACCTTTCCTGCGGGCCACGGGCGCCTGCCCGGCGGCGGCGACGGCCCGCCCGAGATGGGCGCCGTCTGGCGCCACGGCGACTGGATCGAGATCGGCAGTGCGGACCACCCTGGCTGCGTGATCTACGGCCGCTCGGACGCCACCATCAACCGCCACGGCCTGCGCATGGGCACGAGCGAAATCTACAGCGCCGTCGAAGCCCTGTCCGAGGTGATCGACAGCCTCGTGGTGGACCTGGAATACCTGGGGCGCGAGAGCTACATGCCGCTCTTTGTGGTGCTGCGCCCGGGCCACCTGCTTACCGAGGCGCTGCGCGCGCGCATCAACGGGGCGGTGCGCACCGCGCTGAGTCCGCGCTTTGTGCCCGACGACATCTTCGCCGTGCCCGAGGTGCCGCGTACGCTCAGCGGCAAAAAGCAGGAGCTGCCGATCAAGAAGATGCTGCTGGGCCAGCCCATCGACAAAGTGGTCAACAAGGACGCCATGGCGAACCCCGCTTGCCTCGACTGGTACGTGGCGTTTGCGGTCGAGCGCGCAGCGCGCATGCGCGGCTAAAACGCCCAGGTGGTCATCACATAACCCTGGCGCTGCACCGGCAGTTGCCGCACGCTGGCGTCTCCGGGCGATCGGCCCCTGGCCCGCCCCCAGCCATATGCGCGTTTCGCCGACAGGGAAGCTGCCAGGCGCGCTTCCATAATGAAGCCCCGACCTCTGCCGGAAGGCCCCCATGACCGACTCCACTGATAACCGCCCGAAGCGCTTTTCCATGATTCGCGAGTTCCACCTCGCCGACTGGTTCACGCTGGGCAATGCCGTTTGCGGCGTCGGCGCACTGTTTTCCGCCATGACCTACCTGGAAAACGGCAACCGGCAGCATGTGTATTACGCCGCCGCACTGGTGCTGGCCGCGCTCATTTTTGATGTGCTCGATGGCCGTGTGGCGCGCTGGCGGCAAAAAAGCTCGGCCATGGGGCGCGAACTCGATTCGCTGGCCGACGTGATCTCTTTTGGCGTGGCCCCCGCCGTGCTGGCCTACGCCTGCGGTATGCAGGGCGGCTGGGACCGCATCGTGCTGGCCTACTTTGTCGCCTGCGGCGTCTCGCGCCTGGCGCGCTACAACGTGACGGCCGAAACGCTCTCGGGCGACGACGGCAAGGTGAAGTACTTCGAGGGCACGCCCATCCCGACGTCCATCGTGCTCGTGGCCCTGCTGGCGGTGGCTGCCGCGCTGGGCGCGGTGCGCGAAACGCTGTGGTTTGGCCAGTGGCATGTGGCCGGCTGGAACCTGCACCCGCTGGTGCTGGTGTTCGCGCTGTCGGGCTCCTTGATGATCAGCCGCATCCGCATCCCGAAATTCTAAGACTTTTAGACGTCCAGCGCTTATTGGGTAAGCACAAGCAGCTATATATTGTATAGCAATATGCGCCCCACAGGCGGCGCCTGACTTGGACCGTCGCAAGCAAAAGCGCGCCGCTCTCAGACCGACGGATCTTCGCCGGGCGCGGCGTCGTCGTCGCTGGCTAGCTGGTCTATTTCTCTGGCAGCCGTGCCGGGGGCCTGCAAGCCCTCGCTGCCGCGCACGCGGTCCGGGCGGATGTCGCTCGCGGCAGCAGCGTTGTCGCGCTCTACGTCCGATTGCTCGCCGGTGCCGGTGGCGTCGCTGTCGCTTTGCAGTTCGGCGCGGCTGAGCGTGCCCACCACGTCGCTGCCGCTGTCGGAATTGCCGCTGGTGCCCAGCGCCTCGGCGCTGCGGCCATCGGGTTGCACGGCGATGCTGTCGCCGCCCAGAAGATTGCTGTGGGCCATGGAGAGCCTCCTTTTGCTTGTGTTGCGGCGATGTGCGGGCTGCGCGCCGCCGCGCCTTCACTGTGCGCGGGCCGGGGGTTGGTGCGCGTCAGGGCAGCGCGGGCCTGCGTGTCGGCGGAAAACCTACGCGCCAGCCGCCATCCGGGGGCGGCGGTTGACGACGATGATGCCCACTGCCACCAGCGTTAGCGCCGCCAGCAGGCCGGGGGTGATGGTCTCGCCCAGCCAGAACGCGCCAAAGAGCAAGGCAAACACCGGCGTCAAAAAGACAAAGGACGACATCTTGGTGGCGTTGTAGTGCGCCAGCATCCACATCCACGCCAGGTAGCTGGCAAACGCGCCCACCAGCGATTGGAGCAGCAGCGAGGCCCAGGCAAAGCCGCTCAGTTGCAAAGACCAGGTCTCGCCGAGCGCAAGCGACAGAAAGGGAAGGACGGCCGCGCTCACCCCAACCTGGTAGAGCAGCTGCTTGGCGGGGGCAATGCGGCCCATCGGGGTGCTGCGGATCACCACGGTAGTCAGCGCCCACATCAGTCCGGCGGCCAGGCCCAGCAGGTCGCCCACCCAGGCCAGCGGCTGGGTCTGCACAGCGGGGTGCCACAACCCGTCGCCCAGCGCCAGCGCCGCGCCCACGAAGGCGCCCGCCAGACCCAGCCATTGCCAGCCGCGCAGGCCTTCGCCAGCGACCAAGCGCGGCAAAATCAGGGCCACCCAGAACGGCGCGCAATACAAAAACACCGTCAGGCGCGAAGCCTGCGTGTACTGCAGCCCGATATAGATGCACGCGAATTCACCGGCAAACAGCGCCCCGGCCAGCAGTCCGCCCCAAAGCGCCCCGCGGTTCTGGCGGCCCTCGTGCAAGGGGCTCACCGGCACGCCGCGCCACAGGCACCAGAGCAGGACAGCGACGCTCGCCATGACAAAACGCACAAAGCCCTGGAACACCGGCGCCACCTCGGCCACAGTGGCTTTGATCAGCACCTGCTGAAAGCCCCAGAACATGCAGCAGGCGAGCAGCAAGGCAATGGAGAGCGTGTCGAGGTGGGGCTTTCGCGTCAGGGGCATGGTGCCGATGCTAATGCAGGGCTCGATGCCACCGGGTACACCGAGCCGCGCTTTGTCTGGCCCCAAAGCTCGGCAGGCCCCTCGCGCAGCAGCCGATCAAGGGCAAGCCCAGGTGCCGTTGCTGCGCGTGAACAGTGCGTTGCCGTAGAACACGGCGTTGCCGTCGCTGGCCAGTGCCCAGGAGTCTGCATTTCCGCGCGAGATCGCGGCTTGCCGTTGCCAGGTGCTGCTATTGCGTGCATACAGTGCCATATACAAGCTGCCCACCATCGGGCCACACGAGAGATCCGCTGGCTTGATGTCGAGTTCTGGGGGCTGACGCCCAGGATCATTGCTGGCAAGGATGGCGAGGGTGTTGCCATCGCCAGACAGCTCCATGGTGCTGAGCGAGCTAGCCCCAACAGTCACCAGGTACACAATGCCTACGGGAATGCGGGCTTGCTGGCTCCACGTGCCATTTTGCTGGGTAAAGACCAGCGCGAAAGGGGTGGTCGTCTGTGGTGAGGGGGCGCCAAGATAAAAAGCGCCTTGATTCACTGCCAAGGTTTTGCCGTCTGCTGCCAGAGCCAATAGATCCACAGATTTGCCGCCCGTTTCCAGCAAGGCTTGTTGAGACCACGATGTTCCATTGCGGACGTAGGTCACTACGGCGCCAATGGATGTGGAACCGACGCCTGCGGGTGTGTTGAAGCTCAGCGATGTAGCAAGCAGGTTGCCATTGGCAGACAGCGCCAAATGACCAATGCTCCCAGCGCGGCATGGTTGTGGGCATGCCGATGGTGCGGTGGGTGCTTCCAGAGAGGCTTGCTGATCCCAGGTACTGCCGCTGCGCTGGTAGAGGTACACCACACTAGTGAGCGCATTGACATTGCCGTTGGTTGGTTCCATTCCTTGTATGGCCAGGGTGCTGCCGTCCGAGGAGAGCGCGACCTTCTCCCCGAAATAGCTTTTGCCGGAGCGCAGAACCGTTTGTGGCTGCCATGGTTGCGCGCTGCTGGGGCGCGTGAAAACGTACACAGCAGAGTCGGCGGCGGGGCTCGACTGGCCGATGACCAATGTCAGGCCGTCCTTGGATAGCCGCGGATAGCCGTCCAAACCGTAGGTAAATTTGGTGGCGACACGTCCCGAGGGGAATTCGTGGCTGATGGCATTGACAATGTCATAGGTCTTCGCCGCCGTAAAAGCGCCGCAACCGCTGACGTCGCACGCGCGCAGGCGGTAGTGGGCGTTGAGGCTTGCTGCCAGGCTGGACGCAGAGGCGGTTGCGTTGAGGGAGCCTGAAATCTGTTGAATCCCCGCTTGAGCGTAAGTAAATCCGGTGCCGGTGGCCTGGTTGTAATCGTCTGCCTTGGCCTCTGCCAGCGGGCCCGCGCCGTCCGGGTCCACAAACAGTTCATAACGGTTGGCGCCAGGTGTCGCGCTCCATCCGAAGGTTCCGAGGTTGCTCACCGTGAAGTTCGTGGGTGCCGCGAGGTTGGCTGCGGGTGGCTGCGCCGTGTCGCCAGAGCCGCCGCCACAGCCCGTCAAGGCCACCAGGGCGCAGCCCAGCGCCACAACGGGTCGCAAAAGGCTTGTGGCGCGCGAGTGCGCAGGAGTCAGACTGGGGGCGGTGGTCATCTCAAAAATCCTTCTTGAAAACGAGTGATGCGCTCGCGAACCGCTCGGGGCCGCCGCGCTGTGCCGGGCGATTGGAACACTGCCGATGGAAAACGGCGTTTCTATTTGCATTTCTGTCTTCGCAGGGCGGCGTAGGGCAAGGCAGACCCTTGCTCACGCCGTGCTGACACCCGGCAGGCCGCCCAGCCATCGCCGCAGCGCGTCGCCGGGCAACGGGCGGCTGAACAGGTAGCCCTGGCACACGTCGCAGCCCAGGCGGTCGAGGAAGGCATGCTGCCCCTCGGTCTCCACGCCTTCTGCCACCACAGCCAGTCCCAGGTGGTGTGCCAGGCCGATGGTGGCGGTGCAGATGGCGGCGTCGTTGGGGTTCGATTCCAGATCCTGCACAAAGCTGCGGTCGAGCTTGAGGATGTTGAGCGGAAGGCGCTTGAGGTAGGCGAGCGAGGAGTAGCCGGTGCCGAAGTCGTCCATGGCCAGGCGCACGCCCAGGGCGCGAATCTGCTCCAGCCGCTCGATGCTGGTCTGGGGGTCCTGCATGGCCACGGATTCCGTGATCTCCAGCGTCAAGGCGGCCGCCGACAGGCCGTTGATTTGCAGTGTTTCGGCGATCTGTTCGGGCAGGAGCGGATTGCGCAACTGCACCGCGCTGAGATTGACCGACATGCCCAGATGTGTGAATCCCTCGCGGTGCCACAGGGCCAGGGTGCTGCAGGCCAGCTGCAGCACCAGTTTGCCCACCTGGTTGATCAGGCCCAGTTCCTCCGCCAGGGGGATGAAATCAAGCGGCGCGATCCAATGGCCGTCGGGGTGTTGCCAGCGAATCAGGGCCTCGCACCCCAGCACCGCGCGGGTGCGGCAGTCCACCAGCGGCTGGTAGTGCACCTCGAAGCGCTCGAGTGCGACCGCTTCTTTCAGCGCCCGCTCCATGGCCGCGCGCTGGGTGGCCACGGCCATCATGGCCGGGTCGAAGCAGCGGTAGGTGCCTTTGCCCATCTGCTTGGCCTGGTACATGGCGATGTCGGCGCTTTGCATCAGGCTGCCGCGGTCGCGTCCGTCCTGTGGAAAGAAGCAGATGCCGATGGAGGTGGAGGGGCTCAGCTCCTGCCCGGCCAGGGTGACCGGTTGGGACAACTTCTCCAGCAACTTGGTGGCTGCCGACAGGGCATGCTGGGGTTCGCCCATGTCCGAAAGTACCACCACGAACTCGTCCCCACCGAGCCGGGCCACGATGTCGTTCTCGCGCACGGCGCTGCGCAGGCGCTGTGCCGTCACGCGCAGAAACTCGTCCCCTACGCTGTGGCCCATGCTGTCGTTGATGCCCTTGAAGTTGTCCATGTCGAGGAACAGCACGGCCAGCCGGCGGTCGTGGCGCCGCGCGTCGGCCACGAGCTGGTCCAGCCGTGCCTCCAGCGCGTAGCGGTTGGCCAGGCCGGTCAGGGTGTCGTGGTGCGCCAGGCGTTCGATGGCGCGCGCGGCGTTGCGCTGCTCGGTGACGTCGGAGTAGAGGGTGACCAAACCACCGTGCGGTATGGGGGCCCCCACCAGATCAATGACGACCCCGTTGGGCCGTACGCGCTCCATGCGGTGGTGTGTGGGGTGAAGCGCCTTGGCCGTGAGATCTGCCACGAAAGCTTCCACATCTACCGCGCCGTATTCACCCCGCTCGGCATTGAAGCGCGCCAGTTCGGAAAAATGGGGGCACTGGTTGACCAGCTCGCGGGTAAAGCCCAGCAGGCGGATGGCCTCGTCGTTCATCAGCACCAGGTGCAGATCCTTGTCGAAGACGCTCACGCCGCAAGGCAGGTTGTCGGCCAGGGTCTGGAGCAGCGCGTTCTTCTCGGTCAGGGCGGCCTCGCGCGCCTTGTTCTCGGTGATATCGGTGTAGCTGGTGACGAAGCCCACCGTACGCCCGTCGGCCTGCATGGGGCAGCCCTCGATCAGGTGTGTGCGGCCCGTGGGCCGGGTGCGTTCGAGCCGGTGGGGCTCAAACCGCAGGGCCCCTTTTCGGCGTTGTTGTACATAGGCTTCGGGGTCACCGGGGCCGAACTCACCGCGCTCGGCCGGGTAGCGGATCAGGTCCTCGAACGCCACGTCGGGATAGACCCCCGCTGGCGGCAGGTCGAGCACCTCGAGAAACTTTTGGTTCCAGCATTTGAGGCGCAACTGTTCGTCAAACACCGAGATGCCCTGCGGCAGGTGCGCCAGCACGCTGCTCAGGTACAGGGCCTGGTCGCGCATGGCCGTGGCATTGCGCTCGCGCTCGGTGATGTCGGTGTAGATGCTGACGAAACCGCCGCCGGGCAGGGGCGCGCCAATGACGTCGAGCACGACGCCGTCAGGGCGTTGGCGCACAAAGCGGTGCGCTTCGAGCTTCAGCGCCAGCTCCATGCGCTGGCGGGTCTGTTCGTGCGGATCGCCAGGGCCGTATTCGCCACGGCAGGCATTGAAGTAAAGCAAATCCTCCAGTGAGGGCATCTCGCCGGAGAACAGCTCCTGCGGAAACTCCAGCATCCGGATGGCCAGGCGGTTGATGGACAAAACACGCAGCTCGGGGTCGAACAGGGCAATGCCCACCGGGAGATGCTCCAGCATTTCCCGGGACAACTGGAGCGCGTCCTGCAGCGCCAGAGTACTGAAAAAAGGCAGGTGCTGGTTCAAAGGGCTCTCCCGCAGGGTCGGGCGGCTTCAAAAAATGGCGAAGCGCTTGAACACGTGCCCAGGATAGGCGGCCCACCATCGTGACAGAAATGCTGGGTTCCTGCGCCCTGGGGTTTGCACCATGCCGTACTGGCGCGGTGAGCCGGAGCGATTCCTGGCAGCACGATGCTTGCGCCTGAGCGCATCTGGGCAGGCCGCCCGCACACCCGCAGGCGCTGCGGCACGCCCAAGTACACTCGGGCCTTTTCGCGCGCCTGGAAGAGCCGGGCGCAACGCAGAGACTTCATGGCCGCAGACACGGCGGGCCTGGCCCGCACCCGTATTGAGCTCAAGAGCGCTTCGCTGCCCGTGTTGGCCGTGCTGCTGCGCTCTCCCGACCCGGCGCTGCTCGCCAGCGAGCTGGCCGAGCGCCTGCAGGACGATCCCGGCTTCTTCGACAACGACGCCGTGCTGATCGATCTGGCGTGGCTGCGCGAGTTGCAGGAGGCCATCGATTTTCCCGGACTGTGCGCCGTGCTGCGCGCCCACGCCACGCTGCCCGTGGCGGTGCGAGGGGGCAATCCGGAGCAAATGGCCGCAGCCGTTGCTGCCGGTCTGGCCGCGGCTCCGGAGGCCGGGCCCGCGCGCACCGAGAGCGCTGCGCGGGAAGTGGTGCATGAGGTGGTGCACGAAATTGAAGTGGTGCGCGAGGTGCAGGTCCCCGGTCCGGCGACGGTGGTGATCGACAAGCCGCTGCGCTCAGGCCAGCAGGTCTATGCCCGCGGCGCAGATCTGGTGGTGCTGGCTGTGGTCAGCTTTGGCGCCGAGGTGATTGCCGATGGAAATATCCACGTCTACGCCCCGCTGCGCGGCCGCGCCATTGCCGGCGCGCGCGGCAACACCGAGGCGCGCATTTTCACGACCTGCATGGAACCACAGCTGGTGTCCATTGCCGGCATCTACCGCACCACCGAGGTGGCGATACCGCCCGAGGTGCTGGGCAAGCCGGCCCAGGTGCGGCTCGACGGCGAGAAGCTGCTGATCGAGCCTTTGTAAGCCCCGTTTTTCTCTGAATTTTCTCTTTTCAATACGTACTACACATGGCCAAAATCGTCGTCGTGACTTCCGGCAAGGGTGGCGTGGGCAAAACCACCACCAGTGCCGCCTTTGCTTCCGGCCTCGCCCTGCGCGGCCACAAGACCGCCGTGATCGACTTTGACGTCGGCCTGCGCAACCTCGACCTCATCATGGGGTGCGAGCGCCGCGTGGTGTACGACCTGATCAACGTGATCCAGGGCGAATCCAACCTGAACCAGGCGCTCATCAAGGACAAGAACAGCGACAACCTGTTCGTGCTCGCCGCCAGCCAGACGCGCGACAAGGACGCTCTCACGCTGGACGGCGTGGGCAAGGTGCTCGAAGACCTGGCAGCGATGGACTTTGAATACATCGTCTGCGATTCCCCCGCCGGCATCGAGAGCGGTGCGCTGATGGCCATGCACTTTGCCGACGAGGCGCTGCTGGTCACCAACCCCGAGGTGTCGTCGGTGCGCGACTCGGACCGCATCCTGGGCATGCTGGGCAGCAAGACCAAGCGCGCCATTGAAGGCGGCGAGCCCATCAGGGAGCATTTGCTCATCACCCGCTACAACCCCGGCCGTGTGCAGGAAGGGCAGATGCTGAGCCTGGAAGACATTCAGGACATCCTGCGCATCAAGCTGATTGGCGTCATCCCGGAATCCGAAGTGGTGCTGCAGGCCTCCAACCAGGGGCTGCCTGCCATTCACCTGCAGGGCACCGACGTGTCCGAGGCCTACAAGGACGTGATCGACCGGTTCCTCGGCCAGGACAAGCCGCTGCGCTTTATCGATGCCGAGAAACCCGGCTTCTTCAAACGCCTGTTCGGGAGCAAATAAGCCATGGCGTCCTTTCTCTCCTTCCTGCTGGGCGAAAAGAAGAAAACCGCCAGCGTCGCCAAGGAACGCCTGCAGATCATCCTGGCGCACGAACGCAGCGGCCGCAACGCTGCCGAGCCCGACTACCTGCCCGCGCTGCAGCGCGAGCTGGTGGCAGTGATCAGCAAATACGTCAAGATCAATCCCGAAGACCTCAAGGTGAGCCTGGAGCGCCAGGACAACCTGGAGGTGCTGGAGGTGAAGATCGAGCTGCCCGAGGCAGGGCGCTGATTTTCAAAGTCAAATAGGGCTCTAGCGCTTATCTGATAAGCGTTGACAGCTATCAAAAAGTGACTGATTCAACGGGTGGGGCGCGCACTATCGCGCGTGCTTGGCCCACTTGCCGGCGATGGCCCGCGCAATGCTCAGGCCCCGCTGGCCAGCCTGCAGCCAGGCCTCTTGCCCTGCTGCAATCGTTCCCGGCTGATCCACAGCCAGGTAGTAGCCGCAGTTTCCCGCCAGCGCCATGGTGCGCCCGGCCTGCACAAAGCCCATGACGGCATTGAATTTGTAGCAAGGTTCGCGCGGCGCGGTGACGCGCAGCACGCAGTCGGGGAAATGCAGGCGGTCGCCCACATAGACATCGTGCTCCAGCAAGCCCTCCACGGTGAGGTTCTCCCCCATGAAGCCCGGGGGCAGCGTTTCATCGAAGAGGCTCACTTTGCGCTCGCGGCGTGCGGCGTGCCAGAAAGCATAGTGCGCTGCCGGGTAGGCATAGACGGCTTTGTCCAGACCACCGTGCACGCTGAGGTCGGCCTGCTCGTCGCCCTCCAGGCCCAGGCGCGCCACAGCGACGGGCCCGTCCACCGGACGCTTGCCTATCCCCGACAGCACGCTGCGCTCGCCAATGCGCAGGCGCTCGCAGCGGCCCAGGTTGAGGCTCAGCACGCGCAGGCCCGGTGCTGAGCGGGCAACTTGCGGCGGCTGCGCGGGCAGCGGCGCTACCAGCCCCACACCAACCGCCTCGACACCCAGCCCGTGGGGCCACCTTCCTGCTTCACCTTCACCCAATCGCGCTTGCGCTCCAGGGTTTTGAGAATTTCGCCGTGCGCCGCCTTGGCCAGCACGCGGCTCTTGAGGCTGGGGGCGCTGCGGATGTTGAGCACCTGGACCTTGACCACGTGGTGCGGCGTGCCCGCGTTGGTCAGTGGCCGGTAGACCCAGCCCCGGTCGTTCTCGAAATCGCGCACCTTGAGCCACTTCCCCTTGCGCGCCAGAACCTCCAGCGGGTAGCCGCGGCTGAGAACCCACAGCGCCTCGTGCTGGGTGCCTGCGCCTGAGCGCATGTTGATCTCGGGGCGGCTGACGGCCACCATGTCGCGGGCGCTGACAGCGGCGCTGCCAGCCAGCAGGGCCAGGGCGGTGAAGAGGGGGGGGAGCGATTTCAATCGGATCATGGGTTTCCAGGGAAAGGCAGTGCAGCGCGCGGCGTCGCGCAAAGTCCATCGCACCCATTTTTTCATCCTGAGCCAGCTTGTCAAAAAGCAGGCTGTTTGTCGCAGTGCAGCGCAGGGACTTGTTCCGCTTGGCCCTTGGCTTCGTTCCTTTACTCTGCGCCTTCGCCGGCCGCGCCGGGCGAGGCGCCCAGCCGGCCCAACTGGTGCGCCAGCTCGATCGCCGATTGCACCCCCAGTTTGTTGAAGATGTTGGCACGGTGAAACTCCACGGTGCGCTGGGTGATGCCCAGGTGGTCGGCAATGGTCTTGTTGTAGTGTCCGCGGATCAGCTCGGCCAGCACCTCGCGCTCGCGCTGGCTCAGGCTGGCCAGCGCGGCGCGCAGGCGCTGGGTCTGCAGATTGGCGTCGCGCAGCGCGCTCGCAGCAGCCAGGGCCTGCTCGATGCGGTCCACCAGCAAGTTGTCCTGAAAGGGCTTTTCCAGAAAATCCCAGGCACCCTTCTTCACCGCTGCCACCGCCATGCCCACGTCGCCGTGCCCGGTGAGAAACAGCACCGGCCAGGGGCAGCCCAGCTGCTGAAGGCGCTCAAACGTGGCCAGACCGGAAAGTGGCTCCATACGGATGTCCATCAGCACCACGGCGTGGTCCCAGTCCGGCGCCAGCTTGCCGATAGCGTGCAGGAACGCATCGCCGCCCGACCAGGTCGCCGCGTGGTAGCCGCGTGAATCGAACAGCCAGGCCAGGCCGTCGCGCACGTCGGCGTCGTCGTCGACGATATGGATGGCGATCCGGTTCATGCTGCCTCGCCCCTTTCCGCTGGCGCTGCCGGCACCAGCGGCAGCCAGACCGTGAACCGGGCGCCGCCCAGTTCCGGGTCGCTGCCCACTTCGATGCGTCCGTGGTGGGCTTCGACGATGGAGCGGCAAATGGCCAGGCCCATGCCCATACCTCCTTCCTTGGTACTGAAGAAGGCGTCAAAGATGCGCGCGCGGGCGTCCAGCGGCACGCCGGAGCCACTGTCGGCAACGCTCAGTTCCATGGCTCCGGCAGCGTCCTGGCGCAGCCGCACGCACACCTGCGGGCGGGCAGCACCGCGGCACGCCCAATCGAGCGCGTTGCCGCACAGGTTTTGCACCAGGTGTTCCAGCAGCAGTGCGTCGCCCTGCACGCGCACCGAGTGCTCGGGCAGGTCGAGCACGACCGGGGTGTCGCGCGACTCCTGCGCGCCGACGACGGCGCGACGCACCAGCGGCACCAGATCCACCTGCGTCAACTGCAGCTCGCGCTTGCGGGCGAACGCATTGACGCGCTGGATCACGCCGCCGGCGCGCTCGGCCAGTTGGGCGATGCGCTGCACCACGGGCCTCACCTCGTCGGTCGTGATCGACTCCCCCTGCAGGCGGTTGAGCAGGCCGGCGGCGAAGCTAGCCAGCGCACCCAGCGGCTGGTTGAGCTCGTGCGCCAGCGTCGAGGCGACCTCGCCCACCGCCACCAGCCGGCCCGAGGCCTCCAGCTTTTCCTGCTGCAGCGCTGCCAGTTGCTGGGCGCGCTTGCGCTCGCTGATGTCGAGCACCGAACTCATCCAGCCCAACTGCGTGCCATCGGCGGCCAACAGCGGCGCTTCGTGGATGAGCACATCCACACGCTCGCCGTTGCGGTGGCGGAACTGCACCTCTATGCCTTGCCGCAGTGTGCCTTGGTGGATCACCCGGCGGTGCAGGATGGCGATCTCGTCGATCTGGTTGGCGGGCCAGTACGGCAGCGGCGCGCTGGCGCCGCGCAGCTCCTGCGCGCTGAAGCCGACCATGGAGCAGAAGGCCTCGTTGACGTAAAGAATGGTGCCCTGCATGTCCCAGGCGCGCATGCCTATGGCAACCGAGCGCTCCATAGCCGAGCGCAGAGCCACTTCGGCCAGCAGACGCTGCTGCATCTGCTGGCGCTTGACGAAGTCGCGCCGCAGCGCCGCCAGACTGGCCAGCATGCCCAGCAGGAACAGGAGCGCCACGACGAAGAAGAAGCGCGGCACGGGCGAACTCTGCGACCCCTGCGGAACCACCTCCAGCAGCAGGTCGGTGTCGGGCAGGTTCATCACAGTGCGATAGGGACCGTGCGCCTGGGGCGCAGACGGCGGGGCCACGGCGTCCACCACCAGGCGTACCGTCTGGCTCTGCAGGAACCACGCAGGCAAGAGTGCCTGCACCGCCTGCTGCATCGACAGCTGCGCTACGTAGATGCCGACCAGGCGCGAGCCATCGAAATAGGGAACGCCCAGCCACACGCGGTCGGTGACGCTGCCGTCCGTGCGGCGCATGGGGCCGGCGTAGCTGGCACGTCGCAGGCCACCGGCAATGTCCTGCAGCGTCTGCAAGGTCTGGTAGTTGTCGGCGTGTAGCGCCTGGTCTTCCTGCCACTGGAACACGTCGCCGCCGCTGGCGCCCTGGCTGGCGATCCAGGCCTGCGTCAGCACGACGCCGGAGGCGCGCCACAGCAGGCCCGCGGGCGCGTCCTGCGCCTTGTCCACGTCGCGCAGCGCCTGCGCCGGGTCGAGAGCGGCCTGGCGGGCCCGCTGGGCCAGGTCGTACTCCAGGCGGCGGAAGTGGAACTGCACGTTCTGCTCCAGCCACTGTGCATCGGCGCCGCGCCGGCGCTCTTCCTCCGCCGTCTCGAAATGGTCCAGGTACCAGACCAGCGCCATCACCGCGCCGACGATGAGTACGGCCAGGCCCATCATCCACAGCACAGCCCAGCGGCTGCGGTCAGGCAGGCTGCGCGTGCTGGCGTGCAGCAGGGCAAAGTCATCGGACGATTGAGGCGTGAGGGGCACGTGTGGACTCTCGCGGAGGCATCGGGATAATACCGGCCATGCTGCCCGCCTCCGCTCGCCGCCGCTGCCTGCAGACCCTGGCCCTGGCCGCGCTGCCGCTCAAGAGTGCACCACAGCCGCGGCTCACCATCCGCCTGTCGCACGTGGTGGCACCGCAGACGCCCAAGGGATTGGCGCTGGAGCGCTTCCGGGAGAACTTGCAGGCGGCAAGCCAGGGGCGCATTCAAGTGGTGATCTACCCGAACTCGCTGCTCTACGGCGATGCCGAGGAGATGCAGGCGCTGCAGCTCGGCGGGGTGGACATGCTGGCGCCCTCCCTGTCCAAGTTCGGCCCCATCGGCTTTCCGGAATTCGAGCTGTTCGACCTGCCCTTCCTGTTCGAGGCGCGCCAGCAGGTGCACCGGGTCACGCAGGGTGCCGTGGGCCAGGACCTGCTGGCCGGACTGGCGCGCCAGGGGCTGGTGGGCCTGGGCTACCTGGACAACGGGTTCAAGCACATGAGCGCCAACCGCCCATTGCGCGAACCACAGGACTTCGTCGGCCTGCGCATGCGCGTGCAAAGCTCGCGCGTCATCGCGCACCAGATGCGCGCTTTGGGCGCACGGCCGGTTGTGTTGGCCTTCGGGGAAACACGCCGCGCGCTCGCCATGGGCGTGGTCGACGGCACGGAGAACCCGATTTCCAACTTCTGGACCCAGGGCATGCACGAGGTGCAGATCGACCTGAGCCTGACCTCCCATGCCTGGCTGGGCTACGCGGTGGTGGCGCACCAGCGCTTCTGGGACCACCTGCCACCGGACGACCGCCGCCTCGTCGCCGGCGCGCTGGCCGAGGCGCTGCAATGGGGCAACGCCATTGCGCAGCATGAAAACGACGCCGCCCTGGCGGCGCTTCGGGAGAGCGGGGCGACGCGCATCCACACGCTGAACGAGGCCCAGCGCCAGCGCCTGCGTGAAGCGACCCGCGAGGTCTACGTCGGCCTGCAGGGCCGCATAGGAACCGGTTGGCTGGAGCGGGTGCGCACCGTCCTGAAGCCAGGTCGCGGGTATTTGGGGTAAACCCTAGCTGTGGAACGCCACAGTTACAGCCTGGTATCTGCACGCCTACAGTGCGCCCATTCCATCCATCATTGACCAAGGAAACTCCCATGCAATTTGCTCTGAAGAAAGTTCTGACCTGCGCCCTGCTGGCCTTCGGCGCCAGCCTGGCAGCCCATGCCCAGACGGTCATCAAATTCAGCCATGTGGTGGCGCAGGACACGCCCAAAGGCAAGGCCGCCGAGTTCTTCGCCAAGAAGGCCGACGAATTGACCAAGGGCAAGGTCAAGGTCGAGGTGTACGCCAACAGCGCGCTGTACAAGGACAAGGAGGAGATGGAGGCGCTGCAGCTCGGGTCGGTGCAAATGCTCGCACCGTCGCTGGCGAAGTTCGGTCCGCTGGGCGTGAAGGAATTCGAGGTCTTCGACCTGCCCTTCATCTTCGACAACCGCGATGAGCTGCACAAGATCACCGCAGGCCCTGTGGGCGCCAAGCTCTTCAAGAAGCTGGAGGCACGCGGCATCACCGGCCTGGCGTATTGGGACAATGGCTTCAAGGTGTTCTCGGCCAACAAACCGCTGCACACCGTCGCCGACTACAAGGGACTGAAGTACCGCATCCAGTCATCCAAGGTGCTGGAAGAGGAGATCCGCGCACTGGGCGGCATTCCCCAGGTCATTGCGTTTGGCGAGACCTACCAGGCGCTGCAGACGGGCGTGGTGGACGGCACCGAGAACCCGCCATCCAACTTCTACACGCAGAAGATGCATGAAGTGCAAAAGCACGTCAGCATGACCAACCACGGCTACCTGGGCTATGCGGTCATCGTGAACAAGAAGTTCTGGGATGGCCTGCCCGCCGACGTACGCGGCCAGCTCGAGGATGCCCTGCGCCAGTCCACGGCCTATGCCAATCAGATCGCCCAGGACGAGAACGACCGGGCCATGGAGTTGGTGAAAGCCAGTGGCAAGACGACCATCTACACACCCACGGCCGAAGAGCGCGCGGCCCTGAAGAAGGCGCTCGTGCCGGTGCATGACAAGATGTCCGGCCGCATCGGCAAGGAGATCATCGAGGATGTCTACAAGGCCACCGGCTTCAATCCCGCCAAACTCTGATCCAACCCTCCCGCCGGGGCTGCAGCGCAGCGCCCTGGCGCGTTGGGAGTGCCCGGCGACGGGCACTCCCGCCGTGTACCGGCACTGCGCAGCGATCTCCCACGGAGAAACATTTTCATGAAAATCCTTGATCATTTGGAAGAGTGGTTAATCACCTTCCTGATGGGCGGCGCCACGCTCATCGTTTTCGTCGCGGTGCTGCACCGCTACGCGGCCGGTTACGCCATCCCCGGATTGCAGGACTGGCTGCTGTCCATCAATATGACCTGGGCGCAGGAATTGACCATCATCATGTTCGTGTGGATGGCCAAATTCGGCGCCGCTTACGGTGTGCGCACCGGCATCCACGTGGGCGTGGACGTGTTCATCAACCGCCTGGGCAACAGCGCGCGCGGCAAGTTCATCATCATCGGCATGGCCGCCGGAGCTTTGTTCACCGGCATCGTTGCCGTGATGGGAACCACCTTCGTCTGGGACAACGGCGCGCATTACGCCATCTTCAAAGTCATCGGCATGAACGTCGAACAACTGATCGAAGGCCCGACTACGCCCGACCTGGAGTGGCCTACCTGGGTTGTCTACAGCGCGATCCCACTGGGCACCGGCTTGATGTGCTTTCGCTTTTTACAGGTGCTGGTGGGCTTCATCCGGACCGGCGAGCTGCCGCACCACGACCACGGCCATGTCGATGGCCTGGAAGAAACGCTAGAGGAGGAGGTTGCTCAGAACACCGAGGTCTACAACCTCAAGGACAACCTGCACCCCGACGAGGACCGCACCGGCAACGCCGACCGCAAGAACGACGCAGGTAAACGACCATGAACGCGGCAATCATTTTCATCCTTCTCGCGGCCCTGATGCTCACCGGGATGCCGGTGTCCATCTCGCTGGGCCTCACGGTCCTCACTTTCCTGTTCGGCTTCACCGATGTGCCGCTGGAGTCGGTGGCGCTCAAGCTGTTCACTGGCATCGAGAAGTTCGAGATCATGGCGATCCCGTTCTTCATCCTGGCAGGCAACTTCCTCACGCACGGGGGCGTGGCAAGACGCATGATCAATTTCGCCACCTCGATGGTCGGCCATTGGTATGGTGGCCTCGGCCTGGGCGGCGTTCTGGCCTGTGCGCTGTTCGCGGCGGTTTCGGGCTCCAGCCCGGCCACGGTGGTGGCCATCGGCTCGATCCTCTTGCCGGCCATGGTCAAGGCGGGCTTTCCGAAACGCTTTGGCGCTGGCGTGATCACCACGTCCGGGGCGTTGGGCATCCTGATTCCGCCGTCCATCGTGATGGTGATGTACGCGGTGGCGACCAACACCTCGGTGGGAGCGCTCTTCATGGCCGGCGTGGTGCCGGGCATCGCGCTGGCGCTGGTGCTGGGCGGCGTGACCTACTGGCGCGCGCGCAAAAACAACTACCCACGCCTGCCCAAGGCCAGTTGGGGCGAGCGCTGGGCGGCGTTTCGCAAGTCTGCCTGGGGGCTGTTTCTGATCATCGTAGTCATGGGCGGCATCTACGCGGGCATCTTCACGCCCACGGAAGCGGCGGCCATGAGCGCGGTCTATGCGTTCATCGTCGCAGTGTTCATCTACAAGGACCTGGGACTGAAGGACGTACCGCGGGTGCTGCTGAGCTCGGCCAACATGAGCGCGATGCTGCTGTACATCATCACCAACGCGGTACTGTTCAGCTTCATCATGGCCAACGAGAACATCCCGCAGGCGCTGGCCGACTGGATGCTGGGCAACGGCCTGGGCATGATCGCCTTCCTGCTGGCGGTGAACGTGATCCTGCTGATGGCGGGCAACTTCATGGAGCCGTCGTCGATCATGCTGATCTTCGCACCCATCCTGTTTCCCGTGGCGATGAAGCTGGGCATCGACCCGATCCACTTCGGCATCATCATGGTGGTGAATATGGAAGTCGGCATGTGCCATCCGCCGGTGGGCCTGAATCTGTACGTCGCTTCGGGTATCACCAAGATGGGCATTACCGAGCTCACCGTGGCCGTGTGGCCGTGGCTGCTGGCAATGCTGGGCTTCCTGGTGGTGGTGACCTATGTCCCCGAGCTGAGCCTGTGGCTCCCACGCATGTTGGGGATGCTGTAAGCCTGGCCCCCGCGCCGCGTCACAGCGGGTGCTCGGTAAAGAACCGCCCGCCGTGATAGAGCAGCGGCGCGGCGCCGGCGCGGTGGTTGCAGCGCTCCACCTGGCCGACAAAAATGACGTGGTCGCCCTCTTCGTAGCGGCTGCGATTGAAGCATTCAAAGCTTGCCACCGCACCCACCAACAGGGGCGCGCCCGCAATGCCGGGCACATGGTCGACGCCGGCCCAGCGATCCACGCCGTGCGCTGCAAATTGCTCGGCCAAGGCCTGCTGATCGGCCGCGAGTACATTGATTGCATAGTGCGAGCCGGCCGAGAGCGCGGCCATGGAGGCGGCCACACGGGCCAGACTCCACAAAACCAACGGCGGGTTCAGCGACACCGAGTTGAAGGAATTGGCCGTCAGGCCCACCAGGTGCCCGTCGGCCGCCCGTGCGGTGACGATGGTGACTCCGGTGGCAAACATGCCGAGCGCGGAGCGAAACTCGCGGGTGGAGAAACTGGGCGGACGGGGCTGTAGGAGACGCGGCACAAGGGGCGGGAGCAGGCAGGGCGGGCTATTATGGAGCCCCGTTTGAAATCGCGCTGCGCACGGTGCTGCGGCGCCGGCTCCCGATTGATGTCTCTGATCCCCTTGTTTACCGCCCAAGGCCCTGGCCCCACCGTGCAGATGCTGCACGATGCCGATGGCGGTCTCCTCCGTATTGCCCCGCAAGTGGAACCCCTGGCCAGCGCTCTGCGTATTCTGGCTTCGCCTCGGGTGCTGCATTGATGCGGCGGGGTCTTGTGTGCGCTGCAGCGTACCAGGGGCTGCGAAGCCTGGGCGCCTTGCTGCTGGCGATGGGCGGCTCACTGGCAGCGGCCGAACCGCGCCTGCCAGCGCCGGCTGCGTCGGTGGCCTGCGCGCTGCTGGTGCCGCGCCTGCCCGGCGTCTCGCGCGCCAACTGCGAGGGGGCGAGGCTGGAAGAGAGCGGCGCTTTCTCGCGCAAGGGCGTACCTCTGTACTGGCGCGACGTGATCAGCAAGGGACCCCAAGGGGCCGCTTCCTCAGAACCCTTGCGGGTGCTGGTGATTGGAGCGATTCATGGCGACGAGCTCACGGCGGGCGCGCTTGCAATGCGCTGGATCGCGCTGGCCGGCCAGACTCCACGCGACGTGCACTGGCGCTTTGTCCCGGTGGCGAATCCGGACGGTTTGCTGGCGCGAAAGCCTCAGCGAACGAACCCAAAGGGGGTGGATCTGAACCGCAATTTCCGCACGCCAGGCTGGGACCACGACGCCCCCTTGCATTGGCAAACGCGCGCCCGCAAGGACCCCCGGCGCTGGCCTGGGTCGGCTGCGTTGTCCGAGCCCGAAACGCGCTTCCTGAACGATCAGGTCGAGCGCTTCCAGCCCCAGCTGGTGGTCAGCATCCACGCGCCGTATGGAGTGCTTGATTTTGACGGACCGGTGACGCCGCCGCGCCAGCTGGGCGCGCTGCGGCTGGAGCGGGTGGGTGTGTTTCCGGGATCGCTGGGCCATTTCGGCGGCTTGCAAAAGGGTCTGCCCGTGGTCACCATCGAGTTGTCGAACGCCTTGCGCATGCCCAACGAGGCCGAGCAGCGCGATATGTGGGCCGACCTGCTGCGCTGGATGGACGCGCGCTTGCCAAGCGACGTGCGCGAGGCGAGTGGCAAGACAGGCCCGGCGTCGTGACCAGTCTTTCTGATTGCTGACGGGCCTTTGCGAGCACAGGGTAAACGCCGCAAACGCAGTTCGGTCTTCTGCTGCATGCTCTGGCAAAAAGCGGTTGGCACCGCACTTTGGGAGATTCCATGCATTGTGTTTCCAGCCTCGTGACCTCTCTGCGCGCCAGCTTGGTGGCCATTTGCGCAGCCCTGCCCCTGATGGGTTTCGCCCAGGCGCCAGGCGCCGTCAAACTCGGCGTGATCGGCCCGTTCACGGGCGCCTCGTCGGATTTCGGCAAACCCCTGCTGCAAGGCATCCAGCTGGCCGTCGATGAGATCAATGCGGTGGGTGGCTACCTCGGACGGCCCCTGGAACTGGTGATACGGGACGACCAGGGGACGCCCGATGTCGGCCTGAAAGCGGCGCAAGAGGTGCTCGGTGCTGGGGTGGCAGGCACCATCGGTTACTGCAACACCGGCGTGGCCCAGAAATCGCTTGAGGTATTCCAGAACGCCAAAAGCCCGTTGATCATTCCCTGTGCCACCGGCACGCCGCTCACCAGCCAATACCCCGCGCCAGAGAGCTACATTTTTCGCACCTCGGCGCGCGACAGCATTCAGGCCCCCTTTGTGGTGAACGATCTGGTCAAGCGCGGCTGGACCAAGGTGGCCATCTTTGCGGACACCACGGGTTATGGCGAGGCGGGCTTGAAGGATGTCGAAGTCGCACTGGCCGCACACCAGTTGCGGGCGGTGAACGTGTCGCGGTTTCCTCTGGGGGTGACGGACCTGCGCGAGCAACTCAAGGTGGCGCGCGACGCCGGCGCCAATGTCGTCTTCAGCTACACCGTGGGGCCGGAGAATGCTGCCATTGCCAATGGGCGGCGCGATCTGGGCTGGAAGGTGCCGCAGGTGGGGGCTTGGCCGCTCTCGTTCCCGTTCTTCATTGACGGTGCGCGCGAGGCGGCTGACGGTGCGCTGATGGCGCAGACCTTCATTGCCGAGCCCAGCAATGAGCGCCGGGCGGCGTTCCTGAGTGCTTATTCTCGAAAATGGGGCGGGCGCATGGTGGTTCCCATGGCCGCAGCGCAGGGCTACGACGCGGTGTACCTTTTCACCTATGCGCTGCTCGGGATTCGCGATGGCAAGCTGACCGGACCCGCAATGAAAACCGCACTGGAGAACATTCCGCGGGTGTACTACGGCGTGGTCGCCACCTACGAGCGCCCCTTCAGCAGCCAGGACAAAGACGCGCTGACGGCGAACATGCTGGTCATGGGCAAGGTGCAGGGCGGCGCCATCACCTTTGCCTATCCCGAGGATGCCCGGCGCAACCTGATCGTGCAGCGCAAGAAGTAGATTCAGGCCGCGGGGGCGCCGAGCGCTCCCGAGCGCGGCGGCACTCCATGAAAGCCCAGGTCCATTGCCGGGCGCTTGTCATTGAGCTTTTTGGCATCCAGCGCTTGCTGTGACTGATTTTTCAGCTACTCAATCAATAGCGTTTCTGATCCGCTTCAGGCTGAGCACCTCGTGTCCGTTGAGGAACTCCTCGCCAGGCTCGGCGTTGCGCAGCGCCAAATTTTGGGTGAAATTGAAGGCGGCGCCCGCGCAAATGGGAGGCGTTGCCAATGGCGATGGCGATGGCGCCGGCAGCCAGAACGATGGTTTTCATGGGACTCAGTGGGATCGGCAGGAGATAATTTGGATAGGAGAATTAACTCTTTTATCTAATCATCAGGCGGCCTAATTGGCTGACTGCGAGGTTTCCATGAGCACTTTCGATCCGATCGCCCTTGAATGCCTTGCAGCCATTGTTGAAGAGGGCGGTTTCGAGCGCGCTGCGCAGCGCCTGAACGTGACGCAATCGGCCGTTTCGCAGCGCCTGCGGGCGCTGGAAGCGCAGGTCGGCTCGGTGCTGATCGTGCGCAGCCGCCCGCTGCGTCCCACCAGTTCAGGGCAACTGCTGCTCAAGCACACCAAGCAGATGCGACTGCTGCGCGCCGATCTGGAGCGCGACTTGCAGGAGCTTGCCCCCAGCGCCCAGGGCGGTGGGCGCGAGGAAGAGCGCATTGCCATTGCCGTCAATGCCGACAGCATTGCCACTTGGGCGCTGGAGGCGCTGGGGCCGCTGGCGCGCCAGCGTCTGCCGCTGGAGATCATCGCCGACGACCAGGATTTCACCCAGGAGTGGCTGCGCTCGGGCCAGGTGCTGGGCTGCGTCACCACCCTCAAGCAGGCCTTGCGCGGCTGCCGCATGGTGCCGCTGGGTTCCATGCGGTACGTTGCCGTGGCCGAGGCCGAATTTGCCACGCGCTGCCTGCCGCGAGGGCTGACGCAGCACAGCTTTCGCGAGGTTTCGTTTGTTTCCTTCAATCGAAAGGACGACATGGCGGTGGAGTTTGTGGCGCGCGCCTTCGGACTCAAGCGCGTCTCCCTGCACCAGTTGTTTGTGCCCAGCACCGAAGGACAGTTGCGCGCGGTGGAGGCAGGCTGGGCGGTGGCGATCCTGCCCGAAATTCTGGTGCGTGACGCGCTGGCAGAAGGGCGGCTGGTGGATCTGGCGCCCGGACAGACGCTGTCGATCGCGCTCTACTGGCACTGCTGGAATCTGGAGTCGGCGGTGCTGGAAACCTTGACCCAGGCATTGATCAACGGGGCGGCGGCCGCGTTGGCCTGAGGCCACAGGGCCCGGACGGGGATCGGTCAAGTGAAAACCCCAAGGTTTTTATGTGACCGAGGGATTCAATTTCCTACTTGACTGCATAAGATAGGCGGTATGCAACCAGCACCCGCCAAAGTGTCCTTCAAAGAGCAGATGCATCAAGCCCGCGAGCACGCCATCTTGCGATCGGCCTGTGATCTGCTGGGCGAGAAGTCGTTCGACGCCATGACCATGGATGACGTCGCCGGCAAGGTGGGCATTGCCAAAGCCAGTCTGTACAAACACTTTGGCAGCAAGGAAGAGCTTTGCAGCGCTGCGATGGTGGAAGTGCTGTCCTCGGCGCAGACCTATTTGAAGTCGCTGGACCCCGCGTTGCCTGCGGTGGACAAACTGCGCGCCGTGGTGCGCTGGTCGCTGGAACGCCTTCTTGCGCAAGAAATGCCCTTGCTGCCCAGCCGCAACTCCACGCTGCGCAGCGTGCTCATGGCCAATAAATGCTATGCCGACGGCGTCATCCAGGTGAGCGACATCATTGGCGAATGGATTACCGAAGCGCAGGCCGAAGGCGTGATCGACACGGATTTGCCGCCCATTGTGGTGCTCTACACGCTGTACGCCCGCGCCTGCGATCCGGTGGTGAGTTTTTTGAAAGACAGCGCGCTCTACCAGGACGCAGAAATCGTCGATCTGGTGCTGCGCACCTGCTTCGATGGCATGCGGGCACGCTAGATGCAGCGGAGGCAGCACGCGACCCCCAAATGAAAGACGCCCGCAGTGCGGGCGTCTTTCATTGCCAACCTGTGTGTTTTCGTCAGGCAGGCAGCAGCACGCGGTCTACTACGTGGATCACGCCGTTGCTGGCAAAGACGTCAGTGCCCACCAGGTTTGCCACGCGGGCGTTCTGATCGGTGATTTGCAGGCTCGCGTTGATCGTGAAGCTCTGCCCTTGCACCGTGGTGATTGGCTTACCCACAGGGACCTCGGCCTTGAGAACGCGGCTTGGCAGCACATGGTAGGTCAGCACTTTGGTCAGCATGGCCTTGTCGGCCAGCAGGGCAGCCTTGCTCACCCCCAACTCGGCAAGCAATGCGGCAAAGGCCGCATTGGTGGGTGCAAACACCGTGAACGGCCCCGTGCCCTGCAAGGTTTCCACCAGGCCCGCCGCCGCGACCGCTTCCACCAGGATGCTGAAATCGGGCAAGGCCTGCGCTGTTGCGACGATGTCCCGGTTGGCCGGCAGCAGGACGCGGTCCACCAGGTGCACCACGCCGTTGCTCGCCTCAATGTCGGTGGCCGTGATGTTGGACACGCGGTTGCGCCCATCGGTGATCTTGAGACCACCGGCCGATTCAACCTTGAAGAACCCGCCGCCCACCGGGGTGATGGGCTTGCCCACGGGCACATTGGCAAGCTCGACCTTGCTGCCAAGCACATGGTAGGTCAGCACGGCGGTGAGCAAGGGCTTGTCGGCGAGCAGCGCTTCCTTGGTGATGCCCAGCTCCGCCAGCAGGGCGGCAAACGCGGCGTTGGTGGGCGCAAACACTGTGAGCGCGCCGGTGCTCAGGGTGGGCACCAGATCGGCGGCCACCACGGCTTCGACGAGGATGCTGAGGTCGGGCGTTTTCTGCGCAACCTCCACGATAGTGTGTTGCGGCTCATCGTCACCACCACCACAGGCCTGGAGCAATGTGGTGCTGGCGCCCAGCGCGGCAGCGATCAGGACGGTACGGCGGTTGAACACGGTTTTCATGTGGATTCTCCTTGGGGATTAGGCGAGGCTCAGAACCAGGCTGCCTGGCTCACTTGGGCATGAGCACGGTGTCGATCGCATGGATCACGCCGTTGCTGGCGAGCACATCGGTGGCGAGCACTTTGGACTGGTCCACCATCACGCCCATGTCGGTAGAAACCGTCAGCTCCTGACCTTCCACCGTCTTGAGCTTGCCGGGCTTGACGTCCTTGGCCATCACCTTGCCAGGGACCACGTGGTACGTCAGCACCTTGGTCAGAGCGGCCTTGTCGGCCAGGAGACCGTCAAGCGTGGCTTTGGGAATTTTTGCAAACGCCTCGTCGGTGGGGGCAAATACGGTGAACGGGCCCGGCCCTTTGAGCGTATCCACTAGACCGGCCGCCTGCACCGCAGCCACCAGGGTCGTGAAATTGCCCGCCTTCACGGCAGTGTCCACGATGTCCTGGGCCAGGGCACTTAGGGTCGCGCCTGCGGTGAGGGCCAATGCAATCAACGTCTTTTTCATAGGTCGTTCCTCCTGCATGAGATGCAGATGACACGCCAGGATGGGCGCTCGCGGACTGTATAACCGTTTGGTATGAAAGTAAACCAATCAGTCATTTTGAAACTATTTGGTACTACTTTCACAAAAAAAACCCTGCCGAAGCAGGGAGAGTTTGCGTGGCTGGCTTATCGGACGATGAGCACCGGCACGCGGCTGTTGGCCAGCACCTGCGTAGTGACCGAACCCATCACCAGCGTGGCGAGGGCGCCGTGCCCGTGCGAGCCCATCACCAGCAGGTCGTATTTGCCACCGTCGGCAACCTTGCCAATGGCTGCACCCGCCGGACCGATCTTGACGATGCGCTTGATCGCCAATCCCTTGCGTTCCAGAAACTTCGAGACCGGAGCCAGCACCTTTTCTGCCTGGTCCGCGTAGTATTTGTCGACGACTTCCTTGCCCAGCGCCGCGCGCGCCCTGGCAGGCAGTTCGGCCTGCACGGTGATCACGCTGTACTCGTGCTTGCTGCCCAGCAGCTCGTCGTGGGCCGCAAGGTAAGCGAGCATTTTTTTGGTGTAGGCGCTGCCGTCGACAGCAAGAAGAATGTTCATCGCGTTTCTCCAGGAACGGGGACAGGAATCGACACACCCGCGGGTGCCGTCGCTTACGCAAGCGCTAGAGCCTCTGCGTTTGCACCATCATACGGGCAGCTGAGCCAGCGATATTTCATCGGCAACCCGCTTCAAAAGTTAGGTGAAAATGGCCTCCAGCGCTTATGCAGAGATCGTTTTATGCTATAAAAAAAGAAGCAACGATCCTGGATCGCCCCGACTTCACCGTGTCTCGACACAGCACAGGGGGTCGAAGAACGCCTGCTCGTTCTTGCGCGCATAGCCCAGCGGGTTGGCCCGAACCCGGCAAGACCAGGGGCTCCCATCGGCGCGCAGACCTTGCTCCGTGTAATCAATGGCCGTATGCAGGTGGCCGTGAAGCCACAGCCCTGCATGGGGCAGCAAGTGGTCGAGCGCATTGCAGAAGCCGGCGGTGCCCGGCGTCAGGCCATAGCGCGGATCGGCGCTGCGCAGGCTGGGGGCAAAGTGCGTGACGGCGACGGTGGGGCCTTCAAACGGCTGGGCCAAGGTCTGCGCCAGCCACGCCCGGCACTGCAGGGATTCCTCGCGTACCTCCGGCGCCAGCAGAGGCATGCCACGGACCGTGGCGCCGGTGGTGCGCAGGTAATAGTTGGCGGCGCGAAAGGCTTTCTCGCGCATCTGCAGGCGCCGGACGTCGTCCACGCCCGCGTCGTCGGCCAGGGCGTCGAAGTCGCTCCACAGCGAGGTGCCGACAAAACGTACGCCGCTGAGGACGGTCTTCTCACGCTCGAGCCAGACGAGGCCCAGGCGATCGCAGCTGGCCCGCAGACGCGCCTGCGCGGCGTCAAAATCCTGTGCGTCGTACTCGTGGTTGCCAGGAACGAAGATCACCGGCACCGGCCAGCCGGCGTACTGCGGCAGCGGCGAGAAGCGCTCGAGGCCGAAGTCATCGCCCTGCAACAACGAACCCGTCTGGTAGGAGCCAATGTCACCCGCCAGCACCAGCACCCCGGCGCCTGCGGCCGGCTCGGGGGCAAAGTGGGGATGCACTTCCAGGTGCAGGTCCGAGAGCAGCTGAATCTTCATGCGCCGATTTTCGCGTCTGCTCGGCGCGATGGGCAGCGTCGGTGCGTGGGGGCTTCCCTAGGAGTCTGTCGGACTTGGAAATCGTCGGCTGCAAATCGGCCGCAGCGGTCCATTTTCCACCGTCTTTTTGCCCCATAGCCGGGCTATGGGGCTGCAAATCCGGCAAAAACTGTCCTCGCTGGGGCCGATTTTGGTGAAACCTCCGGTTTTCGCTTTCGACGCTCCAAGTCCGACAGACTCCTAGCGCAGCTTGGCCAGCGCCTCGTCCACGGCCTGCGCCATCGCGTGGAACTCGGCATGACTGAGCGCGCGCATGCGCTCGTGACCCGACTTGGAGCGGACCTGGAACCGCCACAGCGTGATCTTGCCCGGGCGGTAGGCGGCGGCGGCCTGGCGAAAAGCGTCCATGTCCACGGGAAAGCTGACCGTCTCCTGATAAGTGCACTTGCGCTCGAACAGGTCACGCATGTTGCAGGTGGAGCCCTGCTTGCCTATGCTGAGAGCCACGGTTTTTTCGCTCGCGCCCGCGCCATAGCGCGCCTCGTTCAGCATGTGCATGGCGTAGTCGATGTAGGTGTCGGTCACGACAATCTCCACTGACGCCTGGTGTGTCTTGCGATCGATCAGCACGCGCAGAAATTCGGTATTCGGATACTCGCGGCTCTGGGGCACATGGGCCGCAGCGGTATCCAGGCTCAGCGTCGGGGCAGCGGACTCGTCCTTGATGGCGACGCGGCGCTGGTAGAAATCGCTGGTGTTGCGGCCCACCAAATCGTCAAAGGCTGCCTTGCTTTCCAGCGATTGGAAAAAGTAGTCGCCATGCTTCCAGCTGGCGCCCTTTTGCAGCAGGTTGTAGCTCTGCGCCTGACCGTCCGCAAAGAAGGTGAAATAACTGCTCTTTGCCGGTGCCGCGCCGGCCTCGGTGATCTCCGTGGGTGCCAGGGCCTTGCAAGCGTTCGCCCGGTCTGAACCGGGTTTGGGCAACAAGCGCAGCTCGGCGCTGCAGAGGCCTTGTGCGTCGGTGGTACAGGTCCACGGGGTCTCCAGCTTTTTGCCGCCGAAGAAGGCGCCATCGTCGGAACGACAGGCGCCGCGCAGCGTTGCGCCCACCACGGGCTGCTGCTCGGCGTCGAGAACAAGCATGTGCACGTGGCCTGCCTCAGGGCCCGCGGCGTAAGCGGTGGGGGACAGGAGGACCAGAGCGCTGGTCGCGTCAAGGGCGAGCGCCAGAAGTTTGTGCATGGATGCGTTCCAGAAGAATGGTGCGTGGCGCGCGGGCTCGACACGCTCGGAGTCGGAGCCGCAATCGCGCGTGGGGGATGGTAGCCGGGGACTGGGCAAACCCCGCAGGCAAAACCTACGATTTGCGGGGCTGAAGGGGGAATGCTCAGACAGCGGTGGGGCTTTGCTGCGGCAGGTGCTCGGCTGCTGCTGCACGCGCCACCACGTCGCGCAACCAGCGCTGCGCTGCTCCGCCAGCGCGGCGCACGTGCCACAGGGCGTCCACGTGCACCGTAGGCAACTGCAGCGGCAGCGGTCGCCAGACCAAAGTGCCCTCCAGACCCGTGACACCGAAAAAGTGCAGCGGCAAGACCGTCAGCAGATCGGAGTTGGCAACCACGCGCCCGGCAGTGAAAAACTGGTTGACGGTCAGCACGATGCGGCGCTCGCGGCCCAGCGCGGCCAGGGCTTCATCGGTAAATCCATAAGGTCGGCCCGAAAAACTGACCAGCAGGTGGCGCGCCGCGCAGTACTGGTCGAGCGTCAAGGGGCCGGCGGCCAGCGGGTGGTTCTTGCGCATCAGGCAGACGTATTCGCCGTCGTACACCCGCTGGTGCGCGTAGGAGACCGCGTCGCCGGTCTGGTTGCGTGCGGTCAAATCCGCCAGCACCGCAGGAAAGTAGCCAATGGCGAGGTCCGCCGCCTCATCGTCGAGCAGGCGGCGCGGGTCGCGTGTGGCCAGCGGCAGCACGCGCACCGAAACGCTGGGCGCTTCGGCGGCCAGAATGCGCACCATGTGGGGCAGCAGCGCCGCAGCGGTGGCGTCTGCCATCGCCAGCACGAAGCTGTTGTCGGCCAGCGCGGGCTCAAAGCGCTCGGGCGCCAGCGCGCCCTCCAGTTGCGCCAGCGCCGTCTGCACCACCGGCCACAGCGCCTGCGCGCGGGGCGTGGGCTCGACGCCGGTGCCGCTGCGGCGCAGCAGCTCGTCGCCCAGGGCCTCGCGCAATCGGCGCAAGGCATTGCTCACGGCGGGCTGGGTCAGCGCCAGCTTGTGGGCCGCACGCGTCAGGCTGCGTTCGGCCATCACCGCGTCAAAGACACGCAGAAGATTCAAGTCCAGGCGACGGAAAGCATCAGACATGGCGTGTGTGCAGAGCAGGGCGCTATTTATTCACCTCATGAATGAATATCATCACAAACATAAATTTGAATAATAGTCGGGTAAACCCTAATATCCATGCATTGCACCAAAGCGTGCCCCGTTTTTAGGATTTTCCATGACCACACTGACCCATTCCTCCTTCTTGCATTCGTTGACCGTGTCTGCCGTGTCGGCCAAACCGGTGCCCAGTCTGGTGGCCATGTTGTCTGCCTGGCGTGCAGAGCGCCGTCAGGCCCGCGAAGACCGCGAGCTGTGGGCGTTGGCCCAGACCGACGCCCGCGTGATGACCGATCTGGCCTGCGCCCGGAGCCGCCAAGACTGAGTTCGTCCAGGCTGGACGCAAAAGGACCGCGCTTCAAGCGCGGTTTTTTTTGGGCGCCTCCCAAGCGCAGAGCACTTGTCCGAACCCGCCCGTCCCAGCGAAAGCGGCAGGTCACACACCGCTTCAGAGTGTGTGCAACGCAATAAAAATCGGGGCCAGCCTGCAACACTTTGATCCTGCGCAACTGCCAAGCGCCGGATAAAGATCAGAATGCGAATCCTTCTCACTGCCGTTTCCAGGATTTGGAACTAGGCACTGAAGTCATTTCAACTGCAAAACAAGGTTTGCACATGATTTTTCGCTCGCTCGTTTTCTCCGGCCTGATGGGCCTCAGCCTGACCGCATCGGCCTTGGAGTATCCCATCGGCGCGCCGCACAACGTCTCGGGCATGGAAGTGGGTGCGGTGTATCTGCAGCCGGTGGAGATGGAGCCTGAGGGCCACATGCGCAGGGTGGCGGAGTCCGACATTCATCTGGAAGCCGACATTCACGCGCTGGCGAGCAACGTCAATGGATACTCCGAAGGCGCTTGGCTTCCCTTCCTGCTGGTGAAGTACGAACTGAGCAAGCAGGGTTCCGGCGAGGTGATCCGCGGCGACATGATGCCCATGGTGGCGAGCGACGGCCCGCACTACGGCGACAACGTCAAGCTCGCCGGCCCCGGCAAATACCACGTGAAGTTCACCGTCTACCCGCCGAGCGCCAAGGAAAACGCCATGGGCATGCACTATGGGCGCCACACCGACCGCGCCACCGGCGTACGTCCCTGGTTCAAGACGGTCGAGCTGGAATGGGACTTCACCTACGCCGGCGTCGGCAAGAAGGGTGGGTACTGACATGCAGCGCAAGCTCCCCGTTCGCAAGGCGCTGGCGCTTGCGGCGGCCCTGTGTGCTGCGGCCACCCCGCTGTCCAGCGTGGCTGCGACGGACACCGACGCGCTGGTGGCGCAGGTCAAGGCACTGGCCGAGCGCGTAGAGCGCCTGGAAGCCCAGAACACCCAGCTGCGCAGCGCGCTGGAAACTGATCGCATCAGCGAGAACGAGCCCGAATTGGCGACGCGTATCAAGGCCGTGGAGGCGCAGCAGCAGGCCCTGCGGGGCCCTGCACACATCACCCACGCGCTGGACGGCATCAGCGTGGAAGGTAGTCTCACGGCCCTGGTTCAGCAAGCCAGGCGCAGCGCTCTGGGCGATCCGGCTTCGGGCCGCAGCCGTGCGAACTACCGCGGCGATGTGGCTGTGACCCTGCCTGGCGGTGACTTTGGTGCGAACAAGGGCAAAGTGTTTGTGCATGCCCGCTTTGGCCAAGGGGATGGCCTGGCTCTGCGGCACACCTATACCGGAACGGCCAACAGCACCACTTTCAGCGGCACTGACCCCGACGATACCCAGTTCACGCTGGCGCAGGCCTGGTACCAGCTGGACGCTCCGCTGAGTCAAAGAGGTGAACACAAGGCGGTTTTCACCGTTGGCAAGATCGATCCGTTTGGCTTCTTTGACCAAAACGCCATCGCAGACGATGAGACGCGGCACTTTGTCAACAACGTGTTCGTGCACAACCCGCTGCTCGACTCGGGGGGCGACATCGGTGCCGATCGCTTCGGCTTCTCGCCGGGCGCCGTTGCCGCGTACGAGAATTCCAGCGACAAGTCCATGCCCTGGGGCGCGTCACTCGGTGTATTTGGCTCGGGCCACGGGGCCAACTTCAGTGGCAGCAGCGGAAAAGCCTTCGTGATGGCGCAGGCCTGGATCGCGCCGCGCATCAATCAGTTGCCTGGCACCTACCGAGCCTATGCCTGGAGCAATGCACGCGGCGCAGACTTTGATGGCAGTGACGCACGCCACGCAGGCGTCGGCATGTCGCTGGATCAGCGTTTCACCGATGAGCTGACCCTGTTCGCGCGCTATGGCCACCAAACCTCTGGGCGCGTGCCGTTCGACGACGCCTTCACCGTTGGAGCCGAACTCGACGGCTCGGCCTGGGGGCGCGGCTCCGACGGTCTGGGCTTGGCGCTCGGCATGCTGCGCACCAGCGGCCACTATGCATCGGCCTCCGCAGCGGACCCAGCCAGTTACGGCTACGTCGCACGCGGTGCAGAGCGCATTGGCGAGCTGTACTACCGCATGCACCTGAACGGCCACGTCGAGATCACGCCGAGCCTGCAATACATCTCCCGGCCGGCAGCCAACCCCGAAGCCAAAGGCATTGCGCTGCTCGGACTGCGCGCGCGGGTGGAGTTCTGATGCAAGCAAGCAAGTCCATCGCGCTCTGCGCGGCAGCGCTGTTGCTGGCGGCGAGCGCAGCGTACGCGCAGGAACTGCCTACCTTTCGGCTGGAAATGAAAAACGGCCGCTTCGAACCAACCGAGATCGTGGTGCCAGCCAATACGCGCTTCAAGCTCGTGCTGCACAACGCCGGCCCAGAGGCCGAGGAGTTCGAGAGCCTGGAGCTGAAGAAGGAAAAAGTGCTGGCGCCCGGTGCCACCAGCTTCCTGGTGTTCGTGCCGCTCCAGCCCGGAAGCTACCGCTTCTTTGGTGATTTCCATCCCGATACCGCGCAAGGCCACATCGTTGCGCGCTGAAAGCCCCTTCATGCTCAATGCCCTCGTCATCGTATGGCGCGAAAGCCTGGAAGCCATGCTTGTCATCGGCATTCTTGCGGCCTGGTCCACCGGCCGCGGTGGCGGGCATACGACCGGTGCCGGACTCTGGCGTGGCGTGGCAGCGGGCCTGGCACTCGCGCTGGCGCTGGCCGCCGTGATGCAGGGCACGCTCGGCAGCCTGTCGGACCGCGGGCAGGAAATCTTCCAGGCGCTGCTCATTCTCTTTGCTGCGGTGCTGATGACGCAGATGGTGCTGTGGATGCGGCGCCACGCGCGCGGTCTGCGCCTGGAGATGGAGAGCGCGCTGGACCGCGCTGCCGAGCGGCGCGGCGCCTGGGGCATTGCTGCCGTCGCCGCCGTTGCGGTGGCGCGCGAAGGGTCAGAGACCGTTATCTTCCTGCAAGGCATTGCCTCGGGCGTCGGCTGGGGCGCGCTGCTGCCCTCAGCGCTGGCTGGGGTTGCGCTGGCGGGTATCACCGCCTGGGCCGCAGCGCGTGGCCTGCGCTTTCTACCGCAGCAGCAGGTGCTGCGCGTCAGCGCCAACCTGCTGCTGCTGTTTGCCGCTGGCATGCTGGTGCTGGGGACGGATCGGTTGATTGGCCTGGAATGGATTCCACCCGGCCCCGACCCACTCTGGAACACGAGCGCGTTACTGGACGACAGCAGTGGCGTTGGCAAGTGGCTGGCGAACCTGTTTGGCTACCGCGCACGCCCTGCGGCGGCCGACGTGCTGGTGTTCTTTGGTTTCTGGGCCCTGATGGTGGCGCAGCGCTGGTGGCCCCGGCGCACCCCACAGCAACCGAGCGCATGACAATGCAGTCCACAAGCTTTACACGCACCCGTGCTGGCGTTAGCACCGTGCATGTCATGGCAGGCGCACCGCGTACACGGCTGGCACGTCTGGGCGACTGGATGGCACGCAACCGCAGCCGCATCGCGCAGTTGCAGTGGGGCATCGTCGTGCTGTATTTCGTGCTCGTAGCGGTGCCAGCTTTCCTGCCCATGCCGCCCGAAGACGCGCGCATGTTCACCAGCCTCACACGCTTTGCCCAATTTGCTTTCTGGGGCGTGTGGTGGCCGTTTGTCATTGCGTCCATGCTGCTCATTGGGCGCTTCTGGTGCGGCGTGATGTGCCCCGAAGGCGCATTGACCGAATTTGCGGGGCGCCCCGGCAAGGGCCTGCCGATTCCACGCTGGATGCGCTGGCCTGGCTGGCCGCTGGTCGGCTTCCTGGGGACCACGCTCTACGGGCAACTCATCAGCGTGTACGAGTACCCAGGCCCGGTTCTGGTGATTCTCGGGGGCTCAACGGTGGCAGCCATTGCCGTGGGCATCGTCTATGGCCGGGGCAAACGTGTGTGGTGCCGCTACCTGTGCCCGGTCACCGGCGTTTTCGCGCTGCTCGCGCGCCTGGCACCGGTGCATTTCAAGGTGGACCGCGCGGCTTGGGATTTGCAGCCTGCCCACATTGCTGCCGTGGATTGCCCGCCGCTGCTCAACGTCCACGCCCTGGCAAGCGCCTCGCAATGCCACTCCTGCGGGCGCTGCAGCGGCCACCGCGATGCCGTCGCCCTGACTCTGCGCTGGCCCGGCAGCGAGATCGTGGGCAGCCAACCCGGCGACGTGGGGCGCTACGAGGCGTTGCTGCTGCTCTACGGCATGCTGGGCTTTGCCCTTGGGGCTTTCCAATGGACCATGGCATCGGGCTTTGTACAGGGCAGGCAGTGGCTGGCGACCTGGCTGGTGGACCACGACATTTTCTGGCCGCTGGCCAGCAACGCGCCCTGGTGGGTGCTGACGCACTACCCGCAAGTCTCTGACGTATTCAGCTGGCTCGACGGCGCCGGCATCGTGGCCTGGCTCACCGGCACCGCCGTGCTGGTGGGCGGCTTTGCCCACCTGGTCATCGCCTTGGGCGCGCGGGTGGTGCGCACCGACTGGAAAGTGCTGGCCCTAGGCCTCGTGCCCATGGCGGCTGCCAACCTGTTCTTGGGACTCTCCATGCTCACGCTGACGCAGCTGCGCACCGAAGGCATTGTGTTTCACTGGCTGCCGCAGGCCCGCCTGACGCTGCTGGCCGTAGCCTGGCTCGGGTGCGTGTCCCTGTGCGTAGGGCAGCAGCGGCGCGCGGGCATGCCCGTCTGGCGCTCGGCCATGGCCACCGCCCTTGTTGGGGCGGCAGCCGCCTTGCCGGTGCTGCTGTGGATGCGGGCGCTGGATCTGCTCTCGGTGTTCTGAAATTCCACCCGCATCACAGACCTGCTGCTTGGCCGGTTCAAGCGCCCAGCCGTGCCTCGATTGCAGCGCGCGTTGCCAGCAGTTCCTTCGGCAGGTGGTAGGCGAGCTTGGCGAAATGCTCGTCGTGGAGTTTGAGCTCATCCTTCCATGCTGCCTTGTCGATGGCAGTCACGGTATCGAACTGCGCGGCGCTGAAGTCGAGCCCCGCCCAGTTGATTTCGCTGTACTGGGGCGCAATGCCGAACATGGTTTCGTGGCCACTTGCCTTGCCTTCGATGCGATCCAGCATCCACTTGAGCACGCGCATGTTCTCACCGTAGCCGGGCCAGACGAACTTGCCAGCAGCATCCTTGCGGAACCAGTTGGTAGTGAAAATGCGCGGCAACGTGGCGCCGGAAGCCTTGAGTTGGGCGCCCAGGTCCAGCCAGTGCTGGAAATAGTCGCTCATGTTGTAGCCGCAAAACGGCAGCATGGCGAAGGGATCGCGGCGCACCACGCCTTGCGCGCCGAAGGCGGCGGCGGTCGTCTCACTGCCCATGGTGGCGGCCATGTAGACGCCGTCCTGCCAGTTGCGCGCCTCGGTCACCAACGGCACTGTGGTCGATCGGCGGCCGCCGAAGATGAAGGCGTCGATGGGCACGCCCGCCGGGTCGTCCCAGGCAGGGTCGAGCGCCGGGTTGTTGGTTGCGGCCACAGTGAAGCGCGAGTTGGGGTGCGCAGCCTTGGCGCCGGTGTCCTTGGCGATTTGCGGCGTCCAATCCTGGCCCTTCCAGTCGATCAGGTGGTCGGGCAGTTTGCCAGTGTCTTTTTCCATGCCTTCCCACCACACGTCGCCGTCGTCGGTCAACGCGACGTTGGTGAAGATCACATCGCGGTCCAGGGAGCGCATGCAGTTCGGGTTGGTGTGCATGTTGGTGCCCGGCGCCACACCAAAGTAACCCGCTTCGGGGTTGATGGCGTACATCTTGCCGTCGGCATGGGGTTTGATCCAGGCGATGTCGTCGCCAATCGTGGTCACGCTCCAGCCGTCAAAACCGGCCGGCGGCACCAGCATCGAGAAATTGGTCTTGCCGCAGGCACTGGGGAAGGCGGCGGCGACGTGGTACTTCTTGCCTTCGGGGTTGGTCACGCCCAGCACCAGCATGTGCTCGGCGAGCCAGCCCTGGTCGCGGCCCATGGTGGAGGCAATGCGCAGCGCCAGACATTTCTTTCCCAGCAGGGCGTTGCCGCCGTAGCCCGAGCCGTAGCTCCAGATTTCGCGTGTTTCAGGGTAGTGCACGATGTACTTGACGCTGGGGTTGCAGGGCCAGTGCGTCTCGTCCTTCTCGCCCTTTGCGAGCGGTGCACCCACGCTGTGCATGCACGGCACAAACTCGCCATCCACGCCCAGCACGTCGTACACCGCCTTGCCCATGCGAGTCATCAGGCGCTGGTTCACCGCCACGTAGGCGCTGTCGGTCAGCTCGACGCCGATGTGGGCAATGTGGCTGCCCAGCGGGCCCATGCTGAACGGCACCACGTACATGGTGCGGCCTTGCATGCAGCCGTCAAACAGCGGCTGCAAGGTGGCGCGCATGTCGTTTGGAGCCATCCAGTTGTTGGTAGGGCCGGCGTCTTCCTTCTTTTCCGAGCAGATGAACGTACGGTCTTCAACGCGCGCCACATCGGACGGATCAGACAGCGCCAGGAAGCTGTCGGGACGCTTGGCGGGGTTCAGGCGTTTGAAGGTGCCGGCGTCCACCAACTGCTGGCACAAGCCGTCGTACTCTTCCTTCGAGCCATCGCACCACACAATGCTTTCAGGCTTGCACAGCGCAGCCATATCGGCCACCCAGGCCAGCAGGCGGGCGTTCTTGACGTAGGCAGGGGCGCTGAGGTTCAGGCCCTGCATGGTGGGTGCATTCATCGGGAGCTTCCTTAAGTTGAAATCGGTTTTTCAAAGGAAGCGGACGAACAAGGTCACGGTCACGGGCGGCTGGCGCAGGTGCGGGCGCTGAGCTGCCTTTGAAAAAACGGCTTGAACTCAGTCGGCTCTCGGGGCGCGCGCTGCCCCGGTGGGCGAAAGCGCATCCACGGGCTCCGCGGGTCGGCTGGGATGTCGATTCTAAGAAGACCGGCGCGCCCTGTCTGTCAGACAGGGGCAAGATTCATGCAAAACATGCATGAGGTTATGTCTATTGATGTCGGGCACTCCAGCGCTCGAATCCATTTCGCCGCAACTCGCAGGCTGGGCAGGCGCCGCAGCCATGGCCCCAGGCGTGGCGTTCGCCGCGGACGCCTTCATAGCAGGTGTGCGTGTGCTCCACCACGATGTCGATCAGCGCCTGGCCGCCCAGCGTGCGCGCCAGCGCCCAGGTCTGCGCCTTGTCCAGCCACATCAGTGGCGTCTCGATGGTGAAGCTCTGGCCCATGCCCAGCGAAATCGCGGCCTGCAAGGCCTTGAGCGTGTCGTCGCGGCAATCGGGGTAGCCCGAATAATCGGTTTCGCACATGCCACCCACCAGCGTGCGCAGGCCGCGCCGGTAGCCGACAGCGGCGGCCAATTGGAAGAACATCAGGTTGCGCCCCGGCACGAAGGTATTGGGCAAACCGGCTTCGCCGAGCGCAATGGCCTTTTCTTGGGTAAGGGAGCAATCGCTGATCTGGCCCAGTACCGCCAGATCAATCACATGGTCGTCTCCCAGACGCCCCTGCCAATGGCCAAAGTGCTCGCGCAGGGCTGCCAGGACGCGCAGGCGGGCATCGAGTTCGACGCGGTGGCGCTGGCCATAGTCAAAGCCGATCGTCTCCACATGCGCAAAGTTCTCAAGCGCCCAGGCCAGGCAGGTGGTGGAGTCCTGTCCACCGGAAAAAAGCACCAAAGCGTGACCGTTGCGCATGGAGGGGTCCTTCACAAGAAAAAAGCCCCGCAAAGCGGGGCCTGGGAGACGAGGCTGCAGTGCCTCAGGCCATATAGACCGCAATCATTGCCAGCAGAAAAATCATGATGGCGCCCACGGCGGGAAGCACGAAGGGGATCACATGCACCACCGACTCCACGGGGTCGACCGGGTGGGCGGGCACGGGGCTGTGAGAATCGGTCATGGCGGGGCTCCTGAAACTGGGACGGGAAAAATCACGATTCTAGGCTGCTCAGCGCAAAACCGCTTCCATGCCGGCGGCGCGCAGCTTTTCCAGCACCTCTTGCACGTGGGCCTTGCCGCGCGCCTGCAGCACCAGTTCGATCTCCACGTTCTGCGCCGCCAGCAGCGTAAACGCGCGCTGGTGGTGCACTTCCTCGATGTTGGCGCCGGCGTCGGCAACCGTCTTGGTGATGGCTGCCAGCACGCCCGGCACGTCGCGCGCGCTCACCTGGATGCGCGCCAGCCGCCCGGAGCGCACCATACCGCGCTCGATGATGGCGGCCAGCAGCAGCGGGTCGATGTTGCCGCCGCACAGCACCAGGCCCACGCGCTTGCCTTTGAAGCGCTCCGGGTAGCGCACCAGCGCGGCCAGGCCGGCGGCGCCCGCGCCTTCCACCAGCGTCTTTTCGATCTCCAGCAGCATCAGCACCGCCTGCTCGATGTCGCCTTCATCCACCAGCACCAGGTCGTCCACCAAGCGGCGCACGACTTCCAGCGTGACCGTGCCGGGCGTGCCCACGGCAATGCCTTCGGCGATGGTGGAGGTGCCCTGGGCATGGTGCGTGCCCTTGACGGCGTTGACCATGGCGGGGAAGCGCTCGGTCTGCACGCCAATGATCTCGATGTCGGGCCGCAAGGCCTTGGCCGCCGTGGCCACGCCGGCGATCAGGCCGCCACCGCCCACGGCAATGACCAGCGTGTCGAGGTTCGGCACGGCGGCGAGCATCTCCAGCGCGAGCGTGCCCTGGCCGGCGGCCACCGCCTCGTCGTCGTACGGGTGGACGAACACCAGGCCTTGTTCCTCGGCCAGTTGGTAGGCGTGCAGGCGTGCTTCCTCGAGGGTGCTGCCGTGCAGTACCACCTCAGCGCCGAAGCCGCGGGTGCGCTCCACTTTGACGCCAGGGGTGAAGCTGGGCATGACGATGACGGCCCGAATCCCCAGCCGCTGCGCGTGGTAGGCCACGCCTTGGGCGTGGTTGCCGGCGCTCATGGCAATCACGCCGCGCGCGCGTTCCTCTGCGGTCAACTGCGCCAGCTTGTTGCAGGCGCCGCGCTCCTTGAAGGATGCGGTGAACTGCAGGTTCTCGAACTTGAGAAAGATCTGCGCGCCGACGATTTCGGAGAGCGTGCGGGATTCGACGCACGGGGTGTCCAGCACCTGGCCTTGCAGGCGGGAGGCGGCGTCCTGGATGTCTTGCAGGGTGATCATGTTCAGCATTGTGGCGGGGAATGCCACATGGCGGGACAATGGTCTTTTACACAATTATCAAAAGTAATAGCGTGCTGCGCATTGCTGATGAGCGTTGGTGCCGGATCTGGCCTAAAGCTCAGGCGCGCTGCAGAAGGACTACAGGCGCTTCGCCGCTGGGTCGCGCAACGGGCCGGCCCAGCTCAAACTTGCTCACCAGCAATCCCAACTGGCTGGCCTGCTGGCGCAGCGACGCGGCTGCGGCGGCCGATTCTTCGGCCAGGGCGGCGTTCTGGTGCGCCATCTGATCGAGCTGGCCGACAAACTGGTTGACTTCGCCGATGCGCCCCATCTGCTGGGTGACCTCCTGGGCGATGGCAGAAATCCGGCCCGAGACGTTCTCGACCGAGCTGGTTACCTCGGCGGTGGTCTGGCCCGCGCGGCCCACTTGCTGCGTGCCCGATGCCACCTTGGCCAGGGAAGTGTGGATGAGGTTGCTGATGTCTTTGGCGGCGGCCGCGCTGCGGCCGGCCAGGGCGCGCACCTCGCTGGCCACCACCGCAAAGCCCCGGCCCTGCTCGCCCGCGCGGGCGGCTTCGACGGCGGCATTGAGCGCCAGGATGTTGGTCTGAAAGGCAATGCCGTCAATGATGGCAATGATGTCGGAGATCTTGTGCGAGGCCACGTCAATTTCGCGCATGGTCGATACGACCTGCCCCATTTCGCTGCCGCTGCGCGCCGCCACGCTGCTGGTGTGCGTCGATATTTTTTGCGTTTCCTGCGCGGTCGCGGTGGTCTCCTGCACCGACGTGGTGAGCTGGGCAATGGACGCCAGCGCGGTTTCCAGCGTGGTGGCAGCTTCTTCGGTGCGGTCGCTCAGGTCCTGGCTGCCCTGGGCGATTTCGCCGCTGGCGTTGTTGATGTCGTCCGACGCCTGGCGCACCCCGGTGGCCAGTTCCAGCAGGTTCTGGCGCATGGTTTCCAGTGCAGCCAGCAGGCCGCCGATCTCGTCCTGGCGGCGCGTGTCGATGGGCTGCGAGAGGTCGTGCTGTGCCATGCGGCGGGTGGCCTCCACGGCTTCGCGCACGGCAGCTCGGGTGTCGCGCACCAGCCACCAGGCCAGGGCGCTGCCAAAGGCAAAGGCCAGCAGCGCGCCGACGATGATCAGCCCGCGCGCCGTGCGGGCGTCGGCCGTGGCCAGCGCCGAGCTGGCGGCGTTGGCGCTGTCCTGCCAGTCGCTCAGCGCGTCCACGGCCTGGCCCCAGGCTTGCTGGCGCGCGCTCCAGGCCGCAGTGTCCTTGCCGTATTCGTTGCGCATCTGGAAGGCCATGGCGGCGTCGCCCCGTCCGGCGGTCAGCTTCTGACCCAGAGCCAGAAGCTCGCGCGCAGCGCTGCCGGTGGCTTTGACCGGCTCCAGCAAGGTCAGCGCCTGCGTGTTGCCGGCAAGCAAGGTTTCCAGCCGCGCCTGCGCCTCGTCGTACTGCGTCAGCGTGGTGCGCACCCGGGCCAGCACGGCCGGACCGCCTTCGAGATCGGTGCTGGCCAGGTCGCCCAGCGCCTGCACATAGCCCGAGACACTGCGCGCCATCACATTGAGTGTCTGCGAGCGCGCCGCGTTGTGGACGGTGATTTCTTCCAGTGTGGCTGACAACGCCTGCATGCGCAGCAGCGACAGCACCGCCATGCCGAGCAGCAACACCAGAATGACGCCAAAGCCCAGGGAAAGCCGGGCTGCGAGGCTGCGCACGGAGATGACTTGCATGCTTGTCTCTTTATTGATATGTGTCGCCCGGACGACATCGCCGGGTGCGCAGCGCAAGGCTACCCCCCACAGGGCAGCGCATCAACTGTGGAGTTCCTCAGTAGGCCGCCTGATGACGGGGGCCAATGATCTTGATCAAAAACTGCCTCCAGCGCTTGTGCAGAAAGCGCTTGCAGCTATCGAAAACGTAGTTTCACTTCAGCCCCAGGCGCCGCGCCAGCTTGTGCAGGTTGCTGGCGTCCAGGCCCAGCTGGCGCGCCGCGTTGGCCCAGTGGCCCCGGTGCTGCTCCAGGGCGGACTGGATGCTCTGGCGCTGGCAGGTGTCGATGGCTTCGCGCAGCGTGCGGGCCGCAGGGGCCGCTTCGGGCAATGCGGTGGGCGACAAGGGCGCCGCAGCAGTGGGCAGCGTGCCCGCGCCTTGCAGGGCGTCGAGGTCGAGCACCTCGGGCTCCAGCGTCACGATGGCATGGCGGCTGGCGCCCCGACTCAGGGTCTTGAGGGCGGCGCGGCTGATCACATGCTCGAGCTCGCGAATGTTGCCCGGCCAGTGGTAACTGCGCAGCGCCGCCTGGGCCGCAGCGGACAGCCGCAGGCTGCGCAGCCCCAGGCGGGCGCGGTTCTGCTCCAGAAAGCGCCCGGCCAGCAGCAGCACGTCGCCTTCGCGCTCGCGCAGCGGTGGAATCGGCACCGGGTAGACCGAGAGGCGGTGGTACAGGTCGGCGCGAAAACTTCCGGCAGCCACCAGGTCGCGCAGGTTGCGGTTGGTGGCCGCCACCGCGCGCACGTTGACGCGCCGGGGCTCGTCGGCGCCCAGGCGCTGGATTTCACCGTTCTGCAGCGTGCGCAGCAGCTTGGCCTGCACCGGCAGGGGCAACTCACCCACCTCGTCGAGGAACAGCGTGCCGCCCTCGGCCGCCTCGAAGCGCCCGGGCCGGTCGGTCACCGCGCCCGAGAAGGCGCCCCGGCGGTGGCCGAACAGCTCGCTCTCGGCCAGAGACTCGGGCAGCGCCGCGCAGTTCACATGCACCAGCGGCTTGCCCCGGCGCGCCGAATGGCGGTGCAGCAGGCGCGCAAACAGCTCCTTGCCCACGCCGGTCTCCCCCAGCAGCAGGACCGGCAGGTCAGAGGTGGCGACCAGCTTCATCTCGTGCAGCAGGCGCGTCAACACTTCGCTCTGGCCCAGGATTTCGCCCTCGTCCAGCGCAGCGCGCAATACGGGCTCGTCGCTGGCGTCGCCTGCATAGGGGCTGCCAGCGCGGCTCAGGGCCTGGTTCTCCCGCTCCAGGCGCGTCACTCGGATGGCGGCCTCCACGTGCACGGCGCATTGCGTCAGGTCGGCGCGCGCACGGTCATCAAACGTGCCCGTCTGCAGGGCGTCGAGCGTCAGCACGCCCCAGGCTCGGCCATCGACGCGCAGCGCCACGCCCATGCAGTCGTGCACCGGCAGGGGTTCGCCCACCAGGGCGTCGAGCAGGCCGTCGTACGGGTCGGGCAGGGCACTGTCGTGGTCGAAGCAGGTGACCTCGCCGCGCGCCAGGATGGCCGCCAGGCGCGGGTGCTGGTGCACGGCAAACCGCCGGCCCAATGATTCGCTCACCAGGCCATCGACCACCACCGGGCGCAGGTGCTCTTCTTCCAGGCGCAGCAGGGCCACGGCGCCGCAGCAAAAGTGCGCACGCAGGCCGCCAATCAGGCGCTGCAGGCGCACGTTGGGTGGCAAGTCGGTAGCCAGGTCGGCCAGCCAGGGCGCTTCAAAAAAGGTATTCATGACCCTTTGATGGTATCAATGACCATTAAATATAAGGGTAAAAATAACCATTATCAGTGTAAACCCTTGATTTGCATGGCGCTCTGGTCTGGCCCGAAGTGTGCAACGGGTAGTGAGTCACGCCGGCTAGTGTCGTGAGTTGGAACTAGGTTGAAAAAGTGAAAGCTGTCGAAATCGTCGTCAGGCAAGGCGCAAACCACAGCGATAGCCGGTGCTATCGCGAGGATTTGCAACGCTGCATGGCGGCGATTCTCGGCAGCTTTCTGAAACGAACTTCCAACTCAGGACACCAGATGCCCACGTGGCCCTGTTTTCTTCACCCTTGGGAGCTTTCACCATGAACATCGACAAATTCAAGCACCAGCACGTCAGCATCCTGAGCAGCATCGCCAGCCTGCGCAGCCTGGCCCATGCCGGCGTGGCGCGCAACGCCGCCGAGATTGCCCGGCTCATCGTCGCCATGAGTTCGACCATCAAGCTGCACCTGGCCGTGGAAGACCGCGCGCTTTACCCCGCGCTGCAGCGCGGCGGCAACCCGGAGCTGGCCCGCCTGGGCCTGCAATACCAGCAAGAGATGGGCGCCATTGCCCGCGCCTACGAGACCTTCGCGCGGCGCTGGAACCTGCCCGAGAGCGTGCGCCGCGACGAGCAGGGCTTCCGAGACGATGCCAACCAGGTGTTGCGCATGGTGCACGAACGCATGCAGCGCGAGAACCACGACTTCTACCCGCGCATCGAGGCGCTGTAAGCCGCGCCCAGCAAGGCGTCCCGGCCCGTTCCTGGCCCACCCCGGCGCCTTGCCGCGGCGGGCTTGCTTGTTCTCCATCAAACTACCTATGGTGTTTTCAATTTATTGTGAACACTATATGTAGTTATTTGTTGCCTTCCAACGATGGAGAAGCCCATGGATACCCAGGTCACCACCTTGCCCCGCGAGGTCATCAAGCGCAGCGCAGAGCGCGCCCCTTTTGACGCCCGCAAGATCCGCTTCGCCATCGAGCGCGCAGGCTCCGCCACCGGCGAATTTGCGGCCGACGAAGCCGCCCTGCTGGCCGCCCAGGTGGGCAAGGTGCTGATCCACCGCTTCCGCGGCGAGGCGCCGGGCATCGAGCAGATCCAGGACGTGGTCGAGCAGACCCTGATCGCCGCCAACCACCTGGCCACGGCCCGCGCCTACATCGCCTACCGCGACCGCCACGCCACCTTGCGGGCCGACCACCAGACGCTGGTGAACGTGGAGTCGTCGATCAACGAATACCTCACCCGCGCCGACTGGCGCGTCAACGCCAACGCCAACCAGGGCTATTCGCTCGGCGGCCTGATCCTCAACGTGGCGGGCAAGGTCACGGCCAACTACTGGCTCTCGCACGTCTACACGCCCGAGATCGGCGAGGCGCACCGCAATGGCGACATCCACATCCACGACCTCGACATGCTCAGTGGCTACTGCGCCGGCTGGTCGCTGCGCACGCTGCTCAATGAAGGCCTGAACGGCGTACCCGGCAAGGTCGAGGCCGGGCCGCCCAAACACATGAGTTCCGCCGTGGGGCAGATCGTCAACTTCCTGGGCACGCTGCAGAACGAGTGGGCGGGCGCGCAGGCCTTCTCGTCGTTCGACACCTACATGGCGCCCTATGTGCGGGTCGATGCCATGGACTACGCCAGCGTGCGCCAGTGCATCCAGGAGCTGGTCTACAACCTCAACGTGCCGTCGCGCTGGGGCACGCAGACACCGTTCACCAACCTCACCTTCGACTGGATTTGCCCCGACGACCTGCGCGAGCAGGTGCCGGTGATTGCGGGCAAGGAGATGCCGTTCAGCTACGGCGAGCTGCAGGCCGAGATGGATCTCATCAACCGCGCCTACATCGACGTGATGACCACGGGCGACGCCAAGGGCCGCGTGTTCACCTTTCCCATCCCCACCTACAACATCACCAAGGATTTCCCCTGGGAGAGCGAGAACGCGCAATTGCTGTTCGAGATGACGGCCAAGTACGGCCTGCCGTACTTCCAGAACTTCATCAACTCCGAGCTGGAGCCCAACATGGTGCGCTCCATGTGCTGCCGCCTGCAGCTCGATTTGCGCGAACTCTTGAAGCGCGGCAACGGCCTGTTTGGCAGCGCCGAGCAGACCGGCAGCCTGGGCGTGGTGACCATCAACTGCGCGCGCCTCGGCTACCTGTACGCAGGCGACGAGACGGCACTGCTGGCCGCGCTCGACCGCCTGCTCGAACTGGGCAAGCAAAGCCTGGAGACCAAGCGCAAACTGATCCAGCGGCTCATGGACCAGGGCCTGTTCCCCTACACCAAGCGCTACCTCGGTACGCTGCGCAACCACTTCAGCACGCTGGGCGTGAACGGCATCAACGAAATGGTGCGCAACTTCACCGGCGACGCGCACGACATCACCAGCGAGCGCGGCCACCAGCTGGCCGTGCGTCTGCTCGACCATGTGCGCGAGCGCATGACGCAATTCCAGGAGGAAACCGGCCACCTCTACAACCTGGAGGCCACCCCCGCCGAAGGCACGACCTACCGTTTCGCCAAGGAAGACAAAAAGCGCTGGCCCGCCATCGTGCAGGCGGGCACGGCGGACAAGCCGTACTACACCAACTCGTCGCAGTTGCCCGTGGGCTGGACGGACGACCCCTTCGAGGCCCTGGCGCGCCAGGAGGTGCTGCAGAGCAAATACACCGGCGGCACCGTGCTGCACCTGTACATGGGCGAGCGGCTGTCCAGCGGCGCCGCCTGCCGCGATCTGGTCAAGCGTTCGCTCACGCGCTTTCGCCTGCCCTACATCACCATCACGCCCACGTTCTCCATCTGCCCCACGCACGGCTACCTGGCGGGCGAGCACAAGTTCTGCCCCACCTGCGACGAAGAGCGCCTGCAGGCCAAGCGCGCCGCACTCGCGGCGTGACATGCACCAACGCAAAGATTTAAGTCAAATTGGCCTCTAGCGCTTATCCATCAAGCGCTAGCAGCTATCAACTTCGTAGTAATCAACGGCGGGGCCATACCCCGCCGTTGCCCCCGGGCGGCGCAGCACACGCTGCGGCATGCCCACTTTCCACCCCGAAGGAGAACATCCATGAGCCATTTTTCCACCACCGAGCACCAAGCCCTGTCCGACGTGCAACTGACCGACGCCGAGCGCCAGCCCTGCGAAGTCTGGACCCGCGTGATGGGCTACCACCGCCCGGTCTCCAGCTTCAACATCGGCAAGCAGGGCGAGCACCACGAGCGCCAATTCTTCGAGGAGCACTAAGTACAACCCCCTGAGCGGCTGCGCCGCTCCGTACAACCGCCAGAGGCGGCAGCTCTTCGGAGCCGTCCAAGCCTGCGCAGGCAGGCTTGGAGCCGCGGTCCTCAGCCCCTTCTCTCGGCTATCGCCGGGAAGGGGGACGCCGCCAGCGCGGCGGGGCGGCCCTTGCGCGGCGGCCGCTGGCCTGGGCCGCGCCAACGCAAACGCCATGAACCATTGATCACGTGAGTGAAGCCCTGTTGTCTGCCAACCGTTTGCGCATTGGCGGCATCACGCCGCTCACCAGCATCGACTTTCCGGGCCGCCTGGCTGCCGTGCTGTATTGCCAAGGCTGCCCCTGGCGCTGCGGCTACTGCCACAACCCCGAACTGCTGGACGCCACCACCCCCGCCGCCGTGCCGTGGCCCGAGGTGCTGGCGTTTCTCAACAGCCGCCAGGGCCTGCTCGACGGCGTCGTCTTCTCCGGCGGCGAGCCGACCTTGCAAGCCGCCTTGCCCACCGCGCTGGCCGAGGTGCGCGCCCTGGGCTTTCAAACCGCCCTGCACACCGGCGGCATGTACCCCGAGCGCCTGCAGGCGCTGCTGCCGCTGCTCGACTGGGTGGGCCTGGACATCAAAGGCCCGCTGCACGCTTACGACGCCATCACGCGCACCCCGGGCAGTGGCGCCAAAGCGTTCGATTCCTTGCGCCGCCTGCTCGCCAGCGGCATGGCCTGTGAGTGCCGCACCACCTGGCACGCGGGCCTGTTCAGTGTGGACGACTTGTTTGCGCTGGCCGATACGCTGGCCGATGCGGGTGTGGCGCACTGGGCGCTGCAGGAATGCCGCACGCCGGGCGCGGCCCCTTGTGCCTTGACGGCCGGACAGGTGGAGCGGCTGGGGGCGCGGATTGCGGGGTTTGTGGTGCGGCGGGGGTGAAGCTCAGTGCCCGGCCAGGAGCAGTCGGTCGAACGGGCAGCAGGCCTTTTCCCCTGCGGTAGCTGTCGAGTCCGGGCGCACCCCATCGGGCTGGTCCCGATGGCTCGGATTCTCCCTATCAAGGAGTCTCTGAAGCCTGTGATCTGCCTGGCTCTCCTGGCTTGATGTGGGTGCAGACCGATACTTTGCAGCGGTGGCAATCCCCTGTGGGTCCGGGTGAAGCACCAATCCGCATACAGTGCGGCCATGCAGTACAGAAATCTTGGCAGCAGCAATCTCAAGGTCTCCGCCCTGTGCCTGGGCACCATGATGTTCGGTGACCAGACCGAACAGGGGGAGGCGCAGCGAATCGTCGCGCATGCGCACGAGCACGGCGTCAACTTCCTCGATACCGCCGATGTGTACACCTCGGGCGCGTCGGAAGCCATGCTCGGGCCGCTCATCAAAGCCCATCGGCACGACTGGGTTCTTGCCACCAAGCTCGGCAACAAGATGTCCGAGCGGGTGAACGAGAGCCACTATTCAAGGGCCTGGATGCTGCGGGAACTCGAAAGCAGCCTGCGGCGATTGCAAACCGACCATGTCGACATCTACTACCTGCACCGCGACTTTGCGGGAATGAATCTCGAAGAGCCCCTGCGGGCACTGGACGACATGATCCGCAGCGGCAAGGTGCGCTATTGGGGCGTTTCCAATTTCCGCGCGTGGCGCATTGCCGAAATGGTGCATCTGGCCGCTCGCATCGGCATGCCCGGCCCCGTGGTCTGCCAGCCGTACTACAACTTGCTCAACCGCATGCCCGAGGTCGAAATTCTGGCTGCATGCGAGCATTATGGGATCGGCGTAGTGCCCTACAGCCCGATTGCCCGCGGCGTGTTGACGGGCAAATACGCACCCGGAGTCGCCCCTGAACAGGGCACGCGCGCGGGTCGGGGCGACCGGCGCATGCGGGAAACCGAGTTTCGCGAAGAATCGTTGGCCATTGCACAGCAACTCAAGGCGCATGCATCTGCCAAAGGCGTGTCGCTGGCGCAATTTGCGACCGCCTGGGTGCTCGCCAACCGCAGCGTGAGCGCAGTGATTGCCGGGCCGCGCACCTTTGCGCAATGGACAGATTATTTCCCCGCGCTGGACTATGTGATCGATGCCGAGGATGAGGCACTCGTCGACTCGCTGGTGGCGCCCGGCCACCCTTCGACGCCTGGCTTCACCGACCCGGCCTATCCGCTGATTGGGAGGCGGCGGGAAGCGGCTGTATGACGCAAGCCTGCAGATTTGAAGTCTTTGCAAAGCGGGATGTGCTGGATCTTTCCGGACCGTCTGACCACCCCACGCGCCCATGAGCGGGAGATTAAAGATCCGCCAGGGATGGAAGCGCCATCTGGGCACCTTGGCCATGGTGCTGGCCGTCTTCGTCGCAGTGCAGGCCTGGCAAACCCGCAAGGTGCCTGGCGGAGCGGCGCCGGACTTTCCTGTCACGGTGGTGCAGGCGGATGGCCGTGTTACCAGCACGACCCTGCACGAGTGGCGGGCCGCCCATCCCGGTGAGCCGGTGGCGTTGCACTTCTGGGCCGATTGGTGCCCTATCTGCAGAACCGAAGAAGGCAGCGTCACCAGGGTTTCACAGGATTGGCCTGTGATGACGGTTGCAATGCAGTCGGGCGACGCGGCAAAAGTGGCGCAGGTGCTGCGCCGGCGCGCGTTGCCCTGGTCCGCCGCCGTCGACCCGCGCAGCGAGATCACTTCGGCGCACGGTTTCGGGGCGGTACCGGCTTTTGTGGTGGTGGACGCCGCAGGCCAATTGCGCGCGCCCACGGTGGGCTACACGTCCGAAACAGGAATGCGCCTGCGCCTGTGGTGGGCCAAGCTGACCGGGGGGTCTGCGGGCTGAGCACAATGCGCACTTTGGGGTCACTTGACCCGGGACGGACCCATCCAACGCTCCTGTGCTGCCGCGGCGGGCCTGGCCGATCCGAGCGGTTGCCCGCCAATGCCCCTTTTGTTTCAAATTGTTATGCGTCCTGAAGTAGGATGCTCGGCGAAAGTTTGGGTAGCTGGAAGATAGACGTAGAGGAATACAAGATGACCATCTCGGGAATGAGCCTCGGAAAGCGCCTGACACTGAGCTTTACGCTCGTGATCACATTGATGGCGTTGCTGGCGGGTCTGGCCTATGTACGCATCGGCGACCTCAATGGTGAGTTCGACCTGATCATCAAGGACCGGTATCCCAAGACGGCCGTTGCCAACAACATCAAGGCCCAAATCAATGAAATCTCGCGCAGCATGCTGGGCATCATGATCATGTCCGACCCGGGTCAGATCAAGGCGGAACTCGACGCGATCGAAAAATTCAGCATCGCCAACAGCGAATCCATCGCCACGCTCGACAAAATCATTACCGACGAAAAAGGGCGCGAGCTGCTCACGGCGATCACCGAAATTCGCAACCGGTTTCTTCCCTTGCAGCAGTCCTTTGTGTCATTGGTCAGCAAAGACCTGAAAGACGAAGCCCAGCTCAAGTACCTGTTTTCCATGCGTCCGCTGCAAAAGAAGTACTTTGATGCGCTCGACGCCTTCGTTGCCCACCAGAACGGGCAGATGGAAAGTGCCGGGGACAACTCTTCGCAGATCGCCAGGCAGACCAAGCTGCTGATTCTTGCGCTGGCGGTGGCCGCCGCTGTGGCCTGCGCGGTGGTGGGTTTTCTGGTCACGCGCAGCATCGTGCGGCCCCTGCGCGCTGCCATGCGGGTGATTCAGCGGGTCGCCGCAGGCGACCTGACCAGCCGCATCGTGCCGCGCAGCCAGGATGAAGTGGGACAGATGATGAGCGGGCTCAAGGACATGAACGACAGCCTGCGCCAATTGGTGGGCGACGTGCGTTCCAGCACCCATGTGATTGCGTCCACCGCGCAGGAAATTGCCAGCGGCAACCACCAGCTCAATGACCGCACGGTGGAACAAGGGCAGGCGCTGCAGGACACCAACGCGTCCATGCACGACTTGACCACCATCGCCCAGCAAAACGCCGACAGCACGCAAGAAGCCAACGCACTGGCGGCTTCGGCGTCCAGCGTTGCCATCCGGGGCGGCGCGGTGGTTTCTCAGGTGGTCGAAACCATGGGCTCCATCCACGCGTCGTCCAAGAAAATTGCCGACATCATCGGCGTGATAGACGGCATCGCCTTTCAGACCAATATCCTCGCCCTCAACGCCGCCGTGGAAGCGGCACGCGCGGGCGAGCAGGGCCGGGGCTTTGCGGTGGTGGCCTCCGAGGTGCGCAGCCTGGCACAGCGCTCCGCCACGGCAGCCAAAGAGATCAAGACCCTGATCGACGAGTCCGTCGCCAGTGTCGAAGCCGGCAGCCGCCTGGTCAACCAGGCCGGCAGCACCATGACCGAGGTGGTGGAAAGCGTCAAACGCGTCACTACCATCATGGCGGAGATCACACTGGCCAACGGCGAGCAAGGGGTCGGGATCACGCGCGTCAACCAGTCCATTGAGCGCATGGACGAAGTGACTCAGCAAAACGCGGCCATGGTGGAAGAAGCCGCCAGCGCCGCGCAGGCCATGCACAACGAGGCCGACCACCTGTCGCAAGCGATCAGCGTCTTCAAGCTGGGGGACGGAACGGCTTCGCCCGCTTTGCCGTCTTTGCCCGGTGCACTTTCCATCGGACACCAGCAGGCGCGGGCATAGTATCTGCACCCCACCCATATCCCCACTTAGAAACCCCTCAGGAGACAGTCAATGCGTATTGGTGATCAATTCAAAAAGTGGGCCCCTCTGGCATTGCTGGCACTGGCCTTTGCCTTGCCGGCGCAGGCCCGGGATGTTTCGGGCGTCAAGGTAGACGACACCGCCACCGTGGGCGGCAAGGAACTCAAGCTCAACGGCGCTGGCATGCGGGCCATTGTGTTTATCAAGTTCTACGCCATCGGCTTGTACCTGCCCGAGAAAAAATCCACTCCGGCCGAGGTGCAGGCCGAGGCAGGCCCCCGGCGCGTCTCGCTCACCATTCAGCGCGAAATCAACAGCGAGGAGTTCGGCCAGTTGTTCATCACCTCGATGAACAAGAACTCCACCAAGGAAGAAAAGGCCAAAGTCGTCAACCAGACGGTGAAGTTTGGAGAGATGTTTGCCAGCCTGGACAAAGTCGTCAAAGGCGACATCATCACCCTCGACTGGATCCCCGGAACCGGCACCGTCAGCACGCTCAACGGCAAAAAAATTGGTGAAACCCTGCCCGGCATCGACTTTTACAACGCCGTTCTGCGCATCTGGCTGGGCGACAGTCCCGCGCAGGAAAGCGTGAAGAAGGAACTACTGGGGGGTTAGAAACGCCCGTCCCAGCAGCGCCGCCACATCCATGCCACGCGTGTCCATGGCGCCCACCACGCGGCCCCAGTGCGGTTCGGCAAAGCGGGTGGCAAAAAAGGCGTCGGCGACAAAGGCCGGCGCCTGCTGTTGCAGCAGACAGGCCTGCACCAGCAGCACCAGGCGCTGGGCGACGGCGCGGGCGCCGGCCTCATTGAGCGCGCCGGGTGTGGCCAGGTCACGCCCCAGAGTGACCAACGCAGTCGCCAGGCGCGGCTCGCCTTGGGCGGCGGGGGCCAGGTCGGCCAACAGGGCCGCAGCGGCCTCGGGCTCGCGCGCGAGGGCGCGCAGCACGTCCAGGCACATCACGTTGCCCGAGCCTTCCCAGATCGAGTTCACCGGCGCCTCGCGGAACAGGCGCGCCATCACGCCTTCTTCCACGTAGCCGTTGCCGCCAAACACCTCCATCGCCTCGCCGGTGAGTTCCACCGCGCGCTTGCAGACCCAGAACTTGGCGGCAGGGGTCAGGATGCGTTTGTACGCACGCTCCACCGGCGTGCTCTGGCCCGAGGCCTCGCGCTCGTAGGCCAGGGTCAGGCGCATGGCGATGGCCAGGGCGGCTTCGCTCTCGAGCGCCATGTCGGCCAGCACGGTCTGCATCAGGGGCTGCTCAATCAGCACCCGGCCAAAGGCCTCCCGCTGGCGGGTGTAGGCAATGGCCTGCACCAGCGCCTGGCGGATGATGGCGGCGCTGCCGATGACGCAGTTCAGGCGGGTCAGCGTCGCCATCTCGATGATGGTGGGAATGCCGCGCCCTTCCTCTCCCATCAGAATGCCCCAGGCGCCGTCGAACTCCACTTCGCTGCTGGAATTGCTGCGGTTGCCCAGCTTGTCCTTGAGCCGCTGAATGTGCAGTGCGTTCTTGCTGCCGTCGGGCCGCCAGCGCGGCACGTAAAAGCAGGCCGGGCCCGCGCTGGGCGTCTGCGCCACCACCAGGTGGGCGTCGCACATGGGCGCCGAAAAGAACCATTTGTGGCCAGTAAGCAGGTACTCACCTCCGCGCCCGCCCGCGCCCACGGGCACGGCCTGGGTGGTGTTGGCGCGCACGTCCGATCCGCCTTGCTTCTCGGTCATGCCCATGCCGACCCACATCGAGCGCTTCTGCGTCACCGGCAGGTCGCGCTCGTCGTAGTCCTGGCTGAGCAGCTTGCCCTGCAGCTGGGCCCACAGCGCGGGCTCGCGCTGCAGCAGCGGGATGGCCGCCGTGGTCATGGTGGCGGGGCACAGCGTGCCTTGCTCCACCTGGCCATGCAGGTAGAAGCCGGCGGCCCAGGCGCTCCAGCGGCCGGGCTGGTCCGAGTCAAACGGCAGCGAGATCAGCCCGGCCTGGCGGTACATCGCCATCAGCGCGTGCCAGCCGGGGTGGAACTGCACCGCGTCCAGGCGCCGGCCCCGGCTGTCAAAGGCCTGCAGCTCGGGCGTGTGGCGGTTGGCGTCTGCAGCGTGGGCGTAGGTGGTGGCGTCGCCCATGCGTGCGGCATAGTCGCCCAGCATGGGCGCAGCCCAGCCGGCGTCAGCGCGCGCCAGCGCTTCGCGCAAGGCGGGGTCGGTAGCCAGCAGGTCGTAGTCGGCCAGCTCGCCAAACTGGTTGAATACTTCGTGGGTTTGCGCCATGGGGGGCTCCTCGGGTCAGAATGGGTCTGCAATGAGTCTAGGCAATAAGTCCCCACCAGGTGTTCGGCTTGCGCGCGGCGCGCTCGCCCGTGCGGCCGAGGGCGCGCCGCCCCCGCCCGCCGTGCGCCGCCGCCCGCGCCAAAGCCGCGCCCAGGCCAGTGCGCAGGCGCTGCAGGACGCCTTTGTTCGGGTTTTGATCGAGCGCGGCTACGCCCGCACCACCATTCGCGAGCTCGTGGGCGTGGCCGGCGTGGGCGTGGGCACCTTCTACGACTACTTTGGCAACAAGCACGCGCTGGCCGCGTTCTGGATTCACCAGCGCGTGCAGGCACTGGAAGCCGCCGTCCGCGAGGCGGCCGCTGCGGCCACAGGCCGATCTCTGGCCGACGTCGTCGATGCGGTGCTGGCGGTGCAGCTGGGCACCGTGCTGCAGGCCGCGCCCGAATGGGCCGCGCTGTTTTTGCTGGAGCGGCAAATCTCCAGCATCGATGCCTTTCGCAGCCACTACGGCAACTGGGTGCAAATGTGGCAGAGCGCGCTGCTGGGCGCCGCCGATCCGCCCCAGGACGCGGCCGGCGCAGCGCGCCTGCTGCACGCCATCAGCTACGGCTGGATCTCGCAGTCGCTGCTGGCCCACGGGCCGGGCGTGGACGCGCAGGCACTGCGCGCGGGCCTGGTGCAGGCGCTGCATGCGGTGCTGGGCACGCTGGAGCGGGAAAATCCTATTGAAAACAGGCTCTAGCGCTTATTCTTGAACCACATTTAGCTATCTTATATATAGCAACCGTCACCAATGCCCTGGGTCGGGTGCTCAAGAGTGGGCAAAACGTCAAAGGTCCGCTGCACTCAACGCAATCCACGCGGCACCGGGCTGCTTTTCCACCACGATCTGCCCGCCCTCCAGCCTGTAGGTCAACTGGCAGTTGTGCCGGGGGTTGGAAAGCACGGCAGGGTTGAAGATGGCCAGGTTTTCTCCGGCAGGGCGGCGAACCGACGGCGTCAGCATGCCGGGATGCCCCTCGCGATGAATCCGCGATCCAACAGCCTGGCAAAACGTGTAGTCCGAGGGGTGCAAGAGGTCGGGTTGTGTTTCGGCAGCTTGGCGGAAATCGAGCAGCGCCGCGTTGCAAGCTACCCAGTACACCTTCCGTTCTGCGATGACCGCCATCTGCTCAAAGCCTGCATCACTGAGCAAGCCCCGATACCAGTGGTAGGCCGACTCATAGACCGTGGTTTCCACCGACTCCGACCCGTACCAGACACCAAAAGAGCCATCAGAAAACCGGCTGGCCTGCCAGTGTTTGAACGGCCATTGAATGGCGTTGAACCATTGCGCATCTTCGAAGGGCCGGTCAATGATGGGCTTGCGCGATGAATACGGCGGTGGTTTGACCTCGTCTTCCACCTTCTGCGCCAGCAGCCACGCGGCTGGGTCGTCCGTCAGGTCATCGAAGAGATCCTGCGACTCCCGCAGGGACACGATGTTGCGAGCCACATCCTGGTGAATGTCAGCCAGCTGGGTGTGGGCAAACAGCGAATTCATTCAGCGGACCGTTCAACCGAGGATCAAACGCCACGTGCGCGGTCGAGGTAGCCACGCACCATCAGCAAGCCCGCGAACCCCCATTCCTTCACCACCTCTACAGGCGTCCGGTTGTCAAAGGCCTTGTTGCGGGTGGTCATCCAACGGTAGGCCAGGTCGCGGTTTTGAGGAAACAGCAGGCGCAGGTTTTTGTGGATGCCCAGCAAGTGGCCTACACGCTCGTACTGGTCACGGCCCGTGCCAATGGGCTTTCCATTGCGGTAGTTGGACAAGGCTGCCCGGTTGCTGGCGGCAATACCCAGCAGTGCCGCCTGATCCTCGGTGCTCAACTTCCAATGGTCGAGCAAGGCCATGACCATCTTGGCCAGAGCGCCACGGTCTTGTGACGCGGTCACTTCACGTTCAGCTACTGCAGCCATGGTGGGCTCCTTGTGTGGACTTGGTCTGGTTTTGGAGTTTAACAAAAAGGCATATACCAAACAAACTTTGTTTTCATCAAAACAAAAATGGCCTCGTCGTCCATGCACTCGGCGGCCGCGACACGGTGCGCCGCCTGCTCGCCAGCGGCGTGGCGACTTGGAAGCTAACCGCCGGGCAGATGGAGCGGCTGGGGTGAAGGGTGGGGTTGGCACAGCAACCGCCCTTGAGCATGCGAGTGTGAGCGACTGCTCAAGGCTGTGTACTGTCACATGAATTCGGAAGGCCAATGACTGCTGCCTCAAGGAGCGGGCATTGGCTAGCGCCCAGCAAATCCGTCCGTTTTCGGTAAGCGGCAGGTCAAAAGGCACGTCCACCGCGGTCACCGGTGGAGCCAATCTAGTCCTCGGCCCCCACAGGTTTGCTAACCTGTAGGTTAAGGGCGCGAGAGACATGAACGAAATCATCCGCCCGCACTGCGGCAAGGCTTTCAGGATCGATGAGGACGGCTAGCCGATGCTGGCGCAGCAAGGCTAGCGGTTCAGTTGCGTCCCGGCGTCCTGGACCGCCAATAGACGCCATCAGGTGCGGGCATTCTTCTGAGTCCTACGTTAAGGAGTTCCGCATGAAGGAAGTGCAGGGGGAAGTCAAAGTGTGGCTTCTGAGTCAGCAGGATTGGCTCCAGGAGGCAGCAGATCGGCTGCTGAGCTCTGACAAGCTACAGGAAGAAGACATAAAGGCGGTCACAGAGCTACTCAAGACTGCGGATGGACGCAAGGTATCGAAGCAGCGTGCCTTTGCCTCGCTGACCCAGGCCCCTGCCGCGTCGGGTGAACTGCGGCTGATGGGTCTTTCAGAGGTTCAAGGTATTGAGAACTTGTCGCCCAAGTCGCCGCTGGACTTCGGTAAGGGCAATCTTGTGGTGGTCTACGGCCACAACGGCTCTGGCAAGTCTGGGGCCGTCTGAATTTTTGTGTTCGAGGCGCTTGAAGACTTGTCCACGGCGGCGGGCGTCGCTTGCGACGAACGAGCGACGCGGTGGGCAAGTCGGTCGTACATCTTAAGCGGCGGTTTTTGTGA